>NZ_JBWJIG010000009.1:0-251469 GCF_056490705.1 Pedobacter humicola | reverse complement strand
GCAATAGTATCCACTCCGTTTTATTCCAAAGTGTGCAGCCGACTTTTTGCCTCTGGGGTTTGAGTCAAGTAGCTTAAAGGAGGTCAAATATAATCTTCTCTCCCAAATTTTACAGTAACGCTGAGCTGGCACTTCAGAAACCAGATGCGTCCAGGCTTAAGCTTGAAACCATTTTTAGCTGACTATGCCTGGTCTGTTGAGCCCTTAAGCGCATAAATTCTTTGCTGTGAGGTCCACCGAGCAGAACTTGATATACTCAAGCAAACATCTTCGCTTTTAAAGGGGTTTTTAAGCACACTGTGCCAGTGAAAACACTAAAGGGATCACCAAGATTGAAGTCAATAATAGCAGGCTTAAAACGGCTATAAATCAGTCAAGTGCACACTTTTACCGGTATATACTGGCCACTTTAGCTGAAAAGAAAGTGGCCACTTTGGGTAAAAAACGGTGGCCACTTTTTGGATAATCCCCAACCGAAACATTGAGTCTGTACCGTCCTGAATTTACTTGTCGTTTTTGAATTATAATACTAGAATAAGTTTACATTTTCTAGGTGGTAATACTGGAATAAGTTTACATCTCATTTCTGGTAATTCTGATATTACTTTACAAGTGTACAATTCGTAATTTATTATTAAAAGAAAAGCCTATTTATTTTTATTCGTTTGAGTCAAACAGTCTCCGTTTGATCTTTTTCTATATCCTTTTTCTTGTAAGGATAATGCTTCCAACGTTTTTTTATTTCCCCGCTCATATCATGTGCTTTGCTAGGCGTAAGATAGTCCAGACTGCCATGCGGTCTTTTTTCATTGTAGTTTTTGATGATGATTTCAATGCTCTTTTTAGCTTCATTATGATCACGATATATTCTTTTTGGAAAAAACTCATTCTTTACTATTCCGTTAACACGTTCGGCTAAAGCATTATCGTACGGACTACCGCTTTCGGTCATGCTGATTGCGATCTTACCCCAATTTAGAAGCTCAGTATAGCTTTTAGAACAATATTGTATCCCCCGATCCGAATGATGAACCAGAATAAAGGGTGAGTCTTTTTTTCTTCCAGCGATGGCCATCTCCAAAGCGCTGATGCAACCAGGGGCCTCAAGGTTCGGATGGAGCGCGAATCCTACAATTTTCCTGGAGTAAGCATCAGTAATTAAACTTAAGTAACTAAAGCCCAACTGGGTCCGGATGTAGGTAATATCGCTCACCCATAGCTGTTCAGGGGCAGAAAGCAACATGTGTTTTATCAGGTTAGGATACCTTTTTAAGGCATGATTGGAGTCAGTAGTCCTGATAGACCGTTTCCTCCTGCGTATCAATAGCCCATGAAACCTCAAAAGATCATAAAGCTGGTCCCGCCCCATTTTTATATTGTGCTTTCCCATCTCCGGAGAAAGCATATGAAGAAGTTTCCGTGTCCCTAAAAGTGGAACTTCCGAACGGAATTCAGACACCAGGCCCAATACCACCATATGGGAAATATCAGTCTTATGTGCTGTTTTCTGTGCCAGATAATAAGCCTGGCGACTCACACCAAACAGTGCACAAAGTTCAACCAGAGATCTTTCCGGTTGTTTTTGCCGCATTCTTAAGACCGTTTGGTACCACGCTTTTTTCTGATGTTGATCTTAAGTTCGCTTTCGGCAACCTCAATCATGGTCTCTAATCCAACATTCTTCAGTTGAGCGTCGGCTAGTGCCTTAGTCAGCTCATCAATCTTTTTCTTAAGAAGTTTCGTTTCCTGGTTTTCGTCCATCGCTGACAGTACATTTGAAGGCTTAGCTTGTAGCAAGATAGCTAAATTACGCTTCTCAATCCAAAGTCCTATAGTACTTGTCGGTAAACCGTATTTACGGCCAGCTGCTCGCCGACTGAGCATACCCGATGCAACTTCTTCAACGATTTTTTCTTTAACAACATCACTTAATCGACCCCAGGGTTTTCTGCTTGAAATTTTTGTTTTGTCTTTGCTTTTTGTCGCCATTTTTTTGTTTTTAATGACAAGCTATAGCAGGACGAGACAGTCTACGAACGCTCAAAATATCATACTTTTCCTAGAGAGGTTTGCAGAACTCATCATTTGTAGCTAAATATAAAGAATACTCTACTAGAGACGAATCACTGAAATAAAAGAAATCCTCCCGAAAAGCTTAATCAATGAACTATATTGATGAATATGTTTGTATTATTCCACAGAAATATCGCAATCTTAACCTAATTCAACTGCTCCATTTAGATCCATATATTGGTAATTTTTAGCTGTTTTTATCAAATTTTTGCTTGTTCTAGCAGCGTTAAAGTTGCTGGTTCGACTCCCTTTAACCCACCCTTCCGGTAATTCGAACCCTTTTGAGAATTCCAACCCCAGAAAAAATAAATAAACAACTATATATCAGCTATTTAAGCGAAAATAAATCTCAAAAAAACCAAAAAAACTGAAATTTTAGACTTTAAAAATCAGCAAATTTGAGAAAACCGTAAGAATCAGAATACCAGACATATAAACAAAAAAAATAGGGAATCTCATCACTGAAATTCCCTATTTCTACAGTGCACTTGTAGGGATTCGAACCCCAAACCTTCTCATCCGTAGTGAGATGCTCTATCCAATTGAGCTACAAATGCGTTTCCGTATCGTTAACGGACTGCAAAGGTATAATTTGATATTTTAATTTCCAATTAAATTTTAAAAAAATATCAAAATTATCTTTTGCAATGTATCCTTTACGCGCTTAATGCATCGTTAATTGCTTTAAAATCAGGCAAGTCTTTCGCATCTTCTAAAACTTCTGCATAAGCAACTTTTCCTTCTTCATCGATTACAAAAGCCGCTCTTTTCGAAACACCCTTCATTCCGAACGCAAATTCTTCATAAATAGCACCGTAAGCAGCCGATACTTCTTTGTTAAAATCAGATAATAACGGGAACTGGTAACTTTGTACTTCTTTAAACTTTCCCAATGAAAAGGGAGAATCAACAGAAATACCGATTACCTGAGCGTTTATTCCTTCATAGTAGCTAAAGTTATCCCTCATGGCACATAACTGTTCGGTACAGGTTCCGGTAAAAGCCATCGGGAAAAAGTGAATGATGACTTTTTTGCCTTTGAAAGCAGAAAGTGAAATCTCTGCAAGATCAGAACTGTATAATTTAAAATCGGGGGCGGTATCGCCAACTTGTAATGCCATGGATTTTTTTTTTTGAATATATATATTGTTAAATGTTTTTTATTTTTCAATTGCTTTGGATCCCCACGACTTAGCACTACCAACTCAAGACTGTCTTTTCATTTGTTGATCTAAAATCGCCAGCCCCTCTTCAAAACGATGAGGATTGTAACCCAAATCTTTTATCGCTTTATCCAACACAAAACCCGTTTTAACTGGCCGTTTAGCTGTCTGGTTTAAACTTATTGAGCTAATCTCGTTAATAAAGGATTGGTCAAGCGACCAATAATCGGCAACTTTTCGCACTAAAGCTGCAATACTCATGTAATCTTTACCAGATACATGGTAAATTCCCCTTGCATTTTTTTCAACAGCCAGCAAACAGGCTTCTGCCAGATCTTCGGCTAAAGTTGGCATGCGCCATTGATCATTTACTACATTAATGGGTGATGTTTTTTCTAATGCACCTTTGGCCCACAGCACAATATTGCTCCTGCTCATATCATTCGTGATTCCATAAACCAGTATTGTTCTCAATATCGCCCAATTTGTTTTCGAGTTTTTCAACAGTTCTTCAGCCAACACTTTCGATTCGCCATAATAACTTACCGGATTAACAGCATCCTCTTCTTTATATGGCCCATCTGCACCATCAAAAACAAAATCGGTACTTAAATGGACGAGCTGAATATTTTTTTCTTCACATATTGATAATAGGGTACGAACTGCATCTACATTTAACTGACGGCAAAGCTCTTTATTTGCCTCACAGGTATCAACATTCGTCATTGCTGCTGTATGAATGATCGCCTCTGGCTGATACTTTTCGATAACCGCTCTAATCTGCGCAGCATTTAGGATATCCATTTCCGCATATTCGTACCCTTCATTAGCGGGATAGCGGTTAATTCCTTTAGACGTGGCAACCAGCCTTACTCTTCCTTCTGCAAGAACTTTCTCCGTTAATTTCTGCCCTAAAAGGCCATTACTGCCCGTTGTTAAAATGGTTTTCATATCCCTCATTTATGCCTCTAAATTATCGATAAAAATCATGTTGAAAAAATTTATAATATATATTTAAAATTCAGTTGGAATAACTTAACTTTGCCAACCGAATTGAAGCCCCTACAAACAGCTTTAATTCATTGATTGTAATAAATTTACTCACAACAGATATGCCTAACTTAGGAAAAATAGCACAAATTATCGGCCCAGTGGTTGACGTTAGCTTTGCTGATGATGCCCATCTACCTAAAATTTTTGATGCGTTAGAGATAACGAAAGAAAATGGACAAAAAATTGTTTTAGAAGTTCAACAGCACTTAGGTGAAGATCGCGTTCGTGCAATCTCGATGGACTCTACAGACGGTTTAGTTCGTGGAATGAAGGTTCTTGATACTGGTTCAGCAATTAAAATGCCAGTAGGCGACCAGATTAAAGGTCGTTTATTTAATGTAGTTGGTGAAGCGATTGACGGTATTACTGCTGTTGATAAAACAGACGGTCGCCCTATCCACGCAACTCCTCCTAAGTTTGAAGATCTGTCTACTGAAACTGAGGTACTTTTCACAGGTATTAAAGTAATCGATTTATTAGAGCCTTATGCAAAAGGTGGTAAAATTGGTTTGTTCGGTGGTGCTGGTGTAGGTAAAACGGTATTAATTATGGAGTTGGTAAACAACATCGCTAAAGCTTATGCTGGTTTATCAGTATTCGCAGGTGTTGGTGAGCGTACTCGTGAGGGTAACGATTTACTTCGTGAATTTATCGAATCAGGCGTAATCAACTATGGAGACGAATTCTTACACTCAATGGAAAAAGGTGGATGGGATTTGAAAGCAGTTGATACTGAAAAATTAAAAGAATCTAAAGCAACATTGGTTTTCGGACAAATGAACGAGCCTCCTGGTGCACGTGCACGTGTAGCATTATCAGGATTAACAGTTGCAGAATATTTCCGTGATGGTGATGGCGAAGGTGCTGGAAAAGATATCCTTTTCTTCGTGGATAATATCTTCCGTTTTACTCAGGCAGGTTCTGAGGTATCGGCTTTATTAGGCCGTATGCCATCAGCGGTAGGTTACCAACCAACATTGGCAACTGAGATGGGTTTGATGCAGGAACGTATTACGTCAACAAAACGTGGATCAATTACATCAGTACAAGCGGTATATGTACCAGCGGATGATTTAACTGACCCTGCTCCGGCAACAACTTTTGCCCACTTAGATGCTACAACGGTACTTTCACGTAAAATTGCTGAGCTAGGTATTTATCCTGCGGTAGATCCATTGGATTCTACTTCACGTATCCTTTCTCCTGCCGTTTTAGGTGATGAGCACTATAACACTGCACAACGTGTTAAAGAAACTTTACAACGTTATAAAGAATTACAGGATATCATCGCGATTTTAGGTATGGACGAATTATCTGAGGAAGATAAATTAGTGGTATCAAGAGCGCGTCGTGTTCAACGTTTCTTATCACAACCTTTCCACGTAGCTGAGCAGTTTACAGGCTTAAAAGGTGTATTGGTTGATATTAAAGATACCATCAAAGGATTTAACATGATCATGGATGGCGAAGTCGATGAGTATCCTGAAGCTGCATTTAACTTAGTTGGTAGCATTGAAGATGCAATCGAAAAAGGTAAAAAATTATTAGCAGAAGCGAACTAAGAGAGACGTGCGACACTAGATATGAGATATGAGAGAGACCTGGTCTCGAATCTCATATCTCACATCTCAAATCTATTCAAAATGAATTTAGAAATATTAACTCCAGATAAAAAAGTTTTCGAAGGTGAAGTAACGGCAGTTACGGTGCCTGGTACTTTAGGTTCTTTCCAGATTTTAAAAGACCATGCCCCTATCATCTCTACTTTAGAAGATGGAGAAGTTATTATAAAAGCAAATAAAGCTGATGAGCAACGCTTTTTTATTAAAGGCGGTGTAGTTGAAGCTATCCATAATAAAATTGTGGTTCTAGCTGAAGGTATCGCTTAAACAAAATATTCAAACCTTTAGAAGGCCTCCCGATTTAAAATCCGGAGGCTTTTTTGTTTGTCGGAACTATTTAACAAAACCACATACAGCAGCAGTAAACTCCTTATTATTTTCATAATAAAGCATATGCGAGCCCGCTAGCTGCAACACCTTTTGGTTTTTAAACTTGTAATTTTTGTAATAATCTGGCCCAACAGCATGATCGCCCTTACCTGTTATGACTAAGGTCGGTACTTTAATCTCACTCGTAAGTAAAGCGTAGTCCTTAAAATACTCTGGGTATTTCTGCACCTTTGTGCTATCCATTAAGGGCATAAAAAGTGTCATTCCGAAATCTAATGTACGTTTGTAAGAATTTTCAATACTATCCATTTTAACAATGGTATTGATATCGTTGGCTATATACTTATACCCAAGATGCACTCCACTTAACTTTTTTCGAACCAGGGCCGCACTATTCATTAATTTTTTAAAGTCAGTTTCGTGTATAGTGGTATCCTTTTTCAATAACCGGTACCCATATTCAATTTGTTCGCTCACCTGATCCGGGTTCATAAAATGGGCAATTGTATTGGCCATGATGATGCCGGTTAAGTGTTCAGGATATTTTAAGGCATAATTAATCGCCAGAACCCCACCAAACGAATGACTGAGTAAATACACTTTTTCTACACCCAATTTTAACCGCAACTCTTCAATATCCTGCACAACCCGCGCTAAACTATAGTTCTTTGCATTTTGCGAATAACCCGATCCTCTTTGATCGAGGTAAACCATGGTTAAGCATTTTTCTAAACTTGCTCCCCCCATTTTTTCAAAGGAAAGAAAATCCTGACCGGGGCCACCATGCAAATAGATACAAACAGGACCTTTACCAGCCACCTTAACAGATAGCTTCACGGAATCGGATGTTAAAACAGTCTGGTTACCCATTTTGAGATGGTTAGATGAATCCGAGGGTGAACAGGCACTAAATAATACGGCCAAAAGAATCGAAAGGATATAAATTATTTTCATAGCTAAGGTTTCTAATATTAAATTACACAACTATTTTTAATAAGCAATCAAACGCATTCGATAATCTAAATATATCTAAACAAAACATCAATAATTCTTCGCATTTTAACATCAAAATATCGCCTCGATTTTCAATTTTAAGAGTGCTTTTATCCGTTTTAGGCAGAAAACTAGAAAATTTATAATGCAAGCATAATAAACATACCGTATACCGTTTTGATATTTGGTCTACGGCTATCGGCATTAAATAACTAATCGAACTCCTTTTAAGAATAATATTCCGCTATAAGCAAAAATACAAGAACAATATTCTGATTTAACTTTTTTCTGATTTCTCTTGCATATTAATGAACCAAAAACTAAATTGGTTTTTATAAACAATAAGATAATAATGACAACTCAGCACAACATATCTGCAAGCCTTACTACCACAAAAGTGGTTGGCCATGTAGTGCTGTTACCAGTCATTTTACTTAACCTCCTACTCCTAAATATTTTATGGGGTAATAAGCGGGCGCAGTCTAAATAGATTTAAAAAACTAAATACACCTAAAGCGTCCCGATACAAACGGGACGCTTTTTTTAAATAACAAAACACAGTATTATGAAATACTATAATTCTAATACGATTATTTACCTTGATGGGCAGTTTGAAAAGGCTGTAAATAGCAGCACTGACCTTTATGGACAGTCGTTACATTATGGCTATGCTGCTTTCGAGGGTATTAGAGCCTATAAAACACACAACGGCAACCGGATTTTTAAAGCTGCCGCCCATTTCGACCGCTTAGAGCGTTCGTGCCAATTGGCAAATATTCCTTTCCCTTGGGATAAACAAGAATTAATTGCCGCAACCTATAAATTACTTCAGTTAAACAAGCTGAAAGATGCCTATATCCGTCCATTGGTATTTTGTCACCCAAACATGAAATTGAACGGGCCAAGCGGTGTTTCTATACTAATCTGTGCATGGGAATGGGATGCTTATTCAGGCAACAAATTATTGAATTTAACGGTTTCAGATTACGAAAGACCAAACCCAAAATCGACCCCAATGGAGGCTAAATTGAGCGGAAACTACGTCAACTCTATCTTAGCCACTACCGCTGCAAACATTAAGGGTTATGACGAAGCCTTGCTTTTAGATATGCATGGTTTTGTTGCCGAGGCATCTGGTGCAAACATCTTTCTTGAAAAGGACGGCAGATTATATACCCCATCTTTAGGGAACATTTTACCAGGTATTACGCGCGCAACAGTAAAAGAACTTTGTAGCGTCCTGGATATAGAATGCATCGAGAAAAAGTTAACTATAGAAGATTTAAAAAATGCCGACAGCGCTTTTTTGTGCGGAACTGCAACTGAAATAGCTGGGATTGCCGCAATTGATGATATTGTTTACCGTCCATTATGGAGAGAATCTATCGGTTATACCATACAACGTGCCTATAAGAATTTGGTGCTTGAAAAAGTGAATTACGAAGTGATTATATAACGGGGAACATCCACTAAAAAACCATCAACCGAAATAAATTTAAATAATAAAAAACATCCAATAGCAGATGACCGAAGAAATCAATCAACGTTTCCCGAAGGCCTATAAACAAATCAACAGTGCAACAAAAGCATCAGGATTTGATATGGCATCTGATGTGTTGACCTGCTCTCTTCTCAGGACCCTTGCTTCTACCAAACCTTCGGGCAAATTTTTGGAGCTTGGAACCGGAACCGGTTTATCTACCTCCTGGATATTGGATGGTTTAGATCAGACCAGTACCCTTACTTCAATTGATAACGACGCTAAATTTTTAGCGATAGCCACAACTTTTCTTGGTGGCGATGAACGCTTAACATTGGTTGATACCGATGGAGCAGAATGGTTTGAAAAGAATAAAGACAAAAAATTTGATTACATTTTTGCCGATACCTGGCATGGAAAATACCTGCTTTTAGATGAAGCTTTATCCATGCTTAACAATGGAGGACTTTACATCATTGACGACATGTTGCCACAACCGAATTGGCCCGGTGGCCACCAGGATAAAGCGGAAAAACTAATCAAAGACTTAGAATCCCGTGAGGATTTGCACTTAACCAAACAGGTTTGGGCAACAGGGATTGTAATCGGAGTAAAAAAATAAATAATATTAAAATAGTTCTTTGCATTTTTTAAATAGTTAGTATGTTTGTGATTCATCAAAGACATGAATATAAACACAAACATTATTAGCAACCTAATTATTGTCATTTCTCAAACGGGAGGTGGAAATCGTTGCGTATAATATTAAAAATATACCCATCGAAACCGCCTCCGAAACGAGGCGGTTTTTTTTTGCCTCAAAATTATACAACTAACAGAACCAGAATATACATTTTAAACAATGAGCGAATTAAACAAGTACAGTAAAACATTTACACAAGACCCAACACAACCGGCAGCACAAGCTATGCTTTACGGAATCGGATTAACTGATGCTGATATGGCAAAAGCGCAAGTCGGTATCGCAAGTATGGGTTACGATGGTAATACCTGCAATATGCACCTTAACGATCTTGCAAAAGATGTAAAAAAAGGGGTCTGGAATAATGATTTAGTGGGCTTGGTTTTCAATACCATTGGGGTAAGTGATGGGATGAGCAATGGTACAGACGGCATGCGTTATTCGTTGGTAAGCCGTGATGTGATTGCTGATAGTATCGAAACCATCTGCGGTGGCCAATATTACGACGGCGTAATTGCCATCCCGGGTTGCGATAAAAATATGCCTGGTGCCATTATGGCCATGGCACGTTTAGACCGTCCTTCGATTATGGTTTATGGTGGTACAATTGCACCAGGACACTACAAAGGTGAAGAACTGAACATCGTATCTGCATTCGAAGCATTGGGTCAAAAAATCTGTGGCAATCTTTCAGAAGAAGATTTCCAGGGCATTATAAAACATACCTGCCCGGGCGCGGGTGCTTGTGGCGGAATGTACACCGCAAACACAATGGCTGCTGCAATTGAGGCCTTGGGTATGAGTTTGCCTTATTCTTCTTCAAATCCGGCAGTTAGTGAAGAGAAAAAACAAGAATGCTTAGATGCTGGTAAATACATCAGGATTTTATTAGAAAAAGACATCAAACCATCTGATATTATGACGAAAAAAGCATTTGAAAATGCCATTCGTTCGATTATCATTTTAGGGGGAAGTACAAATGCCGTATTACACTTTATTGCAATTGGTAAAGCCATTGGTGTTGAAGTTACGCAAGATGATTTCCAGCGCATGAGCGATGAAACACCAGTGTTGGCGGATTTTAAACCAAGTGGTAAATTCTTAATGCAGGATTTACACCAATATGGTGGTATCCCGGCGGTAATGAAATATTTATTGAATGAGGGCTTATTACATGGCGATTGCTTAACCGTTACCGGAAAAACCATAGCTGAGAATTTGGCTGATGTAAAATCGGTGATGGATTACGATCAGAAAATCATTCAAAAATTAAGTGAGCCAATTAAAGCAACTGGTCACTTACAAATCCTTTACGGAAACTTAGCCGAAAAAGGTTCCGTAGCCAAAATATCTGGTAAAGAAGGTGAAAAATTCGAAGGTCCTGCACGCGTATTTGATGGTGAGCGCGATTTAGTTGCCGGAATTTCTTCGGGAAGAATTAAACCGGGTGACGTTGTCGTTATTAAGAACGAAGGGCCGGTTGGCGCACCTGGTATGCCAGAAATGTTAAAGCCTACCTCGCTAATTATCGGTGCCGGTTTAGGTAAATCAATTGCATTGATTACCGACGGTCGCTTTTCGGGAGGAACACATGGTTTTGTGGTTGGGCACATTACTCCTGAAGCTTACAAAGGTGGTTTAATTGGATTAGTGCAAGATGACGACCCAATTGAAATTGATGCCGTAAATAACACCATTAATTTAATGGTCAGTGAAGAAGTGATTGCTGAACGCAGAAAAAACTATGTTCAGCCAGCTTTAAAAGTAACAAAAGGTGTTTTATATAAATATGCTAAAACAGTTTCAGATGCAGCCAGTGGTTGCGTAACTGACGAATATTAAAAAAATAAAAAAAATCATCCCCAGATGAATTGATACTAAAAAACAGATTATGCAAATAATTAAAAGTATTCAGAATAGGATTTATGAAATCCGGGGAGAAAGAGTAATGCTCGACTTTAATCTGGCATCGCTTTATGAAGTTGAAACGAAGGTTTTAAATCAAGCCGTTAAACGCAACATCAAGCGTTTTCCAGATGATTTTATGTTTCAGTTAACTTCTGCAGAGTTTGAAGATATAAAATTTCAGATAGATGCTAATCAAGATGCTTCTTCACAAATTGTGGCAACAGGTGAAATCAACTTGAAGTCACAATTTGTGACTTCAAGTTGGGGAGGTACCCGGAAATTGCCCTACGCTTTTACAGAGCAAGGTATAGCCATGTTAAGTGGCGTTTTAAAAAGTGACAAGGCGATTAATATGAATATCGCCATTATGAGAGCATTTGTTGACATTCGAAAAATTGTGCTAAAACAAAGCAGTATTAATGAACAGTTAACAGAAATTAAAGAACGGATTGGCGAACACGATGTTCAGCTCAACGAACTTTATGATGCAATGGAAAATTTAATAGATGAGAAAATTGCTCAAATCAAGTGGAACGACAGAGAAAGAATTGGGTTTAAAATCAAAAAATAATAGAACCGCAAAAACATAACTATGGAAACTGCACAAGAAACAATACAACAAAACGAGGCGAAAGCAGAAACCTCAAAAACCTTATTCAAAGGAACAGGCTCGCAGGTTTTGTTGAATGGATTAATTGAAGAAGGTGTTACCACTATTTTTGGTTATCCAGGTGGAGCAATCATGCCTATTTATGATGCTCTTTACGATTATGCCGATAAATTAGAACATATATTGGTCCGCCATGAGCAAGGTGGTATCCATGCCGCTCAGGGCTTTGCCAGAGCAAGCGGTGAGGTTGGTGTTGTTTTCGCAACCAGCGGACCAGGTGCAACCAACCTGGTTACCGGTTTAGCAGATGCACAGATCGACAGTACACCATTGGTTTGTATCACCGGACAGGTTTTCGCCCACTTATTGGGTACGGATGCTTTTCAGGAAACCGATGTAATCAACATTACCACTCCGGTTACCAAATGGAACTATCAGGTTACTGATGCCAAAGAAATCCAGGAGGTATTGGCCAAGGCTTTTTACATTGCTAAAAGTGGCAGACCTGGTCCTGTTTTAATTGACATCACCAAAAATGCACAGATACAGATTGAGGAATTTCCTGAATATGTAAAATGTAGCCACATCCGTAGTTATCGCTCAAAACCAAAAGTTAGGATCGAATATATTGAGCAAGCAGCTGAGTTGATCAATTCAGCAAAAAAACCATTTGTATTATTTGGTCAAGGCGTTGTTTTAGGAAAAGCCGAAGAAGAATTTAAGGCTTTTCTTGATAAAAGTGGAATTCCTGCGGCATGGACAATCATGGGCGAAGGTGCAATTCCGACTTCACATCCATTAAACGTGGGTATGTTGGGCATGCATGGTAATTATGGACCGAATGTATTGACAAACGAAGCAGATGTTATTATTGCCATCGGTATGCGTTTTGATGACCGCGTAACCGGCCGTTTAGATAAATATGCCAAACAGGCTAAAGTAGTTCACCTGGATATCGATCCTGCTGAAATTGATAAAAATGTTAAAGCAGAAGTTGGTGTTTGGGGTGATTGTAAAGAAACCCTACCCCTATTAACCAATTTGATTAACGAAAACAAACATGAAGATTGGTTGGCTGTCTTCAAGGAATATAATCAACAGGAAATAGACCAGGTGATTACGGCAGAACTTTACCCTGAAGGCGATGAAATAACCATGGGCGAAGTATTGCGTAATATCAATGAAATTTGTGAAGGGGAAGCCATCATCGTTACCGATGTAGGTCAGCATCAAATGGTTGCCTGCCGTTACGCGAAGTTCAACAATACCCGTAGTAATATTACCTCCGGCGGATTAGGTACAATGGGATTTGGCTTACCGGCTGCTATTGGTGCAAAATATGGCGCTCCTAACAAAACCGTTATTGCCATTATCGGTGATGGTGGTTTCCAGATGACACCACAAGAACTAGGAACGATTATGCAGTTTGGTGCTGAAGTAAAAATCTTGATTTTAAACAACCGCTTTTTAGGTATGGTTCGCCAATGGCAACAGTTATTTAACGACAAACGTTATTCGTTTGTGAACATTACCAGCCCTGATTTCGTTGCCTTAGCAAAATCTTACTACATAGAGGCCAATAAAGTTGATGCGCGTGCAAACCTAAAAACCGCATTAGAAACGATGATTAACCACAAAGGTGCTTACCTATTAGAAGTAATGGTTGGTAGAGAAAATAACGTTTTCCCAATGGTTCCACAAGGAATGAGCGTAAGCGAAATCAGATTGAAGTAAGTTGAAAGGTTTAAGGTAAAAAAGAAATTATCATGAGTACTGAAGATAAAATAAAATATACAGAAGATACGGTTGATCTTGAAGGAAAACAGGAATATACCATTACGGTGTATGCCGAAAACCGCATCGGATTGTTAAACAGGATAGCGATTATTTTCTCTAAAAGAAAAATCAACATCGAAAGTTTGAACACTTCTCCGTCAGAAATCGATGGGATACACCGTTTCAACATCGTTATCCACGAAGGATATGAAGTAGTGAGAAAGCTTGCCCGTCAGATCGAAAAGCAAATTGAGGTATTGAAGGTATATTTCAATACCAACGAGGAAATTATCTGGCAGGAGTTGGCGCTTTACAAAGTTTCTACAGATGAAATTGCAGAGAAAGTAACCGTTGAGCGTTTATTACGCCAATACGGTGCCAGTGCCGTGGTGATCCGTAAAGATTACACTGTGTTTGCAGTAACCGGCCACCGCGAAGAAACCGACGCTCTTGTAAAAGCTTTAGAGCCTTACGAACTAATTGAGTTTGTGCGTTCGGCAAGGGTAGCCATTATTAAAGATAGCGCTGGTTTCCACGAAAAACTAAAAGAATTCGAGGCTTTTGAACCAGGTGAAGAATTGGTAGAAAATGAGTTCTTGGAAAAAGGCGAAAAGATTTTCACGATGTAGGCCTCTCCCTTAAGCCCCCTCTCCTAAAGCAGAAGGGACTTAAATAAATGAGAGAAAAGCACTTTATAGGCTGGAGATTAAAAATATGAAATGTAATAAAGCAATACCGATTTTAAGAATATTTGATTACGATAAAGCAATTGAATTTTATATCGACTGGTTGGGCTTTAAAATAGACTGGGAGCATACTTTTGAAGAGAACACCCCGGTTTACATGCAGATTTCGTTAGGCGGCATTGAGTTGCATTTAAGCGAACATCACGGGGATAGTTCACCAGGTGCACATGTTCATATTGATTGTACAGGTTTAAAAGCATTTCATAAAGAAATATTAGCTAAAAAGTACAAATACAACAGACCTGGTTTGGAGAAAACTTTTTATGGAACATGGGCCGTAACCGTAAACGATCCGTTCTTTAATAAGATTACCTTTAATGAGGAACTAATTCAGGCTGAAAGCTCAAAGACTAAAGACGAAAACACAAATTAGATAGAAAGCAAAATGAACCAGGTATTTGAATTTATAATCAACTCACGCAAGGCATTTATTCAGTTAATCGATAGTTTAACAATCGAAGAATTGAATAAAATCCCTGACGGTTATAACAACAATATCATCTGGAATTTTGGGCATATTGTAGTGAGCACACAAACACTTTGTTATGTCCGTACCGGTATATTGCAAAATGCGGCTTCGGTAAAATTTAACGAGTATTATAAAAAGGATACGAAACCATCTTATACGGTAACTGAAGAAGAAGTAGCAGAATTGAAAGCCATCGCATTAGAGAGCATTGAAAAGATAAAAGAAGACTATGCAAATGGAAATTTTTCGAACATCACTCCTTTTACAACCGCTACTTATGGTGCGCAATTAAACAGCATAGAAGAAGTACTGATTACGACCATCGGTCATGATAACGTACATTACGGTTATGCATGGGCACTCAGGAAACTGATGTAAAATGGAAGATGTGAGATGGAAAATGGATGATAGGTAAAAATCAGTGTAATCATACCGAAGGAAAAAAGAATATATAACCCGATAATTAAATAGAAATTAACCAATAAAAAACAATGGCAAATTATTTTAACACATTACCTCTTAGAGAAAAATTAAACCAATTAGGTGTTTGCGACTTCATGGACAGTTCTGAATTTTTGGATGGGGTTAGCGCATTAAAAGGCAAAAAACTGGTAATTGTAGGTTGTGGCGCCCAAGGCTTAAACCAAGGTTTAAATTTAAGAGATAGTGGTTTAGATGTAAGCTACACTTTACGTAAGGAAGCAATTGAAGGTAAACGCGATTCGTGGAAAAACGCAACTGAAAATAATTTCACAGTAGGTACTTACGAAGAGTTGATTCCAAATGCAGATGTAGTAATTAACCTTACTCCTGATAAACAACACACCGCTGTTGTAAATGCAATTATGCCTTTAATGAAAGAAGGTGCTACTTTGTTATATTCACACGGTTTCAATATCGTGGAAGAAGGTATGCAGATCCGTAAAGATTTAACCGTAATTATGGTTGCACCTAAATGCCCAGGCAGTGAAGTTAGAGCAGAATATGTTCGTGGTTTCGGCGTTCCAACCTTAATTGCAGTTCACCCTGAAAACGATCCGCAAGGAAAAGGATTGGCACAGGCAAAAGCATATTGCGCGGGTACTGGTGGCCATAGAGCAGGTGTATTAAAATCATCATTCGTAGCTGAGGTAAAATCAGATTTAATGGGCGAGCAAACCATCCTTTGTGGTTTATTGCAAACAGGTTCTATCCTATCTTTCGATAAAATGGTCGAAAAAGGAATCGACGCAGGTTACGCTTCTAAACTGGTTCAATACGGTGTTGAAGTCATTACCGAAGCCTTAAAACAAGGTGGTATCACTGCCATGATGGACAGATTAAGCAATGTTGCTAAAATCAAAGCTTTCGAAATTTCTGAAGAATTGAAAGACATCATGCGCCCATTGTTCCAAAAACACCAGGACGATATTATGAGTGGCGAATTTAGTCGTACCATGATGGAAGATTGGGCAAATGGGGATAAAAATTTACTAAAATGGAGAGCTGAAACAGGCGAAACTGCTTTCGAAAAAACACCGGCTGGAGATGTGAAGATTGGTGAGCAGGAATATTTTGATAACTATACTTTAATGGTTGCTTTTGTTCGTGCGGGTGTTGAATTGGCCTTCGAAACGATGGTACAGGCAGGTATTAAACCAGAATCGGCCTACTACGAATCGTTACACGAAACACCACTTATTGCCAACACCATTGCACGTAAGAAATTGTTCGAAATGAACCGTGTAATTTCTGATACCGCTGAGTATGGTTGCTACTTGTTCGATCAGGCTTGTAAACCACTTTTAGGCGATTTCATGAAAAAAGTAGATACCGATTTAGTAGGTAAAAACTTTAACGAAGGTAAAGATGGTGCAGTTGATAACAGAAAATTAATCGATATCAATGAGGCTATCCGCTCTCACGAAGTAGAGCAGATTGGCGCTACATTGCGTAAGGCAATGACGGCAATGAAAGCAATTAAAACAGCATAACCTCACCCTAAATCCCCTCTCCTAAAAGAGAGGGGGCTTTGGATAGGTCATATAAAAAACAATAATTACAAACTTAAATTCCCCCTTTAGGGGGCTAGGGGGTTAAAATGTCAAAAACATTAGTAGAAAAAATTTGGGATGCTCACGTTGTCAAAAGTGAAGAAGGATTTCCTGATATTTTATACATTGATACACACTTAATACACGAGGTAACTTCTCCGCAGGCATTTGATGGCTTGCGCAAAAGAGGCTTACCTGTTTTACGTCCGAAACAAACCGTAGCCACTGCCGATCATAACGTACCTACGTTGAACCAGTTGTTGCCAATTAAAGAGGAACTTTCGCGCTATCAGGTTGATATGCTAACCAAGAACTGCGCAGAATTCGGCGTAGAACTTTATGGCTTAGGGCATCCTTTCCAGGGTATTGTGCATGTTATAGGTCCAGAGCTCGGCATTACCTTACCCGGTAAAACAATGGTTTGCGGAGATAGCCATACCTCTACCCACGGTGCTTTTGGCGCCATCGCTTTTGGTATAGGAACTTCGCAGGTAGAGCAGGTTTTCGCCACGCAATGTTTATTGCAATCGAAACCTAAAACCATGAAAATTGAGGTAAATGGTAAACTTGGACAGGGTGTTGGCGCAAAAGACATTATCTTATACATTATTGCCAAAATCTCTGCAGCTGGCGGTACAGGTTATTTTATTGAGTATGCAGGTTCGGCAATCGAGGCTTTAAGTATGGAGGCACGTATGACCATCTGTAACATGAGTATCGAAATGGGGGCACGTGGTGGATTAATTGCACCAGACCAAACCACTTTCGATTACATCAAAGGAAGAGAATTTGCTCCTAAAGGCGAAGAATGGGATAAAGCTTTGGCTTACTGGAAAACATTATATAGCGATGCTGACGCCAAATTTGATAGTGTGTTAACCTTTGATGCCGCAGATATCGCTCCAATGATTACCTATGGAACAAACCCGGGAATGGGCATGGGCATACAGGAACATATTCCGGCAACTGGTGCACAACCGGAAAAAGAAAAACTTTCGTACCAGAAAGCATTAGATTATATGGGCTTTGAGGATGATTCGTCGTTGATCGGAAAACCGGTTGATTATGTGTTCATCGGAAGCTGTACCAACTCACGCATTGAAGATTTACGTGAAGTTGCCGATTTTGTAAAGGATAAACGCAAAGCAGACAATGTGACGGTTTGGATTGTTCCAGGGTCGAAACAAGTAGAACAACAGGCTAAAAACGAAGGTTTAGACAAGATTTTCGAAGCCGCTGGTTTTCAGCTACGCGAACCGGGTTGCAGTGCCTGTTTAGGGATGAACGAAGATAAAATCCCGGCTGGCAAATATTGTGTATCCACATCAAACAGAAATTTTGAAGGTAGACAAGGACAGAATGCCCGTACATTATTGGCCAGCCCGCTTACCGCAGCAGCAGCAGCCGTAACCGGCAAAATTACCGATGTAAGGGCTTTATTAGAAAAGATAGAAAGTTGAGGGTTCTAGAAGTCGCAATATTGAATGTAAAAACCGGATTTTCAGCCGATTTTGAAAAAGCTTTTAGCGAAGCACAAAAAATCATTTCCACAATGGAGGGTTACATTTCGCATCAGCTTCAAAAATGTGTGGAAGTAGAAAACAAATACATCCTGCTAGTAAACTGGAAAACACTGGAGGCACATACCGAAGGTTTTAGAGGATCGGCGGAATACCAGGGTTGGAAAAAGTTATTACATCATTTTTATGATCCTTTTCCAACGGTTGAGCATTTTATTGAAATAGAGGCTTAACAATAAATGGTTAAATAAAAACAAATGGAAACATTACAAGAAATACAAAACCAGTTTAATGCAGTATCTGAAAAATATGATAGGCAAAGGCGCTTTCTCATCCCTTGTTTTGACGATTTCTATGGGACTGCTTTAACGCTTTCGGAAGAAGTTTCTGTTGTAAAAAACATTTTAGATGTTGGAGCCGGGACAGGATTAATGAGTGCTTTTTTCCAGGAGAAATATCCTGATGCTAAAATAACCCTGGTTGATATTTCGGCAGATATGCTTAAAAAAGCAGAGGAGCGCTTTGATGGCAATGAAAACATCAGTTTTTTAAATGCGGACTTTGCTACCGTTGATTTACCGGAAAACCATTATGATTTAGTGGTTTCGGGATTGGCCATTCATCATTTGCCAGATCAATTGAAACAACAACTTTTTGGTAAAATAAAAAAAACGCTGCGTGCGGGTGGCTGGTTTATCAATGCCGATCAGGTTTTAGGGGATACCGATTTAGCCGAAAAGGTGTATACCGAAAATTGGAAAAAGCATGTCCAACAACACCCGGATTTAACCCAGGAAGAAAAACAAAGCGCCTTTGAGCGAATTAAGGTCGACATTATGGCTCCCTTATCCGCTCAATTAGCATGGCTGGAAGCCGCAGGAATGAAAAATGCAAACTGCTACTATCAGTATTACAATTTTGTAGTTTTTGCAGCAAATAATTAAAAAACATTGAAATCACCACCAACCGGTGAAATCATTCAAATCTGTGTAATCATCATTAAAAATGAAAAAATTCACAAAATTAACATCGGCAGTAGTGCCATTAAACATAGAAAATATCGATACCGATCAGATCATCCCTGCTCGGTTCCTAAAAGCAACCACCCGTGAAGGTTTTGGCGAAAATTTATTTCGCGACTGGCGTTACGAAAACGATAACCAACCAAAGGCTGATTTCGTGATGAATAATCCAACTTATAGTGGTCAGGTTTTGGTTGCAGGAAAAAACTTTGGGTGTGGAAGTAGTCGTGAACATGCCGCATGGGCCATTCAGGATGCCGGCTTTGATGCGGTAATCAGCAGTTTCTTTGCCGATATCTTTAAAGGAAATGCGCTAAACAATGGCTTATTACCCATACAGGTGAGTGAAGAGTTTTTGGCACAGATTTTCAAAGCAGTTGATCACAATCCAAAATCGGCTTTAGAAGTTGATCTTGAAAACCAAACGGTAACGATTGTAGAAACCGGAGCTAAAGAATCTTTTGAGATCAACCCATACAAAAAATCGTGTTTGATAAACGGTTATGATGATATCGATTTCATCTTAAACCAAAAACAATTGATTGAAGAATTTGAAAAAGGCCGAGGGTAGAAAGGCAAAGCAGAAACACTAAAGAAAACCTTAATCTGCTTAGGCATATAAGGTGGTAAAAGAATAAAGAACACATGGCAGAGCGTTTCGTCAGCATCCAAAATTTAAACTTAAAGTTTCAGCAAAAAGCTGTGCTAAGGGATTTGAACTGGACCATTAATCGTAGTGAAAACTGGGTATTGGGCGGAATTAGTGGAAGCGGAAAAACCTCGTTGGCTAAAAGAATCGCTGGCTTACTAAGTGTTCCCGGCGAGGTGAAAATTTATTTTGACAACGAAAGTTTATTACCTGCCGAAACCTTGTTTGTTGAAAGCTGGTACCAGTTTAAAAACTTAGAAGGTGTTGCCAATTTTTATTATCAACAACGGTACACGAGCCAACAGGCCAAAGAAACTTTAACTGTTCATGCAGAATTGGTTAGCTATGGCAAAGAAAAGGGCCTTCATTTCGATCAGGTTGAACCTATTTTGGAGGCTTTAGGTTTTGCAACATTTGCCAGTTCACAATTGATCGAATTATCCAGCGGCGAACATAAAAAACTGCAACTGGTAAAAGCCTTATGGTTAAAACCGCAGTTATTGATCATCGATCAGCCTTATACCGGTTTAGATGCGGCATCCCGTAAGAATTTAAACATTTTATTGGATCAGATTGCAAAAGAAGGTGCTCAGTTGATTTTAATATGCAACGATACTGAATTACCAACCTGTATAACATCATTTGCTGAAATAAGAAACGGACAATTGGTTAAAGTAGATGCTTTAGAAACATCTGCCAATACCAAACCCCGCTTAAAAGAAATTCCGGCATTCTTAAAAGAACCGCCTGTTTACAGTTCGCAAAATATTGTTAAAATGATTGATGTGAACATCAGTTATGGCGATAAACAGGTATTAAAAAATATCAACTGGGAAGTTAAGGCTGGAGAAAAATGGCTTTTACAGGGGCATAACGGATCAGGGAAATCAACATTGCTGAGTTTAGTAAACGGCGACCATCCACAATCTTATGCCAACGAACTTTATTTATTCGGCAACAGACGTGGAAGCGGCGAAAGTATATGGGATATTAAACAGCACATTGGTTTAATATCGCCTGAGTTTCACTGGTATTTCGATGCTACGGCCACCGTTTGGCAAAGCATCGCTTCGGGCTTTTACGATACCGTAGGTTTGTTTCAACAGTTGCCCTATACCAAAAGCACACAGGTTGATGAACTTGTGGAGTATTTTGGATTAACTGAAAACAAAAATGAATTATTAACCGCGCTTCCGCTTGGTAAACAACGATTGGTATTGTTGGCGCGGACGATTATAAAAAACCCGGAACTATTAATTCTGGACGAACCCTGTCAAGGTTTAGACCAACAGCAAACACAACATTTTAACCAATTGGTTGATGAACTGTGCAGCAATGGAATGACCTTAATTTATGTTGGCCATTTTGAATCGCAGCTGCCAACCTGCATAGAAAAAAGAATATTGTTAGAAAAAGGCGAGGTAAAAGTCGTCGAAACTATACTAGAAAACGTTTAGTACAATGAAGAAGAACATTTTAGTAATACCTGGAGATGGTATTGGACCCGAAGTAACCACTTGGGGAAAAGCAGCATTAGAAAAAATTGCCGAAATTTTTGGCCATGAATTTGTGTTTGATGAAGCTCTAATGGGCCATGCAGCCATTGAAGTTACTGGCGAGCCTTTGCCGGATGAAACTTTAGAAAAAGCGAGACAAAGCGACGCTATCCTTTTTGGCGCAATCGGTCATGCCAAATACGATAACGACCCGAGTTTAAAAGTTAGACCAGAGCAGGGTTTGCTAAAAATCCGTAAGGAATTGGGTTTATTTGCCAACCTCCGCCCAATATTACTATTTGATGAACTTCTTGAAGCCTCTAGTATTAAACCAGAAATTTTAAGAGGTACCGACATTTTATTCTTCCGCGAATTAACCGGAGATGTGTACTTCGGTGAGAAAATACGCTCTGAAGACAGAAATACGGCTTCAGATCTGATGATTTATCACCGTTATGAAGTAGAACGTATTGCCCACAAAGCATACCAGGCCGCACAACAACGCAACAAAAGATTGTGTTCAGTAGATAAAGCAAATGTTTTAGAAAGTTCCCGCTTATGGCGCGAAACGGTTCAGGAAATTGCAAAACAATACCCTGATGTAGAAACTGAACACATGTTTATCGATAATGCAGCCATGCAGCTGATTAAAAATCCAAAGAAATTCGACGTGGTGTTAACCGCCAACTTATTTGGTGATATTTTAACCGATGAGGCTTCGCAGATTGCAGGTTCAATGGGTATGCTCGCCTCCGCATCTGTTGGCGAAAGTACAGGTTTCTTTGAGCCGATCCACGGTTCTGCCCACGATATTACAGGCAAAGATTTGGCTAACCCACTGGCTTCTATCCTATCGGCGGCTTTAATGCTGGAAATTGGTTTCGGATTAAAAGAAGAAGCTAAATTACTGGTTGATACCGTTGACCAGGTACTTAAGGAAGGCTTTAGAACACATGATATTGCTGACCAAAATACAAACCGATTTAAAGTTTTAGGCACAGCCGAAATGGGTAAATTGGTAATTAAATTCTTATCCCAAAAATTAATCACATCCTAAACTTAAGATTATGATTCACGACCCAAACAAAGTTTATATTTTCGACACGACATTGCGTGACGGCGAGCAGGTTCCAGGCTGCCAGTTAGATACAAACCAAAAAGTAGAAATCGCTAAATCACTCGAGCTTTTAGGTGTGGATGTGATTGAAGCGGGTTTCCCGGTATCTAGTCCAGGAGATTTTAACAGCGTAATTGAGTTATCAAAAGCAGTCAGTAATCCAATTATCTGTGCTTTAACCCGTGCAAATAAAAATGATATCGATGTTGCTGCAGATGCTTTACGTTATGCAAAAAGACCGCGTATCCACACCGGGATCGGCTCGTCTGATTTCCATATCAAACATAAATTTAACAGTACCCGTGAAGATATTTTAGAACGTGCTGTTGATGCCGTAAAATATGCTAAAAAATATGTGGAAGATGTTGAGTTCTACGCTGAAGATGCTGGCCGCGCCGACATCGAGTTTTTAGCCAAAATGATCGAAGCGGTAATTGCTGCTGGTGCAACAGTGGTAAACATCCCTGATACAAACGGTTACTGCCTGCCAGATCAATATGGTTCGAAAATTCTTTTCTTAAAAGAGAATGTAAAAAATATCGACCAGGCCATTATATCGGTACACTGCCACAACGATTTAGGTTTGGCTACAGCCAATTCTATTGCCGGCTTACAAAATGGTGCCCGCCAGGTAGAATGTACCATCAACGGCATCGGAGAGCGTGCAGGCAATACATCCATGGAAGAAGTCGTCATGATTTTGAAAACACACAAGATTTTGGGCCTAAACACCCAGATTGATGCTACCCGTTTTTACGAAATGAGCCATATGGTGAGAAACCAGATGAATATGCCAGTTCAACCAAACAAAGCAATTGTTGGCGGCAATGCATTTTCGCATAGTTCAGGTATTCACCAGGATGGTTTCCTGAAAAACCGTGAAAACTACGAAATTATTAAACCTGAAGATGTTGGTTTCCCTGATGCGACAATTGTATTGACAGCAAGAAGTGGCCGCCACGCCTTAAAACATCATTTAGAGCGTTTAGGTCATAGATTGGAAAAAGATCATTTAGATATTGTTTACAAAAAATTCCTGGTTTTGGCCGATAGTAAACAGGGCATTAACGACCACGATTTAAACCAATTGGTTGCTTTGCATTTAGCCTAAAGCTCAGGATTTGGCATTAAGCGGGTGGCATTTTTAGTTTAAGGCACCGGCTTAATTTACCTAAACCTGATAGCAGTGGAAATACTTTTTAATTGCAGCAACCTTTAATATGATGTCATGCTGAGGTACGAAGCATCTGCAACCTATGAAACAGGCTTCTTCAATCTTCAGCATTACAGTGGTTTTAAAAAGATTGAAACGAATAGCAGGACTGTAAGAACCGAAAAGTACCAACCCCTGCTTTACAAAAAAATAAAAGAGAGATCTCAGTCTTGATACTGAATACTTGATACTACTAAATACCCGATACTTAGCACTAGAACGATCTCTCCACTTGATACTAAAACAATGAATACGACAACACCGAATACACTAGATTTTCAATCTGCATCGCAACGGTTAAAGGGCGTGGTAAAACGTACACCTTTGGAGTTTAACGCCGGGCTTTCTGCCCATTACAATGCCAATATTTATTTAAAAAGGGAAGACCTGCAGATTGTACGTTCGTACAAATTACGTGGCGCCTACAATAAAATTAGCACGTTGCCACAAGATGCCTTGATTAACGGTGTAGTTTGTGCAAGTGCTGGTAACCACGCACAGGGTGTAGCATATTCATGCAAAAAGCTGGGCATCAAAGGTGTTATTTTTATGCCCGAAATTACACCTAAACAAAAGGTGAAACAAACCTACATGTTTGGCGGCGACAGTGTAGAAGTGGTTTTGGTGGGTGATACTTTCGATGATTGTTTGAAAGAAGCCCTTGCCTACAGCGCGGAAAAATCGGCCACTTTTATTCCACCGTTTGATGATGAAAAAGTAATTGAAGGACAAGCTACGGTTGGTGTAGAGATTTATGAAGATCTACCGGATTTGGATATGGTGGTGATGCCAGTTGGCGGTGGCGGTTTGGCATCAGGCGTAAGTGCCTATATGAAAACCGTTAAACCTGAGGTAAAACTGGTTGGTGTAGAACCACTGGGCGCACCATCGATGGTTACCGCGATGGAATATGGTGGTCCATTTACTTTAGAAGAGATAGATCGTTTTGTTGATGGTGCTGCTGTAAAAAGGATCGGGCATATTACTTACGAATATTGCAAGGAACTTCTGGATCAGATGCATTTAATCCCTGAAGGGAAAATATGCACCACCATACTAAAACTATATAACGAAGATGCTATTGTTGTTGAACCTGCAGGAGCCCTGTCTGTAGCTGCATTAGATCAGCTTAAAGACCAGATTACCGGTAAAACGGTAGTTTGTATCGTTAGCGGTGGAAATAACGACATAGAGCGCATGCAGGAGATTAAAGAGAAATCTCTGCTTTTCGAAGGCTTGAAACATTATTTCATTGTACGCTTCCCACAAAGACCAGGTGCTTTAAAGCTTTTTGTGAATGAAGTTTTAGGTCCACAGGATGATATTACCCGTTTTGAGTTTATTAAAAAAACGAATAAGGAAAACGGCCCTGCACTGGTGGGAATAGAACTTTCTAACAAAAACGATTATGCAAGTTTATTGCAGCGCATGAAAGATTTTAAATTCGAAATTATTGAGCTCAACCAGGATCAGACTTTGTTTGAATACTTGGTTTAATGCCTGTTTTAACACAGAGGACACAATTATAATTTAATTTCTTTGTCATCCTGAGCCTGTCGAACGATAAGTATAGTATTTCGCCAGGCTCAACACGACATATCTTATAAAAATGAATTTCAAAGACTTAAGCAACAAAACATTAATTTCTGACAGCGATATCGATTGGGAAGATTTAGGCGCGGGCGTTAAACGCAAGATTATGGCTTATGATGACCAGCTGATGTTGGTTAAAGTAGCTTTTGAAAAAGATGCCATAGGTACCATCCATAACCATCCTCACTTACAAATGAGTTATGTTGCCAAAGGCAGTTTTGAAGTGAGCATGGGCGATGAGAAGAAAATCTTAACTGAAGGAGATGTTTTCTTTGCCCCAACCCTTGTATTTCATGGCGTGGTTTGTCTGGAAGCTGGATTATTGATCGATATTTTTAATCCGCATCGCGAAGACTTCATAAAATAAAATATGTAATCGTCATGCTGATCCGATAGCTATCGGATTTATTTCAGCATCTATCCTGCCTTCCCGAAGTTTTACTTAGTTCTATCTTTCCAGAAAGACCCTGAAATAAATTTACTGCGTAGTTTTCCGCTGCGCTATAGGTCAGGGTGACGACCGCTTAACCCTTAACCTCAAACCTTAAACCTTAAACCTTATTGAAAAGTAAATTTCACATTCTTATAACCCAAACCCTCAATAATCGGTTTAAGTACCGTAGTAGCATTGGTTTTGGTCTGTGTTAAAATACTCGATTTATTCACTTCTGTAGTCACCTGTCTTTCGGCTGCTTTATAGGCCTCGTCTACTAAACTGGCCTCGCGGAAGAAAGCCATCTTTGTATCGTAAACCCGGGAGTTTTTATGATCTATTTTTACATAACAGATTTCGGGCTGTGGCAAATTTACTACAGCAGTGTCCGCATCAATATCAATATCCTCGCGCGTAATTTTTGTGAGGTCGATACAACCCACTGCTTCGGCCTTAACAATCAATAACACACTGGCTTCGGGCAAAAAATCAGTTTTATTTTTATGTTCCAAAACATCGCTGATCTGGTACCTTACCAGCTCTAATTTACCAATGGCTTCGATTTTCTCTACCAGAAGCTGATGCTTGCTCTCTACAGAGGTATTGATGCTAAACTTTTTGGAAATAAATAGATACCCCGCAACGATTAAAATTAACCAGGGCAAAAGGCGAAAAAAGAGCTTCATATCGAATAAAATTGGATGCTAGTAGTTGTGTATTTAATCTGTTGCACAATAATTAATCCATAAATCATGCATTTTATTTTTTTGGCAGCAGATTTGTAATAGCAATATCATACACACAAATAAAACACTAATCAACATGAAAAAACTTACCATCTTAATGCTTTGCATCGCCACACTAGGTCTGGCCTCTTGCAAAAAAGACACAATTGTACAACAGACAGCTCCAAATAGAACTGTTGTATTTGATGTTACGCCAAATAAATGGGTACTAGAAAATGGCAAATACTATCTTGACTTAAATATTCCAGAAATTGACGATATTAATTTCTACGATGAAGGTATATTGGTCTACTCTGCTACTCCAAATTATACCAATTATTATCAACTACCTTACGGTGATATGGACTATGAAGCTCATATTGGGGGTCTTTCGATAAGCAGGTCAACATTACCAACAACCCCAATTAGAATAAAAGTTGTTCTGGTTGCAGCTGAAAATGTAACGTAAAAGAAAAATATTTTAAAACGCTAAAACGACTAATGTTCCTCTGAACTTAGTCGTTTTTTTATGTGCTAATTTTCCCACATTAAAACGTCGTGGATGGAAAATACTGTATCCTTTGATCTCCCAAAAAGTTATAATTATAATTATAATTAGCTCATTAGAACACGAAATTATAATTACAATTAAAACTCTAAAAAACGACTAATGTTCAACTGAACGTGGTCGTTTTTTTTATGCTCTCCCCTGTTCAATTGTAAAGCACGGATGTTCACGCCATTTCTTTCCAATAGCAACTCATCGTAGAAACCTTTGTAGTATACATCTTTTACTTCAAAACGCCTGCTGCTCCAGTTGCTGTTGATTTCGGCCCATTCGGGGTAAAATACAACGAATTCTTTCAGTGTCTTTAAACCTATTTTTTCGGCATCAGTTTTCGATAAAACCACGGCATTACCTAAAATCTGTGCAGTGTAAATGTGTTTGGGATGCTGGTAAATCTCTGATGGTTTTCCGGTCTGCAACAATTCGCCGTTTTTCAGAATCAGCAATTGGTCGGCCAGGAATAATCCATCGGCAGGGTCGTGCGAAACCAAAATTACCGTAACACCGGTTTCTGAGGCTACGCGTTTAATATCTGCACGCAACTGGTTCTTCAGCAAGGCATCAACCTGACTAAAAGGTTCGTCTAATAGTAAAACCTGTGTATCGGCAACCATGGCCTTTGCTATGGCCACGCGCTGCTGCTCTCCCCCGCTCAGTTCGATGATTTTTTTATTTTGAAGTGGTAAAATCCGAAGATGCTCCATCATCTGAAGTGTTTTTTCGGCTTTGGTTTTAAGGTCGGTATTCGATAGTTGTGAGGCAATATTATCGTACACTTTTGCGTAAATATTCAGCGAAAAATCCTGTGTAACCATCTTCATCTGTTTATGGCCAGGTATCAACTGCTCGTCGGGGCCTTTAACCCGCTGATCTTCAAAAAAGATTTCGCCTTCATCAGTTTTCAACAGTCCGTAAATGGATTTCAACAAAGTCGATTTTCCACTGCCACTCTCGCCAATAATGGCTACTACGTCGCCCCTTTTGATCTCGAAACTTACATTTTTAATGCCTCCGGCCTGTTCTGCCTGATATTGTTTGGTTAAATTTTTAACGCTGATTAGGGTATTGCTCACGCGGTAAAGATAAGAAAAAGGTGGAGGGTTTTTAGGTAGAAGGTTTAAGGGAAATGGGGAAAACCAAAAAAAAATCCTGTTTCGCCTAACCGAAACAGGATCTGTTTTATTGGTGTGTTATCAACTCCCCTTTAGGGGATTTAGGGCTTAATTCAAGCCAAAGGTAAGTCCGAAGCTCATGTTCTTTAAACCAGCCTGCTGAGCGGTGGTAAACATATCGTTAAAGTAATATTTGGTAAACAAACCGATACCGCCATAACCAAATCTAATGGTACCGCCGTAACGAACCGATTGGAAGTGATAACTGTCGTATTGTTTTTCTTTACCACGCTCCTCACTCACCTGTTTAATTTTTCCGTTTAGCAAAAAGCTCACTTCCGGACCTAAAACCAGATAAAATCTTTTACCGTTCTTGTTTTCGCCAGTGCGGAATTCGAAGTTTAAGGGAATATGTACATAACTGCTCGAGAAACGGTTTTTAGAGAAATGTACAGGTGCCTGATCGGTGTAAACAAATTCGCTCGAGTTTTTAGCAATAGTGATATCTTTTCTTAAGCGGATTAAAGTCCAATCAAATCCACCGGCTACATACACTTTAAAA
This sequence comes from Pedobacter humicola, assembly GCF_056490705.1. Lineage (NCBI taxonomy): Bacteria > Pseudomonadati > Bacteroidota > Sphingobacteriia > Sphingobacteriales > Sphingobacteriaceae > Pedobacter > Pedobacter humicola. Next base: position 222,500 of record NZ_JBWJIG010000009.1, on the reverse strand, counting down.
TTAGAGTTGAAACGATAGCCCAATTGCAGGATATCAAAAGAGAAGGTACTGGTTTTACCGCCTTTATAATCTAAGAAATCGTTATTAGGGGATAAATTGAAACTTCCATTGTCGATTAACCTGGAGAAACCCCAATCCACCCTGGTAAAAGTAATTCCGCCTACGAAACGGCCTTTTTTAGGATCTTTATTTGTGCTATCTTTTCCGTCTCTGGTTATTTTTACAATACCGTAATCTAAATCTTTTCTGTTTCTTTTAATTGAATCTTGTTGTGCAAAAGCACCGGGAGCCATAACACCGGCAAGTCCGCTTACCAAAAGTGTTGTATAAATTAGCCGTTTCATATCTATGTGTGTTTTATTGAGGGTTTGAATAAATGAATTATTGAGTGGTATAAATGCTGTAATCTTAATCTGTAAATCCTGATCAATCCTGGCTTATTTCTTATTCCGTTTTCCTATTTTAAACGGGCCGATATTAATCGATGACAAAGAAGAATCATCGTCATCCGTGCGGAACTGGATCAGTTTATCTTTTCTTTTGTCCATTTTGTTAACGATCAGGTTTACCACATCGCCAACGTTACGGATACCTTTATTACTTTGTTCATTATCGTTAATGGGTTCATCTGTTTTAACTGTTGTTTGATTGGCTGCAATTACAACATCTGCTTTAGGCTGTTCAAGAATTGCCGCGTCAATTTGTGCTTTGATATCTTTTTTAGGATCTTCAACCTGAGCAACCATCGTTTCTTGTTTCTGCATTTGAGGTGCAGTAATGATAGCCTGTTTTTCTACCGGTTTAACAACATTTTGTTTAACCTTAGTTTTGGCAATCGTACTTTCCGCTTTACGTTGAATTGGTAAAACTGGTGCGATATTTTCAATAGGTTCAACCAATTTAGTAACAGTATCCTTAACAACTGCCGACTGTACTACCGGTTTCGTTTTTTCAATGGTATTACCGGCCAATTGTTTACTTCCACTGGTCGTGTTTTGTTGTTGATAAATCAAAACACCTATCGTAGCGATCAGTAATACAGCAGCAGCTGATAACCAATAAATGGATATGATCCTCTTTTTCTTTGAGGCTATTTCGCTTTCAATGTTGCTCCATAAATCCCTCGAAGGTGTTACCTCTGCATCAGCAAAAGCATCCTTAAACAATTGATCAAAATCCTTATCCCGTATAGGTTGCATAACCAAATCCCTCCATTTTTATAATTTCCTCTTTTAATATTGCCCTTGCCCTCGATAGCTGCGATTTACTCGCGCCTTCTGAGATGCCAAGCGTTTCTCCAATTTCCTTGTGCGAATAACCTTCTATTACATACATGTTAAAAACCATGCGGTAACCATCTGCCAGTTTCTGTATTACCTTCATCAAATCCTGCATCCCTAAGGTGCCAAAATCAAATCCGGTTGAAGGTTGTTCGTAAGCTTCATCTATTTCCACCACATTTAAGCTGCGTAAATTCTTACGGTAACTTTCAATCGCAGTATTTACCATTACGCGCCTTATCCAGCCTTCAAAAGAACCATCGCCTCTGTACTCTTTTATTTTTTGGAAGATTTTAATGTAGCCCATTTGCAATACATCTTCTGCCTCCATCCTATCTTTGGCGTAGCGCATACAAACGGCCAGCATTTTCGATGCCGTTTGCTTATAAAGCAGCTCCTGCATCTTCCGGTCGCCAGCTTTGCAGCCTTCCATCAAATCGTTTATCGTATAGCTTCGCGTCAATTTCATTGTGTGTTTGTATATAGAAGATGGGCAATTACAAACAATGGTTGCATGGGGAGAAAGAAAAAGTTAAATAAAGTTAAAACAGGGATTCATACCAGTTGATTATCAACAAGATATAGTTTAAATAAATTTAAAGAAAGATATAGATTTTTTATCTGAAAATGAACATGCAGTATTTTATTGGGAACAGCAGTCCCGCTATTCGCTTCAAAGCCTTGGTTCGTTCCTCACCTTCGTGTTTTTCGCTGCTATCGGGTTTAGAAACAAGGCAACTGCTTGAAAATAAAAACCCCCATAGGTTCTGGAAACCTGCGGGGGTTGAAATGGCGTGAACTTAATTATCCTAAACTGTGCTATCTTCCATCCTTTTTTACCTTAAACAATTTAAAATCTTGTTTATAGGTTAAAAAGAACGAATGGTTAAACTGAAGTTGTTTATCAGTATGGTCTAAATCGATGTGTGGTTCAAAACGCACATCAAGATACAAATGTGGAATCAACTCTTTTTGATAGGCATAACGTAGCGAAACAATATTTCTCGCACTTTGCTTCAAGCCAGGACTGTACAGGTTATCGGATACCGATTCGTAAAGCGGCATACCTTTAATCGAAATAAAATTGTTGCCTTTCCAGTAAGAGGCTACTAAACTTCCCCATTTACTTTCTACACCTGCATTTAACCACAAACCAAAGCCACCTTCGTAAGCCTTTCTTTTATCTGGTGAAAAATCTTTATACACGGCAATATAGTTATCCGTATACACCTGTTTAATATTACCATTAATGTCTTTATGCAATTTTATACCTGTTGCCCCATTAAACATGGTTGTAATCGGAATTTCTTTAAGTACGTCAATTTGTCCACCCTGATGGAAAGCCAAAAACTGTGCAGGAATGCTTAATTTCCAATCATCGTTTTTTATTAAAAAACTTTCTGTTGATAAACCACCAATGATTTCTTCTTTTGCCGGGTCGCCCTTGTAAATCATCTTTTGCCAGGCAATCCAGGCATCTAAAGTAAATTTCTGACGTTCCACCAATAACTGTGTACCATATTCGATCGGCGTAGTGATGGTTCTTTCGAAATCGTATAAAGGTTCGATATATTTATGTTGAATGTTGCCTTCTAAACTTCCAAAAATCAGGGTCAGGTTTCTTTTATGGTATTTTACACTGAACAATGGCTTCGCATCTGAAATGCCGTTTCTTCCAAAATCCTTTCTGATGAACGCACCAGCGGTAATGGCAAGATTAGGATGCGCGTAATACACAATCTGAGGTTGCAACTGCGTGCCATAAAGAGTGTACCCATCGTGAAAATCGTTGGTATACTCGTAATTACGGACGTAGTTTAAATTGTAAAAATTGAAGTGCACCTCATTGGTTAAACTGCTATCAGGGCGGATCCGGTTTTCAAAAGCCGACTGGTTAAACTGTGCCGAAGCCAAATAAGCACTAAAAAGAAAAGGTATTAAGAGTAAGGCCTTTTTCAGACCTGTAATTGTAAACATGAGCTTGGATTTTATCGCCCAAATTTAGGATAGTTTTTTGGTAAAGTATCAAGTAGCGTGTAGCAAAGTATCAGGAAGCTGATGCAAGTTTACGAAAAGGAAACAAAGTTAATATGAGTTGACTACCCATGCACAAGAACACAAAGCTTTTGAGGCACTTCTAATGGCAAATAATTATTGGTGCATTAGCACATTTATGGTGTAAAGATTATTCTCCACGCTTTTTACGATAGTTTTTATACAGTTTAACTGCAATCATGATTGCCATCGCTACCCCCATTATGCCGATTAAACCGTAGATCCAGTTGATGGCACTCTTAAGAATCACTACAAATACAATGGCAATCATAAAAATGGTAGCCAGTTCGCGCCATAACCTCAACTGAAAGCTCGTTAACCTGTATTGATTGTTTTTAAGCTGTTTAACGATATTTTGGCAGATAAAATGATAGATGAGCAAACCCACAACAAAACCGAGCTTAACCCACATCCAATCCATTTGTAGCAAACCTTGATTTAAAGTTAGCATAGAAGCGCCGGCCAAAACAGAAATAATCATCGCTGGGGTAGCAATAATTTTCCATAAAGTAGCTTCCATTTTAACAAACTGCTTCTGAAGGATACTCTTTTCGGGCTCAGGTTTATCGTTGGCCTCCGTATGGTAAATAAAAAGACTTAGGATATAGAACAGTCCCGCCATCCAGCTGATTACAAATACAATGTGTACTGCAAGGAAGTAATGGTAATATGGCAACAGGGTTTCTATCATTTATCTATTTAATAAGGTGATGAGAATTTAATACCTAAATTCTTTAACCACGTCAATTGCATACTTTACGTTATCGAAAGGAATATCAGGCATAATACCATGACCTAAATTGAAGATAAAGCCTTCGGTACCGCGCATGCGTTCGAATAGTTTATGGATCTGTGCCTTAATCACTGCTTTATCGGCATATAAAATATGCGGATCTAAATTTCCCTGAACGGCAATGCCTTTTGGCAAAGCATTTTTAATGTTCAATAAATCGGCATTCCAATCTACTGAAATTACATCCGGTTTGGCTTCTGCCATAATCGGTGCAAAAACAGAACTTCCTTTGCAGAACGAAATCACCGGAATATCTTTTCTATTTAAATTGGCAATAATTTCCTGAATATAACGGTGAGAAAATTCCTGATAATCATTCCAGGATAAAGCAAGTGCCCAACTGTCGAAAATTTGAACAGCATTAACACCAGCAGCAATCTGAAGGTTCAGATAATCGGCCGTTACCTTTGCAATTTTAGCCAAAAGCTGGTGTGCCAATTCTGGCTGGTTGTGTATAAAAAGCTTGGTTAATTTAAAATCTTTAGAAGAACCGCCTTCAATTAAATAACTCATTACCGTAAATGGGGCACCAGCGAAACCGATCAATGGGATTCTGCTATCCAACCGTTGTTGTATCACTTTAATCGCATCAGCAACGTACTGCAATTCATCCAGACAGTCGACATTTAAGTTTTCGATATCCTGGGCATTACGTACCGGATTGGCAAACTTCGGACCAACCCCTTGGGTAAAGCTCAATTCGCCACCCATAGCCTCACCAGTTACCAAAATATCACAGAATAAAATCGCCGCATCAATATCCAACAAATCAACAGGCAACATGGTCACATCAGCAGCAATTTCGGGAGTTTTGCACATCTCTAAAAAAGAGTACTTGTTTTTAATTTCCCAATATTGTGGCATAAAACGACCTGCCTGACGCATCATCCATACTGGCGGGCGTTCGGTTTGTTTTGAAAATGCAGCGTCTAAAAATAAATTATTCTTCATATTTTGTATTTGGTATCCATTGTTCAACGTCACCCTCATCCGATAGCTATCGGATTTATTTCAGGGTCTTAATAGCAAAAAAGATGCTGAAACAAGTTCAGCATGACGGGCGGCCTAAAAATTTAATTGCGCAAAGGTATAAATAAAAAAAAAACGAAGTACCTTTTTATTCCTAAACTGGTGCTTCGTTGTTCAAAATGACAATACTAATATTATATTTTGCTTATTTCTTTTTCAATTTTAACGATAATATCTTTCGATCGTTGTGTTTCGGCCAGTTCTTTGGCCAATTTGGTATAAGCTTCTGCCCTTTCTCTGTCCTTCTTCCGTAAAGCAAGATTGGCCAGGTGGATCAGTACATACGATTTCTCGTTCTTACCGCCTACCGGAAAACGACTGGCCAACTGAAAATGATATTCAGCCTTATCGTAGTCTTCTTCTTTCAGCGCCATATTGCCCTGCATAAATTCGTAATAACCTCTCCGGCTTTTGGCCAAACGCTCTGGTTTAGCTACCTCGGCCAATAAAGCTTTGGTTTTACCGAATTCGTTATTTTTGAAATGCTTCGATGCCATTAACACCGAACCATGTTTAAAATGGCTCCAAACAACAAAGGCAAATAAAAGCCCTGAAACAGCGGCCAGCTGATATTGATTGTAAAAAACACAAACCAATGCAGCAAGCACAAAAACTGCCATTAAAGCATATCTGCCCTTATTATTGTACATTAATGACTATCAGTGAATTTATAACCTACCCCACGGATAGAGTGGAAATAAACTGGATTTTTTTGATCTGGTTCGAAATACTTACGGAACGTTAAAATAAAGTTATCAATCGTTCTGGTTGATGGATAAACATCATAGTTCCAAACGGTTTCTAAAATCTGCTCTCTTGAAACGGCATCGTTTTTACGCTCGATTAACAGTTTCAACAACATCGTTTCCTTTTTGGTTAATGGTGTGATGGTACCATCATCGTGTTTCAATTCGAAAGAGTTAAAATAAATAGTTTTATCGCCGATTTTGTAAGAATTCAATTCTTTTAAATCATCAGATTTTAAACTGCGTTTAACCAAAATGCCAACACGAAGAATCAATTCTTCCAAGTTGAACGGTTTAACCAAATAATCATCAGCACCTTTTTTCAAACCCAATACACGGTCTTCCGAAGTATTTTTAGCAGTTAAAAACATAATTGGAACTTCTGCATTCTCTAAACGGATTGTTTCACAAACCTGGAAACCATCCATCTCAGGCAACATTACATCTAAAATGATGAGGTTGAAGCGTTCTTCTTTAAAAATTTTAAGAGCGGTTTTGCCATCTTTAACGGCGTGAACTTTATAACCCTCAAGTTCGAGGTTTAATTTGATAGCATCTAACAAGTGATCCTCGTCTTCTACCAATAGAATTCTTAATTTTTGTGACATAATTGAGATTAACTAAATGTTACTTCAAAAATACTTCCTTGGGGCAGATTGTCTTTTACTGTAATATCTGCATCATGGTATTGTAAAACCTCTTTCACAATAAACAAGCCTAAACCTGTTCCTTTCGCTTTTCTGACATTCTCGTTACCAACTCGGTAAAACTTATCAAATATCAACATTTTTTCGGCATCTGAAATACCCGGTCCCTTATCAATCACACTTAAATGAATATGACCATCCACGTCGTTTAAATGCACATTTATCTCATCACATGGACTGGAATACTTCACCGCATTTTCAATTAAATTGGTCACCACTGACGATAAGGCAAATTTGTCACCTACTATCTGCAAATTTGGCTGAATTTGGGTGCTGATCAATTGTTCGTTGCCACAAGAGTGGACCTGCAACCGGTCTGTAATTTTATACACCAATTCAGAGAAGTTAAATTCTTCCTTCGGAAAGGTATAAGAACGGTTTTCGATCTTGGTAGCCAATAGCATATTTTCGACCAGATCGTCTAAACGCTCAATGTCTTTTAACGAGTTATTCAGTAACGAAACCTGGCGGGCTTTATCCAGATCTCTTTTAACAATGGTTTGGATCGAAAGTTTTATAGCCGCCAAAGGAGATTTGAGCTCGTGTGTAATCGACATCAGGAAATTTTGTTGTTGCTCCCTTAACTTATCCTCGCGTTTTAGCGATTGGTGCAGAAAATACCCTCCGAAGCAGAGTAGAAATAAAAATACCGACCCTTCGCCCATAATCATGGTCATGCGGCTGGGTTGCAAACGCACCACCAAAGTGCCCCAAGAGATGAGTTGGATTAACGCGTAAAGCAATAATGCATAAAATATAATTATAGATTTCTTCATTCCCTTAGGGTTGATACACAGATGTTTTTACACAAATGCCTGATTGCAAAGATTATTTGATTACACAGATTTACAGCATCCCCATGGCTCGTGTCTCCACAAACCATGGCACAAATTTATATTTCTATAGTGTTATTTCTTAAACACTAAATCCAACGCTTCAAAAATAGCTCTTTTCGCTTTCTCTAATTCGATCTTTGTATGTGCTGAAGATACGAAACCAACTTCATATCCCGATGGACCTAAATAAATTCCCCTGTTTAATAACTCACGGTGCATTATTTTGAATTTCTCCATGCTGCCAGCATCAATATCGTCAGCCGACTGGATTTTATCTTTATCGGTAAAAGCAAACCAGAAAATAGAGCCAATGGTAAATACCTTGAATTTATAGTTGCGTGCTGTTGCAAAACGTTGGATGCTCGCCACAAATTCCTGCGCTTTTGCATTCAGGTCTTTATAAAAGCTTGATTTATTCAGTTCTGTTAAGGTAGCGATGCCTGCAGCCATGGCTACCGGGTTTCCTGATAAAGTTCCTGCCTGGTATACGCCGCCATCAGGAGAGATATGCGCCATAATTTCTGCACGTGCACCATACATCCCAACAGGTAATCCCCCGCCGATGATTTTACCATAAGTAACGATATCAGGAGTAACGCCATAATGTGCTGCTGCGCCTTCAAAACCTACCCTGAAACCGGTGATTACTTCATCAAAGATTAGTAGTGAACCGTTATCCGTACAGATTTTACGCAAGAAATGAATATACGCTTCGTCCTGAATAATCAAACCATTATTCGCCGGAATTCCTTCAATAATTACGGCAGCAATCTGATCTTTAAACTGTGCAAAAGCCTGTTCAATGGCTGTTTTGTCATTTAAAGGAATCACAATGGTTTCTTCTGCAAAGGACTTTGGCACTCCTGCTGAAGAAGTTTCGCCAAAAGTAACTAGGCCCGAACCTGCTTTAACCAATAACGAATCGCTATGGCCATGGTAACAACCTTCGAATTTTAAAATTTTATCGCGACTGGTAAAACCTCTTGCCAAACGTATTGCCGACATTACCGCTTCGGTACCTGAACTGGTAAAACGGATTTTCTCTACAAAACGGTTATTTTTAATAATCAGTTCTGCCAATTCATTTTCTAAAGCTGTTGGCGCACCAAAACTCATTCCGTTCTGCATGACTTCAGTAACCTTTTCACGGATTTTAGGATTGTTATGTCCTAAAATTAACGGGCCCCAGCTCCCACAGAAATCGATAAACTGGTTGCCATCAGCATCCCAGATAAAGCAACCATCACCTTTTTCGATAAAAAGCGGTGTACCATAAACAGATTTAAAAGCCCTTACCGGAGAGTTTACCCCTCCAGGGAAATAGGTTTTCGATTTCTCGTACAGTTCTGCAGATTTAACCCTCGAAATATCAGGTTTACTTCCTGTATTTACCGGAATATCGGCTTCGTTGCCTGAAAACATTTTTTTTAATGAATCTAACATTTTATTAAGGTTGAAGGCCAAAGGCAGAAGGCAGAAGGGTCTTGGGCGCATAACCCATAACCGTTAACCATCAACCTTTCACCTCATTATGTTTTGTAGGTTTTAGAACGGATTGTTAAGGATATATAGATTGTGGCATATAAACCCTCAACCTTTAAACCCTCTACCTTCCACTTCTATAGCCAATCGTTATTTAAAATATCTTTAATATGGTAAGTGGTAATAATACTTGCACCCGCACGGGCAAAGGCATGCATGGTTTCCATCACTACTTTTTGCTCGTCTATCCATCCGCGTTCGGCAGCTGCTTTAACCATCGAGTATTCGCCCGATACATTATAAACCGCAATCGGCAAATTGGTATCCTGTTTTAACCGCTGGATAATATCCAGATAAGCTAAACCTGGTTTCACCATTAACACATCGGCACCTTCCTGTTCATCCAGTTGTGCTTCACGTAAAGCTTCCAGTGGGTTTCTGAAATCCATCTGGTATGCTTTTCTGTCGCCTTTGCTCGGCGCACAGTCTGCAGCCTCTCTAAAAGGGCCATAATAAGCAGAAGCAAATTTTGTGGCATGGCTCATAATGGCCGCGTTTACAAAACCATTTTCATCCAAAAGATGACGCATGGCTTCAATCCTTCCATCCATCATATCCGACGGTGCAAACATATCAGCACCCGCTTCAGCATGCGTTAAGGCCATTTTAGCGATTACTTCAACCGTTTTATCATTTTGAACATAATCGTTTTCCAAAATACCGCAATGACCGTGTGTGGTATAAGAACAAACGCAAACATCGGTAATCACATATAAATCATCACCGAATTGTTTCTTTAACTCACGAACCGCGGTTGGCACTAGGGAATGATCGTGGTAAGCCGACTTTGCATCTTCCGATTTCTCATCACCCACCCCAAAAAGCATAATTTTGTTCAGGCCTTTTTTCATTCCCGCCTCAACATCCTTCACCAGGGTATCAACCGAATAATGGTTTACGCCAGGCATCGCATCAATGGCATGGGTAACATTACTGCCTGGTACTATAAAATAAGGGTACACAAACATATCTTTCGATAACCGGGTTTCGGCTACCATCTCTCTCACTAGTGGATTTTTCCTTAATCTACGCGGACGGTTTAACATTTTTTTAAGTATTTAGTATCAAGACTGATTTATCGGGTAGCAAGACCTTAACTGGTATCAAGATTATGCTATCGAGTATCAAGGCTTGAGTATTTTCTATTTTTCCTTGCGGGATGACTACACAGATTTTTGGATTTAGTATCAAAATTGTAGTATCGAGTATCAGGATATTAGTATCCAGTATCGAGACAAAAGTATTTCAACATTCCTCCCTAAACCATTTAACCTTTGCCTTCCTTCTACCTTACTTCAATCCCAAACACTGCTTCAGCCAATCCAATTTCATCAGGCGAATAAGGCAAAGCATATTTTACGCCCATTTCGTCGAACTTTTTACCAGTAGAGTTACCTATCGCAATTACCTGTTGGCCTGGTTCCAATAAGTTATCGGCAAAATAGGCATCCACATTAGATGGACTGGTGAAAATCAACACATCGGCATAACTCTGGTCGATATCTTCTTCTATTACCGTTTCGTAAATTGGCAGATCAATAATTTTAGCATCTGCTGGCAATGATTTTTGAATTGATTGCAAAGAATCCTGCGCCCTTGGGAACAGTACCTGCTGTCCACCAACCAGTTTTGCAAAATCTTCTGCTACTTCAGTAATATCTCCACTGGTTCCAACAAAATCAGCAATATGGCCAAATTTACGTAAAGCATCTTCCGACCCTCTTCCCACTACACCAAACTTCGTTTTCTTTGGCAACAAGGGTTTTAAGTTGAAAAAATATTCAACGCTGTTACGGCTACTGAAGAAAATCCAGTCCAGATGTCGTAAGATAAACTGATCTAAAACCGTTACAATTGGGAACGTACGGATTAGCGAACGACCCTCTATTTCTATATTATTATTTTCCAGTGCTCTGCGGAAATAACTGTGTTCGCCAATTTCGCGCGAGATAAAAACCTTTGCCGGTTTCTTTCTTTCTGCATTAAATTTGGCTACAATTTTCTCTGCCAAACCTTCTGTTGTATCGGCACGTAAAAATAAACGTTCAGGAAAATCGTCTGCAGTTTCAGCTTTTGATGTCCAGATTTCGAATTTTCCATTCTCCTTTTGGCAATAACAACCCAAAGGCATATGGCAACCGCCTTCGAAAAGGTTTAACACTTTACGTTCCACATTTACCGTTTCGGCAGTTTCCGGATCGTGCAGTTTCTGTAGTGCATCAAAAAGCTCGGTATCATTTTCTCTGATCTGGATGGCCAAAGCACCTTGTGCTGGTGCCGGAATAAATTCCGTGGTTTCGAGTTCTTCCACATGTAAATCGCTCACATCAAGATTTAAACGCTTCACACCTGCCTTAGCGATCAAAATCGCATCATAATCTTCGTCGCGGAGTTTTTGGATCCGGGTGGGTACGTTTCCACGCAAATCTTCAATTTCCAGATCGGGACGTAGGCCCAATAACTGCGCTTTACGTCGATTGGATGAAGTTCCCACCATCGCACCTTTTTTTAGCGAAAGTTTCTGCGAAACATCTACACAATCTTTTAAAATCAACAGATATTCGCTTGCTTCTTCGCGTGGTGGCAAAGCCGCAATGATCAATCCATCAGGATGTGTGGTAGGCAAATCTTTAAGGCAATGTACGGCCAGATCAATTGTTCCGCCCAAAAGCTCTTCTTCCAGTTCTTTGGTAAAAAAGCCTTTGCCTTCCAGTTTATCCAATCTTAAATTCAGGATTTTATCGCCCTGCGTTTTAATGATTTTTATTTCTGCTTCAATTCCAATGGCTGCCAATTCATCTTTTATATGATTTGCTTGCCATAATGCCAGGTCGCTACCGCGTGTTCCGATGGTTAATTTCTTCACTATAAAGGTTAAATGAGTTGCAAATTTAATTTAATTAGTGGTTTATACCATGAATTGTTTAAAAATGAGACAGTGAGGTTACAGAAAGGATAATTTAAAGGATTTCTGTGACATTACACAATCGGTTTGTTATGCTGAGGATAATCACATGATGCTTAGGATTAAATGCGGAGTTATTCTTACCTACGACAGACAACATAGCCGCCCGGCTAACCCCAGGAAGGCCCAAAGCAGACGCTGGCTTTACCTTTTAGGTAAGCAAAAGGTAAAGGATAGGTAAGCGATAGGTAAAGAAAAGGTAGAGAACAGGTAAGCAAAGGGTTAACATGGGGTTAACCTGGTACCTAGAAAGGGTAAAGAATAATCCGGAGCCGGAGGTACGGGGTGGATTCTTGAGTTTGGCGTTAACCGGGGCGACCAACATGCGGATGTGGTTACCACAGAGCTTTGTCAATACAGCTGGCGCCAGCCTAAACAATATTTTTAACACTCTATCGTGTGCTTGCCGGGTTTTATTAGAATGGGATCTACGGCCATTAGCGTTCTCTGAATTGCCTTAGCGCCCTTTTTCGGTTAAGTTAAGGTTGATTAACCAGAATTTCTTTGGCCATAATCATCGGAACGCTGATGCATTTTTTCTCCATGTAATTCATTACACGTTCTAAAACCTCACGCGATGCTTCGTCCATCTGGCTGATTTCATCAGCAAATACACCATTTAGGGCCGTATTTTTGATCTCTTTGATTTTACGCGGCACATCCTGCATCGCCAGTTCGATACGGCGTTGTTTCAACACATAAAAAAACTCAGCAATGTTATTGCTAATAATTTCTTCCGCATGTACCAGTTCGTTGTAACGCTCCTGGATATTCTTGCGTGCCACTTCTTTCAGCGATTCTACCTCAATATAATGAACCGGATTATTGTGGATCACCGCAGGCGTAACATCATTGGGGATGGCCAAATCTACAATTACCTTTTTGCCGGTTTCGCCATTCAGCAACCTGGCGTACAATTCTTCGCCAATAATTGCTTCGGTAGAACCTGTACAGGTAATGATCACATCAAATCCTTCATTAAAATTTTCAAGCGCTTCTAAGTTGTAGGCTTTTCCGTTTAACTCTTCGGCCAAAGTTTCGGCTTTCGAAAGTGTACGGTTGAAAATGGAAAAATTGGAATATTTATGTTTGTTAAGATATTTTGCAATATTCTGGTTGGTTTCGCCGGCGCCGATAATCAGGATACGTGAGTTGCCACACATATTCAGTTCTTTTAATTTGCGGTAAGCCAACGAGACAACAGAAACAGGATTTTTCGAAATATTGGTATGTGTATAAACTTCTTTTGCCGTTTTCACTACCCTATCCATGATCATGCGCATGTAATCGCCTGTAAATCCGGCATCGCGGCAGTTTTCGTAAGCTTTGCGAATCTGCGCAAGAATTTCCTTTTCGCCAACCACCAAACTCTCTAAAGAGCAGGATGTTCTGAGTAAATGGTTAAAAGCCTCTTCATTTTCGTAAACAGAAACATTATCCAGAAAACGCTCCATAAACTCGGGAGGCAGGCCCATGTCTAAAACGGTAAGAAACCGCGTTACAAATTCCTTGTCGGTTTTCTCCTTGGTAAGGAAAACAAACTCAACACGGTTACAGGTTCCAATATAGAAAATTTCGCTAACGGGAAGCTCTGCTTGAACATTCTTCAACCTGCTATCTAAACTCTGATCACAAATAACTAATTTCCCTAAAGATTTCAGGTCGATGTGGTGATGCGTAAAAGCTATTACTTTTAAATATTCCAAGTGATTCCGTTATTAACTATTATCGGGATACAAAAGTAACATGGTGAAGGCATGTGACTGTCATTAACCTGTAATTTACATCAATTTAGAACGGTTTTAAATAGAGGTGCCTGGCGATTAATTTTACTATCTTGATTTCATGAATAAACCAATTCGCAAGTTTTTTCTTTGGGCATATGCCATTTTCTATATTCTAGCCGGATGTAACCACTTTTTATCCACTGGAGTATATTACGTGATCATGCCAAAATGGTTGCCTGTACCTGGCTTTTTAATTTACTTTTCGGGGATAATAGAAATTATTCTAGGCATTTTATTACTGTTCGCGAAGACCCGAAAGGTTGCGGCCTTGTTGATTATCCTGATGCTGATTGCCTTTATGCCGGCCCATATCTACATGATCCAGATGGCGCCGTTCATGTTGGGTAAAATATGGGTAACCCCGTTCATAGCCTGGGCAAGGTTGCCATTTCAGTTATTGTTTATTGGCTGGGCCTGGTATTATTACAAAAAAACAATTTGATTATTCTCATTGAATATGCGTCATTTCGAGCGGACCCGATAGATCGGGTGCAACGAAGTCGAGAACTACGATTGCTTAGCGAAGCTAAATCTAGGATAATAAGTCTCGCCCCATCTGTTCGGGCAGGCATTCCACTGTGTTCGAGCCGAGATAACGCGTCCTCTAAAAACACACAACAAAATTGGATTTCGTAGGTTTATATTTTAGATCAACTCTTTTAAATTATGATTACACAAAGCAATTTTAGCCTTAGCGGTGCCGACGGAAAATTAATTATTGGCGACATTACTTTCGACGAGAAAAACCCAAATACGCCCATCATCCTTTTTGTACATGGCTTTAAAGGTTTTAAAGATTGGGGCGCCCATAATTTAGTGGCCCGGTATTTTGCAAGCAATGGTTACCGTTATGTAAAGTTTAATTTATCACATAGTGGTGTGCCGGTTGATGACCCTAAAGATGTGACTGATATGGAAGCCTTTGCCAGCAATACGGTATCAAAAGAGCTTTTTGATGTAAACGCAGTGCTCGATTTTATTGAAAAAGCCTATGGCAAAGATACAAAGGTGAACCTGATAGGCCATAGTCGTGGTGGCGGATTATCGATTATCGAGGCTGCTAACGACTTAAGAATTAACAAACTGATTACCTGGAGCGCTATTGGCGATTTTAGCAGTCTGTGGAAAAAAGAACAGGAAGCCGAATGGAAAAAGAATGGCAAAATCTTCGTCACCAATGCCCGCACCAAAGAACAGATGCCTTTAGACGTAACTTTATTAGAAGATTTGGAAGAAAATTCAGCCGCATTGAATATTCTAGATGCTGCCAAAAGGATAAACATTCCCTGGTTAATTGTCCACGGCGATGATGATGTGAATGTGCCTTTTGAAACTGCACAAACTTTGGCTGAGGCCAACCCAAATAGCAGATTGGTTAAAATTGAAGGCGCCAACCATGTTTATGGCGCAACACAACCTTACACTAGTGAAACTTTGCCGCCGCTGCTGTTTAAGGTTTGTGAAAAGGTTTTGACATTTTTACGAGAAGATTAATCCTTAATTGATGGTCGTCACACTGATCCGATACCTATCGGATTTATTTCAGGGTCTGGTCAAAGCCAGAAAGATGCTGAACTGAACCCAGCGTGACGACCGTATAAGCAAAGGAACTGGAAATTAAGCGCTATGAATAAATATTAGGCTGTAAAAGCTTGTTAATTAATCATCCCCTCGCCGCACAAAATTGCGCATATCGCTGCCACTCGGGCTTTGGAAAATTTCGAGGTCAAAGTAAGGGACCGCAGCCAACAGGTGATCAAAAATATCGGCAGCTACTTCTTCGAAACGCTTTAATCCCTTCTCTTTCGAGAACACATAGATCTCGATTGGAAGTCCGTTTTCTGTGGCCTGTAACTGGCGTACCATAAAGGTTAAATCCGTGTTGATATGGGGGTTGCTCTCCAGGTATTTCTCCGCATAAACCCTGAAAGTCCCGATGTTGGTCATATGTCGGCCATTCACCAGATTATTTGGATTCACCGTATTTTCGGCATTATAACGCTCGATAAAAGTTTGTGTTTCTTTGAGGTAATCTTTTAGAAAATCGATACTTTGTAACCTTCCGATCAATTCTTCATCGCAAAATTTAATGCTCGAAATTTTAATATTAATGTGTCTTTTAATCCTCCGGCCCTCACTTTCTTCCATGGCGCGCCAGTTTTTAAAGGATTCGCTCACGATGGCATAACTGGGCACAATGGTAACCGTTTTATCCCAGTTCCGCACTTTAATGGTCGTTAAATTAATTTCCGTTACCTCGCCATCCGCACCGTATTTTTCTACGGTAATCCAATCGCCCACTCTCACCAGATCGATGGCACTCATTTGTACCGAAGCCACAAAACCCAAAATCGGATCTCTGAAAACAAGGATAAAAACAGCGGTAACCGCACCAAAACCGCCAAAAACATAGAGTGGCGATTCGCCAAGAATAATTGACAGAATCAGTACAAAACCAACAATGTAGAACACAATTTTGGCTACCTGTTTATAACTTCTGATCGGTTTATCGGCATATTTCTTTGATGATTCCATGATGGAAACCAAAGCATTCAAAAATGCATTGATGGCAAACATCACTGCTAAAACCATATAGATTTTAGCAAAAATTAAGGCATAAAAGAGCCAGTTTTTAAAATCGATAAAAAGATAGGGAACAACGTTATAGATAATGTAGGCACCAAAAATTAAGGCAAAAGCCCTGAAAACCCTAAATTCGAACAGCGCCTTTTGCCAGTCGGACTTGGTTTTGGCACTTTTTACCACACCGATAAAAACCTGCCGGGTTACGAATATGGTGATGAACAGAAACAGCACAACGCCAACCAGTCCGATAAAAAAATAGGAATAGATCAGTTCGCCACCAACAAGGCCTTTGCCTGCCAGCCAGTTTCGAAGTTCGTTAAACAGGTTATGAAACTCAGGGATGTTCATTAAGGCAATTTAGGATTTATTGGTCAAAAAGTTAAATGGTGCTAAATAAAGCAAAATGGTTTGTGAGACACAAACCATTTGGATAACTCATCGGCCATGTCCTCACAGGCCGAAAATAAAATGCATGAATTAAAATTACACATTATACTGGCCTGCGAAGACACAGATTTTGGTGCATATTTTAAACCTTTTCTACCCAATTGCCATCATCTTTGATAATGTCAATGAGCTCATCAAGTGCATAAGCTGTAGTTACGTTTTTCTTCACTACTTCTTTGCCGCGGTATAAAGTAATTTTATCTGGTCCGGTACCAACATAACCATAATCGGCATCTGCCATTTCACCAGGCCCGTTTACAATGCAGCCCATGATACCGATTTTTATGCCTTTTAAGTGGTCGGTACGCGAGCGGATCAGTTGTGTGGTTTCTTGTAAGTCGAAAAGCGTTCTGCCGCAGCTCGGGCAAGAAATATATTCTGTTTTACTGATACGTGTACGGGTAGCCTGCAAAATACCAAAACTGGTTGAATTGATTAACGACAGGTTCTGTCCCTCTGAATCAATCCAAATACCATCACCAAAACCATCTGTAAATAAAGCACCGATATCCGTAGCGGCATACAGCATCAAATGGTCGGCGTCGGCATCCTGATAGGTTCTTTTTATAATCACAGGAATTTGTATGTGTTGTTCTTGCAAGGATATAAAAAATGTCCTTTGTTCGGCCATTCCGTGTAATGCAGAAGTTTTGAGGATTAAAACCACATTGGATTGGAATGTTGGAATGTTGGAATGCTGGAATGTTCCGGCATCCACCTCAATAAAGTTTAAAAATTCATCTTTAATTTCAGCTTCCTTAAACTCCTCAAATGTGAATAAAGGATGGCAGTTGTTTTTATCCTGAAGTTTTAGCCAGGTTTGGTAATTGTACACCTGTTTTAAATTCCCGGGGAAAGAAAAAGATGGCAGATTATCTCCCAAATAAGCCAAATCACAAGCCTGATCGGCTAAATTATATTTATCTAAGCCCGCGCTGTAGTTATAGCCTACCGAACTTAAAAAGTAGGGATCTTTTAAATTTTCTTTCGATACATCGATCATCACAACCGGATGATGATGGCCACCAATGTGCTGAACAGGAGTGGTAACGCGGCGGTTGTATTCGTAAGGGGAATAAGTTGGGCGTTGGGAGTCGGGAGTTGTGACCTTTGCAGGCGACTCAAAACTCTGAACTCCAGGCTCCGAACTCCTTTTCGAGTAGCGGTCTGCCAGAGCCTTGGCCACTGGTGCTTCGAATTCAGGATCTTCGGTTAGCGAAACCCGGATGGTATCGCCCAGTCCATCTTCTAATAAGGTCCCAATACCAACGGCTGATTTAATACGGCCATCTTCGCCGTCACCAGCTTCGGTAACGCCCAGATGCAGCGGATAATTCATCCCTTCTTTCGCCATGGTTTCTACCAATAAACGGTAAGCCTGAACCATCACCTGGGTATTACTGGCTTTCATTGAGATCACCAGGTTATAATAGTTCTGGTCTTCGCACATGCGGATAAATTCCATGGCAGATTCTACCATTCCACGGGGAGTATCGCCGTAATGGCTCATGATCCTGTCGGAAAGTGAACCATGATTCGTTCCGATGCGCATGGCCGTACCATACTCTTTACAGATTTTGACTAGGGGAATAAACTTTTTATAAATCCTGGCTAACTCTGCGTTATAAGCATCCTGGGTATATTCTATATTTTCGAATTTCTTTTTATCTGCGTAGTTTCCTGGGTTAACACGCACTTTTTCTACAATCCTGGCGGCCATTTCGGCAGCATTAGGTGTAAAATGGATATCGGCAATTAATGGAACATGATAACCACGGAAACGCAGTTCTTTTTTAATATTGGCAAGATTTTCGGCTTCTTTAATGCTAGGGGCGGTAATACGCACATATTCACAGCCCGATTCTACCATACGGATGGTCTGCTCTACCGTACCCAAAGTATCCATAGTATCGGTTGTCGTCATCGATTGGATCCGGATCGGATTATGCCCGCCCAATGCAATGTCGCCAATATTTACTTCCCGGGTTAAGTACCTTGAGTAAGTTGTTAAACTGTTGCAATATCCACCAGCCAGATCATGTTTTGCCAATATATTTTCCATCTGTTTGCAAAGATAAGGATTGTTGGAATTTTTGATGTTGTAATGTTGTAATTAAATCAGTTGATTTATCAGGAATAATTTGATTTTTTCGGAAACGAAACTTCAGTATTGTCTGGCAATTGTAGCCCCGCTCCCGCTTCTGCCGATGGAAATATCGGCATCCTGCTTTGATCGGGTTTATTTTTTAGCGGTGGGTGGGTTTGGCACCGTTGCACCAACCCAGGTGTATAAACGGGATGAAAGCGGCATCCTCCGATTTAAGCATTATTGTTTATTATTTTGTGGTATGCTTGCTTGTTTCACAGGTTTTATCGGAGATATAGCATACAGCCCGACCAGCAAAAACAGATAGGCCAGTCCTGCTTTTCCGATTAAATCAACCTGTCTTTTATCACCAAAGTATTGGCAGCGATATCATGCCAGCACTGGTTTTTCTTATTAAGAAAACTGTAGAGGTAACCAAAGAAAACAGGAATTACGGACAAGATTTTAGAAAAATTTCTGATTATAGAAACGCCAAAAGAAATCCGGCTCCCTTCTAAATCAGTTACTTTAATGCTGAGCAATTTTTTACCTATTGTTGCCTGATTTTTGGTTGCCTCAGCAATGCTGCCATAAATCAGTTTAATGATAAATATGGATGGAAATGGAATCAGAAAAGCCATCATCCGCTGGTCTTTGCCTTCTATAAAGATAAAACTCGTTAAAACGGCCAGGATATAGAAACCAAAAATAATAAAATGATCAATTACCGTTGCCAGTAAACGCTGATCGAAAGCGGCAAAATATTGAGGTGCGGTTTTTTGATAGCTAAAACCCAAAAGCTCACGCAATTCGGGAATTGCATGAGCTTCTTTATAATCGTCCATTCCGGGTTTGCGGATAAAAGTATTCGCACTGATGTTTAAATCTTTCAGCTCGGCTAAACTATACGGCCCTTGTGGCTTACCATTAATTACGACTGTGTATTGATCAGGATTCATTCGTTTATATCAGGATGGTTTAGATGTTAGGATTTCAAGATCAATGCTCAGGAATTTTCTTCCATTTCCCATCTAACATCTTCCATCTCCTAATATCTGCTCACCTCAAAGTTACTCAATCCACCATCTAAATTGATAAAGATTTTTTTAGTGGACGTTTTGTAATTTGAAGTTTCGTAAACACCCTCGCTTAATTTCTCAAATCCGTCGAAATCTTTTGCAGATAAACCTGTTTTCGTTTTAATCCTGCAACCTGAGTTGGCAGGTACCTTAATTTTAACATCAGCTACACCCGACTTTACGATCACATCGGTTATCGGCAACAGATCTCCGAACTTAATATCAAGGGCAGCTGCCCCGCCATCAAAACGGAAAGTACGTACTTTGTAATCAGCAAAATCAAAATTTGCTTCGCCCGCACCAAGTTTCATCAAAATATCCCAGTTGGCTCCCTTATTTAATTTAAAATCAACATCGTTACCACCATCGCCAAAATTCCATTTGTTCTTTTTATCGTCCATTTGGAAAGTAAGCACTGTGGCACTATCGGTAAGTACTTTCTTTAAAGAGAAATTACCATGTTTTTTCTTTATATCGGCACTAATCAATTCTGAAGTTTCGCCATCAAGGTTAAATGATATACCGCCTCCTGAAATATTCAAAACTGTTTTCTTGGCATTATCAGCAGCTACAAATGGTTCTGACAAGCTTGAATGATAGGATACTGTATCCTGGTCATTGTCGTTATCATTATCGTTGTCGTCATCATTCCTATCGATATTGACATCGATGTCCTTTTTAAAATGGCGTCCCCACCAGTTACCGTATTCTGGCACCTGCTGCCCTTTATAAAAGAGGAACGATAAGGCCACCACCAGCACACCGATCGAAATCATGCTGCCTGTTTGTGAATTGTTTTTATTGAACAGGATATTTAAGCCTGCTATGATTAAGAATACAGGCCAAAAGCTCCACACATTGCGCCAATAAAATTCGATTACGCCAAAGTTTTCGAGTAGAAGTACACCGCCGATAAAAAGCAGGATGATACCCCAAATTAATCTATCTAATTTCATTTTGTTTATAATTGAGGGTTAGCGGTTGTTGAGTTGTCGTCTTTGTTAACGGGTGTTGCAGGTTCATTTTCTACAGCTGTTTCCGAAAAATCGGCAGTTTTTTGCTTTTCTGTTTCCTGTTGGTGCTGAAAAGCCGCCCAATCGTTCTTCCTTTTTGATTTAGCAATAATACTTACCCCTAAAGCGATAAATATTAATGGCCACATGTACCTAAATAGGTTACGGATACTAAACCAATCAGGGATAAAATCCATTTCGCGCATCAGGAAAAAACATCCAATTACAAGCAGAACCAATCCGCCGATGGTACGGCCGGTATCATTCGACTTATTGAGCTTACTGAAATCGGCCTGTGTTTCAAAGGGTATTTTTGTTGTAGCATCAACAGGTTGTGTCCAGTTTGCATTTCCCGGATTAGCCGGGCCAGCAAAAGGATCAGCAGATCCAAATGGTGGAGTGTTGGGTGTTTTGTTACCGAAGTAATCGTTAAATTTTGAGAATCGTGCTGCCGGATCGTTGTTTACCGGAACTATAATCCACATCACTATATAGGCTATTAAGCCACCTCCAGCCATAAATATAGCTGATAATGCAAACAATAATCTGATTATGGTAACCTCCACCTGCATGTAATCTGCAAGTCCCGAAGCTACACCGGCAATCATCTTATCGTGTTCGTTTCTAAAAAGCTTCTTTTCCATAACGTTGTTCATTTTGTGTTAAAAATCTAGCGGGGTAATCAAAACCTCATCTACGTTCACCCCTTTACTTAAGTTTAAAATGGTAAATAAGGTTTCTGCAATATCTTCAGGCTGTACAAATTTATCGTCGGGGATTGTTGTTCCTTCCCAAGATGAAGTTTTTGTAGAACCTGGCAAAAACGCAGTTACTTTAACGTTGTGAGGGGCTAACTCTTGCCGCAATACATGATTAAGACTTAACATCGCTGATTTTGTTACACTATAACTGCCACCATTTTTTACAGGTGCCTTACTGGCTACCGAACAGATGTTAAATATATGTCCGTGCTGTATTGAGCGCATTTTTTTTCCAAAAAACTTACTGATATAATAGCCGGCATTTAGGTTTAGATGTTGTTGTTTTTCGAAAGTTTCGTCATCTTCATCGAGCATACTTCCGGGCAAAAAGATGCCAACATTGTTTACCAATACGGCAACATCATCAAAACCTATTGCAGCCGAATTTAGAAATGCATAAACTTCATCTTTGACCGAACAATCTGCAGCATGGGTAAAAATAGCATTGCCATAAGATGTGAGTTCCTGTTTAAGTGCTTCGAGATCTTGTGCGCCTCTCGCTACCAAAATTAAATCATATCCATTTTGCGCCAGTTTAATCGCTATCGCTCTGCCAATTCCTTTAGTTGCTCCGGTTATTACAGCTTTCATCTTTTGTGGTTTAATTTTTGTTGACAAAAAACCATATTTATATTCAAAACCACGAATATTTTTGTAATTAGCGAAGAGCGACAACTTTTTTATCGTTTCTTTGTAGTAGTATAAGAATGATCATTTAAATTAAGCAAATACATACGGAATGAATTTTACCAATTTCGGCAGATACATCCTGCTACTCAAGTCTGTATTCAGAAAGCCGGAAAAACTGAAAATATACCTGAAAGAAATCGCCAAACAAATGGATTATGTTGGTGTAGGCTCTTTAGGTTTGATTGCCATTATATCTACCTTTATTGGAGCAGTAATGACTTTGCAAATTGCTTTCCAGCTGGTTAGCGATTTTATTCCAAAAACAATTATCGGTTCGGTAAATAGGGATTCAAGTATTTTAGAGTTAAGCCCAACCATTAGTGCCATTGTACTGGCTGGAAAAATCGGATCGGCCATTTCATCAGAAATTGGCTCTATGCGCGTTACCGAGCAGATTGATGCCTTAGAAATTATGGGGATAAATGCACCAGGCTACTTAATTCTTCCAAAAATTATTTCGGGCATCACCATGGTACCCATGTTGGTGATCATCTCTATGTTCTTAAGTATTACTGGTGGTTATATTGGTGGTTCTATTTCAGGCGCTGTTACCCCGGCAGAATATATTCAGGGTATTACTACTGATTTTAATCCTTATACCATTACCGTTGCTTTGGTAAAAGCATTTGTATTTGGTTTTATTATTACATCAGTTCCTGCTTACGAAGGTTTTTATGTTCGAGGTGGTGCTTTAGAAGTTTCGCAGGCCAGTACAAGAGCAGTTGTAATTAGCTGTATCTCTATTCTTGTTTGCGATTATTTAGTTACTCAACTTTTATTGTAATGATCGAAATTAAAGATATTTATAAATCGTTCTCCGGGAACGATGTACTAAAAGGCATTTCCGGAAAGTTTGAAGAAGGTGTAACCAATTTAATTATCGGTGGTTCCGGATCAGGAAAAACGACCTTACTGAAATGTATGGTAGGTTTGCACCAGCCAGATTCGGGTTCGGTATTGTACGATGGCCGCGATTTCACACCAATGTCATACGAGCAACGGATCGAAGTACGTAAAGAAATTGGTATGCTGTTTCAGGGCTCGGCATTATTCGATAGTATGACTGTTGAGGAAAACATCATGTTTCCTTTAAATATGTTTACCGATCAAAGCAGAAAAGAAAAAATCGAGCGCGTAAATTTTTGTTTAGAAAGGGTTAACCTTGCAGGCAAAAACAAATTGTTTCCGGCAGAATTATCGGGCGGGATGAAAAAACGTGTAGGTATTGCACGTGCCATTTCCATGAACCCTAAATATTTGTTCTGTGATGAACCCAACTCAGGTTTAGATCCAAAAACATCGATCGTAATTGATGAGCTCATCCAGGAAATTACGGAAGAATATAAAACCACCACCATTGTGGTAACACATGATATGAACTCAGTGATG
This sequence comes from Pedobacter humicola, assembly GCF_056490705.1. Lineage (NCBI taxonomy): Bacteria > Pseudomonadati > Bacteroidota > Sphingobacteriia > Sphingobacteriales > Sphingobacteriaceae > Pedobacter > Pedobacter humicola. Next base: position 198,709 of record NZ_JBWJIG010000009.1, on the reverse strand, counting down.
GGTATTGGCGATTATATTTTGTTCTTACACGAAGGAAAAAAATTCTGGGAAGGCAGCAACAAAGAAATTGCGCATACCGATATTCAGGAACTGAACGACTTCGTATTTGCCAGCCGTTTCATGAAAGCTGCAAAAGATAAGTTTTAAGAAAATGCTTATATTTGTATATGACTACGGCCACAAAGAATATCATTCACAAATTGGAAACCTTACCAGAAAACATGGTAAACGAGGTGGAAGATTTTATTGATTTTTTAAAAGCCAAGCATGCGAAGAGCTTTTCAAAGTCGAAAATTGAAGAGCCAAACATTGTTGAAGAACCAAAAAGCTTATATGGCGCTGCAAAAGGTACAATTCTTTATATTTCTGATGATTTTAACGAACCTCTGGATGAGTTAAAAGATTATATGTAATGCGTTTTTTGCTCGATACTCATATATTTCTATTCTTTATTAATGGAGATAGTGCTATTTTAAAAAAAGTTATAGATATTATAAACGGCCCTCGTACAGAAAAACATATCAGTATCGTTAGCATTTGGGAAATCACAATAAAACTAAACATTGGAAAATTAAAATTAAAAGATGATATAAACTCATTATATCATTTGCTTAAGAAGTATCAAGTAAAAATTCTTCTGCCATCTAAAGAAGACTTTATTACTTACTCCAAATTACCATTAATACATAAAGACCCATTTGACAGGCTGATTATTTCACAAGCTGTAACAAATGGTTTAACGCTGATAACGGATGATCAACACATTAAAAGTTATCCAAATTTAAAGTTATTATAACAAATGATACAATTACTCGCCCCCACCCACTGGAAAGATTACGAACTGATTGATTGCGGGGATTTTGAAAAACTAGAACGCTTTGGAAATGTTACCCTTATCCGTCCGGAGCCGCAGGCGGTATGGAAAAAAACATATTCGGAACAGGATTGGAAAAAAACTGCTAACATTACTTTCAGGGGTCGTTCGGCTACTTCTGGCGAATGGGTAAAGAAAAATCAATCTATCCCTGATCGCTGGCATGTAGAATATAAAAACGATGAAGTAGCGATTAAGCTCCGTTTAGGCTTAACTTCTTTTAAACACGTAGGGGTGTTCCCGGAGCAGGCCGTAAACTGGGATTTTATCTCTTCATCGATTAAAAAATTTAAAACACCACAGCCTAAAGTTTTAAACCTTTTCGCTTACACTGGCGCTGCATCGCTAATTGCCAACGCCGCCGGTGCAGAAACCACCCATGTTGATTCGATTAAACAAGTGGTTACCTGGGCCAATGAAAACCAGGAGCTTTCTGGCTTGAAAGATACCCGTTGGATGGTGGAAGATGCACTAAAGTTCGTAAAGAAAGAGTTAAAAAGAGGCAAAAAATACAATGGGATCATTTTAGACCCGCCAGCTTATGGCCATGGCCCTAATGGGGAAAAGTGGAAACTGGAAGACCATATCCAGGAAATGATGCAGGATGTTGTGCAGTTATTGGATGAAAAAGAACATTTCTTAATTCTTAACACCTACTCGCTGGGCTTTTCTTCGGTAATCGTAGAGAATTTAATCCGTACGTCTTTCCCAGCCGTTAAAAACTTAGAAACCGGAGAATTGTATCTTCAAGCTACCTCTGGTATTAAATTGCCATTGGGTGTTTTTGGCAAATTCTGCAATGTGTAAATGTTGATTACTTTATTTTAAACTACCAGATTTCCGACCTACTTTCATCAAAAACAGATCCGGAAAATTCTAAACTTTAATTATCTATAATATATCTATGAAATTCCCTCAATTAGCAGGCACACTTATACTTGGTTTTGCCGCGATCAGCTTGTTCGCCAACTGTAATTCAGACGGTAAGGGCAGCAACAGCATTGGTAAAATCTTCTCTTCTGATTCGACTAAAAAGAAAACCGACTCAACAGCAAATGTAATGAAACCTGTTGATCCGAAACTTTACGATTCTCTGGTAAAAAAACTGGCCAACGGAGATACAACCGGAAAGTGGCCGGTAAAAAAACAACCTTATCCTTTGGCTGGGGCGATCTTGCCATTTAAACGTATTGTTGTCTATTATGGCAACCTGCACTCTAAAAAGATGGGGGCATTGGGCGAATATGCACCTAAAGAAATGTGGCAACGCCTTAATGCAGAAGTAAAACATTGGGAGAAGGCAGATCCATCAACACCAGTACAACCAGGTTTACACTATATCGCTGCGGTAGCCAGCGGAACGCCAGGTAAAGATGGAAAATACATCAACAGAATGGGTAATAAGCAGATTGATTCTGTTTTGAAAATCGCCAAAATGCAACCCAATACCATCGTATTTTTAGATCTTCAAGTGGCTTTAAGCACCATTAAAGCGGAGTTGCCACATATCGAAAAGTATTTACAATTGCCATATGTTCACTTAGGTATCGATCCGGAATTTTCGATGAAAGACGGAACATTACCTGGTAAAAAAATCGGCACTTATGATGCTGCTGATGTAAATTATGTAACAGGTTATCTGGCGGATATTGTTAAAAAATACAATTTGCCTCCAAAAGTATTTGTATTGCACCGTTTCACCAAAAAAATGGTCACCAATTCGCCGAGCATTAAACTGCGCCCGGAAGTTCAGGTAGTAGTGCACATGGATGGATGGGGCGAACCCGAATTGAAAAAAGGTACTTACCGCCACTTCATACAGGGAGAACCCGTACAATTTACAGGCTTTAAATTGTTTTACAAAAACGATCTCAAGAAGGACCCTAAACGTTTAATGACTCCGGAAGAGCTGTTAAAGCTTACTCCTAAACCGATATATATTCAATATCAATAATATCAAAACCCGTGACCATAAATCACGGGTTTTTTATTTATAAAATGTTTTTTAACAGAAAAAGTTGTCGTTTGTCTTATTGCGTATAAATACTATATTGATCACTCGTAATGTTACCGGATAAAACTTATGGGAATAATCAACCTTAATTTCCGCTTTAATATCAATAAAATGTCTTTTTTTGATTGTTTTAAAAAAATTGGAATAGATTTTAGATAAGTAGAATATGCAAACAGCAATATTTGGCGGAGGCTGCTTTTGGTGCACTGAAGCCGTATTTCAGACGTTAAATGGGGTAAGCCAGGTAACATCGGGTTATATGGGGGGAACGTTAAAACATCCTACCTATATGGAAATCTGTAATGGCAATACCGGACATGCGGAAGTTGTTCGGATTATTTTCGATGAGGATATCATTTCTTTCACTGAGCTCTTACTGATATTCTTCAAAACACATAACCCAACAACTCTAAATATGCAAGGCAATGATGTGGGTACCCAATACCGCTCGGTAATTTTTTACGAGAACGAAGATCAGAAAAAACAGGCCATGAAGATGATTGATGATCTTACGCGTGAAAACGTTTTTGACGAAGCAATCGTTACCGAAATTTTGCCCGTTAGGGAGTTTTACGAGGCAGAAGATTATCATCAAAACTATTTCAGTGAAAACCAGGGCAAACCTTATTGTGCATTTGTAATCCAGCCAAAACTGAATAAGTTTGCCAAGGATTTTAGGGATAAAATCAAACCAGAGCTACTCGAATAATCAGCTTTCGAAAGTTAACAGTGCGTGCTGACTTGCAGTATGTATATCCCGCCAAACACGATTAATTTCTGATTCTTTTTTGGCTGCTTCTAAACCGCAGTAAGGAAATAACGTAGCGGCAGTTTTCCAACAGGCGTGTGCCAATTTGCGGCTAACAGCACTTACCTCTGCTAATTTATCATCGGCAATCTTACTGTTCTCCATTAATTGATTCCAGGATTCATCGAATGCGCTGTAAAATTTTGCACGGAGATTTTGGACTTCCCCTTTGCAGCGGTTGAGCTCACTATCAAAGAATACAACCTGTTGATCGGTATATCTTTTCAATCCTGTACGAAAATAAAATGCATCTTCTGCCAGTTGAATAAAGTGCTTCGTCATCCCTAAGCTGTTTACTGTTAGCGTGGTTTCTGCAAGCTGTAAAAAGGGATAATCAAAGCCTGAATCTGCTACTTCGATATGCTGGTTAATCTTAAAAGTCCTGTTTTGGGGCACATGTAAATCGCTTACTTCAAAAGCATGACTTCCGGTTGCAATTAAACCAAAATAAGACCAGCCTGGCAGAATATTTACTTCCTGTTTTTTTAGGATAAACGATTTGATTTCTGGCGCTCCTTTTTCATCCAAAATATCTTCGCCATATTGATTTTTAACTGTGCAATTGGCTGTAAATATGGTAGCATGTAGGGCACCACTGGCATAATTCCACGTTCCATTTAACAGATAGCCTGTTTCTGTTTTAACCGCCACGCCACCTATAGCCCCGCTTCCGGCAAAACAAACTTTACGATCAGCAAAAATTTCAGCGGCCAATTCAGGATTTAAAAATCCCGCAAACCAGGCTGCACCGGCGCATAGGGTAATGGTCCAGCCTAAACTGCCATCAGCCTCAGCCAGCTCTTCTTCTAACCTTAAAATTTCAGGAAGTTTTTTATTTGGTCCGCCGTAAATTTCAGGCACAAAAAGTTTGAACCAGTTTTCCTGATAAGCCAATTCCAAAATTTCGGGATGAAGTTTTCCCATTTCTTCTGAAAGTGCAGCATAGGCTTTAACTTTTTCCTGCCAACTAACGGTTAATGTATCTTGCATGTCATCGTTTTTTCTGTTGTGAGCCTGTGGATAATTAAATTACTGATGTTTAAGTTAAGCCAGTTTAAGCTTGCTTTTACTGATGATTTTTTTCCAGTCTAAAAACCCAAAAATGGCTACAGTAAACAAAAATGTGGTTAAACAGGCCATCAAGGGGAGTTTTTTATGAAATAGTAGCGGAATAGCTACTATATTAGAAATGTTAAGGAAAATCCAGTTTTCTATTTTACGCTTGGCCAAGAGCCACATTCCTGCCCAGGCGGTAGCAGATACAAAGGCATCGAACAAAGGCACATCCGAGTCGGTATAATGCCTCAATATAAGGTATAGCACACCAAAACCTACAAAGGAAATTAAAACCGCAATGGTTAATTCCTTATTACTCGACCACGACACCTGGTTTTCACCATCCAGTTTTCTTTTTTTCCAAATGATCCAACCATAAACACTCATTACCAGATAATAAATACTTAAAAGTGTTTCGGCATATAATTTTACGTTTAATAGTAAAAACATCGACAACAGAATAGAAATTATCCCAGTTGGATAAAGCCATATATTGTTCTTTTTTGCCAACAAAACCTCCGATACACCAAAACCTACAGCCAACCATTCAATTAAAGAGGTGTGTAAAATCTGCTCCTGGAAAAGCTTAAACCAATCTTGAAAATTCATTTACAATAATTTGCCTTACAGCCGATAAAAAATAATTAAAGACTGTTTTCAGGGCGAAACAGTATGATAATTCTAACCTCTTCCTACGTCGGCATTACCCGCATCAGGTTCATTAGCAGGCATAAGGTTCGAGGTAAAGGACATAAGGTTAAACCCTACACCTCAAACCTTTTGGTTTAAGCCTCTAAATGGGTATAATCTCAGCAAATTGAAAGCAACAGAAATTGCAGAATCAAAAAGCACCCCTTTGAGCAAGACAAATATATACTTTTTTATTTTAACCCTATTTTAAAGTCTGTTTATGCGATCAATTTTCACAATCCGCTTATAATCAACAAATATAAAACTGGCAAAATATTATATTTTTATATATTTAAATTCTCAAATCATCCCATTTAATATCCCATGTTCCCTGATAACTGCTTTTTCGGGTTTAGTTTGCTAAAAAGGCTATGTGGTATTTTTTGTTTTATTTTTCTATGTCAAGCGGTTTCCGCTCAAAGTGCCCCCTCCCTGTTATTCAAACACCTTACCCTTGAAGATGGCCTAAGTGACCCAACAATACGGGCATTACATACAGGTAAAGATGGTTTTTTATGGATTGGCACCGAAAATGGATTAAACCGCTTCGATGGCAAAACCTGTATCACCTACAAAAGGAAAAGCGACGCAACTGATTTTCCAGGCAATTACATCACCAACATTATCGAAGACAGAAATGGGGATTTAATTATCGGTTCGCAAAGTAACCTGGTAAAATACAACCGCACAAAGGACAATTTTACACGCTACAATTTCAGAAAAGGGACCAAGCTCAGCGATAATTATTACTCCTTCCCTTTTTATATAGATCGACAGCAAAATCTTTGGGTGTATCTGGCTGGCAATGTTTATAAATACAGCAATACAGATAGTACCACAAGGTACGTAACCACCTATTCCAACGGTTATCATTTTAGTCCGGTTCCATTTTACAATAAATTAGATTGGTTTATCAGCAGGGGTGTAAAAGGTATTTATATTAACAAGGCTGATGATGTGGAAGAACAGCACGTTCAGGAGTTTTTCATGAACAGTGCTAATGAAAAATTGAACAATCATATAGAAGATGTATACTTTGCATCAGACAGTTTGCTTTGGCTTGCCAGTGATATGGGCTTGATAAAACTAAATATAAAGACCAAACAGTATAAATGCTTTAACAGCTGTAAAACAAGCAGAAACCTTTCTGTAACGGCCATTGCAAAATACCCCAACAAACCCTGGCTTATCATAGGCACCAGAAGTAATGGTTTACTTTTGTTCGATTTAGAAACAAAAAAGTTTTTTGCCGGATACAAACATCTATCTGATAATCTATTTAGCCTATCAGGAAATTATATTAGAAAAATTTACATCGATCAAAAACAAAACCTGTTTTTAGGTATTAACGGCCATGGGCTTGATTACACGAACTTAAATAAAGTAATTTTCTCCAGGTATCTTGATCAGGATGATGTTTCTTCAAATTTTGAAAATGATGTCAGTACGATCTTAAAGCTTAAAAATGGCCAATTTTGGTGTGGAACAAAAAATGGTGGGTTACTTATCTATCATTCGGATTTAACAAAACCAGTAAAACACGAATTTTTAAACCTTGGGATTGCCCAACTTGTAGAATTAGACAATGGCGATATCTTAACCGGACTTTATAATGGCCTTTTTTTTATATACAATAGGCAAAAGCAAATATTTAACCCATTAAAAATAAAGTTTTCTGAAAGGTTGAACGGGAAAGTTCAGATTAATCAAATCTTAAAAATCGGAGCCGGTTTATTTGCCGCTACCGAATATGGCATTGCCAAGGTTATGATCAAACCTAAAAACGAACTTTATTTCGAAATGGATCAGGGCATCAACCATGCAGTATCCTGGCCCAATATACAACGGATAATCCCTACTGGCATAAATCAGGCGATTATCCAAACCTATTATACATCCATTTACCTTGCTCAATTAACCGCTGGAAAATTTATTTTCAGCAAAGAAATTACCAAATCGCCGTATGGTATAAACGGCAGTATAACGGTTGGCAAAACCATTTACCTGGCTACGACTTCGGGGCTGGTAAAATTCAATTCCATTACCAACACTATAGAAAAATCAGCCATGATCGATCTAAACTGTAGTAGTGTTTTATCTGATCAAAATAATAATTTATGGATAGCAACCAACAACGGTTTATATTACTACAACACAAAAAGCAATAATCAAACCCGTTATACCGTTAGTGATGGCCTGCAGAGTATGGTTTTTAATCCTGATGCTGCTGCTTCATTCAAAAATGGATTATTGGCTTTCGGAGGTACTAACGGAATTAATGTAATAGACCCCACAAAACCGAATGTTTATATCAGTCATTCAAAACCTCAGATTACAGAAATCCTGGTTAACGATCAGATTTATCAAAGCATCGGCAATCCAATTACCACCATAAATTTAAAACTCCAGCACGATGAAAATACCATAACCATTGCTTTCAGTACAATGGATTTCATTAACCCTATGCAAAGAAAAATAGTTTATCAAATGATCGGCTATGACAACAAAAAGGTGAGTGTTTTCGGCAGTAATCGTATCCGGTTTCCCAATATGCCCTCCGGAAAGTTTAAACTTGTGCTTACCGATGTGTACAGCAACGAGAAAACCATCCTTTTGATCGCTATTAATGCTCCCTTTTGGCAAAAGGGCTGGTTTATCGCGCTCTGTATCATTAGCCTGATCATGATTTCTTTGCTAGCACTCTTTATTTATCTGAGATGGGTTAAACATCTTCAAATAGTGCAATTGCGCCAGATGATCAATTTCCAAAAAGCAGACCGGAAAAGAATAGCTGACGATCTGCATGATGAACTGGGATTGAAGTTATCTTCCTTAAAACACTATCTTTTAGCGGGCGACATCAATAAAATGATAGATGGTGGCGAGCTCCGGAAATTATCAACAGCATACATCGATTCATCGGTAAATGTGCTCAGAACAACTTTGATCAATTTAAGTCCTAAAACGCTCGACGAGAATGGCCTGGTTACCGCAATGGAAGATCTCATCGATAGCATTAACAAATTAGGCATCATCAACATCCATTTCGATCATTCGGGTTTTACCGTTGCACTCAAAAGCACGCCTGAATATGCCATTTACAGGATCTGTCAGGAACTGATTAACAATACCATTAAACATGCCTCGGCGAAGAATATTTATATCGTCATCATCAACCGCAATGAAAGGTTGATTTTCCTTTATGAAGATGATGGAAAGGGATATGATTTTAATACCGTAAAAAGAGGTTACGGACTGTTTAATATTGAGGCACACACCAAGGCCATAAAAGGAGAACTGGTTATTGATACCGCTACCGGGAGAGGTGTTGCCGTTACCATTACCATTAATTTAAAACGGATTCTAAAATCAAAAATCAATGATTAAGCTACTAATTGCAGATGACCATAATGTACTCATTAATGGGTTAAAGCTTATTTTAGGCGTAAGAAGCGATTTTAAGGTAATTGCGGTGGCCAATAATGGCGCTGAAGTGATTGATCTCATTAAAATTGAAAGGCCGGATGTACTGCTGTTGGACATCAACATGCCGATCTTAAACGGTTATCAAACGCTTGAGATTATTAAATCGGACTACCCAGAAGTTAAGGTGATTGTACTCACGATGCTTAATGACAAAAGAAATGTGCTGAATATGCTCGAAGCCGGTGCAAAAGCTTACCTTTTTAAAGATACCGATGATAAAAACCTATTCAAGGCTATCGATCAGGTTTATCAGGGCGGATATTATGTTTCAGATGGTCTGGAAAATATCCTGGAAGAATTTTTATGCAGCCATAAATATCCTGATAAAAAGAGCAAACACATTCTTTCCTCCCGCGAACTTGAAATTGTTAGCCTTATTATTGATGGCAATACCAATGCAGAAATTGCCGATCTGCTTTTTTTAAGCACCAGAACAGTAGATACGCACCGTAAAAATATTTTTTATAAGCTTAACTTAAATAACACCGCTTTGCTGGTTAAATATGCTTTAGAGAATAAGGCATTTCTTGGGTTACAATAATTCTGTTCATTAAAAAAATACCGTAAAAAGCGTATTGAAATTATTGATTGCTTTCTGTCAATTTGTACTGATCATCCATTAACACTCATCTTTTAAATCTACCAGGCGATGAAAATTTGTGGCTGAATTATAGAATGCTAATTCTATAAACAATAACTAAACAAACTTTCCTGCGCTCTATGAAAAAGGTACTTTTACTCTCTTTATTTTGTTTTCTGTGCTTATTTAAGTCTTACGGTCAGGCCGCAATTGCCCGTAATGTAGTTGCCAGTACCGGTGGAAGTGCTCAGGTAGGCAATACCTTGATCCAGTTTACCGTTGGCGAAGTGGCCACCCTTACACTGCAAAGCGCCGGCGTTATGCTTACACAAGGTTTTCAACAGCCAGAAACGATCGCATCAAACTTTGTTCCCAATGCGGTGGGCAATATGCGTGTTTATCCCAATCCTGCTGTCGGAAAAACCAAAATAGATTTCGATTTATTAACCGATGGCAAGGTGATCATCAACCTGGTTAACAACGCTGGCCAGATTGTACACTCGAGTTCAGTTACAAGTTTGGCGGGGAAAATCGAATATGTGATGCCATTAAACGGACTTGCTTCAGGAATGTACCATGTAGTGCTTTATGTCAATTACCGGACATTCTCTGAAAAACTCATTATCCAATAAACTTATTGCTAACCATCTAAAATACCTCCATGAAAACGCTTATCAAAACTGCATCTGCTGTACTGATTTTGCTTTGTTCGGTCAATTACGCAAAGGCTCAGCTTCAAAATCAATATAGTACGGTAACAACCGGTGCTGCATTTTTATTAATTAGTCCTGATGCACGGAACTCGGGCGTTGGCGAGGCAGGCACCGGATTAACCAGCGATGCAAATTCTAATTTTATTAACGGCGCAAAACTTTCTTTCGCAAATAAAACAGGTATAAGCGTTTCTTATGTACCCTGGATGATGGAGATTGACAAAAATCTTCATCTCGGTAATTTAAATGCTTATCATCAGTTAAATGACAAAGAAGTAATCGGCGTTTCATTAAGATATTTTGATCAGGGCAATATTAATTTCCGTGATGAAAACGGTGGGTTATTACAGCAGTACAATGCCAACGAATTTGCGATCGATGGTACATATTCCAGAAAATTCGGAGAGAACCTGGCCATTGCATTAACTGGCCGTTTCATTAGAAGCGATTTGGGCAACGGAACTTTTAACGGTTTGCAGGTAAATCCGGTTAATGCCTATTCAGCCGATATCAGTGTATATTCTGAAAAAACATTAAACACCTCCAGATATGCATGGGGCGTGAGTTTAACCAATATCGGCACTAAACTCAAATATTCCTCATCACCAGGTGGAGAATCATTCCTACCGATGAACCTTCGGATCGGCGGTGGTTATACTATATTGAAAAGCAAGTCAAACAGTCTCACCTTTCTAGTAGATATAAACAAATTAATGGTTCCCTCTCCCCCAAGATATAAAGTGGATGCAAACGGCATAACAACAAATGAAATTGAAAAAGGGAAGGATCCCACCCGAAGCGTTCCCAGTGCTTTATTTACGTCCCTTTTTGATGCCCCAGGAGGATTTCGGGAAGAAATATCAGAATTTACAATTGCTGGAGGCGTAGAGTTTGCCTATATGAACCAGTTTTTCCTCCGTAGCGGATATTTTTATGAAGATCCTGAAAAAGGTAACAGGCAACATGTTTCGGTTGGCCTTGGTTTAAAATTAAAACCTTTTCAGTTTGATATGAGTTATGTTGCCCCAACCGCCAGGCGTTACGTGCTTAGAAATGGAATCAAATTTACCTTAAGCTATGCCATTGATTAAATATTAAACCTCATAAAAAATCTATAAAAAATGAAAAAGTTCTTTTTCCTGTTGATGCTGACCGTTATTGGCATCGCGAATGCAAAAGCCCAAAAATCTACCATTAACACTTTGTTTCCCAATAAAGCTGCAGAAATTGAAAAACTAAAACGTAAAGAGGAATCCTCAAAAAAGGATGTTTCTACCCCTACAAAACAAAGGTTATTTCAGAATTATACCCAGAGTGCACAACGGTCTTCTTTTTCTGTAGTAAAAAGTAAAGCAGCAGTAAGCAATACTAAAACAGCTTCAGAAGCAGAAATCAAAGTTGATAAAAATGAGCCAAAAGCTGAGGTTAAACAACCTCCCATGCAGCAGGAAACCAGCACAAAACAGTAAAATATACATCTAATACCTCTTTACTTAAATTATTTAACATGAAAAAGTTTACGCTCATCATTGCGGTTACCCTTATCTTTTTTGGGAAAATATTTGCCCAAAGCGGATTAACAGGAATTAACTATCAGGCAGTTGCCCGCAATAACGATGGAACTGTACTTGCCAAACAAAATGTAAAGGTTAGGATCTCGATACTTGGAGCAAGTGCAAGTGGCCCTGTACAATATCAGGAAAGCCACGATCTTACTACAAACACATTAGGTCTCTTTACCTTACAGATTGGAAAAGGAAGCCCATCAACAGGAACTTTAACAGGTGTGCCCTGGCAAAATGCAAATCAGTATTTAAAAGTAGAACTGGCTATCGGCGGCGGAGCTTTTACCGACTTGGGAGCAACTCAATTAATGAGTGTACCTTTTGCCTTATATGCGGCCTCGGGTAACCCTGGTCCTGCAGGTGCAACAGGTCCGGCCGGACCAACGGGTGCAGCCGGACCAACTGGTGCTACTGGTGCCATCGGTCCCATAGGGCCTGCTGGTGCTACCGGACCAGCGGGACCAATTGGCGCAACGGGTGCTACTGGTGCTATCGGACCAGTTGGTCCTGCAGGTGCAACAGGCCCGATTGGATTAACAGGAGCTGCAGGCCCAATCGGGCCCCAAGGTTTGGTTGGGCCTGCCGGGGCAACTGGTCCAGTGGGTCCAACAGGCCCGATAGGTCCTATTGGAGTAACTGGTGCAACTGGAGCTATCGGCGCTCAAGGTCCTGCTGGCCCTGTTGGCCCGAAAGGTCCCATAGGAGCAACTGGTGCAACAGGTGCTATTGGTCCGGTAGGTCCCGCAGGTGCAACAGGCCCGATAGGTCCTATTGGAGTAACCGGTGCAACTGGGGCTACCGGTGCTCAAGGTCCTGCCGGCCCTGTTGGCCCGATAGGTCCCATAGGAGCAACTGGAGCAACTGGGGCAACTGGTGCCATTGGTCCGGTAGGTCCCGCAGGTGTCCAAGGTACTCAAGGACCTGTGGGTGCAACTGGTCCCGCTGGCCCCATAGGCCCTGTTGGTCCCGCAGGATCATTAACAGGAGCTGCAGGTGGCGATTTAAGCGGAAACTATCCTAACCCGGTGGTTCAAGGCTTGCAGAATGTTGCTGTTGCGGCTACCGCACCTACCAATGGCCAGGTTTTAAAATATAACGGAACAAACTGGGCTCCGGCCAACGCTTCGGGTGGCGGTTTTGCTCTTCCGTATTTTACTACTGAAAACAATGCTTCCACTTTATTTTCCATCACCAACGATGGCGACGGAACATCGCTTGAAGGTATAAATAACACTACTTCATCAAGTATCGCAGCAATAAGGGGAATTGTTAATTCAACTGCTCCCGGAGGTTTTTCTTCAGCGCTGCGAGGCATTAATAATGGTACAGGCGGTCTGGGTATAGGCATATGGGGTAGCCAAGCGGGAAGTGGCTGGGGCGTTTATGGTGTAACCCCAAGTGGTTTGGGCGTATACGGAAATTCGAGTGGTAATGGTTACGGTGTATATGCCAATAGTAATTCAGGCACAGGCTTAAATGCTACATCCACAAATGGAATTGCTGCCAACATTGCTATTTCCAATAATTCAAATAACAATAATGTACTAAATGCGAATACATTAGGAAATGGAATTGTAATCAATGCTTCGACATCAGGGAATGGTGAGGGTATAAGAAGTACGAGTGGTAACGGCTTCGCAATACATGGAATTACATCTAGTCAAACTTCTGCAGGTATTTTTGGCGATAATAATGGTGGAGGTGAGGCGATTGTTGGCCGTACCACAAGTGATATTGCAGGAGCAGTTGTTGGGCGCAATGATGGCGGCGGCTTCGGTGTGCGTGGTTTCATTTCCACAAGTACTACTGGCACAGGTGTGGGAGTTCAGGGTGAAGTTGGAAGTAATGGCAGTAAAGGATTGGCAGGTCGTTTCAACAACACAAATGCAGCAAATACAGATGTAAACACTTTCGAGGTAAACTCAAATACCAATGGAAATATTCCAGACAATACACTTGGAAATGCCGCTTCATTTAAACTGGACAACACCAATAGTGTTGGTTCTGCGGTTCGTGGAGAGGTAAATACCATATTCGGCAATTTTGGTGCAGCAGGTGTTTTTGGGGTATCATCAGGCACAGGAGGTAGAGCAGGCTTATTTTACGCCTCTAACCCAGCAGGTAATGGCGCAGCATTGATTGCTGTAACCGATGGCAATGGTAACGCAATAACAGCTAATGCAGGTAAAGATGGTAATGCTGTAGAAGGTAACGTTGATGGTAAAGGAGATGCGGTATATGGCTGGGTACCATCATTTGGATTAGGCCGTGCGGGTCATTTCGAAAATTTTAACGAAGATAATGAAACAGAAGCTTTAACAGTAACGACTGTAGGAAATGGTACAGCGGGTAACTTTAAGGTAGACCGTACTACAGGTACCTCTCCAGCGGTAAAAGGTGAGGTAAACTCTATTTTTGCCAATTTCGGAACAGCTGGGATTTATGGTCTGTCATCTGGTACTGGCGGTTATGCAGGATTGTTTTACGCCTCAAATGCAGGTGGAAATGGGCCGGCACTGCTTGCACTTACCGAAGGTAACGGAAACGGAATTACGGCCAATGCTGGTAAAAACGGCGATGGTATTGAGGCTTCCGTTGATGGAACAGGAAACGCTGTTTATGGCTGGACTCCTAACTTTGGAACAGGAAAAGCTGGTCGCTTCGCTAATTTTAATAACGCTAACGGCCAACCTACCGTCCACATTTCTACTACTGGTACTGGAACAGCATTGTTAACCAACCATACGGGAGCATCAGGAAATATTTTTCTCGGTCAAAGTGGAGGCGTTAATGTGGCCAGGATCAACAAAGCAGGTCGTGGTTTCTTTAATGGCGGGACACAAAACAGTGGTGCCGATGTGGCCGAAGCATTTGATGTAAGCGGAGAAGTAAAAGATTTTGAGCCAGGCGATATATTAATCATCTCAGTAGATAAAGACAGGGCTGTTGAAAAATCGAATGGGGCATATTCTAATTTGGTAGCCGGTGTTTATGCCACCAAACCAGGGGTTTTATTAACAGAAGAAAATATCGATTCGGAACTACTGGATAAAGTACCAATGGGTGTAATCGGTGTGATCCCGACCAAAGTTTGTTTAGAAGGTGGCGCCATTAAAAGAGGCGATATGCTGGTAACCTCATCGCAAAGTGGCGTAGCCATGAAAGCGGATTTGAATAAGGTTAAAGTTGGACAGGTTTTAGGCAAAGCCCTACAAGATTTTGACCAGCCAACCGTAGCAAAAATTAAAGTATTGGTCAGCATTAAATAAAAC
Organism: Pedobacter humicola; assembly: GCF_056490705.1. Lineage (NCBI taxonomy): Bacteria > Pseudomonadati > Bacteroidota > Sphingobacteriia > Sphingobacteriales > Sphingobacteriaceae > Pedobacter > Pedobacter humicola. Next base: position 183,651 of record NZ_JBWJIG010000009.1, on the reverse strand, counting down.
TCTTTTTCTTTTTTAAGCAAAAAGGCACCTCAGATTTGAGGTGCCTTTTGTGTTTTGGGCTTTCGTGATGCTAATCCGATATCTGGAATTTAAAACAGTCCCAATTGCCCTTTATCATCAATATCGATATCATCCGGATTGGTGATTTCGAAATCTACTTTTTTAGCTGGCTTTTCTTCAGCTTCTGGTTTATCTTCTGCATTAGGTTTTTCCTTTTTAACAGACTCAGTCTTTGGCTTATCAGCCACCGGCTTTTCTACCTCAGTGGGTTTTTCCTCTGCTGTTGGCTTGTCGGCTTTAACCGCTGATTCTGGTGCACGTTCGAATTTTGGTTTTGGCTGCTCCACAGCAGGTTTATCAGCAACTTTTTCAGGCATCTCTGTTTCCCCTATTATTTCTTCATTGGTCGCTATTTCTTCATCCGTAACCACTACATCTGCTGTTTCCCCTCCATCTTCAATTTCTTCAACAGCTGCTTCCTCTACCTCTTCTATCTCCGGTTCTTCCAATGCTACTTTCTGTACATCGTGAGGCGATAGGCGGTTTCCGTTTGCCTTCAGTCCTTTAACATCAATCAGTTCTGACAGGATTAGATCCAATGTTTCCGGAATCTGGGTCTTGCCTTTTAAAACATCGACAATAATCTTCGCGCCCGGATTTGAGGTCAGATACAGTAACTTCGACTTCTGCTCTTCACTGATGAAAATGGTTTTCCTCCCGTTAGCCTGCAATTCGAATGCAAAACGTTTAATAAAATAGTTCTGTGCCTTACCTTCAAAATGTACAGCAGCAAAAATCCGTTCCGGGTCAAACTTCTGGATCAAAATCAATCCATCATCAAAATGGTTACTCAGTTCGAAAGAGCTCAACTCATAGAAACCATCTTTATGTACCTGTAAAATGCGGTCATCACCGTCAAATTCGCCCAGGTATTTCCCGCGGCCATCCACATTTAAACGTTTCAATAAATCATCATACCAGATTTTAAGTCCTGATAAGGTAGAAACGCCCTTACTCTTCAAGATGATCTTTTTAACCGGATATTTCGAAATGATATTTCCCTGCGAACCACGCCCTTTAATGGCCACTTCTGCAAAATCCTGATCGAACTGAAGTTTACGAAGCTTAGAATGCGGTTTCAACGCAACATTTATAATCTCCGCTTCTCCGTTCGGGTTAGCTGTAAAATACAGTACCTTCGATCCTTTAGATCCCTTGGTTAAATCATATTCCTTATCGCGTGTTACCCCTACTACAGCAAATCTTTTAATGTATGATGTACCACTTGCACCATCCTTATAAACCATGTTGTAAATGGTACGCTCATCGTTTTTCTTAAATACCTGTGCGTGGATAATATTTTTACCCACAAAGGTTTTATCGGCCACTTTGGTGATGATACATTTACCATCTTCGCGGAAAACAATTACCTCATCAATATCCGAACAATCGGCAACATGTACGTCTTTTTTTAATCCCGTTCCGATAAAGCCATCTTCCTTGTTCATGTACAACTTCACGTTAGCCAGCGCTACTTTTGAAGCCTCTACCCTATCGAATAAACGGATTTCAGTTTTACGTTCCCTGCCCTTTCCATATTTATCCTTCAGGCGCTGGTACCAGGCAATCGCATAGTCGGTAAGATGTTTTAAGTGATTTTTAACCACTTTAATTTCATCTTCCAGGTTTTTCATCTGCTCATCGGCTTTTTTCACATCAAAACGGGTGATGCTACTCATGGGCTTATCGATCAGCTTTTTGAAATCCTCAGGCAAAATTTCGCGGTAAAGTGAGGGTTTAAAAGGGTCGAACAAAATGTGTAAAACCTCTACTACCGTCTCGAAATTACTCGAATTCTCGTATTCAGGATTTTTGTACATCCCCTCCTGAATAAATATTTTTAACAAAGAACTAAAGAAAATCTTTTCCTGCAGCTCGTGCAAGCGGATTTCGAGCTCTTTTTTAAGTAAACTTTTAGTGTGTTTTGTATTTTCGATCAGGATATCGTTCACACTTAAAAAGTGCGGCTTATCTCCCTGGATAATACAGGTATTTGGCGAGATAGACACCTCACAGGCCGTAAAAGCGTAAAGCGCATCAATGGTTACATCGGGCGAAATACCCGGCGCCAGGTGCACCACAATTTCAACATTGGCTGCAGTGTTATCCTCGATCTTTTTAATCTTGATTTTACCCTTGTCGTTGGCCGATAAAATACTATCAATTACCGAACCCGTAGTCGTACTAAAGGGTACTTCGGTAATCACCAAAGTTTTTTTATCCTTCTCCGTAATTTTTGCACGAACGCGGATTTTACCACCACGCTGTCCTTCATTGTAGTTTGAAAAATCGGCCATACCACCCGTAAAAAAGTCGGGCAATATATTTGGACGGACACCCTGTAATGCTTCAATTGAGGCATCAAGCAGTTCGATAAAATTGTGCGGCATTACCTTAGTGGCCAAACCTACCGCAATACCTTCGGCGCCTTGCGCAAGTAATAAGGGGAATTTAACAGGCAGGGTAATCGGCTCGTTATTACGGCCATCATAACTCAGCTGCCACTCCGTAGTATCCGGATTGAACACCACCTCGTTGGCAAATTTTGATAAACGAGCCTCAATATAACGCGGTGCCGCAGCACTATCGCCCGTAACCGGATCGCCCCAGTTGCCCTGCATATCGATCAACAGGTCTTTTTGCCCGATCTGTACCATTGCATCGCCAATTGATGCATCACCATGTGGGTGATACTTCATTGTGTTGCCGATTACGTTGGCTGCCTTATTGAAACGCCCGTCATCCATCTCCTTTAAAGAGTGCATAATGCGTCGCTGAACAGGTTTTAAACCATCATGGATGTGCGGAACGGCCCTATCGAGAATTACATAAGACGCATAATCGAGAAACCAGTTTTCGTATAAACCGTTGATTGGGGTTATGGTATGTTTGTGCTCTTCGTTTACGTTTTGATCTAATTCTTCACTCATTTATTTACAAAAATTGGCAGCCGTAAATATAATAAAAATGATCGCATAGAATAAAGAGAGGTTATTCACATTTAAAGTTGGAAATTTTGTTTTTAAAGGGTTTGGAAAGCAGGGTTCCGCAGGTTTGTTAAACGGTCATTCCGGCTTTCCGCTACGATCTTTTTTGTCCGCAGCCAAGGCTCAGGCCGCAAAAAAGGATCTCCGCTGCAATCCGGTTTAGAAAAATAGTGTGTGGTACTATTGGGGGTTGCAATTGCGCAGAACCAGCCTCCCTCCTTGAAAATAAAAAGGGGGGATAGCGTAGTATATGTGGCGATTAAAGCTTATATCTGCATATATGTCTTATCTGGTAAAAAAAGCAAGAAAAAGATTCTTCCCGATATACAGGATGACAAATCAAATGCTTATTCCATTCCTAACAACACCCCCGAAACATTCCATGCGCTCGAGCTGCTGCCCTCTGGCTTTCCCATCGGGATGGTTACTTTTATGCTATGCACTCCCGCTTTCAAATCACCCAAACTGATCCATTCGGGATTGGTTACCGTACCCGGGCACCAGTTCGAGCGGCTTAAATCGGAGGAAGAAAGTCCGGTTTCAAAGTTACCCGATGCAGGATTTGATAAACGGTACGAACCGCAGTCCTGCCGCCACGGTGTAAAAGCAAAAGCTTCTTTATCATCCAGCCAGATGGTATTTTTTCGTGGTACAAACTCATCACCATTCCCCCAGCCACCATGACCGGTGGTGATGTAGCGCAGTTTGGCATCTCTTAAATCTTTCGCTAAAGTAAAAGAAACTTCCAAACCTTTATCGCTGCTAAACATGGTGGCATATTCCTGTCCGGCCATTTCCATTACGTTGGTCGAGTTGAACAATGGCAAAATCACTTCTTTAGCTTCCTTTTCTCTTCCACCGTTGTGCAGTGTAATATTCAAAGACACCTTATGCCCACCCTTATCATAATTACCGATAAAAACAGCTACCCATACCTCTTTCCCATTCACCAACGGAAACAGTTCCGACACATCCTGCCGGTAATACACTTTCTCCGCCCAGTTTTTATCTTTGAGTTTTAGGGTATTGTATTTTCCCACTCCAAAAGGGGTAAAAAACCGCATCAGTTCGATTACAGGATTATAATTGATGGTAGCCACCACGCCCTGGTATTTTTTGCCGTTCCCATTGTCGTAAACCGGCAGGTCTTTAACCGAATTTTTAAGCGCATCCATTAAACTGATCTGCTTATCCGTCGGGATAATGAATACTGAACCCGTTCGATCGTAGGCATCGCCATTCGATTGTTCAGTCAGATCAACAAAAACATTGGGCTTAGCCTTCAATTCAGGAAACTTAACCTTTCTGGCGATTACCGTTCCACCAGCAAAACGAAAAATAGAATCGTTCGATTGTGGTTTATCTATAAAGTTGATCTGTTCGTTATTGAAAACATTCAAAGTGGTAAACCTGCTTTTCCAAAGCAGATCTTTATAGGTTAATCCATCGGTTAGTTTGGTACTTATTTTTTGTAAATCGATTGGTTTCGGTTTTTTAACTTCTTCAATCTTTGCAGCGGTTACAAAACTATTGCCATTACGCACCTGCTCTAAAACCAGACCAAGGTTTTGTCCCAAAATGGTTGGTGCGGCTTTGATCCCCGCTTCGGTGCTGTACCATAAATCGATGCGGTTCGAATTCACAACCGTTGTGGCTTTTTTACAGGTATAACCTAAAATCACTTTGGTTTCTTTGCTGAATTCGAAAATTTGTTTCCCGATTGCAACACTATCCGCGGTAGCAATCTGGTTATTTGCTGCCAAATCTGCAAGTTGAAATAAAATCAGACCTGGTTTGGTAACAATACTTTGCTCATAAGGATATTTTGCCTGATTATCGAGTATGGCCGCATTGCTGACCAAATTCTGATTTGCTGATGCAATTACAATTGTGGCATTCCGGTCTTCTTTGGGTTTGCCATCCGAAGAACGGAAATAAGTGATTTTATAAGTTGACTTGCTTTTCAGTACTGTTTGGGCGTAAGCACCAAAAGAAATTAAAACAAAGATGGTAAGGATATAGAGATGCTTCATATGGTTAAAAAATCAAATATACAATTGTTGACGGAGGCTATAAAGGATACAAGAAAATTTTGAGATGGGATATGAATTACTGTCGATTAGTGAGCTATCACCGATGGGTTTACCGTTGATCAATCGGGTTTCCTCAGATTGAAATAGCAACTTCAGAACGATTAACTGCGAGCTCAGAACTGCTTACTACGAGTTCAGAACTACCGATCTCACACCCAAAACTCCCCACTAAAAACTAAAAGCGCTCTACTCAATTATTGAGTTAATAAAACTATCCCCGCTTCCCTCTTCTAAAGGATAGGGACTTGCAACAACGAACTTAATCCACAAACTTTGTCAGGGTAAGGCGCTGCGCCCAGAACTCCAAACTCTCAACTGAAAACTCTCAACTGAAATTACCGCTCTAATCGATCCTCCACAAAAGAAAAAGGCAATAAGCTCTTTACACTGGGTACCTTTAGTACTTCACCGTTTAAGCAATAAAAAATCACCTCAATCGGCATTTTTTGCTTGCGTTCAAACTCTGCCATCACCTGCAAACAGCCTCCACAAGAGGTAATTGGTTTTAAAATCTCAAAATTATCAGTCTTTGCCGTAATGGCCATGGTTTCAATTACCGCATTTGGATAAGCCGCACCAATAGTAAAAAGGGCAACACGTTCCGCACAAAGTCCCGAAGGATAAGCCAGATTTTCCTGATTACTCCCCAGCACGGTTTCGCCCGAGGCGAGGCGGATGGCTGTACCTACCTTAAACTTCGAATAAGGAGAATATGAAGTATTTAGAGCCTGTTCTGCCTGTTCACAAAGGCTTCGGTCTGCCAATGTTAATTCTATAATACTTTCGTATTGTTCAAAAGATATATTTAGATTTATTACATTCATTTTTAACGAATTATAAAACCGCCAATGTTAAATTTTTATAGCGGGCGAACAATTTAAGTTAATTTTTGTATTATTTAGTAAATCCTGCCTTAAATTTAATTTTAATGGCATGCTTTTAGCATTTATCAAACACCAAACACCCTTAGCTTTGAATAAATACGTACGCAAAAGTCTTAAAATTTTATTGTGGGTAATTGCTTCCATCATCATCCTGGTAGTTGGTGTAGCCCTATCCCTAAACATCCCAGCGGTTCAGAATTTTGTTAAAGGTAAGGCTATAAACTACCTTAAAAACAAAACCAAGACCGAAGTGAGTCTGGAAAGCATCAAAATTGCTTTGCCAAAAGATGTGGTTCTAAACAAATTCTATATCGAAGACCGCAAAGGCGATACCTTATTATATGCCGAAAAACTCGCAGTGGATATCAGCTTATTTAAGCTGTTAAAAAATACTGTGGAGATCAATGATATTGAACTAAAAAATGTACGCGCCAATGTAAAGCGCATCACGCCCGATACCACATTTAATTTTTCATTCCTGGTTGATGCGTTTGCCAGCGATCAGAAAAAACCTGAAGAAAAGGTAAAAACGGATACCACATCTACCTTAAAATTCTCCGTTGATAAAGTTTCTTTTGAAGATATCGGCATCAACTACCGTGATGACGTTGCAGGTAACGACGTGAAATTATATTTAGGTGCTTTTAAAACTAAAATAAAAGATTTCGATCTGGCTAATCAACATTATGTAATCAAAGAATTAAGCCTGGTGAATACTTCTCTGCGTTATTTACAGCAAAAACCACTTGTCAAACTTGTTCAGCACATTACTAACAGTGTAGATAGTAGCCAGAAAGAACAGGGTAAACTGCCACTAATCGAAGTACAGAATTTTGTTTTCAGCAATGTGAAGGTAAATTATGACGATCAGCTCTCGACCACCAAAGCCATTGCTGATGTAAATGATCTGGGCCTGGCAAACCTGAAGGTAGATTTAACCAACAGTAAATATTCGGTTGATGATGCCCATTTAAATAAATCTAATATCCTTTTTGCTTTTAAACCTGCACCCAGCAACGATCTAAAGAAAGTTAAGGATACCGTAGTTCCCGAAAAATCTCCTTTGGGTTTAATCATTAAGAATATTAGCCTTGCTGATAACAATGTACAGTTTGATAACCTCGGCGCCAAACCTGCAAAAAAGGGAATGGATTTCAACCATCTTAAAATCGACCAGCTTAATTTGGGTGCAAGCGATGTAAATTATAGTGCAGCGGGCATCAAGGTAAATGTTAAAAATGGTTCGTTAAAAGAGAAAAGCGGTTTTGTGCTGGATGAATTACGTGGCGATGCTGTGTATAACGACAAACAGATTAAACTCAGCAATTTTATTCTCAAAACGCCAAATACCTCAATTGAAAATGCCACAGAGTTAAATTTCACTTCGATGGAGGATTTAACCAAACATCCGGAACGTGTAAAACTCAATATAGCCCTTAAAAACACCACGATTGGGTTAAAGGACGCTGGTTTGTTTAGTGATGCAGTACCTGCCAATTACCGCAACGAAAAAATAAAAATCACCGCCAATGTGGATGGTTTTCTGAATAACCTGAATATCCCAAAACTGCAGGTTACCGGATTAAAAAACACACAGATCGATATCAGCGGAAAAGCAAAGGGATTGCCTGATATCAAAAAAACCTTTCTTGATTTAAACATAAAGAAACTGCATGTAACCAAAAGCGATATTTTGGTTGCTGTACCTAAAAAATCTTTGCCACCCTCCATCGAATTGCCAAATGTAATTGATGCAAAAGGTAATTTTAAAGGCTCGATGACCGATTTTAACACCAACCTTAATATCAATACCGATATGGGCGGTGCAATTTTAGTAGCAGGCATGAAAGGGCCAAAGGGTAAGGAAAGTTATAAAGCAGATATCAGCCTAAACAACTTTAATGTAGGCAGGCTATTAAAAATGCAGCCAAAACTTGGCCGCGTTTCGGTTAAGGCAAACGTAGTGGGCACTGGTCTCGATCCTAAAAAAATCAATGCAAAATTTAACGCAAAGGTGCTTAGTGCTTACTACAACAAATATACTTACCGCAATTTAAGCCTTGCCGGAAATTACAGTAACCAGAACATCAGCATCAAAAGCAGCATGCCCGATAGCAATGCCAACTTTAATTTAGATGCGAAAGTAAATATGGCAGGAAAATATCCTGCAGTAAAAGCTGATCTGAATTTAAAACAGGTAAACTTACAGGCACTGAATTTTAGTCCGACTGTTTTAAGCGCGGCAGGTGTTGTTAAGGTAGATCTGGCCACCGCTGATGCCGATTATCTAAATGGTTCGGTTGATGTTACCGGACTGCAATTGGTAAAAGACAAACAGAGAATCAATGTAGACACGATTTCCATCCGTGCAAAATCAACCGCTACTGAAAACGAACTGACTTTAAAATCAGAAATTTTATCGGCAAAATTGGATGGCAAATACCAATTATCAAAGCTAGGTGGCGCAATTATCAACCAGATTAATAAATATTATGCCTTTGGTACTATAACCAAAGTTCCTGATCAACGTTTGAGGTTCTTTGTACAGGTTTATGATTCTAAGCTTTTAAAAGAATTTGTACCACAGTTGACCGTGTTTAAACAATCGCAGTTTTACGGATTGATCGATACGCAAAAAGACAGCCTACAGATTAAAGGTAATTTCCCTCAGGTAGTATACGGCGATTTTAAAGTCGATACCACCGTGTTGAACATCAATAACGACAATAATAAGCTAGATTACAGCTTGACGGTTAAAAGCTTACAAAGTCCATCAATCGCACTCTTTAATACAGAAGTAAGTGGTGATGCGGCGAACAACAATTTGGGCGTGAATATCTTCCTGCGTGATAGACAACTGAAGAATAAATATGTAATTGGTGGCACCTTTCAATCCATCAATAAAGATTTTAAATTCACTTTAGATCCACAAAAATTATTGCTCGATTATCAAAAATGGGTGGTTTCGCAAAACAATTACATCCAGTTTGGCGCTTCGGGTATACTGGTTAATCAATTCGAGATCAGCAATAGCGGTCAGTCGCTCTCCATCAACAGCAATCCTACCGAACCCAATGCACCATTGGCTGTAGCTTTTAAAGATTTCCAATTGGAGACCCTCACTAAATTTGCAGAAACCGATACCACTTTAGTTGGCGGCCGCTTAAACGGAACCGCTAATGTTAAAGATCTGGCATCAACACCAAAATTCGAAGCAAACCTCACCATCGATCAGTTGCGTTATCAAAAAGATCAGTTGGGTACCTTACGTTTAGCCGTAAATAACAATACTGAAAATGCCTTTGAGGTAAATGTGGCTTTAACCGGCGTACACGAATTAAGGGTTAACGGGTTCTATTATACCGCACCACAAAGTGCCTTAGATCTTCGGGTAAATATCGACAAGATCGAAATGAAAAACATCGAGAGTTTATCTGCCGGTCAGCTCAGACGTGGTACCGGTACCTTAACCGGCGAACTAACCGTTAAAGGTGCCTTAACCGCTCCTAAGATCCTGGGCGATTTAACCTTCAATAATGCAGGCTTTAATGTGGCTTACGTAAATTCATTTTTCCGTATGCCGAATGAGAAGATTTCGTTTACAAACGAAGGCATCAGCTTCAACAATTTTACTCTGATCGATTCCTTAAATCAAAAGGCCACTATCAATGGAAAAGTGTACACCACTGATTTTAAAAATTACCGTTTCGGCTTGGATGTCAGAATGAATAATTTCAGGGCGATCAACTCCACTGCAGCCGATAATGATATGATTTACGGAACCGTATTTTTAACCAGCGATATTAAGGTCCGTGGAGATTTAAACCAGCCTGATGTAAACATGAACATCAAGGTAAATAAAGGAACAAAATTCTTCTTCGCACTTCCATCAAGTGATCCTTCTATTATTGACCAGGATGGCATTGTGCAGTTTATCGATGCAGATGCGCCACCCTTTAACGGACAGAAAGCTTTAAAGGTTGATAGCATCAGTAAATCTCCTGTTAAAGGCATCAACCTTGTTGCGGCAGTAACTATCGATCCTGAAGCTGAGCTTAATGTTGTGGTAGATCCATCAAACGGTGACGCCTTAAATGTAAAAGGCGACGCAAATTTAAATGCAACGATGGATCCAAGTGGTAAAATCAGCTTAACCGGACGTTACGAGATTATTGATGGTTCTTATAACTTGTCAGTTGGCCCGTTGGGTAAGAAAGAATTTAAACTGGTAAAAGGTAGCACTATTATCTGGACGGGAGAGCCAACTACGGCAAATGTTAATTTAAGTGCCCTCTACGAAGTTAATGCGGCACCTATTGATTTAATCAACGATCCATCTAATATTCAAGCTAAAACAAAACTGCCGTTTCAGGTATATTTAATGATGAAAGGTGAGCTTTTAAAACCGATTATCTCCTTTAAATTAGATTTACCAGAAAATGAACGCGGCGCACTGGGTGGCATCGTTTATACCAAATTGCTCAACGTAAACCGCGACGAAAGCGAATTGAATAAACAGGTATTTGCGCTATTGGCCTTAAACAGGTTTATTGCCAACAATCCATTCCAAAGTTTAGCTGGTGGCGGAGGCGGTGTTTCTACCCTTGCACGTTCGAGTGTAAGTAAATTGTTAACCGAGCAGTTGAACAATTTAACCTCTGATCTGATACAGGGTGTAGATCTTAATTTTGGCGTAAATTCATCGGAAGATTACTCAACAGGTTCGATGCAGCAAAAAACAGATCTGGAGGTGGGTTTATCAAAAAAACTGCTGAACGATCGTTTAACCGTTACCGTTGGAAGTTCCTTTGCCCTGGAAGGCCCACAGGCACCGGGAGAAAAATCAACCAATATTGCCGGAAACGTAAATGTTGAATATGCATTATCAGCTGATGGCCGATACCGCTTAAGGGCCTACCGCCGAAACCAGAACGACATGATTGTACAGGGCCAGATTATTGAAACCGGTTTGGGCTTTACCCTTGTGGTAGATTACAATAAATTTAAAGAGATATTCCAAAAGAAAAGAATTAGAAGAATAAGAAACATTGAACAGAAAGCACAAGATGAGAAAACTAACTAGACCTCTTTTATTTTTATTGGCCTGTTTAGTTTGGGCGGCCTGCAGTAGTACCAAATCCTTAAAACCGGGACAAATTTTATACACCGGTGCCGAAGTAAAAATTAATCCCGATACTTCTGGCAAAATTGATGATGAAAAACAGGTTAAATCCGATTTAGAAAATAAAACCCGCCCACGACCTAATAAGTCATTTCTGGGCATTAAGTTTAAATTGGGCATTTATAACCTTGCGGGCGAACCTAAAAAGCCGAAAGGACTCAGAAACTGGTTGCGCAGGCAAGGAGAACCGCCTGTGTTGTTGAGTGAAGTAAAATTGAAATACAATAATGATGTATTGTCTAGCTATTTAATCAGCGAGGGTTATCTGCAGGCAGAAGTTACTGGCGATACCATAGTTAAAGACAAAAAAGGTAAGGCCATTTATACTGCTGTTACCGGAGAGCGTTATAAAATCAATAAAGTTACTTTCCCGCCTGATTCTGGTGTATTAACTAAAATCATTAATACCAATAAGGACAAAACCTTATTAAAAGTTGGCGATTATTATGATATCGATACCTATAAAAATGAACGGATCAGGATTGATAACGACCTGAAAGAAAGCGGTTATTTCTATTTCAGTCCCGATTACCTGATTATGCAGGTAGACAGCACCATTGGCAAAAATCTCGTGAATGTTTCGGTAAAGGTAAAGGATATCGCACCAGATGCGGGTTTAAAACCTTATACCATCAAAAACATCAATATATATCCTGCATATTCATTACGGAGAGACAGCACTTTAAGAAGGCTAAAACCTTTAGAATATAAAGATTTCAATATCTACGATGATAAAAACACCTTTAAACCGAGACTTTTTGACCGGTTGGTGTTCTTTCAAAAAGGCGAACTTTATAACCGTAAAGACCATAACCAATCATTAAACCGCATGGTAAATGTGGGTGCTTTTCAGGATGTAAGAGTAGAATTCCTGCCTGTTGACAGTTTCAAAAATAACCAGCTCGACCTGAACATTTATTTAACGCCTTTAAAGAAAAACTCCCTTACCTTTTCGGTTACCGGAACGAGTAAATCGAACAATTTTGTGGGTTCGGAAGTGAAGGTGACACAAACCACCAGAAACCTGTTCAGAAATGCAGAACAACTGGACATTAGTGTAAGCGGCGGCTTTGAGACACAAACAAAAGGAACTTCTTTAGGTAAAAACTCATTATCATTAACTGCCGAAGGTAAACTGACTTTCCCCAGGTTTATTGTTCCTTTTTACAAACCCAATAGTACCACCGCTTTTATCCCAAAAACCATTGCTTCGCTTTCTTATCAGATGTTAAACCGGGGCTCAGAATATACTTTGAATGCTTTTAAAGGCGAGTTTGGTTATAACTTTAAAGAGAACATTTATAAGGAGCATAATTTCAATCCGATATCGGTTAGCTATATTTCTACAGCTTTTCCAAATGACGATGTTATGGATAGTTTATATAGGGTGAATCCATTATTAAGAACTACCTTAGAAAACCAATTAATTATCGGCAGCAACTATAACTTTACCTATACCAACCAGATGGAGGATAGCCGCCGAAATAACACTTATTTCTATGGCGGTTTAGAAACTGGCGGCAATGTGTGGGGTGCTTTTGTACCCAAAAATGATGAAGGAAAACGTACGCTATTCAATGTGCCTTTATCTCAGTATATAAGGGTAGAAGCCGACTTAAGGGATTATTATAAAATCAATAAAAACTTAATCTGGGCCAATAGGTTAAACCTTGGTTACGGTTATGCCTATGGCCAAAGTACATCATTACCATTTGTGAGGCAGTTTTTTGCAGGCGGCAGTAACGATATCAGGGCTTTTCCGGCCAGAACTTTAGGCCCGGGTACTTATAAAGTTAGAGATGATGCCATCTTTGCCGACCAGGGGGGCGATATTAAATTAATGTTGAACTCTGAGCTCCGTTTTAAAATCGTAAGTATCTTATATGGTGCATTGTTTGTAGATGCCGGAAATATCTGGCTAAGAAAAGAAGATCTTGGAGAACCTGGTAAACCAGAGACCGCAAGACTTGGTTCTGGCTTTAAATTAAAGAACGCGCTAAACGAACTGGCTGTTGGTACTGGTGCGGGTTTACGCGTTGATGCCACGATTTTTGTAGTGCGTTTGGATGTGGCTTTCCCAGTGCGTAAGCCTTACTTACCAGAAGGACAGCGGTGGGTATTTGATGATATCGCCTTTGGCAACAAAGACTGGCGTAAACAGAATTTAATTTTTAACATTGGGATAGGCTATCCGTTTTAATTTTTCGATGAAAGTAATCCATAAGATCAAAGATTTCTTTATTGCGCTTTACCATCTGTTTATTGCGGCTGGCAAAGGTTTTATCGAGGATAGGATCACTAAGTTGAGTGCATCATTAGCTTATTATACCATTTTTTCGCTTACGCCGCTCATTATTATCATCTTATCCGCCGCTACCCTATTTTTTGGCGACAAAAGAAATGACGAAACAAGAGGTCAGTTTTATGGGCAGGTTACCGAAATGGTCGGCAAGGATGCGGCTATACAAATTCAAGGTTTTGTAGAACATGCCAATAAAACCGGGCAATCTACCATAGGTTTAATTATTGGAATAGGTACACTGATTGTTGGCGCTACGGCTATATTTATCGAAATACAGGATAGCATCAATATCATCTGGAAAGTAAAAGCCATCCCAAAAAAAGGCTGGCTAAAGATGCTCACCAACAGGTTGCTTTCGTTTTCACTGATCGTATCCATGGGCTTTTTATTACTCGTTTCGTTGGTGATCAACAGTATCGTGGTGGGTTTAGGCGATAAACTGGTTTCACTGGTGTCTAAAAGTGATATAGATAAAGTGATTCCGGTAGCAAATGATACCATGGAATTATTGATTTATATTTTGAATAACGTAATTACCCTGGCCGCTGTTACGGCTGTTTTTACGATTATATTTAAGGTATTACCAGATGTGATCATCCGCTGGAAATCAGCCATTATCGGTGCTTTGTTTACCGCCGTGCTGTTCAGTTTGGGTAAATACCTGATCGGGATTTATATCGAAAAGGGAAATCCAGGCTCTGCCTTTGGCGCAGCCAGTTCGATCATCGTGATTTTATTGTGGATTTATTATACCTCGATTATACTCTACTTTGGTGCAGAATTTACTCAGGCTTACGCCGAAAAATATGATAATGGCATCTCCCCTAGCAAGTATGCCGTGTTTACCAAAATTACTATTGTAGAGAAAAAGGTAGATGTACTGCCACCACAGCACCCGGAAGATACGGTTGAGGTGAAAAAGGAATAATTCTATAAATATTGATGACCCGGTCGTCATACTGAATTTATTTCAGCATCTTCCTTGCAGGAAAAACCGCTCTCGGTTAAACCAAGGAAGTCAAACTTAAAAGCTTGACTTCCTTGGTTTAACGATAACCCTGAGGCTTTTTTAAGCCACTTCGTCAGTAATCACTTTAAGTTCTTCAGTCACCTCATCCTTCTCTACCCTGAGATTGCGGATAATGTGCTGTTGCCTATCTGGAGTATTTTTACCCATGTAGTATTCAAGCAAACTCTTAATCGTTTGATCTTTCAAAATCACCGGGTCTAACCTGATATCTTTTCCGATAAACAAGCCAAATTCGTCAGGAGAAATTTCCCCCAGCCCTTTAAATCGGGTAATTTCTGGTTTATTGCCCAGTTTTTCGATCGCATTTTTTCGTTCTTCATCACTATAACAATAAATCGTTTCCTTTTTATTCCGCACCCTGAAAAGCGGTGTTTGCAAAATATACACATGGCCTGCTTTTACCAGATCAGGAAAAAACTGAAGGAAGAAGGTCATCATCAGCAAACGGATGTGCATACCATCCACATCTGCGTCGGTTGCGATTACGATATTGTTATAATGCAGCCCCTCTAAACCATCTTCGATATTTAAAGCATGCTGTAAAAGATTAAATTCTTCGTTTTCGTAAACCACTTTTTTGGTGAGCTCGTAACAGTTTAAGGGTTTACCCTTTAAACTAAATACAGCCTGGCAATCTACATCCCGCGATTTGGTGATCGAACCCGATGCAGAATCACCTTCGGTAATAAATAAGGTGGTTTCGTAGCGCTTCTCGTGCGTTGTATTAAAATGCACTTTACAATCACGCAGTTTTTTATTGTGTAAAGATGCCTTTTTAGCTCTATCATTCGCCAGTTTTTTAATTCCGGCAATATCTTTACGCTCACGTTCCGATTGAAGAATCCTTTTCTCTAGCGCATCAGCAACCTCTTTATTCTTATGCAGGTAATCATCCAATTCCTTTTTAACAAAATCATTAATAAAAGTAGCTACCGATGGTCCTTCGGGTCCCATATTTTGCGAACCCAGCTTTGTTTTGGTTTGAGATTCGAAAACCGGTTCCTGCACACGCACAGAGATTGCCGCGATAATAGATGAACGCACATCGGCTGCATCAAATTCTTTTTTGTAAAACTCTCTAACCGTTTTTACCACTGCTGCCCTAAAAGCGGCCTGGTGTGTCCCACCTTGTGTAGTATGCTGCCCGTTAACAAACGAGTGGTAATCTTCGCCATATTGCTGCCCGTGGGTCATCGCAATTTCGATATCCGGTCCTATCATGTGGATAATGGGATAACGGATTTCTTCTGGCTTATTAAACTTAGAAAGCAGATCGTAAAGACCTCTTTCCGAAAAGTATTTTTGGTTATTGAAATTTACAGTTAAACCTGTGTTTAGGAAAACATAATTCCAAACCATGCTTTCTACAAAATCAGGAATGTAGTGATAGTTTCTGAAAATGGTTTCGTCCGGATAAAAAGTAATTGCCGTACCATTGCGTTGGGTGGTATCGATAATGGGCTGTTCCGTAACGATTTCTCCTTTCGAAAATTCTACTTTTTTCGTTTTTCCATCACGGTAAGACTGTACGGTAAAACTGGTCGAAAGTGCATTAACGGCCTTGGTCCCTACCCCGTTTAAACCAACAGACTTTTGAAAGGCATTGCTATCGTATTTACCACCGGTATTGATCTTACTCACACAGTCGATTACCTTACCTAATGGAATACCCCGACCGTAATCGCGAATATTCACTTTTTGCTCAGATAGCGTAATTTCGATTGTTTTTCCAGTACCCATTACAAACTCATCAATCGAATTATCTACAATTTCCTTTAACAAAACGTAAATACCGTCATCCTGTGCAGAACCATCGCCAAGTTTACCAATGTACATTCCCGGACGAAGCCTGATGTGCTCTTTCCAATCTAATGAACGAATACTGTCGTCGTTATAAATTACTTCTGCCATATTGTATTTATCTGTTCTTCAATGAAAAACCCTGCATCTTTTGGTTTGCAAAGCAATGAAGAATTTGTAGAAATAAACCTGATGATTGAAATAAAAATATTTTCAAATAAGCTCTTCAGAATTATGATACAATAATAGTTTTATTCCCTGATGCTCGCAAAAGAAAATTTCAACATACAAACATGATAATGGAATATGTAAAATGGATGATGGTTGCGTATGAGTAGACTTATCATTAGTTCATCATCCTTTTTCCAACACACATTTTCCATCTCACCTCTTCCATATTTTCCCTATCTTCAACCCAATATTCAAAATTCTATTTAATGCAACAAAAGAAACAGCTTTCGCTATTCGATTTATCCATGATTGTGGTGAGTTTGGTTATCGGGATGGGCGTCTTCCGTACTCCCGTAAATGTGGCGGCCAAAGCACAAATTCCAGAACTTTTTTACCTGGCTTGGTTTATTGGTGGTTTTGTCGCTTTTTGTGGTGCATTAACTTATGCCGAAATCGGTTCACGTTTTCCGGTAACAGGTGGTTATTATAAGATATTCTCATCAGCTTATCACCCTTCCATAGCCTTTGCCATTAATTGCATCGTCATTATCTCAAGCGCAGCCTCTGTTGCAGCCATCTCCATTATTGGTGCAGAATACCTGAGTAAAATTATTTTACCTGTAGATAAACAAACTGAAACCTATCGGGTGGCCATAGCCATCACCACCATTTTAGTGTTTTATTTCATTAATCTTTTAGGCTTAAAAGCGAGTTCGAAAACACAAAATGTACTGACTGTGATTAAAATCGGAATGATTTTAACCTTAATCTGTGCCCTATTTTTCGGTGGACAAACACAAACAGTTACCCCGATTTTTAAAACGGCAACAGGAGCTTTGCCCACTTGGTCTGATTATGGAAAAGCACTTGGCCTATGTTTAATTGCGGTTTCTTTCTCTTACGCGGGTTATGCCCAAACCATCAACTTTGGCGGTGAAGTAAAAGAAGCAAAAAAAGTAATTCCACGTTCCATTATCATCGGTTTAACCATTATTGTGATCCTTTATCTAGCCATTAATTACGTGTATGTAAAAGTAATTGGTTTCGAAGAGCTAAAATCTGCCGAAAGCATCGCTGCGATACTGGCTTCAAAAATATTTGGCCCTGCAGGTTTTAATGCACTTTCGGTCATCATCTTTTTCTCGGTAATGGGTTATGTGAATGTAAACCTGCTCAGTAATCCAAGAGCCATGTTTGCCATGGGCGAAGAAGGGGCACTGCCAAAAATATTCAGCAGGATGAATAAAAAAACAGAGGTAATCGCCATTAGTTTAACGGTTTTCACCTTAATTTCGGTTGTTATTATTTTTTACGCAAAAACCTTCGACAAGATTTTAAACTACACTATTTTCTTAGAAAGTATCAGTATGGCCAGTTCTGCGGCTACAATTTTCATCCTCAGAAAAAGAACGGCACATCTTGATAAAAAAACCATCTACACTGTTCCTTTATATCCTATATTGCCTATTATTTTTATTGCTGCTTATACTTTTGTTGCCTTCAGTATTTATGCTGATGATCCGAATGCGGCATTGAACGGACTATATATTTTTGCAGGCTTTCTGGCTATTTATTTTATAAGCGGATGGTTTAAGAAATAGTTATTCACAGTTCAAACTTCGCAGGTTTTCGAAACCTGCCAGGTATAGAAAACACTTTTAAAAAAAATTAATGAACAAAACACTCTCCTTAAAACAAGAAATTGCTTATGCTGCAGGTATGATCGGTTGGAGCACGATGACGAATATTATCATCGTCATGCTTCCCTATTTCTATTTGCCACCGAGCAATGCAGGTTTACCGCCATTGGTACCGCAGCTGGTTTTGTTGGGTGCATTTAATATCCTGTCAATCATTGCGGCTTCGGGCAGATTGGTTGATGCCATTTACGATCCCTTTATTGCCTCCAGAAGTGATGCCAGTACCAATAAAAACGGTCGCCGGATGCCTTTTATGAAATTGGCCATTATTCCGGCCATGATTTTCTGCGCCTTGGTTTTTTACCCCATCCAAAAAACAGAAAGCCTGCACAATGCCTGGTGGCTCACTGTCACACTCTGTTTGTTCTTTGTGTCGGTTACCACCTATATTATTCCTTATAATGCCTTACTGGCCGAAGTAACCAACACACCAAGGCAAAAAGTTAAGCTCTCCAGTTATCAGCAGGTTGGTTTTGTAGTCGGAATTATTTTATCGGCCTGCACCAACAATTTCGCCGACCTGGTTGAAGATCATTTTCATGTGGCCAACCGCAGCGAGGCCATTCAGATAGCCATATGGGGCTTATGTATTTTATCAGGACTGGTGATGTTGTTGCCTGTTTTTTTCATCAACGAAAAAGAGTTCTCTGTTGCAAAACCTACCCATGTGCCGTTATGGCCGGCGATTAGGAGCACCTTTAAAAACAGCAATTTTAAATACTATTTGATTTCCGACTTTGCTTTTTATACCGCATTAAGCATTATATCAAGCGGTTTATTGTTTTTCTGTACCGTTTTACTGGGTTTGCCAGAATCAGAAGGGGGGAAATTTATGGGCGCCATGGTGATGGCTTCCTTGCTTTTTTACCCGTTAGTTAACTTTGGCTCCGCTAAAATTGGTAAAAAACCCTTTGTATTGCTCGCTTTCGCTGTGCTATGCTTAATTTTCGTCACGATCTTCTTTTTAGGCAAATTACCTTTCGGCCCGCACACACAGATTTACATCCTGGTATTATCCGCTTCCTTTCCTTTGGCGGCACTAGGTATTTTACCTACGGCCATCTTAGCCGATATTGCCCAAAAAGACACCTTAGAAACAGGAGAAAACCACGAGGGCATGTTTTTCGCTGTGAAATACCTTTTTGTAAAACTCGGACAAACCTTAGGTATCGCTATTTTCGCGATGCTTACCATCTACGGGAAGGACCCAGGCAACGATTTTGGATTACGCCTGAATGGAATTGTAGGTTTTGGACTTTGTTTAATTGCGCTGTTGTTTTTCAGCAGGTTTAAGGAGGAAAAATAGTTGGGCACTCGGAGTTTTGAGTTAGGAGTTGACACAATCTAATAAATATGAACGAATCACTTGTACAAAAAGACTTCAGGTTTAGGTACAAATCATTTTTAATCAAAGAAAACGGACTTGAAGTAAAACAGAGGAGTTTACTGAGTTCAAGTGAATATCTGATCACCTATGAAAACGTAGGTGTCAGAACTTATAAAAACAATAGGGGTATTTATGGCCTTCTATTCTCGTCCACTATACTATGTATGGTGTCTATCCTATTGTATTTGTTAAGAAATGATGGGGATGGTGTTGAAAGTTCGGTTTACTACTTCTATTTTGGCTTATCGGTGATCCTCTTGATCTTGTTTTTAATCACCTATAAAAGAAATTTTTATCTGGTGAAACATGGCAATATAGATGCTATTGAATTTTTACAGAACAAACCATCAAAAGCAGAAGTGAATACTTTTATTGACACGCTAAAAGCAACGAGAAATACCTTTTTGTTCCAAAAATACGGCCAGATAAATTTTGGCTTCACCAGTGAAGAAAACTACCGAAACCTGGTATGGTTAGCCAATAATGAAGTAATCAATAACACAGAATTTAATAATATGGTGAATAAACTAAATTTAGAAATGCAGCAGCAGCCAAACAAAATGAGTTTTGATTTTAGCTTAAATTAAAGGCAATATCATCGTGAGTGTTTAAATAAGAGGTTATCTAATTAAGCAAAAACATGAGTGGCCAATTTTACTTTAATTGTTCCACTCATGCATTTCTTTTATAACTGATTCCTAATATCCGGGACTTTGTTTAAGTGTCCCCTTACTTCTATCAATCTGATCCTGAGGTAAAGGAAAATATTCATCCCTGCTTTCAATGGTAAGTCCTTTTAAATAGTCGAAATACCCACCTTCGAAAGAAAAATAGCTTTCTAAGGTCTGCTTGGCTATGCCCCAGCGCACAAGATCAAAAAACCGGTGTCCTTCCATGGCCAATTCCAACCTGCGTTCGAAACGCACTGCGTTTCTGGCATAGGTATCGTTAGGGAATGAAGTATATGTGCTTACTTTATAGGCGGCAGTAGGTGCACCATTTATCTGTTGCGGTGTAATTTTTGCTGCCCGCAACCGTACCGCATTTACGAGTGTTAAAGCTCTCGGCAGATCGCCTTTTTCTACTGCACACTCTGCAGCCATCAGGTAAACATCAGCCAAGCGGATCAGGTTTACATTTAAACCGGTTACATTTGTTGTACCCGGTGCTGTCCCGCTTGAAATCTGTGCAGCTTCTATTGTATTTTTTACAGGAACAAAAGGGCCACCATTTGAAGCATCACGGATCCAGGTATCGCCGGCCATTATTCCCCAATCACGATAAGGAACACCACGTCTGCCTATGGTTGATTCTATACGTGGATCAAAAGGCAAGGTTTTATCCACTACATAATTGTCTTTTGCTGCTCCGGTTAAACCAAAATCTGATTGATAAGGATTTGTACGATAACTTCCATCTAATAATGGCAAACCAGCTATATCAACTTTGAAAGAATTGGCCAGATCGATAGAAGGCTGGAAGAAACCGCAACAGTTGATCGGTGTGTTACCATAAGGGAAATTCAGGATATCGCCAACATTTCCATTATCTCCACCAGTACCGTCGGTTCCAACCGAATGTTGAACAGACATAATGGTTTCAGGCCCATCTTCTTTGGTAATATCAAAATTATCGGCATAAGGCATGGTAGTCAGATCAGCTTTGGCCAAAATTACCGCGTTAAGCAGATCATAAGCTTCAGGATATTTTTTCTGATACAGAAATACTTTTCCTAAGTAAGCTTGAGCAGCATATTTATCAACCCTTCCCTTTTGATTTTTAGGCTTGGTTGTACTTAGGTTGGCTACAGCAAACTGAAGATCATCTACGATATTCGGATAAATATCTTTATCGTTTGGCACGAATGTACCACTTGAGGCTTCGGTAACATAAGGAACCGCTTTAAATACCCTCACCAGAAAGAAGTAATAATGCGCACGCAACAAACGCGCCTCGCCCTGTATCTCTTTGGCGCGGGCATCGCTAAATTTAGCCGAACCGTTGCCTGACTGCAAATTGGCCAGTATTTTAAGCGTATTGTTACAGCGTTGTATGCCCTCAAAACACCTGTCCCACAGATTAGACAAGTTATCATTGGTGCTGGTTGGCGAATGTTGTTCGATGGCGTTCATCGGGGGCTGATCACCAACACTACTGCCCTTATGTGCGTTATCTGAAGCTACCTCCCCAAACAGCCATTGACTTGGTGCAGCGCCATAGTTACCATAAGTGCCATTAACATTGCCATTTAACAGGCCATAAGCACCTACCAGTAGTCCTTCCACCCCATCTTGTGTGGTTAACTGCGATTCCGTAAGCTCGCCCTGAGGCTGAAGATTCAAAAATTCCTTCTTGCAGGAAAACGTCGCACAGATCAGGAAGGAAAGCAGGATATATTTTATTTGTTTCATCTTTGTTTCTATTTATTAAAATCCAACATTAATACCAATTAAAAACTGACGTGGAGAAGGATAAACACCCTGATCTACCCCTGGAGCGGAGAACGTATCTGTAATCTGGCTCACCTCCGGATCCATGCCCGTGTACTTTGTTATTGTAAATAAATTGGTTGCACTCACATATACCCTCAATTTGTTTATAGGCGAATCGGAACCAAACACTTTAGTAGTTGGGATCGAGTAGCCAAGCTGTATATTCTTCAATCTTAAAAAACTTCCATCCTGAATATAATAACTTGATGACGCAAACTCCAGATCCGAAGCACCAGCATAAGCCGAAGGTGTTAAACTGGTCGGGTTTGAAGGGCTCCATGCATTAAGTAAGCGTGTGCTTTTAGCGCCATCGAAAGAAGGGAAATCAGTGAAGTAACGTGTGGCCTGAAAAATATCATTCCCCTGAACCCCATAAATAAATGCAGAAATATCAAAATTCTTATAAGATGCATTTAAATTTATCCCAACAGTAAAATCTGGATTGGGGTCTCCGATTATGGTCCGGTCTTTTGGATCGATTATGCCATCGCCGTTAATGTCCTGATAACGCAGACCACCAAACCTGGCACCTGCATACGATGGATTGCTCTGAATATCTGCTGTACTTTGATAAATTCCCGCGGTTTTATAACCGAAGAATGAACCAAATGGGGCACCTTCCTGCAATACACTGGTTTGTAAGCTCCTGTAATTACCATAAATCTGGTTAAAAATACCAGGTGCCAGGCGCACAATTTCATTCTTGTTTTTAGAGAAATTCAGCCCAATATCAAATTTAAGCGGACTGTCGTCTTTTAAGCCATAGTGATAGGCTACATTAAATTCGATCCCCTTATTGCTCATATCACCAATATTCACAAATGGTGAACTACCTAAACCGACCACGCTTGATGGCAAAGGAAGATTATAAAGCATATCCGATGTTTTTTTGTTATACCAGTCAACCGATCCATCAATGGCACCACCTAACAGACTAAAATCAAGCCCGATGTTAAGTGCCTTTAACGATTCCCATTTCACATCCGTATTTTGATAGGCATTTTGCCAAACGCCAGTGGTTAATCCATTTGCACCACCAACGGCATAGGCAGAATTGATAATTGAGCTTTGAAAGCGGTTGATATATTGATATGGCGGGATCCGCTGATTTCCGGTTTGACCATAGCCTACACGGAGTTTTAAATCGCTCAGCCATTTAATACTTTTCATAAATTCTTCTTCCGATAATCGCCATGCGGCACTTGCTGCCGGGTAATTACCGTATTTATTATTAGGGCCAAAGTTTGAAGAACCATCACGTCTGATCGTAATACTCGCCAGATACCGGTCGTGATAAGAATAATCTACTTTTCCAAATAAAGAGAATAATGAGCCGATAGATCCAAAGCTGGTATTGCTGATATTAGAAGAACCTGTGCTTAGATAATAATAATCCTGATTCCCCAAAATGAAGAAATCATTCCGCCCTGCATTTAACTGCCGCGATCTTGATCTGATGGCTTCTGTACCAACAAGTACATTCACCCTGTGCAGCTCGTTAAAAACCTTGCTATAGTTTAAAGTATTGGTCCAGGTCCATTCGGTATTATAACCCTGGTATTCGTTCAGGTTGTTGGAGTTGTTACCCTCAGAAAATTCTAAATTTGGATAACGCATTGATAAACCGTTAAAGTTTTCGTACCGTAAACCAAAATTGGTTCTTAATACGAGGCCCGGAAGGATATCGCCCTCCCCAAAAACATTTCCGAAAAAGAAATTGCTTTTGTTTTTATTATCCTTGGCCCGGTAAAGGAAAGCAAGTGGGTTTTCGGCATTGCCCAACTGGCTTCCACGGCTACCCGCAAAATTACCGGCTATATCGTAAACGGGAATAATGGTTGGGATACGGTAAGCCCAGCCTAAAGCACTTCCCTGATCCTGATAACTTCCAGGGGTATTCGGGTTAACACCAAAACCATAACCTTCCGAGTAGCTGTATTGTGCATTTTCGCCGAAACGTACATGTTTGTTAAAAGCAGAAATGGTGGTATTTGACCTAAAATTATATCTTTTAAAACCGGTATACTGGATAGTTCCTTTTTGGTTCAGGTATCCACCTGTAAACGCATAAGTTGCATTTTCGCCACCGCCCGTAGCACTGATCTGATAATTCTGGATCGGCGCCGAATCAGTAATCTCATCAAACCAGTTTGTACCTGCTTTATTTGCTTTGGTAATCTGATAAAAAAGGTTGGGATCCCTGCTATAGTTATATTTGGAAGGATCAGCATCTGCAGCAGTAACATCCTGACCTAATTTTGAACCGGCAACCAGATAATCAGGCAATATGGGAGTTGGGCCCGAGCCGTAATTTTTGCCTGCAGCTACCGTTTTTCCTGCATTTTTATAACCATCAAACACATATTGCGCATATTGTTGTGGATTCATCATTTCGGGAAAACTACTCTTACGTGGTGCCTGTGTACCATAATACGAATCGAGGGTGATTTTTGGTGCGCCAGTTACGCCTTTTTTGGTGGTGACAATCACTACCCCATTATTTGCCCGCGACCCATAAATGGAGGCTGAAGATGCATCCTTTAACACCTGCATACTTTCGATATCATTTTGGTTAAGCCACGAAAGTTTGCCTTCAAAAGGCACCCCATCAATCACATATAACGGCTCATTATTATTAATGGTACTTGTGCCACGGATCCGGATCTGTGGTGTAGAACCTGGCGCTCCGTCGTTTATAATTTGCACCCCTGTAGCCTTACCCTGTAAAGCTTCTACTGCACTTGCAGCAGGCTGACTTTTTAATAGCCCCATACTTACTACAGCTACCGCTCCGGTCAGATCTTTTTTACGCTGACTGGAGTAGCCTGTTACTACCACTTCTGAAAGTTTATTGTTTTCGGCGAGCAACACGATGGAAATATTGCTCTGATTACCCACTGTAACTTCTTTTGATCCGTATCCAATAAAAGAAATAACCAATACATCGGCAGGCTTTGCCGCAATTGAAAATAATCCGCTGGCATCTGTAGTGGTTCCGCCAGCTCCATTTTTGATTTTTATGGTGGCGCCAACTATGGGGAGTTTATCATCACTCGCAGTAACTTTACCGGTCACTTTAGACTGCGCACTTGCCTTGATTGCAAACAGCATACTGAGGCACAAGAGAACATAGCTCCTCCTGAAGAAAGATAGTTTTTGTTTCATAAGTTAATAATGATAGTTAGTGATTTGTAATCGAGTTGCTAAAAAAAGGCCAAATGCGTGGCATCAGCAATATAATTTACAGCAACTTTTTAAGTTTAATAATGGTCGATCGATTTACACCTGCTTAACTCAGGGGTAAATAAATAAGAATGAACTTCTTGTAAAAGGGTGTAGTTTTTTTCTCATAGGTTTCATAATTGGTTAGATAGTTGGTTAGCTATTTATGATTTACATAATAGAATTAAAAAAGTATACATACACATAAGCGCGTTAAATACTTTTAACATAAAATAAATATACAAAAAATAATAATTACATATACATTTAATTTATTGGACCTATGATTTAAGATTTGAAGGGTATTGTGAGCGTCTGATGTCCAACATCAAAAGCATTAATACCATATGATGTATATTTTATATTTCCCATTTTTAATTTGTATCTTTGCCACCGAAGCAGGAATAAGGGCTTGCCATTCTGAATGGCATATTCTCTCCGCAAGTTAGTCCTTCAACAAATGATTGTTCTAGCTTCTTCGATAAATATTACACAGAAACATACATGTTATTCAAAGAATTAAACCTCATTGAGCCCATTTTAAAGGCCCTTGAGACCGAAGGTTATACACAACCAACACCAATACAGGAGCAATCCATTCCAACGATACTAAAAGGCACAGATTTATTAGGTTGCGCACAAACAGGAACTGGGAAAACAGCTGCCTTTGCCATCCCGATGTTGCAGTTATTGCACGAGAAACACGTCAATACCAAAGCTACAAAAAACATAAAGGCGTTAATTTTAACGCCAACACGTGAGCTTGCCATTCAGATTGAAGAAAGCTTTAAAGCTTATGGCCGTAATTTAAACTTACGCCACCTGGTCATTTTTGGTGGAGTAAACCAACACGCACAAGTAGAAGCTTTAAAAAAAGGCGTTGATATTTTAGTAGCAACACCCGGCCGTTTACTGGATTTAATGAACCAGGGCTTCATCAATTTAAACACTATCGAATTATTTGTGTTAGATGAGGCCGACCGTATGCTGGACATGGGTTTTATCCACGATGTGAAAAGAGTGGTGGCTAAATTGCCAACAAAACGCCAGACACTATTTTTCTCGGCAACCATGCCAGATGAAATCCAGAAATTGGCCAATACGATTTTGTCTAACCCAACGAAAGTAGAGGTTACCCCTATTTCTTCAACAGCCGAAACGATTGTTCAATCAGTTTATTTTGTTGACAAACCTGATAAAAAGAAATTACTGATCCATCTTTTAGAAGACAAAGATATTCAAACCGCTTTGGTTTTTACCCGTACCAAACATGGTGCCGACCGTATTGTCAAGGATTTAGCGCATGCAGGTATTAAAGCTGCCGCCATCCATGGAAATAAATCACAAAATGCCAGACAGCGCGCATTAACGGACTTTAAAGACCGAAAAATCCGCGTTTTGGTGGCTACCGATATTGCTGCCCGTGGTATCGATATCGATCAGTTATCGCATGTTTTCAATTTCGAACTTCCGAATATCCCCGAATCGTATGTACACAGAATTGGCCGTACGGGTCGTGCCGGTGCTAATGGTATTGCGATTTCTTTCTGTGATGCAGAAGAAAATGAGTATTTACTGGATATCCAGAAACTGATTAAAATTACACTTCCAGTGGTTGATAATCATCCATATCCATTAAGCTGGGAAAGTATGTTGGCCAAAAACCAGGTTAAACGCAAACCACAAGCCCAATCAAAAGGCGGTGGCGGTGCCAAAAGGAGTGCCGATGGCAACATGAGCGGTAAACCACGCAACGCCAGCAACAACAGAAGATTTGGCGGAAACAGAAAAAGAGGCGAAAGATAGATTTTTGCGACAGAAAGCTGGAAGGTGGAGGGTTTAAGGCCCGAAAACCTAAGCATTAACAAAAAACCCGGGTTACGAAACGTAATCCGGGTTTTTCTATTTTTAAAACTTAAGGTAAATGCGAGGAAACCCGCTACCTCAATACCTTCCGCCTTCTACCTCTTTACACCACCACATTAATAATCTTTCCTTTAACGAAAATGATCTTTTTGGTTGGTTTTCCATCCAGGAACTTCTGGAATTGCTCATCAGCAAATAAAATACTTTCTACTTCCGGCTGAGTTAAGGTTAAACTCAAGTTCAGGTTCATTTTCATTTTACCGTTGATTGAAACCGGATATGCAAATTCATCCTCTACCAAATATTCAGGTTTAAATGTCGGGAAAGCCGTATAAGATAAAGTTCCAGCTTCGTTACCCAATAATACCCAAAGTTCTTCGCAGATATGTGGTGCATATGGCGATAAAATAATCACCATATCTTCCAAAACCTGACGGTTTTTGCATTTCAGATCAGTTAATTCATTTACCGCAATCATAAAACTTGATACCGAAGTATTGAACGAGAAACGTTCGATATCATCCTGTACTTTTTTAATGATTTTGTGCAGCGATTTTAACTCCGCTTTCGTAGGTACCGCATCATTTACGTGGAAAGTCCATTCTTCGTTGTGGAACAAACGCCAGAATTTACGCAAGAACTTAAATACACCTTCGATACCATTTGTATTCCAGGGTTTACTTTGCTCTAACGGGCCTAAGAACATTTCGTACATCCGCAAAGTATCGGCACCATAACGTTCAATCAAATCATCGGGATTAACCACGTTGAATTTCGATTTCGACATTTTTTCTACCTCAACGCCACAGATGTATTTTCCACCTTCCAAAATAAATTCTGCGTTGGCATATTCTTCTCTCCAGGCTTTAAATTTGGCGATGTCTAAAGTGTCGTTTTCAACAATGTTTACATCCACATGTAATGCCGAAGTTTTATATTCTTTTCTTAAACCAGCAGAAACATAAGTATGGGTAGGTTTTCCGTTTTCATCATTAATGCGGTAAACAAAATTACTTCTTCCCTGGATCATGCCCTGGTTGATCAGCTTTTTGAACGGCTCCTCTTCTTTGGTATAACCCAAATCTTTCAAAAATTTATTCCAGAAACGACTGTACAATAAGTGACCTGTAGCGTGCTCAGAACCACCGATATACAAATCCACATCTTTCCAGTATTCAACAGCTTCTTTTGAAGCAAAATCGCTGTTGTTATTGGCATCCATATAACGGTACCAGTACCAGCTGCTTCCCGCCCAACCCGGCATGGTGCTTAATTCGTAATGTCCACCATCTTTTGGCACCCAGTTTTCGGCCCTGGCCAAAGGCGGTTCGCCTGTCTCAGTTGGCAAATATTTATCAATTTCAGGGAGCAACAATGGTAATTCCTCTTCTTTTACCAAATACGGCAACCCGTCTTTAAAGTAAACCGGAATCGGTTCACCCCAATAACGCTGGCGACCAAAAATCGCGTCGCGCTGACGGAAGTTTACTTTTGCCTTTCCTACTTTTTCTACTTCTAACCAATTATTTAGGAATGAAACCGCTTCCTTATACCCCATTCCATTAATGAAACCGGAGTTAATGTATTTTCCTTCTTTCGTTGGATCTGCCTGAATATCAATATCTTTTTGACCGTCTAAAATCTGGATGATCGGCAAGTTGAAGTGTGTAGCGAATAACCAGTCGCGCTGATCGCCACTTGGCACCCCCATTACTGCACCTGTTCCATAACCTGCCAACACATAATCGGCAATCCACAATTGAACACGTTCGCCACTTACCGGATTAATTACATAGGTCCCTGTAAAAGCGCCTGATACCGTTTTGGTATCGGCCATACGGTCTAATTCTGATTTCTTTTTGGTTTGGGAGATGTAGTTTGCGATATCCTGTTTTTGCTCAGGTGTAGTCAATTCTGCAACCCATTCGTGCTCTGGTGCCAGCACCAGATAAGAAACACCAAAAATCGTATCTACACGGGTGGTGAATACTTCAATCTGTTTGTCGTTTCCTTCCACCTGAAATTTAACGGATGCACCAACGCTCTTACCAATCCAGTTGCGTTGCATTTCTTTAATCGGCTCCGGCCAGTCGATGGTATCCAAACCTTGCAAAAGACGATCAGAATAAGCGGTAATCCGCATACTCCACTGCATCATTTTCTTTTGTTCAACCGGAAAACCACCACGCTCAGAAAAACCATCCTTAACCTCATCATTGGCTAAAACCGTCCCTAATGCCGGGCACCAGTTTACAGTACTCTCGCGAAGGTAGGTTAAACGGTATTTTAATAATTCAATCTGTTTTTCCTCATCAGTAAAAGTTGCCCAATCGCTCGGCATAAATGCTTTGGTATCTTCGTCACAAACGGCTTTAACATCAGCTGTGCCAGATGCATTGAATTTCTCAATCAAAGTGGTGATATCTTCTGCCCTATCGTTTTCGATATTATACCAGGAATTGAACAATTGCATAAAAATCCATTGCGTCCACTTGTAATAAGAGGGCTCACTGGTACGTACTTCCCTGCTCCAATCGAAAGAAAAACCAATCTGATCTAACTGACGGCGGTAGGTGGCAATGTTTGCTTCAGTGGTGATGGCCGGATGCTGACCGGTTTGTATGGCGTATTGCTCTGCTGGTAATCCGAACGAATCGTATCCCATGGGGTGCAATACATTAAAGCCTTTCAGGCGTTTGTATCTCGAAAATATATCAGATGCAATGTAACCCAGTGGGTGACCAACGTGCAAACCTGCTCCCGATGGATAGGGAAACATATCTAACACGTAATATTTTGGTTTATCAGAATTACTTTCGGCTTTAAATGTATGATGATCTGCCCAAAATTTCTGCCACTTTTGTTCTATTTCTTTGAATTGGTAATCCATTGCAAGTTTTAAATTTTTAAAGGTGCAAAAATACGGAAATAAAGGGGCTTAAAAAAGCAGATTCATGATAATATTTTGCCAACAGAAATGCAGAACCTGAAGAAGTTAGGGTTGAAATTTCCTTTTATTAGATCGTCAGATGGCATCATCTGACAATCTGAGTATTAAAAAAAGGGATACTCAGGCGATCTGCTCCTAGTGTTAGCTGGAAACAACTGACACACCCTGCACACCATCAACACCGTCGTAAAAAAAATGCGCCATTGATATTAAAAACCAATGGCGCAAGCAAATAATCGGGGGATTAAGATCTTATCTCGACAGTGAATATACTTTTGTAATGTTTGTTTTATCAATTTTAGCGGTAAACTCCAATTTATTTGCAGTAATACTATTTATTGTACAAAAGTTCAACCCATCATTGATATCCATACTGAATTGATTAGAATAAATGATCACATACGTGCCAATTGTCCTGTTTCCCGATAAACTTAGCTCAACCTGGTCATCATTATTCGATTTATAATCAACATAATCACTTGTTGTACCATAATTAACAGTTCCATTAATCTTTTTAGGGTCTTTTAATGTCTCTTCAGCAGTATAACCTGAAGTTACAATCTTATTTAAGGTCCATTTGCCCAACATTTGAGCTTTTAATGAAGTCTCATCTTTCTTACAAGAGATAATTGTAGACGTAACTAGTAACAATAGGCTCAGAATAGTAATTTGTCTTTTCATAGTTAAATTTAGTTTTAAGATATCCATAATTAACGCCGTTTTAACAAATTTCGTACCGCGTTTTGATCAATAGCAAATTTAATTAAAGAATTCATACACAAACTAAAAGCTAAACAGATGCGTTTATATTCATTTAGCAATCATTAATTGGTGTTTATCAGGTATAATTTATATTTTCGCAGAAACAAAAATGAAATACATGGAAGAATTCGAAGTAAGTGATGCATCTAAGAAAACCAAAACCGTTTATATCTCTACTATAATTAGTATTGCGTTGGTTTTATTAATGCTAGGGCTGCTTGGGTTGGTACTTGTACACGCCAAAAACCTATCTAACTACGTTAAAGAAAACATTGTTTTAAACATTATTGTTGATGAAGGTGCTAAAGAAGCAGATGTTTTGGCCTTCCAGAAAGAGCTGAATACAAACCCTGCGGTAAAGCAAACTCAATATGTAAATAAAGAACTTGCAGCCAGAAACTTAACTCAGGATTTGGGCGAAGATTTTGTTAACTTTTTAGGATACAATCCGCTAACTTCTACCTTCGACGTCTACTTAAAAGCAGAATATGCGAACAATAAAAGCATTGATGCGCTAAAGGCCAGTATTTCTAAAAACCCGGTGGTTAAAGAAGTGGTTTACCAAAGCTCTTTAATTGATATGGTGAATAAGAATATCAACACCATTGGTTTAATTATTTTAGCCTTTGCCGCACTGCTATTGATTATCTCTATCGCGCTGATTAACAACACCATACGCTTAGCAATATATTCGCAGCGATTTTTAATTAAAAGTATGCAGCTGGTTGGTGCAACGAAAAATTTTATTCGACGTCCTTTTTTACTGTATGCTGCTTTGCACGGCTTAATTGCAGCGTTTATTGCCATCATCATTTTATTGGCTACGCTAATTTACGCCCGAAAAGAAGTACCAGAAATTATTATTTTAAATAACTATCAGGAATTTGGCTTCGTATTTATAGGCCTTTTAATTGTTGGTATTTTTATAACAGGCATTAGTACATGGTTTGCAGTAAGCAGATATTTACGTTTAAAATCTTATCATCTTTATAGATAATGGCAGAAAAAAAAACAGGTCCGATTGTAAAGGACGTTAAAAGCGAATTGGTTTTTACCAAAAAAAACTACCAGTTATTATTGATCAGCATCGCAATTGTTGCAGTTGGCTTTATCCTGATGATGGGTACCACCGGCGATATTTATGATTTCAGAAGAACTTTATTGGCACCGATAGTGGTGTTGGCTGGTTTTGCTTTCGGGATTTATGCGATCCTAAAAAAATAAATTTATACATAGGATTATACTTTGAAACGCTTAATTTATTGATTAAGCCTTTTCCTTATTCCCCTTCTTTTCTAAAAATATGAACTACTTCGAAGCCATTATCCTGGCCATTATTGAGGGATTAACTGAATTTTTGCCTGTATCGAGCACGGGGCACATGGCCATAACATCTGCTTTGATGGGAATTGGAAAAGATGATTTTGTAAAGCTTTTTGAAGTTGCCATCCAACTGGGTGCGATCCTGGCTGTAGTGGTGATTTACTGGAAAAAATTCTTTAACTTTTCAGACTGGAAATTCTATCTGAAATTAATCATTGCCGTTATACCGGCTTTAGTTTTTGGTTTCCTTCTAAACGACTTTATTGATAACACTTTGGGTAACCCGATATTTATCTCTGCGGTTTTACTCGTTGGTGGTGTAATTCTTCTTTTGGTCGACAAATGGTTTAAAAACCCTACGATTGATAACGAGAAAGAAATTACAAACGCGACTGCGCTAAAGATCGGTTTCTTTCAGGTATTGGCTATTGCTTTCCCAGGCTTAAGTAGAAGTGCGGCGACAATTTTAGGCGGGATGAGTCAAAAATTAACAAAAAGTGCCGCAGCGGAGTTTTCATTCTTTTTAGCTGTACCAACGATGTGCGCTGCAACTGGATACAAGCTGTTAAAAGGCTATCATTTGTTAAATACCGAAAATATTAAGCTTTTATTGGTTGGGAATATCGTTGCCTTTATTGTTGCCATCATCGCCATAAAATCGTTTATAGGCTTTTTAACCAAACATGGATTTAAAGTTTTTGGTTGGTACCGTATTGCCCTGGGCATCATTATCTTGGCATTGTTCTTATCGGGGTATCATATTGATATAAACTAATCCGTATCTTTGCGCAAAAAAGATTTGTGAGTACCGAAAATTCAAAATTTAAAGATTTCAATTTTGCAGAAGGCGAATTGCTATTAATCAACAAACCATACAAATGGACTTCATTTGATGTGGTGGGCAAAATCCGTAATTCTTTAAAACCCTTAAAGCTAAAGGTTGGTCATGCCGGCACTTTAGACCCCCTCGCTACAGGCTTGTTAATCATCTGTACCGGTAAGCTAACCAAGCAAATAGACACTTTCCAGGCGGAAGAGAAAGAATATACCGGCACCATGATTCTGGGCGCCACTACCCCATCATTCGATATGGAGACGGAGGTAGATCAAACATTCGACATCAGCAACATCACCGAAAATGAAATTTATGCGGCCTGCAAACCTTTTATTGGTGATATCGAACAGTATCCACCAGCACACTCCGCGGTAAAGGTAAACGGCGAACGTTTATATGTAAAAGCAAGATTGGGTGAAGAAGTAGAATTGCGTAAACGTTTTGTAAGTGTTCCCGAATTTGAAATTACCCGGGTTGAACTGCCGGAAATCGATTTTAGGATTGTGTGCAGCAAAGGCACTTATATCCGTTCCTTAATATCCGATTTCGGGAAACAGCTAAATAGCGGGGCTTATCTTTCTAAACTTATCCGTACCCGAAGCGGAAACTTTTTGCTCAAAGATGCGTTTGAGGTATTAGAACTTGTTAATTATATTCGTAGCAGGAAAGAAGAAGCTAAAACTGAAGCAGAAGCATGAACCGCATCAAAAACAGGAACATCAGGTTTATAAAAGAAATTCTTTTAATTATTGCAGGCGTAACTTCGGCATGTTTTGGCTTAAAAAGCTTTTTAATGCCCAGCCATTTTATTGATGGAGGGGTTACCGGTATCTCTCTTTTACTAAGCACCCTAACGGGTTGGAATTTATCATACCTCATTGCAATCATTAACATTCCATTCGTGATTTTAGGCTACAGACAGATTGGTAAAGGTTTCGCCCTCAAAACGGCTATTGCCATTGCTGCACTTTCGCTAGCTTTAATTTTCCTGCCTTTTCAGCCTATTACACATGATAAATTGCTCATCGCATTTTTTGGCGGTCTGTTTTTAGGTGGAGGGATCGGACTGGCGATGCGCGGAGGCTGCGTAATCGATGGAACAGAGGTTTTAGCACTTTACATCAGTAAAAACAGTATTTTAACCGTTGGGAATATCATCCTGATCTTAAATATCATTATTTTTGCCTTTGCGGCTTATTTCCTGAATATCGAAACTGCATTATATGCCATTTTAACGTATTTATCTGCCTCCAGCACGATCGATTTCATCGTAAACGGGATAGAACAATATACTGGTGTAACCATCATTTCAGAACATCAGGAAGCCATCAAAGGTTTCATCATCAATGAAATGAAACGCGGTGTTACCATTTACAAAGGCGAAGGTGGTTACGGGGAAAAGAAAGATATCGATATTATTTTTACCGTTGTTACCAAACTGGAAATGAGCAAATTACAAACCACTATCCGCCAGATCGATTCGGACGCTTTTGTGATACAACAACAGATTGCCGATTTAAAAGGCGGGGTGGTGAAACGCCATGCTTTACATTAATAAACAATAGAAATTTGGGCATGCCCCTAAGCTAGGCAAAGGGTCGGGCTGTACGCTAAATCCCCGATGAAAAATCGGGGGATACCGCTTCCATCCCTCATGCAAGACCCATTTATTAAAATAGATTTTACCATTGAAAATATACAATAACCTTTCGGATTTTAAAAAATTAGAAAATGCCATTGTCACCATTGGCACTTTCGACGGTGTACATTTCGGACATCAGAAAATCATTAAACAACTGGTAGAAAAGGCAAAAGCCGACAATGGAGAAAGTGTTATTTTAACTTTTTTCCCGCATCCACGGATGATCATCGATCCTGAAAACCAGGATTTGAAAATGATCAATACCATCAACGAAAAGGCTGATATTTTAAAGGGCTTAGGAGTTGATCACCTGATTATTACCCCTTTTACACGTGATTTTTCCAACCAGTTACCCGAAGATTATATCAAAAACACTTTGGTCAACAATATTGGCACCAAACATATTATCATTGGTTACGATCACCGTTTTGGAAAGGACCGTTCAGGTAATTTAAGCGATCTAAAAGCCGCAGGCTTACACTATGGCTTTAGTGTTGAGGAAATTATGGAGCAGGATATCCACGATGTTGCGGTAAGCTCAACCAAAATCCGGCAAGCGCTTTTAGCTGGTGATGTAGGTTTGGCTAATGATTACCTGGGTTATCCGTTCTCTATCTTTGGAAGGGTAATTAAAGGTGATAAAATAGGCAGAACAATCGGCTTCCCAACAGCAAACATTTTTGTTGAGGAGACTTACAAACTGATTCCAGGTGATGGCATTTATGCTGTAACCGTAGATATGAGTGCCGAATTTAAGGAAGAAGTCTTAGAATCGACAAGCAGACTTCAGACTCCGGACTCCGGCCTTCGGACTTATAAAGGCATGGCCTACATCGGTCAACGTCCAACCATTAATGGCATGACCCGAAACATTGAAGTAAATATTTTCGATTTTAATCAGGAAATCTACGGGCAGGACATCAGGATGAACTTTTTGAAATTCCTCCGCCACGACGTAAAATTTACCGGATTGGAGGCCTTAACAGTCCAGTTGCAAAAAGACAAGGAAGCAACGCTGGCTTATTTTAATGGCTAAATTACTGGTCAGATATTCTAACACGGTCGTCACCCTGATCCGATAGCTATCGGATCAGCATAACGCGACTACTTAAAAAATAATTAAAGTAGAACGGCAAGATCAATCTATTTTAATCCGATTTCCCTTTTAAAAAAGCCTTATTTTCGTTATATTAGCGGCAATGAGGCTTTTTTATATCATCTTCTTTTTATCTGTATCCATCAATTTTGCGGCCAACGCATCGCAGAAAAAAAGAAACGACGCACCATTAAAAAACAATAAAATCAGTTTCTTTTCGTGTAAAAAAAACACAAAAGTTAATCTGGGATTTAATCAGGATAGTGAAAATTTACAGAAAGATTTTATCAACAGTTACGTTATAAAAATAACTTCAGGTGCCGGTATCCTCCTGGCTTTTTTGCTATTCCTTTTTTTTAAGAATAAAGCCATCAATAACAAAGTTGTAATCAAAAGATTAGCCTATAATTATTGGTGCCTGTTTAAAATGCTCTACCCAAAACATGTTTTTTGGTAAGTAATTTCATTTGCGAACTACCTTTAGGTGGAGTTTTCAGTAAAATGCCTGGTATTTAAAAAATACCGGGAGATGAATTATTTAATTACCCTTATCCATTTTTTATAGATGCATTTACCCGATTTAATTGCCGATTTAGGATTAATCCTTGCCGCAGCAGGAATAACCACACTCATATTTAAACGTATTAAACAGCCCCTCGTTTTGGGCTATATATTAGCCGGCCTATTGGTTGGCTCACACTTGGACTTTTTTCCATCAGTAACCGACACCAAAAGCATTAACATCTGGGGCGAAATAGGTGTAATTTTCCTGTTATTTAGTCTTGGATTAGAATTCAGTTTTAAAAAACTGGTTAAAGTTGGCGGTTCTGCTTCGATCACAGCGATTGTAAAAGTCTTATTTATCATTTTAGCCGGTTATCTGGTGGGTAAAGCCATGGGCTGGAAAGATATGGATAGCTTATTTTTAGGTGGAATATTATCCATTTCATCTACCATGATCACCATTAAGGCATTCGAAGAGCTCGGCTTAAAACACAAAAAGTTTGCAGGTCTGGTTTTCGGAGTTTTGATTGTTGAAGATCTGGTGGCCATTTTATTATTGGTACTCTTCTCTACCCTGGCGGTAAGTCAACAATCGGCTGGCACAGAGATGCTCTATTCCATCCTAAAACTGGCCTTCTTTTTAGTGCTTTGGTTTTTGGGCGGTATATTTCTGGTCCCATCATTTCTTAAAGCAACCAAGAAATTAATGAATGATGAAACCATGCTGGTGGTATCACTGGCCCTGTGTTTGGTAATGGTTCTATTGGCCGACAAGGTGGGCTTTTCCCCTGCACTGGGTGCATTTATTATGGGATCTATTTTAGCAGAAACTACCCAGGCAGAAAGAATCGAACACTTAACCAAATCGGTAAAGGATTTATTTGCGGCAGTATTTTTTGTTTCGGTTGGTATGCTGATCGATCCATCCATGCTGGTTAAATATGCGGTACCCATTTTAGTGGCTACGCTGGTGATTATTTTAGGAAAAATCATATTTACCATCTTAGGGGCACTACTTTCAGGTCAGCCTTTAAAAACCTCGGTACAATCGGGTATGAGTTTGGCGCAAATCGGTGAGTTTTCATTCATCATTGCCTCACTGGGTTTAACGCTTAAAGTAACGAGTGATTTCCTTTACCCGATCGCAGTAGCTGCAGCAGCAATTACTACCTTTACCACACCTTATCTGATTAAATTATCGGAGCCATTTTATCAATATTTAAACCGTGTTTTACCCAAAAAATGGCTGGATGGAATAGAAAGATACAGTTCGAGTACGGAAGGAATTACGACTTTAAGTGATTGGAAGGTTTTATTGAGGTCGTACATCTTTAACACCATTATCCATTCCGTAATCATCATTGCGATTATTTTCCTGGCTTATAGATACGTTCAGCCATTTATAGTAGGCAATATTGCAAATAGTTTAACTTCAATCATCATCAGCGTGGTGGTTTCGTTCATTTTGATGTCGCCATTTTTGTGGGCGCTGTCAATCCGGAGGATCCAAAGAACGGCTTATTCTCACCTTTGGCTAAATAAAAAATATACGCGGGGACCACTAATTGCCATTGAGTTTTTCAGA
This sequence comes from Pedobacter humicola, assembly GCF_056490705.1. Classification (NCBI taxonomy): domain Bacteria; kingdom Pseudomonadati; phylum Bacteroidota; class Sphingobacteriia; order Sphingobacteriales; family Sphingobacteriaceae; genus Pedobacter; species Pedobacter humicola. Next base: position 145,778 of record NZ_JBWJIG010000009.1, on the reverse strand, counting down.
ATTGCCTTAGGCATTTTCTTTGTCGGTTTTTTGATGTATGAATTTTTCGACACCTGGATTGCGGCAGTAATTGCGCTGGGACTGATCATTTTAGGAATGGTGATCTTTTCCAGAAAACTGCAATCCTTTTACGACAAACTGGAAAGACGTTTTATGCTGAATTTGAATGCACGCGAAAATCAAAGACCTGATATTTTGCCCTGGGATACCCACTTAACAGAACTTACTGTTTCTCCTGAATCGGAGCTTGTTGGAAAAACACTTACCGAATTGATGATCAGGGAAAAATATGGGGTCAACATTGCTTTAATAGAACGCGGTAGAAACAATATTCCAACCCCAGGAAGAGATGAACGGCTTTATCCGAACGATAAGTTATTGGTGATCGGTGCCGATGATCAGTTGGCGGCAGTTAAAGCACTTTTAGAAGTTGACACCCCGGAAACAGCCGAAGAAAATAATTTCCCGAACAAAGAAATGACCTTACAAAAAGTGGTTGTTCACACCGAATCGCCTGTTTACGGGTTAAGTATCAGAAATGCAGGAATCCGCGAAAAAGCACAAGCCTTAATTGTTGGGATAGAAAGAGGTACTGATCGGATATTGAATCCCTCTTCTGATTTTGTATTCGATAATGGGGATGTGATCTGGATTGTAGGCAATAACAAGAAAATTAAGGAAGTTATATAGATACTCAGAGTCTTTAGTCGGCAGTTATTATCGATTTAGACTCCAGACTAAAGACTTTTGAGTAAGGACTAAAAAGCATATCTTCGTATATACCCTAACCTATGAAAGTCGATAGAGAAAAGAGTGAGTTTCTTGATGATATGATTGAGCAGTGGCAGCATGACGGCTTAATCAATGATGAAACAGGCAATAAACTCCGTAAAAGTTACGAGGCTAAAAACTTCGACTGGCTACGGTTGGCGCAATATGCCTTCTGGGTAGCCTTGGCATGCGGTTTTATCGCCCTGGGCTCATTACTGATAGATAATTCGATTTTAAACTACTTAAAACGGGTTTATAATACGCCGAATATTGTCATTGCCATCGTTTCAGGAGGATTGGCCGCATGGCTGTATATCTTAGGTTTTCGTCGGAAAAAGAAACTGGCTCATTTAAAGTTTAGCAACGAAGCCATCGTATTTTCGGCAATTTTACTGACGGCAAATGCGGTTGCCTACTTCGGGAAGGCATTGGATAATGGTTCTGGCAATTTCTCTATCCTGATCCTGATATCTGTTTTTATTTACGGAGCCTTAGGTTATATTTTCAATTCGCGTTTAATCTGGATTTTTGCTTTAATTTCTTTAGGTGCCTGGTTTGGAACTGAAACAGGTTACCTCAGCCGATGGAACTATTATTTCCTCGGTATGAATTATCCGCTTCGTTTTGTTGTTTTTGGTGCTATACTAACTGCAGCATCATTTATCATGAAAGCTTTTCCTAAAACCCAAAACTTCTTTCAGGTAACCTATATTGCCGGAATGGTTTATCTGTTCGTTTCACTTTGGGGCTTATCGGTATTTGGAAATTTTGCCAGTTTGGAAGAATGGTATACAGTTAGACAGCTAAGCTTATTTTATTGGGCATTAATCTCTGCGGCTATCTGTGTATTGAGCACTGTATTTGGCCTAAAATACCGCGATGATATTGCGCGCGAATTCGGGATTACTTTTCTCTTCATTAACCTTTATACACGCTACTTTGAATACTTCTGGGACAGTTGGCATAAAGCGCTGTTCTTTTCGGTACTGGCAGCTTCTTTCTGGTTAATCGGTAGAAAAGCAGAAAAAATCTGGAATGTGGAGTTTTTGAAATGAAATTTCGCCTATCCTGACCATTATCGATCCCGAACTTCTGAATTAGGGGTTCTTGAACATAAATGATGCTGAAATATTCAGCATGACGGATTCACCCACACTGAAAAGGTCAGGTACTGTCTGACCGATTCAAAATGAATTAAAATCAATGAAAATATACCAAAAAGCCATAGCACTTCGAGAACGTAGAAGAGGCTTCCATATCATTACAGAAGAAATTGAAGATGCCCTGCCACAACTTGATGAAATCAACATTGGTATTTGTCAGGTTTTTATACAGCACACTTCAGCCTCGCTTACCATTAATGAAAATGCCGACCCAACGGTTCGGGTAGATTTTGAAATGTTCTTTAATAAAACCGTTAAGGAAAATGATCCTGATTATGAGCACGATTATGAAGGATCGGACGATATGCCAGCACATTTAAAATCGTCCCTTTTGGGTAGCTCAGTAACCATGCCGATTAGAAATGGCAGACTGGCACTTGGCACCTGGCAGGGTATTTACTTATGCGAACACCGTAACCGCGGTGGACAAAGAAGATTGATTATTACGGCCTGGGGAGAATAATTTTAAGCTTTTTTGACTTCTTCCTTAATTTCGGGATGGTTATCCTGAATAGATTTACCTTCTGTTTCTACTTCAATTTCTTTGGTGGTAACTGCATAATGTGAAGGATAAATCTCCGATCCGTAGGCAACTGCATAGGCTTTGGTAAATTCGGCACCAAAATATAAAATGATAGAAGAGTAATAAGTCCACAACAGTATTACAATCAACGAACCTGTTGCGCCATAGGTACCACCAACATTACTTTGGCCAATGTAAATTGAAATGGCAAATTTACCGATCATAAATAGTATTGCCGTTACTACCGCACCCGCAATTACATCACGCCATTTAATAATTGCATCGGGTAATACCTTAAATATTACACCAAATATTAAGGAAATAACAGCAAGGGTTACCACTTGGTTGATGATATAGAATATAACAACCGATACATCTGCGAATCGGGCCTGCAGGCGGCTGCTAAAAGCATCTAATAACGCCGTAACCCCTAAGGAGACTAATAACACAAAACCCAGACTAATAATAACCGAAAACGATAGGAACCGATTTTGCAGCATCTTTACCCAGCCTCTTTTAGGTTTAGGTTTTAAACCCCAAATGGTATTAATAGAATCCTGAATATCACCAAAAATAGTTGTCGCACCAATCAATAGCGTAACAATACCTATTATCAATGCGATAGTGCTTTTACCGTCTAAATAAGCGTTCTTGATCAACTGTTGTAACGAAACTGCTGATTCTCTCCCTAAAAAGCCCTCCAGCTGTGCATAAACCTTTCCTTCGGCAAATTCACGTCCCAAAAATATACCACATAAAGAAATAATGACCACGAGTAGCGGAGCCATAGAAAACACCGTATAATAAGCTAAGGATCCACTAAGTTTGGTAACCTTATGATTATTAAATCCGGTAAAAGATGCTTTTAAAACGCCCCAAATTCCTTTAAATGTGATTTTATTCTTTGCTGTCATAATCGATAGTTAAAAGATGTCCTTTAAATTTAAACCGCATATTTTTTGAATTGTTTTTATATTCATTGGCAAGATCTCATCATACACAATAAAAAAAGCCCTGGTTTTCGGCCAGAGCTTATTTTAAAATAATATTCAGATACTATTATTTACCTTTAATCCAAAGTGCAATATCGTTTACCAAAGGTTCTGATACACTTACGGCAGCCTGATACTGGGCCATGGTGCCTTTTCCTGTTTGCGGACTTAACAAGTGGTTAAGATCAGGATAGAATTTTAGGTGCACATTTTTCTTTTTCTCCAAGGCTGTACTCCATAGATCAAAATCTGTTTTGCTTACCTGGAAATCATTTCCACCCTGTAATATATAAATTCGTGGTTTTGATAGACTCTTTGCAACTGCAACCTGATTGTAATTATTTAAATCTGTCCAATATTTTGCAGGCAAGCCTAAAATAGAAGAATCAGGTTTTATAGTAGTTCCCAATTGCGTAATCCTACTTTTATCGATTTCTGTAATGGCATCAGCAAGTTGTTTTTTTAACACCGCTGTAGTATCGTTAGCCTGATCGAACATATACTTATTTTGATCAACGATGATATCTGTTAATTTTCTTGCAGGTGCAGCGGCTAAAATAATTCCGGCCAAATCGGGTGTGAGTGTTGCTATTTTAGGCGCTAACATACCTCCTAAGCTATGGCCAAACACATAAATATTTTTAGGATCCGCCCCAACAGCAGTTCTGGCAACAGCAATAGCAGCGCTTGCATCGTCTAATACCTCTTCTTTTACAGTATAAGCATTGGTAAATTCGTTTGGATAAATCAGCGTTCTTTTCACATAACGCACTGAGCCGATCCCCTTGGATGCCAAACCTCCAGCCAAATCTTTAAAAGGTTTATTGGCACCAACCGTTTCATCCATATCACCCGGACCAGAACCATGTACAAAAACAACTATCGGAAAATTTTTGACATTTTTCGGCGTGGTAATTATGGCTGCCAGCTGTTTTCCCGCCGGGCCAATGTATACGGACTTTTCTCTATACAAACTGGTATCAACATAGGTTGGTTTTAAGTAAGTCGCAGCCTTTTTTGAAGGCGCAAGAAAGATACCTACAATCTTTTGTAGCTTATTAAAACCTAAAATAAAGTTCTGATCGCCATTGGCAAATTTACCTTCTACCGTTACCGCAAAAAATTCGCCCTGGGCTTTACTTTGAATCGCATCTAATGATTCTACTTTACCGAATTTGGTACCAATATCGCCCCAAAGTTTCTTTAAACTTTCCTCTGTTAATTTAGTTTTTAAGGTATCATCAAAAAATGCATGGGCATCTTTAAATTTCTCTTCTTGCAGCAGTTTAAAAAAATCGTTTGCACCGTTAAATAGCTGAATAACATTTTGAGAAAATGCTGAGGTCGTAAATAATAAAGCGATTATAAATAAAAGGCTCTTTTTCATCCGTATGTATTGTGTTTGGTTGTTTGCAATACCCAAAGTTAACAATATTTGGTTCTCAAAAGCCTTTAACTAAACTCGCCGTTTGGTTTTAACTAATTTTAACATTTGAGGTTAACTTCTTCCATAAAATGTATGGAATAAACATAATGATCAAACCAATAATTGGTGGGATTAATAGTGATATACCATCATCTACAAGCACCCTGGATGCAAAAGCGCCAATAAAGTTGATGGCAAAACCCGCATAGGCCCACTCTTTAATCGCAACATATTTATTTTGCAATATGGATACCGCTCCGAGCAATTTTGCAATACCCACAATGATCAACAAATACATGGGGTAGCCGAGGTGTTTCAGTACTTCTTTACCAGCCTCCTGTTGTGTAACTCCACCAAAACCATCCATAATCATCAACAGTGCGAAAATAATGGTGGCAATCCAATACCAGGTTTTTAAATTTTTCATACTCATCTGTTTTTATCGTAATTAATTAACCAGTTATTTCCAAAGCGATCTGTTAAATCACCAAATAATGCTCCCCAAAAAGTTTCCTGCAACGGATGGGATGCTCTCCCTCCGAATGAAAGTTTACGGTAAAAAGATTGGGCCTCTTCTTCCGAACTGCAGTTCAGCATCATAGAAATTGAATTTCCTTTGATTAAGCCACGTTCCTCTACCATATCGGTTGCCATAATTACCAGATCATCTTTTGCCAGCACAGCATGCATAATGCTTTTTCGCATGCTATTGGGCATTTTATCAGCGAGATCCGATTCACCAATGGTTTCGAGGGTCAATTCTCCCCCCAAACAATCCCTGTAAAAGGTCATTGCTTCCCTGCAGTTGCCATTAAATGTGAGATATGAATTTATACTAGTCATTTATTCAGTTTTTTGAGTCCCACCATACAGCGAACATCGGTTTCGTTAATATACATTTCAAGACAATATCCATTCGGATCGAGGTTTGGATGATCTAACAGTTTTTCAAATGTTTTCCCTACCGCACTAACATCTTTCATAAAATCCGGGATCAGTTCACTAATAAACATCCCTTTCTTTATGGTAAAAGTTTCTAAACCATTTTTTTCGGCTTCACCATCAGTTATTTCTTCAACTGCGGCCTTGTAGATAATTAGACTCTTTTCGTTCGGTCTGCTTATGCCAAAGTATTTTCGATTCTTATCTGCCGGGAACAGAGTATGTAGTTTTTGATGTGCAGCTAAAACCCCATTGGGAAATGATTCGGCCGTAATGTACATCACCTTGATATCTTCGTTTAGAATATACTCTTCCATCCTGTTTTCCGGCATTAACGTTTTAAAATTTAAGTCTACACGATTAACAACACAAACATACGGGCAGAAATGAATAAGCTAAATATGCAGAAACGACAATTGCAGGGGTTGTTTACGACAAATAGCCTTACTATATTTGAGATATGAAACACGTATCTATCTTAATTCCAGAGACTGCCGTGATAGAAGCCATTGCAGATCCCCGCTATCTATTTACCGCTGTTAATGAATTTTTACAGGCATCGGGCAAGCTTCCGCTTTTTAAAGTTGAACTTGTGGGCATGACGAAAGAGGTCAGATTAAACAATAGTCTCTTCTCTGTACACGCCGATAAGCTGCTCCACGAGGTCGATCACACCGATCTTATTTTTGTACCCGCTATTAGTGGTAATATCGGTTATGCGATGGAAGCGAATCAAGACCTGTTGCCATGGATTATCAAACAACATGCAAAAGGTGCAGAAGTGGCTTCGCTCTGTATGGGTGCTTTTTTACTGGCCGCAACTGGTTTGTTAGATGGCCGGAAATGCTCAACCCATTGGTTGTTTGCCAATCAATTTAGAGAAATGTTCCCCGAAGTTGAACTGGTTGATGGCAGTATCATTACTGATGCCCAAGGCTTATACTCAAGCGGCGGTGCCAACTCTTACTGGAACCTGCTTTTATACCTGGTTGAGAAACACACGGACCGGGATACCGCTATTTTAGCCGCAAAATATTTTGCTATTGATATCGACCGTGAAAGCCAACTGGCTTTTATGATGTTTCAGGGGCAAAAAGGGCATGAAGATGCAAAAATCAAAAAAGCACAGGAATTTATTGATGGCAATTATCAGGATCGGATTACCGTTGATCAATTGGCCGATATGCTGGCTTTGGGCAGAAGAAGTTTCGAAAGGAGATTTAAAAGTGCCACCAAAAATACAGTGATCGAGTATATCCAAAGAGTTAAAATAGAGGCCGCAAAACGAAGTTTCGAATCGAGCAGAAAAAATATTACCGAGGTGATGTTCGATGTAGGTTACACGGATACCAAATCGTTCAGGGATGTTTTTAAAAAAATTACCGGTTTAACACCGATTGAGTACCGGAACAAATACCACAAGGCCGTACCGGTATTACAGGCTTAAGCAGAAAAAATAAAAAAAATTAAACTCCACACAATATATTCCATTTACAGCGTTTATGTATGTGAGAGCGTTAATTTAGATGACGGGGATACTGCCTAAGGGTGGAATCCCCGTTTCTTTTTTATCATAGGGCATAAGTGCATGACCATGAAAACTGCTGGCTCCGTGCCTCTGCTATTAAGCACAAAAAAGAGACACTGTTAAGAAAATGTCTCTTTTTAAAATATATGATGGAGTTAAGAATTTTAGCCTTCTTTCTCAGTAAAATCAACTGGTTTCTTTTCAAAATACGGATCGAAATTTTGAACCTTTTTAGGTTTTAGAATAACATACAATCCTAATCCGATTAATACTAAGGCTGTACTTATCCTTGATAAATCGAAATCAAAAATGCTGATCGCTTTAAGGGTAAATAATCCACCGATTATGGTTAATGCCAACCAGCTGCTTCCCTGGAAATTTTTACGGTAACCCATCCATAAACCTATACCTAACATAATGGTATGCCATTTTAAAATCCAATGTGGAACATCGATTCCTGAGTTTCTCAATAAGAATACCGAACCGATTACGATGATTAAAATACCTAAACCGAATTGTTTATCTGCGTGATTTTTTTTGATGAAATTTTCCATGACCGTTTTGTTTTATGAATCAAATGTAGCACAGAAACCACTGCAAGGGAATGGCTTTTCTCCTAGTTGGGAGGTTTTATCGGTGAGTGAAACAAAACCGTCGGTAAAAAATTTTAGGGGATATAAGAACCTATGAAATTGTCGGTGAAATAATTCCGGTCAGTTACCGCCAGGGTACAAAGACACGTTAAATTGTGGGTTAAATAGATTAGCGAGCTGCGACGCCGTGAGGCGTACAACTGAACCAATGACTAATGACCAGAGAACTAATTATTATTCGAAAATGATGATATCAGTCCCCTCGCTCATAATAACCTTCGAAGTGATGTTTACGAACAGACCATGAGCCAACAAACCATTAATCTGATTGAGATCGGAAGATAGCTTTGCAGGATCGTTTATTAATCCAAAATCAGCATCGATAATCAGGTTTCCATTATCGGTAATATACGACTTCCCTCCAACTGATCGCAATACCCCTATTCCTCCCAGTTTATCGATTTGATCAGACACATACTGATAGGCCAAAGGAATAACTTCAACAGGAACGGTAAAAGCACCCAGTTTTTTTACTTTTTTAGAAGCATCGGTGATGATAATGGCATTTTCACTTAGGGAGGCAATTATCTTTTCCCTAAACAATGCTCCGCCACCACCTTTAATCAGGTCCAGAGTTTCTGTAAATTCATCGGCTCCATCGATACTAATATCGATATGACTTAAACTACCAAGATCAAGAATCTGAATACCCAATGATTTGGCAAGTTCTTCTGTACGGATGGAACTTGCCGCAGCAGTTATTTTTAGACCATCTTTAACCTGCTTACCTAATTCTTTAATGGCAAAGGTAGTGGTAGATCCTGTACCCAGGCCCACAACATCGCCGTCATTCACAAACTTTACTGCAGCCAGGGCGGCCGCCAGTTTTTCAGCATCTTGTTGGGTTTGATCTATCGTAGCCATAAGGTAAAAATAGGTTTAAATGATAAATATCCAAAAACGAAAAAAAATTAGCTACCTACGCAATAAATCCGTTTTATAGCGTTTATGTATATGAGAGCGTTAATTTAGATGATGGGGATTCTGCACTAGTGGAATCCCCATTTCTTTTGTATTTATTTTCTTCTTCGTGTTGTCATCCTGAGCGTAGTCGAAGGATTAAACTGATGCGGAAACTGGTAGATTTCTTCATTCCGCTGTGCCTCAGTCGAAATGACGATAATCCACCATGACGGATCACGGTACTAGAACCTCCCAACCAAACTTATCCCATAACTTTTTGGATTCCCCAAATGAGCGGCTCCAAAATCGTAAGCATAATCGATATAGGTTTTGTTGGATAAATTTCTTCCCCAGAAAAACAGATCGAATTTCTGGGCAGAGAAACCCAATTTTGCATGATAAACATTATAGCCTTTTTGTTGGATCTGGTTACTTAAATCGTAAAACTGATTTCCGGTAAACAGCCACTCAACACGGGCAATGGCATTCAATTTTGAGTGTTTATCAACTTCATAACTATACTGCAAGGCAAGCATCGAAGTGCTTTCTGGTGTGTAAATTTGTTTATTTCCTGTTAAATCAACAGTCTCCCCTCCTTTTGATACCTTTAAAGATTTGTAACTCGCATCGGTATAACCAAAATTATAATCAACGCTTAAACCTTTTACAGGGCGGGCAGAAAGTTCCAGTTCTATCCCTTTACTAACCAGTTTACCCGCATTCCGGGTAGTAGTTAAAGCATCGGGTAAAATCAATACCGGAATCTGAGCATCGGTAATGTTGACATAAAACGCCGCAATATTCGCACTCAAGCGTTGATCGAAAAATGTGTTTTTTGTTCCGACCTCAAAATTGTTACTGTACTCTGGCTTGTAAGTATCGAGTGGTTTGCTTGTAGGATCGGAAGCCAATTGGGTAATGCCTCCGGCACGGTAGCCACGACTATAAGTTGCATAAATATTATTGTTATCGGCAATGGCATAAGCCAGACTCAGCTTTGGCGAAATGGCATGAAAATTAGCTTTAGCCAAAGTATCACCTTGTGTAATAATTGGATCGAGGGTTGGAATTAAATATTCGCCAGAAGCCAGTAATCTTTTGTGTTCGTAATCATACCGCAAACCTGCAGTAGCCGTTAATTGTTCTGTTATTTGATAAGAAAGCTGTCCGAAAGCCGCAAAACCAGCTCCTTTTCCATCGTTGATATTTACAGCCGTGGTAAAGGGTTCCGCACCATAAACAGCACCATCAGCACCAAAATAGGAGCCTTGTTTTACCGGATTTTTTTGATAGAAACCATACAAACCCGCTACCCAATTTAATTTTGAGGCATTTGAAGCTGGCGAGCTGAATTTAAATTCCTGTGTATATACTTTAACTTTGTTCCAATCTTTATCATAATTGTTCACAATAGATACGATATCGGCTGGAGAAAAATCGCCATCGATCGGGCTTTTATAATACCTGTAATTAGACTGATAAGCCGTTTGGGAGGTGAAGTTAAAACCGTTTCCGGTATAATTTGCAGATAATGATGCGTTGAACAGATTATCAACCATTTCTGTTGTCGAATTTTGGCTGAGTTGAAATGGATTGGCCAGCGCTTCATCTACCGAGCCTGTTAGAGGAAACGTTCCGTTATTTCTGTTTTCATTGTGTTTCACATTTAAGGTGATTGCAAATTTTGATGAAGCCAAAAACTTCAGATAGTAATTTCCCAAAAAGCCATGTAGTTTATCAAATTTTGTATCGTTAAATGTATTGGTGTAAAAGCCATTTTGTTTGTTATATAAACCAGCGGCACCAAAGAACAATTTATTTTTGATTAATGCGGTGCGAATACCCAGGCTATAACGTTGCTGACCATAGTTGCCTACGTCGATGCCCGCAAAACCGCTAGTGCTGTTGGCCGGCTGTTTAGTGATAATATTGATTACCCCGCCCATTGCATTTCGCCCATACAAAGTTCCTTGTGGGCCGCGGAGGACTTCAATCCTTTCTACATCGAATAGAGAAGAAATATAAGTATCCAAACCGAATTGGTTTACCCCATCGATATATGTAGCAATGGCAGGATCGTAAGAGGTGGTTCCTATTCCCCGGATCGAAGTCACATTTCTTCCATCACCAGGATTGCTGCTGTATAAGTTGGGAACCAGGGAAGCTAAATCTCTTGTATTCTGAATCCGGTAATCGCTTATTTTAGCGCCAGAAAACGTTGTGATACTGGCGGGCACGTCCTGTACATTTTCTTCTGTTTTTTGTGCAGAAACAGTTACCTCATCCAATTTTGAATTGGTTTCTGCTAAAACAATATTAAGGGTTTGATTATTGTTAGTGGTTTTAATGGAGGTGGCATAACCAATGGCACTAAATCTTAAGGTTAATTTTCCGGTTCCAACATTTATAATTTCGAAATCTCCGTTTGCTTTACTCAGGGTAGATAAATTGGTATTTAATATCTGAACGGTTACATTGGCAATAGATTGATTTTTATCGTCTTTGATGGTTCCTGATATTTTATTCTGCTGTGCATTCACTGCAAAGCTGGTTAATAAGAACAGGCTTATTAACAGTAAACTTCTTTTCATCGTTTTTCTTGTAAAATTAAAAACGGCTGGTATTTCTACCAACCGTTCCGTAATAACTTTCTAAATTATTTACTTAAGGAATTTATCCAGCCTGCAATTTTTAAAGCTTCTGCTTTGGTTACCTGAGGCATTGGAGGCATTTCTGTTGAGTAACCCGGCCAGTTTTGAGGCTGTGGATTATGGATCAGCTGAAATATTTTCTCGGGTGAATATTTACGTTTTGCAATTTCTGCGAAGGGTGGACCAATTTGTCTTTTGGTCTGATTATGGCAGGCCAAACAGGTGTTTTTGGTAAGCAAACCCTCCACTTCTTTAAAAGTAGGTGCTTTTGCTGTTGCAGTTGAAGCAGGTTTAGCCTCTTTTGCTGCTGTTCCTTTTGACTCTGGTGCTTTGCTGCTTGTTCCTTTTGGTGATATTGTTTTCTTCGCTGGTGCTGCTGGTGTTTCGGCAGAGTTTTTAGTGCTTACTTCACTCGCAGAAAGTTTATTTCCATCAGGAATCTGATTCAGTGTATAATAAGCTACCGGATGAACCAAAGAATAAAAACCATCCTTAGACCTTAGACCATCTAAGGTTAAGGTGTGGATATAATATTGACGAAGGTTCGATACGATAATCCTGGCTTTTAATCCATCTGCTGAAACTTTAACACCAGAGATTTTCAATTTCTCGGTATTTACAGGTGGTGAGCCATAAACTGGATGATATTTATAAATGAAACTCTCGGCATTATACGAAGCTAAATCTTCGGCCGATTTACGGTCAACAGGCATGGTAAACTCTACTTCAAAACCATCAGGCATTGCCCTTACGGCTTTCATTTCGAAAGGTATTTTATTGTTGTATACCAATCTTTCCAAGCCTTCGTTTGCATCACCTGCAGAACCCCAGCCACGGTTGGTTTCTCCAACAAACAATGAGCCATCAGTACCCCATTCCAGTCTTAATACCCCGGAACGGAAGCCTTTGCGGAAAAGGAAAGCTGCACCTTGTTCCTCACCTTTTACGGTTTCCAAAAAGATCCTCGAAATGATACTCATTCCCTGATCGCCAACCAAAATCTGACCGGCAAACGGACCAAATGTATTGGCAGGAATTTTAACAGGCTCAGCAGAAGAGATACCCAAAATTCCATAAGGCAACCAAACCGATGGCAAACGCAGTTCAGGAAACACTTTTTTCATCTCGAATAAAGTTTTAAATTTTTCGTTTACCCTGTTTTCTGGTTTAATGTATCTGCCTTGTTCGTTTTTAATACGGCGTTCGTCCATTTGCGAATAGAAGAAATCGGATTGTAGTTTAACCGGAGAATTAGGCAGGTTAGTCCACCTTAAACTAGCCGGATGCCCCATAAAATCGCCTTTGTTTACTTTCCATAAACCACCTGAACCTACCCAGTCGCCCTGGTTTTCGGTATAATAAAACTTGCCATCAATGCTTCCGATCCCTGCCGGCGAGCGGAAACCTGCTGCATATGGACTCATTTTCCCGTCTTCGGTAATGTTCATTGCCCAACCGCGCATTGGTACACGGCTTTCGGCGCGCCACCATTCTTCATCACCAAAGGCCACATTTCCGGTAACCATAAAGGTACCATCAGCCATTAATTTCGGGCCGAAACTGTATTCGTGGTAGTGACCGCTTAAAGGCCAGGCGTATATGGTTTCGTACACATCGGCTTTGCCATCCTGGTCTTTATCTACCAGCTTGGTTAGTTCGCCACGTTGTGCAACATATATTGCTCCGTTTTTATAAGCGATGCCCAAAATTTCATGTAAGCCATAAGCAAACCTGCGCCAGTAAGGCTTGGCACTGGTTGGGTTTTCTACAATAAACACTTCTCCTCTACGGGTAGAAACACCTAAATCGCCATTTGGCAAAGTAATTAAACCGCCAACCTCTAAAATCGGGCCTTCGGGCACGCGTACTTTATTTATTCTGAAAAAATCTTCTTCTTTCGGGGTTTCCTGTGCAAAAACTGTAGTAAAGCTAAAACTTAATGCCAGTATTGCTAATTTTTTAAATGTATTTCTCATTGTCATTTCAATTAAAACAAAATGGTATAATTTAACTTAGTTCCTATAGCTACAATAATTTCTTTCTTACCATCAACATCCCTGATCACTGGTTTCGCAGATCCCTCAGCCAGCTGGATATAGTAAGCTTTATCATCAATCAGGTACAAACCTTTAGCTACTTCCTCGATATTAGAAGCAGTTGCCAATAGGAAATACAAATCTTTTGATGGTTTATCAACAGCAATCTCTCTGGTTAAACCTTGTCCATTTTCCATGATTTTAACAGCATCAGTCACATTTGTTCCATTGATGATATACTTAAATTCCGGACGGTCCTGTTTATCCATAACATAACCTTTGGTTCTAAAACCAGTACCAATAGTATCAGCAACCCATTTAGCCTGATCGTTCGCCAATTTTGCAATGGCCAGGATTGGTTTTTGGGTGAAACGGGTAACACTGCCCAATGCACGCGAAGTTCCGTTTCCGCGGCCATCCCACATTGGCGTAGCATCGATAAAATCACCATGCCAACCTTGTAATAAGGTTCCATTATCTAAATCGTAGCTATAAGCCACTTTTTCTGGACCACCTACCGAAATGGCGTGTACCGAACGTACCCTTGGTGCCACATCAACAAAACTTCTGATCATGTTGTTACTTGCTGCTTCGATATAAATTGGATCTGCATCACCGTTCTGGTTTGATCGTGGGATTTCTGATAATTCTTTAATTTCGATATTTCTAAAAGCTACCGAACCATGATCGCCCTGTAAACGTAAAGGTCCCTTTGCTTTTTCAGCACCAGCAGCTCCTCTTGTAGCACCAAAAAGTTCCACATTTTCATGGATTAATACACCATTTAATTCGATACTGATGATTTTAGCATTTTGGGTTTTCGTTCCAGAGGCATCAAATTTTGGCGCCTGAAAGATAATTTTAATGTGTTGCCATAAACCCGGGGCTTTACTAGCGTTTTGACGGGGTGCAACACCACCAAAGCCTTTTTCGGCTTCTGGTTTGCTATCATCCCAACGCTGGTAAATCCCACCATTGTTTGATGAACTTGGATTTTTTAATCCCCAGGCATCATCAATCTGAATTTCGTAATTACCCTGAAGATAAATACCAGAATTTGAACCTTTTGCGGTAAGATAATCTAATTCAACTGATACGTCGCCATATTCGTTGGCAGTGTATAAATCGGCACCAGCCTTTTTTGCTGTAGACTGGTTCACTAATATTCCTTCGCCCTTAGTTACTTTTAAAACATTTTCGGCGTTTAAATCGGCTACTACATTTTGTGCCAATGACCATGAATTTGAAGGATTTTTGAAGGCAGAAAGATCTTTGAGATCAATTCGCTGGCCAAATGCCAGCAGGGTTCCGCAAAGCCAGACTATGGCCGTAAAGCCCGTCTTCGAGACGTTGATGTTCATATATTTGGTTTGTTAGTTTTGGTCCAACTTAAGGATCAATTATTACTATAAAAATCCATCGGAGAAACTGCTCCCTCCGATGGATATTGTTTATCTATTTTTCTGTTGATAATGAATAAGGGAAATCAGCCGGATTTGAACCTCTGGTCTTGTTTGGTGTTGCCGTCATGTTAAAATTTAACACCGCACCTTTTTGTAAACCGCTGTGGCTGATCCAGTTTTTAGAATACGGTTTACCATTGATCTGCAATGATTGTACATAACGGTTATTATCGCTATTTGCTGCTGCATTGATCACAACTGTTTTACCATTTTCTAAAGTAACAGTTACCTTTTTAAACAAAGGAGCACCCAGCACATACTGATCTACAGCTGGTGTTACCGGATAGAAACCCATTGCAGAGAAAACATACCAGGCAGAAGTTTGGCCATTATCTTCATCACCACAATAACCATCCGGAGTGGCTTTGTACATTCTGTTCATGGTTTCTCTTACCCAATATTGTGTTTTATAAGGAGCACCACCATAGTTGTACAGATAAATCATGTGCTGGATGGGTTGGTTACCATGTGCATATTGACCCATATTTGCAATCTGCATTTCGCGGATTTCGTGGATCACACCGCCATAAGCACTCTCATCAAATACCGGAGGCATAGAGAAAACCGAATCCAATTTGGTTACAAATTTACTATGGCCACCCATTAATTTGGCTAAACCATCAACATCTTGAAAGACCGACCAGGTATAGTGCCAGCTGTTGCCTTCGGTAAATGCGCCACCCCATTTAAATGGACTGAATGGGCTTTGGAAAGTTCCATCCTGATTTTTACCACGCATTAAACCAGAAGAAGGATCGAAAAGATTCTTGTAGTTCATGGCTCTTTTCTTGTAAATATCGATTTCTGATGCAGGTTTACCCAAAGCTCTTCCCAATTGATAAATGGTGAAGTCATCATAAGAATACTCCAGGGTTTTAGCGGCATTTTCGTTCTTTTTCACATCGAAAGGTACATAACCTAAATCGTTGTAATATTTAACTCCATCGCGGCCAACAGCTTCCATTGGGCCTTCATTGTTAGCGCCATGTTTTACCGCTTGCCACAAGGTTTCGATGTCGTAGCCACGCATACCTTTAATGTAAGCATCAGAAACTACAGATGCAGAGTTGTTACCCACCATAATGTTGGCATAACCCGGGCTGCTCCATTCTGGCAACCAACCACCTTCTTTATAATCATTGATCAGGCCTTGCTGCATCTCCTTGTTGATCGATGGATAAACCAGGTTTAAGAAAGGATATAAAGCCCTGAAAGTATCCCAGAATCCTGTTCCCGCAAACATATAACCAGGCAGCACCTGTCCGTTATACGGACTCCAGTGTACAATCTGGTTTTGTGCATCAATTTCGTATAATTTGTTCGGAAAGAACAAAGTACGGTACATTGCAGAGTAAAAAGTACGGGTTTGATCGATAGTACCACCTTCAACTGCAATTTTACTTAATGTTTTGTTCCAGATTGCTCTACCTTTTGCTTTCGTTGCATCGAAACCATCATTAGCCAATTCTTTTTTTAAGTTTAAATCCGCTTGTTCAAAGCTGATAAACGAAGAAGCCACTTTTGCAATTACCTGCTCACCTTTTTGTGTGGCGAAACCGATCACCGCTCCTGCATGATCTACCGTTAACTCTAAATCTTTATCGTTAAGCTTTTTATCGTCCCAGGTTTTAGCCAGTTTAAAATCCTTATTGAAATAAATTACAAAATAATTTCTAAAGTTTTTAGGCAACGGACCACGGGCATACTTAGTGGTATAACCGATTATTTTTCTTTCTGCCGGAATGATCTTGATGTACGATCCTTTATTTTGAGCATCTACTACCACATAAGAACTATCTGTTTTAGGGAAAGTAAACCTGAATTGGGCAGCACGCTCCGTTGGGGTAATTTCGGTAGTTACATCAGCATCGGCTAAATAAACGCTATAATAATAAGGTTTAGATACTTCTGCTTTATGGCTGAACCAGCTTGCGCGGTCATCATCCGTAAACCTTAACTTGCCAGTAACAGGCATAATAGAGAAAGCTCCGTAATCGTTCATCCAGGGTGATGGTTGGTGGGTTTGCTTAAAACCACGGATTTTATCGGCGTTGTATACATAAGCCCATCCATCGCCATTTTTGCCTGTTTGTGGCGACCACATATTCATTCCCCAAGGCAATCCGATTGCCGGGTAGGTATTCCCATTTGATAGATCAGGTTTGGAGGCTGTTCCCATTAAAGGGTTTATCCAATCTACAGGATCTGTGATTTTGCCTATTGTTTGCGCGAAGCTGGTTGATGCCGCAACACTCAATAAAGCGATAAATAATTTTTTCATTTGTTGTGTTTGTGTTTTTTTATATGCTTGTAATTGTTTTCTAAACTTGCGAATTTTTCACGTAATCTGCCCAAAGTGCATCCAAATCTTTACCTGTTAATTTTTCCCAGATATTTTTGGTGTAGGTATGGTCTCTTAAAGAGGCATCAACGGCTTTAATCGTCCCCGGTTTTACACTTTTCTCCATCCAGGCAAAAAATGCTGCCGTAATGCGATAGCTATTTTTATAACTGTGATCTTGTTTTAGCGCTGGTAGCGACCATTTAGCGCCTTCATTATCTACGCCAAATTTATAGCGGGCATAATCTGCAATACCCTCTGTTAACCAGCCCGGACCAACGCTCCGGCCATAATCCTGCACAATGTGCATTACTTCGTGGGTAACCACATCAATATCTTCAGGATGTTTAATCATCCACATGGAACTGAAGGTTACTTTTCCATCGGCAGTTGCAGCAACGCCATCATAAGCGGTATCAACAAAAAACTTCACCTCTTTTATGGTTGATGGATTGTATTCTTTTGCCAGTTTTGGATAAACCTCGAAAAAGGTTTTAATTAAACGCTTTTTCAATTGCGGATCCAGTGCTGCAAAATTACTCTCGAACGATAAGGTATAACCGTTCTTTTTACTGATTTCCTGTGCTTTTAACTGCACTGAAAAAGCGGAAACAAGCATGACGAAAATCGAAAGAATAGATATTTTTTTCATTTATCTGTGTTATTAGTACTTTGGTTAGCGTGTTTAGTTCTGCAAAATAAATATAATATGTAAAACGTTTTAGTAATTGACCAAAATTTTTACTTTAATGGTGATTATTTTTACAAAAGCGCAAGGAGAAGTCGAGTTTACCTTGCTATCTGCTGATAAAACCTGGCCCCTTTTCTGTTATTTTTTACTGCTGTATTTTAAAGTTACTTTTAATGGCTCTTTACCATAATCTTCCCAAAGCTGATCCAATGTTTTTCCGGTTAAAGTGCTCCACGATTGTTCGGTATACTGATGTGCCCTTAGTTGCTGATCTAATGTAGCAATTAAGCCCGGTTTAACATTTTGCTCTAACCAGGCAAAAAACCTTGCCGTAATGCGATAGCTATTTTTGTAACTCTGTTTTTCATTATACGCTGGCAAACTCCATTTAGATCCTACATTATCTACGCCATACCTATACCGAACATAATCGGCAATGCCTTCAGTTAGCCATACCGGACCAGCGCTATAGCCATAACCCTGAACAATGTGCATGGTTTCGTGTGTTACCACATCAATGTCCGTTGGATGTGCTTTCATATAACCGGCACTAAAAAGAATTCTGTTTCCACTGGCTTCGGCCACCGCTTTATAGGCGGTATCCACAACAAATAAAACATCGTGTGTTGATTTATCATTAAATGTTTTTACCAGTGTTGGGTAAATTTCAAAATAAGTGGCGATCAGGTTCTTTCTAACGGCTGGATCTAAACCGGGATCCTTACTGATAAAGGTCAACTCGTAACCTTTATGCTTTTCTTTGCTGTAAGAAACCCAGTTTTTAGAAAGTGCCGTAAATAGTTCTTTATCGAGCCTGGATTGTGACTTACCTTTTACCCAATCGCTGTTTACCTTAATTTCTCCCGCTTTAGCTTTAATGGTCTCGGTTTCGCTATTGGCAAATGTTAGCGTTGCCTTTCTCTTGGTACGATACCCATCGGCAATGGCAAATTTTGGGTAAGCGTGGTTAAAAGCGGTATCTAATTTGGCTTTGGTTATGGCATCGGCAATATTGCTTTCATCACTGATGGTTAATTCATAACCTTTGTTCTGCGCAAAAGTACTTATAGAACTTGCCAGTAACGCGATTATTAAAAACTTCTTGATCATGGTTTGTTGGTGTGTATTTATTTGGATATTTTATTGTTAAACTTCCAAAGTGATTTTAATGCTTAACTAAAACGTTTTATTAAGCAATAATAAGCATAATATCGCAAATGAAAAATTAATTCCATTTTTTTGATAAACCAATGCAAAAAAGAGAAATAATTAAAAATAAACCTGTGATAAAGAAAATTGCCCTGAAAAAACGAGCTATATTATGGAGAAAGATAAAGAAGGGATGGACTGCAGAGAATAATTTGCTTAAATCATTTCCTGCAGCCCATCATTAAATCAGGTTAAACTTAAATCACAACAGCTGGCAGCACCAATTAATGCAGCATGTTCTTTTAATTCAGAAATTTTAATTTCAGTAGCTATTCCATTGCCTTTAAGGGTTGCAATTAATTCGGGGGCGAATGCACTAAAAGACTGTGCAATATTGCCACCCACAATTACGGTATCAATTTTATGTTTTTTAATAATGGGGATTAAAAATTGCGCAAGGTTATAACCGAATTCCATAAAAACCATAGTTGCAAAATGATCTGTTTCTACAATTGCCACCAGCTCTTTAACGCCATCAACATCTTTACCGCTAAGTTGCTTAAAACGTTTTACGAACCAGCGCGTAGATAAGTAATCTTCGGCAATTCCGCCTAAAAATTCTGAACTCCAAAGGTCTGCGTCGAAGGCTTTATAATTTAAGCACAATGAAGATCCAAGTCCTGTACCAAGGGTTAAACCCAATACGTTTGTATTTCCCTTTGCAGCTCCGGCAAAAACCTCTCCCTGTAAAAATCCAGCGGCATCATTTATAAAATGAATATTTTCTGCAGGAATATCTAAACGTTTCGATAATTCCTCCTTAACATTCACCTGATATAGCGATTTAAACTTATCCTGGTCTTTAATCAAAGAAATCCCTGCGTCATAATTAAACGGGCCAGGCATAGCAATGCCAACATTTCTAGAACCGTTTTTTATGTTTTGGAAAGCTTTATTAATAATATCGCACCAGGCCGATAAAATCACTTCTTTATTCTCCTGTGAATTCACAGGGCTACGCTTGATAGAATCCTTCACCAAAGTTCTTGTTTCTAAATCCACCAATGCGGCTGTAATGTGCGAGCCGCCAATATCTACACCTAATGCAACAGGCTTTTCCATTCTATATCTATATTTCTGTTATCTATTTCTTTATTCATTTGAATTAATCCGCCAAAAGTAGCGATTCAATATCTATTTACTGAGTGAAAACGGTTTATCATCTTCCAAAATCCCCCTATTTAACGAAGGTTTAACACTCATTTCTAATTTTAATGTGCCACCATTTAGCAAATCGCTATGGTTTATAAAGTTTTTAGTAAAAATTTTTCCGTTTAAAGTAGCCGATTTAATATAAACGTGGTTCTGATCATTTGCTGGTGCCTCGATCACGAATTTTTTACCGTTTTCTAAATTGATAGTGGTTTTTTTAAAAACCGGACTGCCTATAACATACTCTCCGGTACCTGGTGTAACACTATAAAATCCTAATGCACTCAATACATACCAGGAAGAGGTCTGTCCCTGATCTTCATCACCGGGATAACCATTTTCAGTGGCATCATACAATTTATGCATCACCTCACGGGCATGAAACTGCGCTTTCCATGGCTGGTTGGCATAATTATATAAATACACCATGTGTTGTATGGGCTGGTTTCCGTGTGCATATTGCCCCATATTGGCCATTACCATTTCTGTCATTTCATGGATCATCCCACCGTACGAACCTACATTTACTTTATTGGGTTGGGTAAAAACAGAATCAAGCTTTGCGGTAAAATTGTTGTTTCCACCCATTAGGTTAATCAGCCCTTTGGTATCCTGAAAAACCGACCACTGCCAGTGCCAGGCATTGCCTTCGGTAAAAGGTCCCCCCCATTCGGTTGGGTCGAAATTTGCTGACCATTTGCCCTCAACATTTTTGCCCCTCATAAACCGCGTACCCGGATCGTAAACATTCCTATAATTGTACATCGGTTTTTCGAAAACCTCCATATAATGTTTGTCGCCGATCATTTTGGCCAATTGGTAGGCACAATAATCATCATAAGCATATTCCAACGTTTTAGCGGTAGCTTCTCTATATTTTGGATAGGGAACGTAGCCCAGTTGGTTATATTCAGTTACCCCATCCCTGCCGTTTGCAGGGCCCCATGGCCCTTTGTTCATGGCTTCATGGTAATAAGCATCCAACGCCTTTTTCGGATCGAAGGTTTTAATTCCTTTTGCCCAGGCATCTGTCAATAAAGAAATGGCATGGTTACCGATCATACTTCCGGCTTCGCTCGGAAACGACCAGGAAGGCAACCACCCACATTGTTCGTAAGCATCAAGCATAGCCTGCATATAACGGCCATGCATTTCGGGCTGTACCAATGTATTTAATGGAAACTGTGCACGAAAAGTATCCCAAAAACCAGTATCGGTAAACATGTATCCTTCATGAACCTTACCATCATAAGGGCTAAAATAATAGGGTTTTCCGGCTTCGTTAATTTCATAAAACTTCCTGGAGAACAAACTTGCCCTGAAAAAGCACGAATAAAAAGTTTCCATATCGGCTTTAGAACCGCCTTCTACTTCTACCTTACCCAACGATTTATTCCATACTGCAGCTGCATTGGCTTTGGTATCTTCTAAAGTTTTATCATTGCCCAGTTCTCTTTTTAAATTCAGTTCAGCCTGTTTCAAACTGATGTAAGAGGAAGCCGTTTTAACCTGAACTTTTGATCCTGATTCAAACTGTACAAATGCACCTTTTCCCAATCCTTCGGCTGCTATCGAATCTTTATTTACCGTATTGCGCTTATTTTCCCAGGTACCATAAGATTTGATGGGCTGATCGAACTGAATGACGAAATAACTTTTCCAGCCTCTTTTAAAGCCTTCACCATTGTTTACCCAGCCGGTTATTTTATTATCCTTTGGATAGATCTGAATGCCGCTCAACCGGGTATAACCATCTAATATCAGAAAGCTTCTTTTACCTTTTGGATAACTAAACCGGAGGTGCGCACCTCGTTCTGACGGCGAAATTTCTGTGGTGATTTCGTTTTCGAATGTTACCTTGTAATAATTTGGCTTCGCAATTTCATCTTTATGGCTAAATTTTGCTTCACGCTGATTTTCATCTACGATCAGTTCATCAACCATAGGCATTAAAGAAAATACGGCGTAATCCCTTGTCCATGAACTGCATTGATGTGCCTGCTGAAAGCCTCTGATTTTATCTTTAAAATATTGATATTTCCAGCCATCACCGTTTCTACCTGTTTGTGGAGTCCAGGTATGCATACCAAAAGGTAATGCTGTTGTGGGATAGGTATTCCCCCGTGTAAGTTCGTGTTTGGAATTGGTTCCCTGGAGGGTGTTAACATAGTGAACCCAATCCTTCTGCTGCGCCAATAACCCTTTGGCGGCAATGCAGAATAAAATTGATGTGATTAATTTAAGTTTCATTTTGTGTGTGTGTGTTTATTATTTTAAGCTGATGTTTACGGATACACCTTCGCTATAATTTTCGAATCCCAAAAGCAATGTTTTCGATTGATCATCCCACTCATTTTTGGTGAGCACTAAATCTTTCCCATTGGTTTTTGCGGTAATGCTTACCGGTTTTGCGGGCAATAGAATCCGCATGACGTTATTGGTGTTGGCTGGACTTTTCGCGATAAAACGATATCCATTTTTATCCGTAACCTCATTCGTTACCCTCGAGGCCGCGGCTAAAACCTGCGGTTTATTTTTATTTTCAATTTTATTGAGATCGAAAAGATAAGCCTGTGTTTTTGGCTCAACTACTTTCTGATTTAATATTGGCAATTCGGGATTGAAAAGATCGATATAACTTCCGGAGAGTGTTAATGGTTCTTTGCTTGGACTTTCATCAACCACAGCAGCGATAACAAAAGGCCCGCGGTTTAATACAAAATTGTTTTTGATGATCAGTTCCCCGGCTTTTGCATCAGCTTCGTAAGCGGTTTTGAGCGTTGAGATAAAATCTGCATCACCATTGGCTTTCATAATCAGTTCTTTCGGATCTTTCCTCACCACATATACTTTACCGTTACCCACTTTATAGGCCGAATCGGTGGATTTTGGGTTTATACCCAGCAAACCAAAAAGATGTTCGGATGGAGCCTTGAAAGTATTTCCGTTTGTATTCCACCACTCTTTAATGTTCTGGAATGGATCATCATCTCTTCCGAAATATAAAAGCACTCCCCCATTTTTAATCCATTTTGTCAACAATTCATGATATTCGGCATTTAAAGGTTTCATGTTCGAATAACTCATGATTAAAACCCTGATGTCTTTTAATGTATTCTTATTGGCGAGGTTTTCGATGTGCACGGTTTCTACCGGAATGCCATGTTTCAGTAATGGAACAGCCAGGCCGTAAGTATTGGAAAGATAGGGATCGCTATAGCCCTGATGTGTTGGAAAATTCTGGAACATTAAAGAGTTTGATAGCAAAACCCCTATCCCCTGACTACCGTTCAATTTATTTTTCGACAAAGGCATCTGATTAAGCGAATTCACCATTACCTGCATCTGTGTGGCATAATCCGGCGAAATTGGTTGTTTTTCTTTCATGCCTTCAACCACAAACTTGCCTTTATAAATGCGGTTTGGCCAGGGCATTACCTCATAATTATCAACCATAGGATACAATAATTCTGCGGTAAAGGTTGCCTGATAGTTTACTTTATAATCGTCCCATGATCTTGCCCTATCCTCTATCGGATCAGTTAAAAAGAATATTTTCCTTCCAGTAGGCGCCGTCATAGAAACCATCGATCCATATTCGAGAAAGGCATTTTCAAATACCCGTTCTTTACTTTTTCCATTATAGAAAACAGGCTCACGGGAAGTACCTGTCCATACCTGGGCAATATAACCATCCATACCATCAAGATTGGCCAAACTGGCTTCCGGACTTACAATATGCCAGGACGAATAATTGAGCAGCGAATGCGTAGGCACGTAACATTTAACGCGTTTGCCCTTACTTAAGCTATAACTTTTAACATAGCTAAAAACCTCTTTTAAGGCATTAAAATAAAGCTGATACTTTAATTTAGAAGAAAGATAAGTTGCTTCCGGCGACTCGTGTTGCGGCATCCAGGGGGAACCATAAAATTTTTGCCATTCTTTTTTGAAAGCCTCACCGTAACCTGCCCTTGCCCAAAACTCAGGTTCTTCCAGGTAAATTGCGCTTACTCCTGCATCAATTGCCCTTTTTACATGGGTTTTCATATAATCAAGGTAGCTTGCCGATGGAACAGTATAAGGAACATTATTCCCATGCCAGATGGTTTCACCATTCTGCATCACCTGACCTTCGTCCAGATGGTTTTTACCATCCCATTCGCCCAGGAAATAATCTTTGTACTGTCCCCAGGCAATACCGGTCATAAACTGAACTTCATAGCCTTTATCCCGATAACCCTTTACACGTTCTTCGAAACTCACTTTGCCATCATTTATACCATAAACCATTGCAATATCCGATCTTACATCATAATCAGCACTCCAGGGTGCTGAAACCTGGAAAGAAGTTTTTTCTTTAGATTTTACCTGTGCTAAAATATTGTTATGCCATGCAAAAGCAATAATTGATAACGAAAATAATGTACAGGACTTAAGGGAGATCATATATGTATGCTTTCAGATTTAGGCTTGCAACGGCTACTTAATATTCCATTTATCGGCTAACATTTTGATAAAGTAACCACCAACAACACTTCTGGCCTGGAAACCCACCATTTTACCATTGGTTGTTTCATGCCAGTCACTTAGCGGAACCTTGCTTTCTGTTTCAGTGGCGTAACGGTAAATCGGGTGAATGAACTTTTGAAAATCCGCTTCATTATCAGCCAATGTTGCAGTCCACATAATCCAGTCTGATTTGGAATAAGTTTTACGGCTATCCAATGGCAAGCCAAAATCCTTTTGTTTGGTTAAGTAGAAATCGATCTCCTTTTTATATACTTCTTTTGGGAAAAGGTCGAGTTTTAAAAGTTTATCCCATACCAGGTTATATTTCTGGCTCCAGGTATTTTTATCGTTAAAGGTTAGGGCATAATGGTCACCGTCGTCGGCAAGCTTCATCCAGTTTTGTGCCATCTGCAAGGCAGCGGTTCTGTATTTTGTGGCTACTTCTGTTTTACCTAACAATTGCGCCATTTGTGCGTAACCGCCCAAAGCTACAATCGCCTTTACAGATAAGTTAGCGTTGCGCGCAAGGTGACCGGCAAAATCATCTGTACACAATTGATTGGCAGGATCGAAACCCTCTCTCAAAAGATAATTTGCCCATACCGACATCACTTCCCAGTGTTTTTCGGCATATTTTGCATTGCCTTCCGCTTTGGTAATGGCAGCGGTTAAGATGATCATGTTCCCTGCCTCCTCTACAGGCATATCTTCGCCATAGGTTTGTCCGTTTGCCAAAGGATAGGTTCCTAAATCGTGTGCGGCAAAAGGTTTTTTCCATTTCCCACTTTCCGAATAATAGAAAATACCGTTCAGCATTCCTTTAAGCAGTTCAGGGTTATACACTAAAAACTGTGGTGCAGAAGGATAGGTTACATCAACGGTATTGATTGATCCGTTACTAAAGTTTTCTTTAGAAAGGAAAAGAATATCTCCATTGGGCGCATACACAATTTTGTGTGCAGCAATAGCCTGCCTGTAGGCCAGTTTACACATCGCTGCATATTCTTTGCCACCTGCTTTTTCTGCATCAGCGTAAAGTTTGACATCAAAGGCTGCACATTTACTTTTTAAAGAAGCATACTGAGTGTTGGCCTCGGCCAGTTGATCCTCGAATTGCTGCGAACCGGATTGTCTCCAAACCGGCGATAACTTTTCGCCAAAATATTCTACCGATTTTAAATCGTCGTAACCGATCATGATATATTTTTCTACCGCAGCAGAAGACACTGAGCCGAAAGGAATCACGCTACTCAGATTTAAGCTTTTTGAGTTTGATACCTGTGCTTCGCCAGGATATTTTGCTGCCATAAAACTTTTCAGACTCTCATTCTGTGAAGCAATAAACTGTGTTGCTTTAAATTGAGTAGGAACGGCCACGTATAAATAACCCCAGTCGATACGCACATCGTCGCCTCGTTTTTTTAATACAGCTTGCTCCACAGTACCTGTTTTGAGGATAGAAAGATTATTTTTTGACGTTTTCCATGCCGAAACTGCCTGATTTGGGGTGTTGACAGCAATATTTGATGATGCCCCAAAGAAAACATCCACTTTATGCGATTTTCCATCAGTCGATTTTACAGCATAATTGATGTAACTGATTGGTCTGGCGGTTAATTTGATATCGTTAAGCAACAATGGCGAAGTAAAACTTACTTGTAATTCTATATTGCCTGCAGCGAAAGTATATCTGGTAGTGGTAGCCTCGACGGTTACATTGGTTTGAGTGGCGGAAGCAATTTTTACATTTTGTGCATCCTCTTCTACAATTCCGGCATCCAAATGCCTGCCACCAGCCGTATTTTTGCAATGGATGGCCAATACATTTTTACCTTTTTGCAATATGCCATCCTCGATTGGTAAGTAGATATAATCAGAAACCCAGCCATTTTTCCGGTAAATCTGTTTACCGTTTAAATAAACCTGGACATTATCGTCGTGATTTAGTTTAAGGTATTTTTTAGCCGCCGATACATCTGCAACATCAAAAGTTCTTCTGAAGTAGAGGTCATCAGAATTCCATTTTGTTTTGTCGGCACGCTCATCGCCAAATGGAGCATCACCTTTTTTCCATGACCCGTCATTATAATTACTGGTTTCCCAACCTTTTTCCGGTTGATCGAAAGTATAATTTGCCTGGTATTTTAAGTCGTCGGCAGCAGGAAGTAGGGCTTTATAAGTTTTGGTTTCTTCACCTAAAAAGCGATAAAGCTGATCATCAACTTTAATTACCCCTAATAATGACTGTTCCTTACCTGTCCAGTGTTTGGTAACCGATTGGTTAAGCCCATCTCCGAAAGACCAGATGCTGAAATAAGCATCATGTGTAATTAATGGGTAGGCCGGTGCCTTATCTTGTGCTTTAATGGTTAAATTAAAAAAAAGACAAAGTGCGAGTAAGGAAAGGTTTCTCATAAATCAATATTTGGTTTTGATACAATCGGATAAATCGTTTTACTTGATTATTACCAAATACTTCATTCAGGAAATCGAATGTAAATATGGACGATATTCTAGGTTAAGATGGTTTTTTACCCTCTAAAGCCGCATTAAAGTAAAACGTTTTACTAATCCAATATTAGAGAAATTAAAATCATATTAAAATAGCGAATTGTAACATTTAAGTTACTAAGAAATTTAATCCCTGATAATGAGTTTGGCAGGAATAATAATTTGTTGATTTTCTAGTTTGACTTTAGAAGACAGTTGTTTTAGAATGAGTTTGATAACGTTTTCTGCAATTTCCTCCAGGGGCTGCTGAACTGTAGAAATCCCCGGGGTATGCAGTTCGAAAGCTTCGTGGTCATCATAGGCGATAACGGCGAAGTCATCCCCGATTTTCTTATTGATCTTTTTTAATACTTTTAAACCACTAATGGCCAGATAATTGGTTGCAAATAAAACCGCATCAATTTTTTTAGTTTCAAGAAGAGTTTTGATCTGATCGATAGTTTCGCTTTCCTCCTGGTTAAAGTGAATTTTTAAAACCAAGCTTTCATCATATTTGATTCCGTTATCCTCCAGTGCTTTTTTATAACCATCATAACGTTCTACAATCTGCTCCACATTAATATCGGTGGTAACCAATGCAATGTTCTTTTTACCCTGGTCGATAAAACTCTGGATGGATTGATACGAGGCATTAACATGATCCGCCCCAACATAACTGGTATTGATATCGGGCAAATTCCTGTCGAATAAAATAACCGGATTACCATCATCTAAAAGCATCTGAATATCTTCCTCTATCCCTTTAATCGGTGAGATGATGTAGGCATCGACCTTGCGCGATTTAAACATATTGATTAATTCTTTCGCTTTATCTACACTGTTTTCGGTGCTGGAATAAATAATTTTATATCCTTTTTTGTAGGCCTTATCTTCTATTAACCTCGCTATTCTCGAAAAGAAGGAATTGGAGATATCCTCAATAATTAAACCAATGATATTGGAGTTACCGGTACGCAAACTCCTTGCAATCTGATTAGGTTTGTAACCGCTTTCCTCGATAATTTTTTCTACTTTCTCGATTACTGCCTCGCTTATCGATTTCTCTTTTGCTTTACCGTTAATAATGAATGAAACTGTGGTAATGGATACATTTGCTTTTACAGCTATATCTTTGATAGAAAGCGATTTCATTTGGTTGGAAGTATTTTAAGTTAATCAATTCAAAGCTAAATAAAAATTGCAGCTTTAAAATTTTGCTCGTTATAAAAACGCAATTTAACATTTTTTATGTTAATCGTTTTAGAATCATTTACTAAAGGTTGTTACAATACTACAATGTGGGCTCAAAACAACAAAAGGCGCTGATTAAGCGCCTTTTGTATCAAAATTAATATCCTGGGTTTTGTTTAAGCTTCGAATTTAAATCTAACTGTCGTTGTGGGATTGGATATAAACTCCTGAAAGCTGGGGATGGACTATGGTCCCACCACTCAGTGGTGGTAAATTTGCCAAAACGGATCAGATCATCTCTTCTAAATCCTTCGAAAATAAATTCTCTTCCTCTCTCAGCTAAAAGTTCATCCAAAGTTAAGGTAGCGGTAGTATAAGCGTGACTTGGCCAAGCTGCAGCAGTATAGGCTCTTTTTTTAACATCGTTAATTAAAGTAACGGCCTCAGTTGTGGCTACGCCACCGTTTTTGCGCATGATTGCCTCTGCCTTAGCGAAATAAATCCAGGTTAAGCGATAAATATTCCAATCGGTATTGTTATAATTTGGATCAGGCTGAACCCTAACAGTATCAGTTCCGTTAAGAGCAAAACCCGCAATCGAATTCCCTAATCTGTATTTGTTAAAACGCACACCACTATTTTCTTCACCTTCGCTCATGGTAGAAACAGTTGAGTTTTTTGAATTTTTTTGGATATTATCAACAAAAACCAGCGGCTTACCTGCATATTCTACCGTTCCTAATACCGGCTCTTTAAGATTTGCAAATTTGAATTGTGGGCCAATCAACAACCACTGTTTCTTTCTCTGATCATCATTATCATATTTGTTGTAAACATTCGGAATCACTACTACCCCATCATTACCGTTTCTACCACCACCATAAATGTCCTTTTGTGCAAAGTGGAAAAAATCCGCGGCAAAACCAGGTTCAAAATTAGCACGCTTATAATCATAAGCGACTGAAAAAATCACTTCTTTTGACAGATCGTTAGTGGTATTAAACTGGCTTAGGATATCATTATCTAAAGCCATAGCGCCATTCTGACCTCCACCCTGGTTGGTGATCAATTTATCCGCAGCCGCAATACAGTCGTCCCAACGTGGGGTACCTGTCCAGGCTTCGGCGTTAAGATACAACTCTACCAACATGGCATAACCACCTGCCTGACTCATCCTACCAAGCATCTCTCTTGAAAGCTTTGGTGTTTTTTCAATATTCTCTCTGATCTCTTTCTCAATAAAATCAAACACTTCTTTTCTGCTTGATGTTGCAGGATATTCTGAAGTTGGCACACTACCTGTTGGTACGGTGAGGCTAATAGGGATATTACCAAATAAATCCATCAGTTTTAAATAATGGAACGCCCTAAGGAGTTTCAGTTCCGCGATATAGGAGTCTTTTTCAGCCTGGGTAATGCCCATTTCTGAGATACTTCTGTTTTCGAGATTTTGTATAGGGCTATTGCACAATCCCATTCCCCAATACATCAGGTTCCAGGCATTATTATAACCATCTTCATCAACATTCCAGCTGTGATAGTGTAATCTTTTCCATTGGCCACCATCTTCACCGTGCGGGCCTTTTGTTGGCCAGGCCAGCTGATCGGCAGACAGTTCTGCCATGCGCCACCAACCATTTTGTCCGGATGGGGTAACCCAGGCATTGGCATGTGTATAGGGGCGTAGTACGGCAGATAATACTTCATTTTTATTGGTATAGAATACATCTGCAGGAATTTGGTCGTAGGCATTTTCATCTAGTTTAGTACAGGAGAAGCCTAGTCCTACAAGCAAAAACATTATTATATATTTTAAATTCTTTTTCATGATATTATGTTTAAAAACCAAGATTTAGACCGAACAAGAATGACCTGGTACTTGGATAAGCATTTCTGTTATCAACACCGGGGCCTAAACCTGAATCGAGTACGAAATCAGGATCATTACCTGTGTAGCCTGTAAGCGTAACTAAATTTTGCCCGGTGGCGTAAACCCTTAAATTGCGGATCAGCTTGGTTTTGAATTTAAAGCTATAACCGATTGTGATCTCGTCGATTTTAAGGTTTGTTCCATCCTCTAAGTAATAATCAGAATATTGATAGGTATCGTTGATCTGGCTATACTTGTCGAACGCCGAACGTAGATAGTTGCTACCTTTGATGGATGGATTACCGTATGAGAGTGCAGTAGTATTTAAGATCTGATAATCAAACTTTCCTCTTACAAACATTCTGAAATCCCAGTTTTTATAAGCTAAATTCGCCGTAAAGGATGCATAGTATTTAGGTATGGCATTACCTATACGGGCTAAGTCGGTAAGATTTGGATCTTTTGAGTAATTAATCTGATCGTTGTGCACGGCAACACCGTTTCTATTGTAGAATAACCATTTTCCTGCTGCATCGAAGCCCGCAAAACGTTTGCCCCAGAATTCGCCTAGTGGAGCGCCTTCATAGGTTGTAATGGCGTCGCCCAAAGCACCTGATCCTCCAATACCGCCAAATGTTTTATATTTAACATCAAAAATATCGTTCGAATAACTTACCAGCTTATTGCTTAAAGTGCTACCGGTAAAATCCATGCTAAAGGTTAAATCCTTTGTTTTGATTGCTTCATAACTCAACGCCAATTCGATACCTTTTGATGAGATGGTACCTACGTTAGCGTAGATATTAGCCAGAACGTAGGGTGGTTGAGGCGTAGTATATTGATCTAACAAATCTTTAGTTGTACGATCGAATACATCCACGGCCCCTTTAAGTTTACTATTAAATAAGGTAAAATCAGCACCAATGTTTAACTCCCTTTTGGTTTCCCATTTCAGATCAGGGTTAACATTGGTAGTTGGCCCATACGTTTCGCGGTATGCACCATCTGGGTAGATATATCTACCTCCGCCACCTAGCACTACCCTTGAGGCATTATTGGAGAAACCAGAGTTACCCGTTACCCCATAACCCACACGTAGTTTCAAATAATTAACCCATTTAATATTCTTCATGAAATTTTCGTCTGAGATGTTCCATCCGGCCGAAACCGCTGGAAAATCTCCCCATTTATTGTTTATACCAAAACGGGATGAACCTTCATGTCTTAAAATCAACTGCAACAGGTATTTGTTGTCGAAAGCATAATTGATCCTTCCAAAAAAAGCGATCAAGGTATTGTCGTTTTTAAAACTTGTTGCCGTTGCTCTTCCGTCAGTTAACGCAATACCGGTTGTTAGGTTATCTTCATGAAACTGATCATTGATAAAGCCCCTGTTACTCGCCGACTGACCTTCTTCTACATTATACCGATAACTATAACCGGCAACCGCAGAAATTGAATGTTTTTCTTTAATAATGGTATTGTATTGCAAGGTAGGCTCAAATGCGAAAGCTTGCGACAAGAAATTTCCCTTACTCGCATAACCGCCTCCGGGATAATCTGCATCTTCTACCGAACGCTCGGAAAAAATAGAAGCCCATGCGCCATCCGTGTAGCTATCGCGTTGAACAGATCCAAAAACTGACCCCTTCAACCCTTTTGCTAAGTCGATATCCGCTTTAATATCGGCCGAGCTTGTTTGCTGTTGTCTTTTACTACGCTCTTGTTGTAAGCGGGCATATTGATTGGTACTTTGGTTATCAAAATAGAATGTACCGTTTTCATTATAAATCCGTTTGGTTGGATTTTTAACCAGTTCCTCTTCCCAGCCGCTACCACCTAATGTATTTGCATTATTAAAGTTCGAAGCCAGGTTCATTTGAATATTCAGCTTATCGTTAAAACCTTTCTGGTTTACATTTAACCTAACAGTATATTCTTTCCTTCCGTTTTCCAAGCCGATACCCTGTAAATCACGGTAGTTTAAACTCGCACGATAATTGGTATTATTTGTACCTCCTGATAAGGAAAGGTTATGGTTTTGTGATAGGTTATCTTTATTCACCAAGCTTCCATACAAATCGTCATTTCCGCCATAATCCTGCGCATCTAAAGCACCGGAAGTTATTTTTTGTCTGAACTCATCTGTAGTTAAAAAATCCAACCTGTTCTGTATGTATTCTTTACGGAAATAAGTAGAATAATTAAATTGTGGCGCTCCAGGCTTTCCCTTTTTAGTGGTAATCAGGATTACACCCGCATTTGCACTGGTACCATAAATCGCGGCACCTGAACCATCCTTTAAAACGTCGACTGATAAGATATCATCTTGTTGCAACAGGTCTGGGTTTCCACCAGGGATACCATCAATTACGAATAACGGACTAGAACTTCCCGTTACGGTTACTGCTCCCCTAAGTTGAACGTTGACACCAGAATTGGGATTTGATCCACTCGTTCGGGTAAGGTTTAAACCAGCCACCTTACCTTGTACCAGATCGAGGGGATTCCGCGCACCACTTTGCCGAAATTGAGCAGTGTCTACGTGCGCAACCGAAGACGTAACCTCTTTGGTTTTCAATGTTCCGTAGCCCACCACCACTACGTCACTTAAATTTTGTGCTCCTGATGGCACCAAACTTACAGTTAAGGGCGTGGCCCCATTACCTGCGGGAAGAGATTTGGATTGATAGCCAATATAACTGAACACCAGCACATCTGTTGGCGAAGTTACATTGATACTGAACTTACCGTTCTCTTGTGTTACACTTCCACCGGTTTTGCCTTGTATTTTAATACCAACACCCGGTAAACCTATTTTCTTTTCGTCTACAACGGTACCCGTAATTGTTTTTTGACCTGCACTTGCTGCAGGGGCAGCCGTTGCTGAGGGTGCAGGAGTTCCCGTTGTTGGCACAGGCGCCGGTGTAGTAACCGGCCGTGCACCACCCAAAGGATTTACAGGTGCTTTTACCGTATCGGCAGGTTTTGCAACTGGTACTTTTTTGGTAGTGTCTTGTTTTTTAGTTGTGTCTTGCTGAAAATAATAGCGGTTGAAATTGATTTTTTCGCTCTTAATTTTTGCAAACAACTGGGGGCTTGAAAGTAGGACCAGGCATAGGAATCCTGATATCCTGAGTAAAATGTTTTTCATTGGCACTCACTAGTTTAGTTTATAATTAGTTACGCAATGCGGCCAACCTTTTACCAAATTAATAAGAGCAACGAGATTAATTAGTTAGAGTTAGGATTTCCGCAAAACGATTTAGTAACGCTCTAAAGGGCATATTGTTTTAAAAAAAATGAAAAAAACTTAAATTGTTACGTTAATAGATAAAACAACCCTTTACTAATGAATCAGAAAAAGTAAACCTCCCATATCAACATGAGAAGTCTGAATAAGAGGAAATGATAGCATTAAGTTTATTATTTTAAATCATCTGCCTGTTTGCATCTTTAAACAAGCTGAAGCTTGGTCCAGTTTTCACAAATCTGGCAGCAGCTTAAACTTTAACCCTTAATTTTTCGACAATTAATCTAGCTGTTTTTGCAGAAGCTCCTGGTTTTCCCATGAGTAAAAGCAGCTCATCGTAATGTTTTAACATCTCATCCCTGCCCGCTCCCGATAGGATCATCCTAAGCTCTTCATTTATTTTTTGAGTACTGCAATCCTCCTGAATCAATTCGGTCACAATCTTCTTATCCACAATGAGGTTAACCAATGAAATAAACTTAATTTTCACTAACATCCTGGCAATGGCAATTGAAATTGTACCTCCTTTATACACCACTACCTGTGGTACTTTAAACAAAGCAGTTTCTAATGTAGCTGTTCCCGAAGCTACAATTGCAACATGTGCATGGTGCAATAAATTATAGGTATTGTTAAAAAGAAGCTGAACATTTTTATCTCCCGTAAACTGACGATAATATTCTTCGGTAAAGGTTGGTGCCGCCGCAATGGCAAATACTTCATCGGGATAATTTTCGGTAATGCTTAACATCACCGGGAGCAGGCGCTCTATTTCCTGTTTGCGGCTACCAGGCAATAAGGCAATAATTTTTTTATCCCCCAGTTGATGTATTTCACGAAAGTTTAAATCTGGCGTAAATTGGGCAATTTCATCCAGTAATGGGTTACCCACATAATCTACATGCATACCCCACTTTTTGTAGAAATCCACTTCGAAAGGTAAAATGCAAAACATATAGTCGACTACCTTTTTTATTTTCAGTACCCGTTTCTGGTTCCATGCCCACACTTTAGGCGAAATATAGTAGCAAACTTTTATGCCGTTTGCTTTTGCAAACTCTGCAATTTTCAAGTTAAAGCCCGGGAAATCGATCAGAATCAGTACATCGGGTTTCCATTGTAAAATATCTTCCTTACAGGCTTTAAGGTTCCTAAAGATGGTCCGCAAATTTAAAACCACCTCTGTAAAACCCATAAAGGCCATATCAGCATAGTGTTTAACCAGTTCTCCACCTTCAGTTTCCATCTTATCGCCTCCGAAATACCGAAACACAGCGTTGCCGTCCTCAATTTTTAAGGCTTTCATTAAGTTGGCGCCATGTAAATCGCCTGAGGCTTCTCCGGCTACGAGATAGTATTTCATAATTTGTTCTTTTATAACAAAATCGTCATTGCGAGGCGGCACGACGAAGCAATCTTTTATGCTATTTTTTATCCCTTTACTCTCCGTTGTCCTGGAAAGATTGCTTCACCCCAGCTCGCAATTCTCTTCTTCAGTTCGCAATGACGCCTGTTTTTTAAAAAACTTTATAGGCAAAAAACACAAAAGCGCATACAAATGTTGCAGCCAATATGCCTCTTCCGATATTTTCTTTATTGTATTTAAAAAAGTATTGCATGGTATACGCATTTATCGCAATACCACCTATATACAGCAAATCAGCTTTTGCAAGATAAGTGATATGGTGAATGATATACCAGGCGATGGCACAAAGTATTGCCGGAATTAGCAAACCAATCCCCAAACCAAGCCATACCGAATTGTTTAATTTTTTTAACCGGTCATTCATCACAGCAATCGCTTAACCTAAATTAATGCCATCCGGTGCCGAAACTTTAGTACCAGCAGATTTTAAATTACTTTCATCAATAAAATCCCAGCTGTTCAGGGCTTGGATGGCATGATGTGCCGTTAAATCGAACTGCACCGGAACGATAGAAACATAATGGTGTTCTAGTGCCCAAACATCGGTATCTTCTCCCTTATCGAAATTTTCAAAAACACCGGTCAACCAATAATATGGGCGTTTGTAGGGATCTGTTCTTTCGTCAAATTCTTCCATCCACTTGGCATTGGCCTGACGACAGATTTTAACACCCTTTAAATGCTCGCCTTTAGGAAAATTCACATTCAACAAAGTCCCTTCTGGCAAACCATTGGCCAAAACCTGCTCACAGATATTTTTGATGTATTTTTTGGTATGGCTAAAATCAGCATCTGCTGCAAAATCATCTAAAGAAAAACCTATTGAAGGAATTTTTTCGATTGCACCTTCTACTGCAGCAGACATGGTACCCGAATACAACACATTGATCGAATTATTTAATCCATGGTTAATTCCCGATACACAGAGATCAGGCTTTTTACCCTTAAAAATTTTATTCACAGCAATTTTCACACAGTCAACCGGTGTTCCACTGCATTTATACATCTCAACCCCATCGTAAAGCTCAACTTTATCAAAACGGATCGGTTTACCTATGGTAATGGCATGTCCCATCCCACTTTGCGGACTATCTGGTGCAACAACTACCACATTACCCAGCTCTTGCATTACTTCCATTAAGTTTTTAATACCCGTAGCGGTAATGCCATCATCATTTACCACTAAAATATTTGGTTTTGTGCCCTGCTTTGTCATGCTGTAAAAATACAGATTATAAATTCAAGGCACAATAAAGAGCGATTGATGTGCAAAAATCATTTATTCCTAGATTTTTAGTTTCTAAATAAAAAATATTTTCATTCGATCGCCGAAAGCATATATATTTGAATAAATAACTTATTAAAAATGAATGCTGTATTTGGATTTTTTCTTAACTACCAGATACCCATTCATTACCATAAACCAAACCCAATTCAATGAAATTCAAACTATTTACTTTGGCTTGTTTTCTGATTACAGGTTCTTTAGCGAAGGCGCAAACAACCTATCAATGGAAAACAGGAACATCAGGTGGCTTTACCTACAAGTATGTAACCAACGATCCGACCAAAACACGTTTTTATACTTTAAAAAACGGTTTGACCGTAATCTTGTCACAAAACAACAAAGAGCCAAATATTACCTACAAAATGGCCGTAAGGGCGGGCAGTAATACCGATCCACGTACCAATACAGGTTTGGCACATTATTTAGAACACCTTTTATTTAAAGGAACGGATAAATTCGGAACCTTAAATTATGCCAAAGAAAAACCGCTTTTAGATAAAATCGAGGCGCTCTACGAAACCTACAACAAAACCACCGATCCGGCAAAACGTAAAGAGATTTATAAAGAAATCGACAAAACTTCGGGCGAGGCATCTAATTATTCGATTGCAAACGAATACGATAAAATGATGAAATCGATCGGAAGCAATTCTACAAACGCTCATACTTCAGTGGAAGAAACCGTTTATGAAGAAGATCTCCCATCTAATGCCATTGATAAATTTTTAGCCGTACAGGCCGAACGTTTCCGCGCACCTGTTTTCCGTATTTTCCATACTGAGCTAGAAGCGGTTTACGAAGAGAAAAATATCGGTATGGACAATGATGGACGTAAAATGTACGAGAAAATGTTATATGCTTTGTTTCCAACACATAACTACGGACAACAAACTACCATTGGTACAATTGAACATTTAAAAAACCCATCGTTGGTTGAGATCAGGAAATATTACAACAAATATTATGTGCCAAATAATATGGCCTTAATTATGAGTGGCGATATCAACTATGACGACCTGATCAAAAAAATCGATAAAGATTTTGCCTATATGGTTTCAAAACCGTTCTCGCTTTATAACCCAGCTCCCGAAAAACCTTTAACCCAGGTTCAAACGGTTGATATTTATGGTCCAAGTGCCGAAAACTTATATGTGGCTTACAGAGGTTTTGCGCAAAATACCCACCAAAGTTTACTGTTGGATTTAATTGGAAGTATTTTAGCCAATGGCAAAGCGGGTTTAATGGATATCAACATCAACAAACAACAAAAAATGTTGAGGGCTGGTGCAGGTTATAACTCGATGAAAGATTATGGAATCTTCATTTTATCTGGTTCACCTAAAGCCGGACAAAGCCTGGAGGACGCCCAAAAATTATTGTTAGAGCAGGTAGAACTGCTTAAAAAAGGTGAATTCGACGAGAGCCTGATTAAAGCAACCGTTGCCAATATCAAATTGGCCGAGTTACAAAGCTTTGATAATAACGATGTACGTGCAGATTTTGCCATGAATGCCTTTATTCAAAACCGCGGGACGGAGTGGGATAAAACCCTGGCTTCTACCGATGCAATGGGCAAAGTAACCAAAAAGGAAATCGTAGATTTTGCCAATAAATTTTTCATCAACAATTATGTTTCCATCTTAAAACATAAAGGTGAAGATAAAAGCATTGTTAAAGTGGAAAAACCAGCCATCACAGCTGTAAAAACCAATGTTAACGAGGTTTCACCATTTACAAAAGATGTAATTGCTGCCCCGGTAAAGCCAATTGCGCCTAAATTTTTAGATTACACTAAAGATCTTAATTTCGGTAAAGCAGGTAT
Source organism: Pedobacter humicola (assembly GCF_056490705.1). Lineage (NCBI taxonomy): Bacteria > Pseudomonadati > Bacteroidota > Sphingobacteriia > Sphingobacteriales > Sphingobacteriaceae > Pedobacter > Pedobacter humicola. Next base: position 107,482 of record NZ_JBWJIG010000009.1, on the reverse strand, counting down.
TGCAGATGTAATTGCGGTACAAAACACAGAAAACGCAATTTTCCGTTTGGGTTACCGATTCGACATGGGTTCTTACAATTATAAATTATTGCCTTATGCGGCTCAATACCTATCTTTCTTAAGCACGGATAAATATTCTGCAGAAGATATCAGCAAGGCTTTTTACAACATTGCCTGTAACTATAGTGTTAACGTAGGTACTGATGTAACAACGGTTGCGATCAGTGGTTTACAGGAAAATTTTGATAAAGCGGTTGCTTTGCTCGAAGATGTACTGGCACATTGCAAACCAAACGAAAAAGCGCTGGAAGATTTAAAAGGCCGTTTGTTAAAATCGAGAGATAATGCCAAATTAAACAAATCATCAATTTTAGGTGGCTTAATGAGTTATGCACAGTTTGGTGCAGATAATCCATTCAATTATGGATTAACCAATGATGAGATCAAGAATATGAAATCGGCTGATCTGATTTACATCTTACATAACCTCACCAATTACAAACACACCATTACGTATTATGGACCTAAAACTTTAGCCGCATTTTCTGCTGATATTGTAAAAGCACACCCATTGGCAAAAGAATTTACCGATGCCGCACCGATCAAGAAATTTGTATATACCAAAACGGATTCGAACAAAGTTTACTTTGCCGATTATGATATGGTTCAGGCAGAAATCCGTTGGGTACGCAATGGCGGTTTATACGATCCAGCCAATGCAGCCAAAATTGCTTTATTTAACAATTATTTTGGTGGTGGCATGGGCTCTGTGGTATTCCAAACCATCCGCGAATCTAAAGCGCTTGCCTACTCAACTTTTGCTGTATATTCTTCTCCAAACACGAAAGAGAAAGAGAATTCGATTATTGCTTATGTAGGTACGCAGGCTGATAAAATGAATGAGGCCGTTGCTGGCATGAACGAGTTACTAACTACGCTACCAGAATCTGATAAATCCTTCGATTTGTCTAAAGCCAATTCACTAAATGGTATAGAAACCAGTCGCATTACTAAGGATGGAATTATCTACACTTACCTGGCAGATCAAAAATTAGGTTTCGACCACGATTCAAGGATTGATGAGTACGCCAACTTAAAACCGTTAACCTTTAACGACGTAAAATCATTTCACCAAACCAATCTTTCGGGCAAGCCTTACAGCTATTGTATTGTTGCCTCAGAAAAGAAAATCAACATGGCTGATTTAGCAAAATTTGGTCCGGTGACTAAATTGAGTTTGGAGCAGATTTTTGGATACTAGAAAGGTTATGGGTTGAAGGTGAAACCCAAGCGCTGATATCAATACTTACAAGCGATACCCGGAAACGGGATCGCTTTTTTTGTTTAATTCAATAGCCGATGGTTAATTGTTTAAATCGGTTAACTGGCGATTGCAACCTGTCAGGCGAAAGCTGTTGGTTAATGATTACATCTTTCTAAGCTTGTTTGTGGATTAATTAACAGTGAGGAGTTAATATTTACTGATTTCCACCCCAACTTCAAAAGGATCAAAACCTAAAATGTCCGGTGAAGGTTCGGTGATGGTGGGTATTGTGTTCAATGTTCTATACCGGAAACATAAATGGTGACTTAGTGGCAAAAAACCAGTGCATCCAAAATTTCCTTTATCGAAAATTTAGCTCCACAAACAAATTCATCGGCGGCGCCATAATAAATGGTCAACTCATCCCCATTAACGATATGGCCATTTGTAAACACCACTTCACCAAAGAAACCATGCAACTCATAATCTGTGCTTGGCACCATAATGGGCACATCAGTTCTGGCCAATACTTTTGATGGATCATTTAAATCCATTAAAAAAGCCCCCAAACAATACTGGTGTTTTTCGTTTGCACCGTGGTAAATTTCGAGCCAGCCATCCGCGGTTTTTATCGGTGCAGCACCTGCTCCAACGCGGGCACTATCCCAAAAGCCAGACCGGGTTTTGATAATACATTTGTGTTTGCCCCAATGGATCCCATCAGGAGATTCGGCCAGCCAGATGTAGTTGCCGCCTAAAGCAACACTGCTCGGGCGATGCAGGGCATAAAATTTGCCCTTAATGCGTTCTTCAAATAAAGCACAATCTTTATTATGGGGTGGAATAATCATTCCGTGGTTTTGAAAAGTTTTCCAATCTTTTGTAGTCCGCAGGCCTACACCGACTCCATGCGCCGAAACCGCGGTAAAAGTTAAATAATACATCTCATCAATTAAGGCTACCCGGCAATCTTCAATTCCAAAAACCTCGTCCTCGCCCTCACCCTGCAAGAGAGGATAACCATCAGGCTGATAAAAATATATGCCATCATCACTACAAACCAACCTTAAATGAGATAAGGTAGTTAAGTAGTCGGCTCCCTGATAACTGATCACCCTTGGATCGCTGGCATCCAGAGCTGGGTCATTTTTTTCAATCGCCAGAATTTCTATGCCATGCTCCTTTAAAATAGGAAAAGAGATTACTCCTGCTGTTTGTTGAGGCCTTTCCGCCACGCGGATGAGCAGCCAGATTTTTCCTTCAAAGGTAAAAACACCCGGATTTAACAGGCACTCGATTTCCAGTCCGTGTCTACTGGGCATTAAATCTTTAGGGGAAAGTATCGGGTTTCCGGAAAATCTTCGGGCAATATCGGGCATAAAAAAGTTTTTAAAGCAAACAGGCGACCAAATTGACCGCCTGCTATATTTTATAGAACTGATGTTAAAGTGAGTTGATCCATTTTACAAGTTCATCTCTTCCCTTACCTGTTTTTTGTTGCAGTTTCCCCAACAGCTCATCGTCTTGTCCCTCTTCATGTTTTAAATCATCATCGGTTAAATCGGCGTAAGCTTGTTTAACCTTTCCTTTGATTTCATTCCACTTTCCTTTTAATTCTAACTTATCCATGATCGTTTTTTTGTTATAAATAAAGTAATCTTTTAATAAAACAACAGTCTTCGCCGCTTTTTGTTTTGATTTAAACCTATAAAACCAAACAACAGGCACATTTCAGCCTATTTCTCAAGGTTTTAAATATATTTTTAACTATATTAAGAGTATCATTTATACAAACTATTTAACATTACTAACTAAATTACCAATTTGATGAAAAAACTACTCTTCAGTATGCTTTTGTCTCTCGGTTTAATTTCATTTGCTTTCGCACAAGGCAAGGTAATTACCGGGAGAGTAACATCGGCCTCCGGACCAATTCCGGGTGTTAGCGTATTTGTAAAAGGCTCGCCAGCCAATGGCACACAGAGCGATGCCTCCGGCGCTTTTAAATTAACCGTTGCAGACGATGCCAAAACACTCGTTTTTAGCTTTATCGGTTACAAAACCAAGGAAGTACCCATAACCGGGCGAACCATTAACACGAGTTTGGAAGAGGAAAACAATACCCTATCAGACGTGATTGTGGTGGGTTATGGTACACAGAACAAGCGGGATGTAACTGGATCTGTGGCTTCTGTTAAATCTAAAGACCTGGAGAACTTACCCGTAACAAGTTTTGAACAGGCCTTACAAGGAAAAGCAGCAGGAGTACAAATTGCGGCACAAAATGGAAAATTAGGTCAGGGGATTACTGTTAGGGTAAGGGGCGCCGCTTCTGTAACTGCTGGTAGTGAACCGCTTTATATTGTTGATGGAATTCCGATTACTTCAGGCGATTTTTCCAGTACTACTGCACCAACCAGCGCTTTAGCAGACTTAAACACAAACGATATTGAGTCAATTGAGGTATTAAAAGATGCCTCCGCATCGGCCATATACGGAGCAAGGGCTTCTAACGGAGTAGTATTGATCACAACCAAACAAGGAAAGGCAGGCAAAACACTAATCCAGTTTAATGCACTTGGTGGCGTAAGTAGCCCCTCTAACCATAGAGATTTTTTAAACGCGGAACAATATGTTCAAATAGAGCGAAGAGCCGGGCAAGGTCAGGCGAACCAGGATTTCCTTAACGGAGATTATGCAACATTACAAGAAGCCCTTGATGACTATAGCGAAAGTGTGGAAGCTCGTTTAAACCGGTATTCGGCGGGTAATAACGATTATCAAACCTATAAAGTTAACTCAAACTGGGAAGCGGCTTCTTATCAGGATAAACCGGTTACACAACAATACGACCTGAATCTGACAGGGGGCAATGAAAAGACCAAATTTTACATTGGTGGCCAGGCATTAGATCAGCAAGGAATTGTGATTGGAAACAGCTATAAACGCTACAGCGGAAGACTAAACCTTACCAATAAAGTTACCGACTTTTTAGAGGTGGGCGTTAACCTTAATTTCTCAAACAGCATTAACAACAGGTTATCGAATGATAATGCTTTCTCAAGTCCGTTACAGTCGGTAGCACTTTCGCCAATTACTCCATTCATCGATCCAAGATCAGGTTTAATCAGCGGAACATTACCTGGGGCAGCCTCAAACTATCCGGTATACTATAATCCATTTATCAGTATCGACAATGCATTTTACAAAGCTACAGTGTACAGAACAATTGGGAAAGCTTTTGCTAATATCAATATCGCTAAAGGTTTAAAATTTAGCACTGATTTTTCTATCGATAACTTAAATCAAAACGAAGAAAGTTATTATGGTTCTTTAACATTCAGAAATACGGGCACTACAAATGGATATGCACAAAATATTTCAACTTTTGTAATCAACACCAATACCAATAACTTTTTCAGTTACAATAAAACCATTGGCAAGAGTGCTTTCGATGTTATTTTAGGTACAAGTTATCAAAAATCGACCACTAAATATAGTACTATAGAAGGACAGGATTTCCCAAGTGATTCTTATATTAAATTAGGTTCAGCAGCAACAAAAGTAATTGCAACCAGTAATGAAGGCGCATTTAGCTTTTTATCCTATTTCTTTAGGGCAAACTATAAATTTAACGATCGTTATTTAGTTGGCTTTAGCGTGAGGGCTGATGGCTCATCGCGTTTTGGAGCCAACAACAGGTATGGGTATTTCCCGGCAGGATCATTGGCATGGATTGCTTCTGAAGAAGATTTCTTAAAAGAAAGCGAAACCATCAGTTTATTAAAATTAAGGGCAAGTTATGGCTTAACAGGGAATGCCGAGATAGGTAATTATTCTGCCCGTGGTTTATTTAGTGGAACCGGTGCATACGGTGGCTTACCTGGGCAAATCCCTTCCAGAATAGCCAACCCAGATTTAACCTGGGAAAAAACCAAACAACTCGATATTGGTTTCGACTTTGGTATATTAAAAAACAGAATTACCGGAGTTTTTGATTTCTATCAAAAAAATACCACCGATTTATTATTGGATGTTCCTATTCCACAAACAACGGGTTTCTCTACCAAAACCCAAAATCTTGGTTCATTAAAAAATACCGGGTTTGAATTGGGTATTAACAGCGAAAATTTTGTTGGCGCCTTCAAATGGTCAACTGCAATAACAGGCGCGATCAACAACAATAAGATTACCAATTTAGGTGGACAGATTTTAAATAGCAATGAAATAAATGCGGCTATTTCTGGTCAGCCGATCGGTGTATTTTATATACCGGAATATGCAGGGGTAAATCCGGCAAATGGAGATGCACTTTATTACCTGAATACCACGGATGCATCTGGAAATATTGACAGATCGACCACAACAGATATCAATAAAGCACAAAGAATATTTGCAGGAAACCCTAATCCTAAATACACCTTTGGTTTAAACAACACTTTCTCTTATCAAAACTTTGATTTAGGTATATTTTTTCAGGGGGTAAAAGGCAATAAAATTTTTAACGCTGGTGGCCAGTATATGAGCGCTAATGCTTCAAATGGTTATGATAATCAAACTGTAGATCAAATGACCTATTGGGATAAACCGGGCGATATCACCTCTGTTCCCGAGCCACGTTTGTTTGCAGGCAATGGTATCGGGAACTCGACCAGGTATTTATCTGACGGTTCTTATGTCAGACTAAAAACCATAACACTCGGTTATACTTTCCCTACTTCAGTATTAACTAAAATTAAATTAAGCAAATTAAGGTTATATGCCACTGCCCAAAATTTGCTTACCATAACGGGATACAAGGGATGGGATCCTGAGGTTAATGCCGATTATCAGTCCACAAACATTAATCAAGGTGTGGATTTTTACTCTGCACCACAACCGCGTGTAATTTCATTTGGTATTAACATTGGCCTATAATTAAAAAAGAATCAAAATGAAAAAGACATATATAAACAATATCTTATTTGCTTGCATGTTTTTGATGGCTTTATCATCATGCAAGAAGGCACTCGATATAAATCCTGTTGATACCATTGAGCAAAAAAATGCTTTACTCACCTCAAAAGATGTTGAAGGTGCCTTAGTTGGCGCATACTCAGATCTTGGTAGCCGCAATTTTTTTGGTGGCCGTCCGTTTTTAATCGCGGATTTCTTAGCGAATACGGATGCCATTGAATGGTTTGGCACATACGAGGAATTGACTCAGGCCATCAACAAATCGCTTTTAAAAACAAATGTTTTTGTTGATAACGTTTGGGCCGCAGGATATACCGCAATTAATGATGCCAATAATGTAATTGCCGCCCTTGATAAAGTAGAGGCAGCTAAAAAAAGCAGAGTTGAAGGAGAGGCGAAATTTATTAGGGGCGCGGCATATTTTGAACTCGTTAGGTTATTTGGGAAAGCCTATAATGATGGTTCGCCAACCACAAATCCGGGTGTACCGATTGTATTAACACCAACCACGCTCATAACCGAATCGAGTTATGTAAGCAGGGCTACTGTAACTGCTGTTTACAACCAGGCTATAACCGATTTAACAGACGCCGAAGCTAAGCTTCCGGCAACTAATGGTTTTTTTGCAACCAAATCTGCCGCTGCTGCAATGTTAGCCAGACTGTATCTGCAAATGGGGAATTATAGCGCAGCCGGAGCCGCCGCAAATCGGGTAATCACCTCTGGAAACTATCAATTAACAGGTACTTATCTAGGCGCTTTCCCTAGAATGCCAGAAAGTGGAAAACCAGCAAAACCTGGAGATAATTCAACAGAAGATGTTTTTGCCATGCAGGTAACAACGCTGAGTGGATTTAACGGTTTTAATGAGTTTTATGGTTCATCAACATTTGGTGGCCGTGGAGATGCCGTAATATCGCAAGATTGGATTGACGCAACTTACAGTTCAGACGATGACAGGATAAATGCTTTTTATGATGACGACGATATATTTACGGCAAAATATGGAAATCAATTTGGCAATGTACCAGTAATCAGATTAGCAGAAATGTATTTAATTAGAGCCGAATGTAATGTCCGTTTGGCTCCAGCAGCTCCAATTGGCGGCGTAACGCCCTTACAGGATTTAGCTACAGTTAGAGACAGGGCAGGTTTAACAACTACAACGGCTACTTTAGCAGATATCCTTGATGAAAGAAAACTTGAATTTGCCTTCGAAGGATTTTCATTACACGACGCAAAAAGGACGCAAACCAATATCGGTAGCTTACCATGGAACTCCCCTAAACTGGTTTTCCCAATTCCACAACGTGAAATTGATGCCAACACTAAACTGGTTCAAAATGCTGATTATTAGCAATAGGCTATTAACAAAAATGCCCCCGAAATTTTCGGGGGCATTCCTTATTGCAAAAAGTTTCTGTTAAAGCCTCTTTGCCGCTTCAATAATTTCCTCTACAACTCCCGGATCCAGCAAAGTAGAAGTATCGCCCAAATTATCGGTATCACCTTCAGCAATCTTACGTAAAATCCTACGCATAATTTTGCCTGAGCGTGTTTTTGGTAAACCAGAAACGAACAATATTTTATCAGGCTTGGCAATCGCACCAATTACACGGGTAACCGTTTGTAAAATATCTTTTTTAGACAGTTCTGCTTCGCCATGCATTTCAGGGTAAATGACAAAAGCATAAATTCCCTGCCCTTTTACATCATGCGGATAACCCACCACCGCACTTTCTACCACGCCTGCATGCATGTTAATGGCATTTTCTACTTCAGCGGTACCAATTCTATGTCCTGAAACATTTAATACATCATCAACACGACCGGTAATCCGGTAATAACCATCCTCATCACGCAAACAGCCATCGCCTGTAAAGTATAAATTCTCGTAAGTTGAGAAATAGGTCTGTTTACAACGCTCATGGTCGCCATAAGTGGTACGCAACATCCCAGGCCAGGGGAATTTGATACAAAGATTTCCCATGACCCCGTTTCCTTCAATTTCATTCCCGTTTTCATCAACCAAAATCGGCTGGATGCCCGGCAAAGGCAATGTAGCGAAACTAGGTTTGGTTGGTGTTACCGTGGCAATAGGTGAAATCATAATGCCCCCGGTCTCCGTTTGCCACCAGGTATCTACAATAGGTGCCTTGCCATGACCGATCTTTTCATCAAACCAATGCCAGGCCTCTTCATTGATTGGCTCTCCTACCGAGCCTAAAACGCGAATGGTGCTTAAATCTTTGCCATTCAAAGGATCCTCACCAAAACTCATTAAAGAGCGGATGGCTGTAGGTGCAGTATATAAAGTGTTTACTTTGTGCTTTTCCACAATATCCCAAAAACGGGATGGACTTGGATAAGTTGGGATTCCTTCGAAAAGCACTGAAGTTGCGCCTTGCGAAAGCGGTCCGTAAACAATATACGAGTGACCGGTAATCCAGCCGATATCGGCCGTACAGAAATAAACCTCACCTGGCTGATAGTTAAATACATTCGAAAAAGTATAGCCCGCATAAACCATATAACCGCCGCAGGTATGTACTACACCTTTAGGTTTTCCGGTAGAACCTGATGTATAAAGGATAAAGAGCATATCCTCTGCATCCATTTCTTCGGCATCGCAGATATCGTTAACGTGTTTCACTTCATCCTCCCACCATACATCCCTGCCTTTCAACATCGAAACAGGTGTACGGATATGGGTAAGTACAATACATTTTTCAACCGTTGGGCAACCGATCAATGCATCATCAATTACATCTTTTAAAGGAATCTGTTTGTTGCCACGGTAAGAACCATCGGCAGTAATCACGACTTTACATTGCGAATCATTAATCCGGTCGGCGATTGATTTTGCCGAAAATCCACCGAAAATAACCGAGTGAACGGCGCCAATCCTGGCACAAGCTAAAACAGCAATGGCCAGTTCGGGTACCATTGGCATATAAATACAGATGCGATCGCCCTTTTTAGCACCATTACGTTTTAAAACATTAGCGAAGCGACAAACGCGCTCGTGCAACATTTTATAAGTATAGGTAACACTTTCTTCCTCAGGATTATTCGGCTCCCAAATAATGGCTGGTTTATCGCCATTGGTAGCAAGGTGACGGTCTAAACAATTTTCGGTAATATTAAGTTTAGCTCCTTCGAACCATTTAATATTCGGCTCGTTAAAATTCCATGATAACACTTTGAACCAAGGTTTGCGCCATTGAAAGTTTTGCGCTACCTCCCCCCAAAACTGCTCTGGGTTTTCGACGCTTTTTTTATAATCTTCTTCGTACTGCTTAAAAGATGTAATTTGCATTGCTCTGTTTTATATTTTGGATTAGTTGCGGCTAATTTAAATAAATAATATCAACGAAAAATAGTCTAATCGTATCAAAATGAATATCAAACGTTTGATCCGCGTTATTTATTTTTTAACAACTGTAATATATTAAGGATTAATATCCTGCATTAATAAACATTGTGAAGTCTGTTAACTAACGGACCTTTAACCCATTTACTAATGATGTATACCATGAAAACCAAAACGTTAATAATGCTTGCTTTATTTTTATCCATTTCTTATGTAGCCAGTTCTGCCGAAAAATCTTTCCCGGTGCTTACAGATACCTTAAAAAAGACTGGGCAATATGTGTTATTTAGCAAAACAGCAAATATTGAAGATGTTACCTTGACTAAGAACAAAAAGTCTAAAGATCAGATTTTATACATCAAAATTGGTTTCACAAAAACAGAGTCAAATTCCAATGCTGTTAAAACAGCCGTCCTACAAGGCAATAAACAGTATTAGGATGCCAATAACCCAACCATTTCTGAAGTTAAAATTTTGAACGGTAAATATGAAGATATGAAAGCAGAAACAGTTACCAAAACGTCAACACTTTATATGTTAACAGGTTTAGCATTTCCTTTACGTTTAAACATAATGTTTATGGGCGAAACTCTTGATTTTGAGCTTTTAGAACCCGGCAAGTGGGATGTTGACTTAATTTTAAAAAAATAAATGGAACTCTCTTGTCGTTTACAATTATTATTCAGATATTTGCACACTCTTAAAAAAATTAAGCGGACGTATTAAACAACTATATTTACAAGTCATGTCAAGAGTTTGTGATTTAACAGGAAAAAAAGCAATGGTAGGTAACAACGTTTCTCACTCGAACGTTAAAACCAAACGCAAATTTTACCCAAACCTACAACTTCAGAAATTTTATATTCCTGAAGAAAACCGTTGGATTACGTTGAAAGTTTCTACTTCAGCGATTAAAACCATCAATAAAGTGGGCATTAGCGAAGCAATTAACCGTTTCGTAAAAAAAGGATTTTTGTAAAAAACATTAACTGTTGAGATTAACAGTTTTCAATTTATATTAAAATGGCAAAAAAAGGTAACAGAGTTCAGGTTATTTTAGAATGTACTGAACATAAAGAAAGTGGCATGCCGGGTATGTCTAGATATATTTCTACCAAAAACCGTAAAAACACTACAGAAAGATTAGAATTGAAAAAATTCAATCCAGTGTTGAGAAAAGTAACCGTACATAAAGAGATTAAATAAGATTGATGGTGTAAAGGTAGAAGGTTGAGGGTATATCCCTTTTACTCATTCTATTCATCTATCATTAAATCATTAAATTTATAAGAACATGGCAAAGAAAGTAGTTGCAACCCTTAAAACAGGTACAGGTAAAGAATATTCGAAAGTAATTACAATGGTAAAATCACCTAAAACTGGTGCTTACTCATTCAAAGAACTTATCGTACACAACGACCACGTAAAAGATGCTATTGCATCTAAATAAGGTTAATATTTTTTAATATTAAAAATATTAAAGGCCGTTCCGTTTTAACCGGAAGGGCTTTTTTTGTTATATAAAAATTTAGATATGGGTTTATTCGATTTTTTCAAAAAGAAAGAAACTGCACCTGAGGCTCAGGAAGCATTGGATAAAGGTTTAGAGAAAACCAAAGACGGTTTCTTTAATAAAATCACCAAAGCTGTTGCAGGAAAATCTTCTGTTGATGATGAAGTGCTCGATAATCTGGAGGAAGTTTTGGTTACTTCTGATGTTGGCGTAAGCACTACATTAAAAATTATCAAACGTATCGAAGAACGTGTAGCCAAAGACAAATATCTCAATACTTCTGAGCTAAACTTTATACTCCGTGATGAGATCCAGTTGCTTTTGTCGGAAAACAATAGCAACGATTTCCGCCAGTTCGAATACGGCGATCATAAACCATATGTAATTATGGTGGTTGGTGTAAATGGCGTAGGTAAAACCACTACGATCGGAAAACTGGCGCATAAACTGAAAGAATCTGGACTTAAAGTTGTTTTAGGTGCTGCCGATACTTTTAGGGCCGCAGCTGTTGATCAGATAAAACTTTGGGGCGAACGTGTTGGGGTAAGAGTGGTTGCACAGGCCATGGGCTCAGATCCTGCTTCAGTAGCTTTTGATACCCTACAATCGGCGGTTGCCAACGGCGAAGATGTAGTGATTATCGATACTGCCGGACGTTTACACAACAAAATCGGCTTAATGAACGAGCTGGGCAAAATTAAACAGGTGATGCAAAAGGTTGTACCTAATGCGCCGCACGAAATCCTGCTGGTACTGGATGCTTCAACCGGACAAAATGCCTTTGAACAGTGTAAACAGTTTACCGAAGCTACCGATGTAAACGCCTTGGCCATTACAAAGTTGGATGGGACAGCAAAAGGTGGTGTGGTAATTGGAATTTCAGATCAGTTCAGGATACCGGTTAAATATATTGGTGTAGGAGAAAAAATAGGCGACTTACAGCTTTTTGACAAGAAAGAGTTTGTGAACAGTTTGTTTAAATAACACTTCGTGGGAGTGGGTTGATTCCATAGAGTATTTAAGCCTCAGGTTCACTTCGTGGTTGATTTCACAGATTACAGGATTACACAGATTTTTATTAATTTCCATAATGGAAGAATATGAAAATCATGAGCTTACCAAAATTATAATCGGTTGTTGCTACAGTGTCCACACGCAGTTGGGTCCAGGCTTCTTAGAGAAAATTTATGTAAACGCATTTAAAATTAAACTTCAACAAGCTGGATTGAAGTTTGATATTGAGAAGGAGTTTATAGTGATGTTTGAAGATCAAATGATCGGCAAGTTTAGATGTGATTGAGTAGTAGAACAAAAAGTAATAGTCGAGCTAAAACCAGTAACTGGATACCAACCTAAATTATTTCAAACCAGCTTATCTCTTATTTGAAAGCCAGCAAAATTAAAACTGGATTATTGATTAACTTTGGCAACACAAGTTGTGAGGTCAAAAGGATATCAGTATAATCCTTTAAAATATCCACATGATAATCTGTGGAATCGCTAAATCTGTGAAATCATACCGCAGGAAAGTGTAAATAAAATTGATATGAATACCAAATTAGCAAGAAGTAAAAGCGCAATCAAACAGCCTAAAATCAATGTCATTACATTAGGTTGTTCTAAAAACATATACGATTCGGAAGTATTGATGGGGCAGTTACGTGGCAACAATTTAAACGTTGTGCACGAATCAGACAAGATGGGTAAAGACGATATTGTGGTGATCAATACCTGCGGTTTTATCGATAATGCCAAACAGGAGTCAATTGATACCATTCTACAGTTCAGCGAACTGAAAGAAGCCGGTAAAATCGGCAAAGTAGTGGTTACAGGTTGTTTATCTGAGCGCTACAAACCCGAACTGGAATCAGAAATTACAAATGTTGATGCTTTTTTCGGCACAAACGACCTACAGAATATATTACACGAACTGGGTGCTAATTACAAACATGAACTGATCGGCGAGCGTTTGTTAACAACGCCATCTCATTTCGCCTATTTCAAAATTGCTGAGGGCTGTAACCGCCCTTGTTCTTTCTGCGCCATTCCATTAATGCGTGGCAAGCACTTAAGCAAGCCAATGGAAGAATTGGTTAATGAAGCTAAGATCTTGGCTAAAAACGGCACAAAAGAACTGATTTTGATCGCTCAGGATCTTACCTATTATGGTTTAGACCTTTATGGTGTGCGTAAGTTAGATGAATTGATGCGCCGTTTATCAGATGTTCCGGGTATCGAGTGGATCCGTTTACAATACGCCTACCCTTCTGGTTTCCCAATGGAAATTTTAGATGCCATGAACGAGCGCGATAACATCTGTAAATATCTGGATATGCCATTGCAGCACATCACAGATAACATGCTAAAATCAATGCGCCGTGGCACAACCAAACAAAAAACCATCGATTTAGTAAACCAGATCAGGGATAAAGTACCAAATATCGCTATGCGTACTACTTTAATCTGTGGTTATCCAGGCGAAACAGAACACGATTTCGAAGAAATGAAAGAATGGGTTGCCGAAACTAAATTCGACCGTTTAGGATGTTTCACTTATTCACACGAAGAAAAAACACATGCCCATACTTTAGTTGATGATATTCCTGATGAAGTAAAACAACAACGTGTAGATGATATCATGGAAATTCAACAAGGTATTTCTTTCGATATTAACCAGGAAAAAGTAGGTAAAACCTTTAAAGTACTGGTGGATAAAAAAGAAGGCGGTTTCTTCGTAGGCAGAACCGAATTTGATTCGCCCGAGGTTGATAATGAAGTTTTGATTGATGCAGCTACGGGTTATGCCGCTAACGGAAGTTTTGTGAATGTAAAAATCGACAGGGCTGAAGATTTCGACCTGTACGGAACAATAGTTTAAAAACGTTAAAAAATATTAAGGCCCGGGAACAATATTTCCGGGCTTTTTTGCTATATACAGATTTAAGTGATGTATTGTAGCGAATCCGGCTCCATATGCGTTTAAGCTAAAAACCAGATATAAAGCTGTTATCATTAATCATTTAACGCTTCATCTTCTTTAAACAAAATATTCAGATGAAAAAAACGCTAATCGTGCTCATGGTGATCTTTATTGCCAACTTAGGATGTAAAAAAATAACGGATGATGCACTCTGTGCCTGTTCGCCAATTAGTTACGATACCACTTTAGGCCTGGTGATTAAAAATAGTGCAGCTGTAGATCTGCTAAATCCTAAAACTGCAGGTTACTTTAATAAAAGTCAGATACAGCTTTATTCGAAGGATGCAAACAATGTAATTACACAGATCAGTTTTGATATCCGCCAGCCATTTACATATACCGATAACTTAAAAATGGATTATTATCAGCTCTTTTCAAATGAAATAGGGCTTCGGGCCAAGAGTATTGAAAATACATTTTATCTTAAACTTGGCGAGAAGCTTTATGAGCTTAACTTAAAAGTGAATGATCGCGCGGTTGAAAAATTACTGATCGATAAAGTTGATGCACCTAAAGAAATTCCGAACATTAACAGTCAGTACCTCAATAGCATTTATACCTTAAAGATTTAATAAAATAATAACTTTTACATCAACTGATTGCATAAAAAAACCCGATGAATGTCATCGGGTTTTTTTATATTATTTTTTAGGCTCAGGTCTGTTTTTAATCTGACTAGGTTTTAACCAGATTTTAGCACCTTTAGAGTTTACATAATATTTTTCATTTTTTGAATTGATGTAAACATCCGTTCCATCTGGTGCCATTTTACCCTTCCAGGTTTTATCAGCTACTTTCGAACCGCCTTTTACGGCAACTTCGGCGGTTTTATTACCCACCGATTTAGCGCCTTTACCTATTGCTTTTCCTGTATGATCTAATGCCTTACCCACCTCAGTTTTTTTCTTTTCTTGAGCATTTACATTTAGGGCTGCACCGCCAAACAAGGCAAGCGTTAATAAACCCATTACTACTTTCTTTTTCATGACAGCTATATTTTTATTTAAGACTATAACAGTCAGTTAAGTGATTTGTTTTTAATTCGATGTAGATAAAATTCCAATAATTCCTTATAGCAGTTACCGCCGTGATTTAATCTTTTGAAAAATGCAATATGGTGTACGAAAAAGGCAGGAATTTATACCCGGGGCTATTGGCAGACAAGGTAATTTTCGAATATTGTGTCTGGTATTCTTTTTGATTTCTTACGGTGTTATAAGCATCCAGGTTTCCTGATAATGTTGAAACCCTGACCTCATTATTTCTATTTTCAAAACCAGCAAATTCAAGGTAAGCATTTATCGCATTTGCTGTAGTATTCACCACATACAAAATCAATGTTTTTCCATTTTCACTTTTTGCAGCGCTTACATCCAGTGCTCCATTGACTGATGTGTTGATCCGCAAGGGCAAGTGACTTTCTGCCTGCATTTTTTGTGCATAATAGGGTGGCATGCCCCAAGCCTGATCTGATGTAAAAAAAATCTGTCCCTGGTCCCAGTCATTATCGTTTTGCCGGTCGGGCTGTAAGGCATTAGCCGGACTTGAAGTTAATACATCTTCGCTATGCTTTCTGATGGCATTCATATTTGTAGCGTGGCCAAGGGCGCGTTGTATACCGTGTTTACTTCCATTCTCTTCAAAAACGGCAATTTTCATTTTGGTATCGGGATCCCATTTTCTAAAACTGGCCAACATGCCGCTCAATTGCCTGTCGGTTTCCACACCTGCTGAGGGATCGTCGCCGCCAACATGAAGATCCCAGTAATCGGCCTTACCGTTTAATTCCTTAAAAACATATTCCATGTTTGGCGAGTCGGGTCGCCACCAAGCCGCACTCACGAATTTCAGGGAAGCATCCTTTTGGTGCATTGCATTATTCAATACCTTAAAACGCTGAACATATTCTTCGTAAGCAGCTTTGCTATCTCCGTTAAATATTACCTCTTCATTGCCAATTTCGATGTATTTAACGCCATAAGGCTTGGGATGGCCGTTGCTGGCCCGTTTTGCGCCCCACACGGTTTTCACATCGCCATTGAGATATTCTACCATATCGGCCATATCTTCGGGCGTTTCATAAATATTAACTGCAAAACAAGGTGTTATTTTCGTCTGCTCACAAAATCTGAGAAACTCTTCTATCCCAAAGCCATTTGAGGTATACCAGTTCCAATGACCGCGATAGGGCGCCCTTTGATCGCGATCACCAATCATATTCTTGAACTTATAGTCTGGTGCATTTACCATTGTTCCGGCATAGCGTAAAAAAGTTAACCCTTGCGAAACCAGCATTTTTCCAATGTCGTCCCTTATTGGCAATCCTTTAAACTGCTCTGTTCCAGTCCCCATTAATACCACCTGATCGATCCACAGTTTTCCTTTAGCACTAAGATAAATGGCTAAGCGGGCATGCGCATCTGCTGTATTTGTGGTAAGGTTAAACGCACATTTCTTCCAGTCCTTTCCAACACCATTAACCTTATACTGTGCATAGGTTTTGCTTCCATCGCTATTTTCTAATGCGATTGTAACTGGTCCTGCTGTAACCCCTTTAAGATATACTCTTCCCTGGAATAACTGATTCTTTTTTACGGCAATGCCCCAGCGGTTTAGACTTCGGTTGGCTATGCCAATTTTACCTACCCCACTGATAAAATTGATCACCTGCGAATTTTTGCCATTGTAAGCTGATGTGGTATCAAGTTTAAAGCCCGCCCTGGCATTTTTGCTATTGATCAAATCCCAGTTATAGCTCATTTCTTCATTTGCCGGGTTAACCAGTTTTAACCGCTGGCTTCCCTCTTGATCTGATAGATCAATATTTCTGAATTCCATATCCGATTTCCAGGTGCGTAAACCGATCTTACCCGACAGGATAGGCCTGTCTTCATCGATAAACGAAAGCACTTTTTTACCGTTTAACGAAACATCGATCTGTTTACCTGTTAAAAGCACCCGTACCTTATTCCAATCCTGTGGCGAGAAACTAACCGCTGTTTCTTTTAACAGCTTAAAGTTTTGCTGGTGTTTACCAAGTGTTATTTTTTTACCATCGGCAGCCAAACTCACTTCATAACCATCAAAGGCATCATCTCCTACCCCTTCGTTCGAAACACGAAAAATTAATCCTCCAGCATCACCTTTATTTGTAAATCTGATTTCGGCTTCAACCTCTCCATCAGCAATCATTTTAGGCTCATAGATGAGCTTTGCGCTATGATCGGGCTCCACGCCAACGTGATGCACACCATTCATCAGTACAATGCTTTGTGTATTCCTACCTGGCTTTATCGAAACGACACCCTGCTCTCCTGTCCAAAAACCCGAATACTTACGCCATTGGTTAAAATTTACACCTGTATTTGGTTCTTCAAAACTTTCGCCGAAAATACGTTGGTCATAGAAACCGCCATAAATTTCGTGGTTTACATCTTCGATATTTGAACCATAAATAAGTAGGCTGATTTTGTTCTCAATCTTATCAGCATTGATCTTGATCGTGGTATTTTGCGAAAATAATCTCGCCGGGGCACAAAATCCCAGTACTGCAATCGCAAAAACGGTTTTCAGTACGGAAGGACAGTTAAATTTATTCATTATATTTTTTCCTCGTGAAGGCTATAGCTACAGATTATTTTTCCAACCAAACTTTATAGGGATATACGCCACGGTTACCAATGGCATAAAATGGGATAGCGGTAAAATTTACCTCTTTAAGATTATCCGTCATTTTACCAGAAATCACATTCACACCATTTGCAATTTCAGATTTGTATTGAGGTGTTAGCATTGAATTACCTGTTAAATGAAATCCATCTATCCCGGTATTGTCTACACCTTCTAAGGCATAAACCAGGGGGCCAGCTGCAATTGCCGTTTTCCCACTAATGGTTTTTACCAACTCATTTGGTACCACCAGCCTCGGTTCTACAGGAAGATCAAGTTCGATGATATCACCTTTTTTCCACTTGCGGTTTATGGATACGTAACCATTTGTAGGCTTTACCTCGACTGCATGACCATTAACTTTTAAACTTATCTGCTCCTTAATGTTCGAATGGTATAAATCAAAGGGATTTTCATTGCCCATTGCCCAACCTGGAATCCTCACAGCAATGTTAAAGGTTGTAGATTTGGCTGGATTAACATTGACTTGTATCCCACCTTTCCAGGGATACGAAGTAACCTGTTTAATCACTACATCTGTATTTTTTAGGCTTAGTTTTGCATCGCTACCGATAAACAGATTGACAAAGATTGTACTTTCATCTTGCCCATAAATATATTGTGGCAACGCACCGATCATTTTAAGGAACATTGGCGGGCAGCAAGGGCAGCCATGCCAGTTCCAGCGCTTTCGGTCTTTAGAAATCAAAGGGTTTTCATAGTGGTAATGCTGGCCATCTGCAGCAACACTCGACAGCATGTTGTTGTAAATTACACGTTCAAATTCATCCATATATTTCCCATCGGCGAATACAGCGTTCATCTGCTGGCTAAAAAAAGCAGAGCCGACGGAAGCACAGGTTTCGAGGTAAGCAGATTCGGGAAGAAAATAATCTGCGCCAAATTTCTCATCATCGGCAATCGCGCCTTCACCTCCGGTAATGAACATGCGTTTACCGATCATATTGTCCCAATAGTGATTGGCTGTATTTAAATACCTTTGATCGTGGTCATATCCGCCCACTTCAGTTATTGCCGTTGCCAGTAATGTTGCACGTACCGCGTGTCCTTCAATTGTTTTTTGTTCGAAAACCGGGATATGATCCTGATTGTAGCTGCCAAAACTCTGCCTCTTGCGGCTTCCGTCAGCATCGGCAAAAACACCGCGCTTTTCAATCCAATATTTAACGATCGCGTGATAATCATCTTCCTTTACAGAAACACCCAATTTCGTTTTCAGGTTAGGATGCGTTTTAAACAATACATAAAGTTTAAAAAATGCTTCTTCGGGTCCGGCATGGGCTGGTATCACATTAAGCTTAGGTGCATCGCCCATTACTTTGGTTACATAGTTTGCCATTTTTACCGCAACCCCCAAAAGTTTTGTTTTTCCGGTAGCGTTATAATAGTGGATACCTGCTTCTACCAACATCCCGGCATTATACACGTCATGCTGCCATCTGTCATCTCCGCCGTTCAGTCCCCATCGCTGTGTTGGTCTGTTTAAGGTAGTATAGGTATTAATATATCCTTCGGGATCAGCATTTTGTGCGGCCGCAATACGGTCGATATACGCATCCATCTTTTTTTCGAGTTTGGCATCAGGATAAGAAATCAATAAATCGGCACCTCCCCTAAGGGTTTCGTACACCAGACCATCATACCACGGCGGACCGTCACTTGTACCAATTGCCTTTTTCCCCTGGGCAACAAGATCAAAATTTAAAAATGCATTGCGGGTCCTCCCACGTTCGGCCTTTTCTTTAATCATATCATCCAGATCAGGTTCATATTTTCCTTCTAGTTTATCCAAAACATCATAAATCGTTTTACTATGCCAAACCTTTAATTTAGGCGACCAAAAGCCATCGCTTATTTTTACTGCACTTAATTGAACCGGTTCTATCTGGTGGGTATTTATGACATTCTTATTTTGTGCAACACACAACATTCCGGTAAAAAGTAATGCCGGGGTAAATAGTCTTCCTATAGTTTGAATATGAATACGCATCGTTTATTTTTGGTTATATCAAATATTACTAATTTAGTCAAAAATACAGGCCATTATCGTAAAATAATTGCGCGCATTTGATCTGTTTTGATACTAAATTGATTTTTTATTAAGCTTAATTTATAAAATAACCCAAATCTATTATCCGACCAATACAAGATGAAATTATTTACCGAAACAATTATTAAGGGCGATAAGCTTTTTGTACTCAAGGAAGAAACTTTTCCATATAACGACTTTCCACTTCACATCCATCCCGAATATGAACTGATACTGGTTTTAAAAAGCAGCGGTAAAAGGTATGTTGGTGATAGTATTGATACCTTTTCATCAGGCGATCTTTGCTTCTTCGGACCAAATTTACCACACACTTTTTATAATAAACATCTTCCCGACAATAGAGACGTGCATCAGGTAGTGATCCAGTTTAATGAGGATATGTTTGGCGCAGGTTTTTTCGACAAACCGCAGTTTAGTGCGATAAAAGGGCTTTTTGAACGTTCGTTACACGGAGTCTGTTTCAAGGGAACGGTTCGCGACAAAGCGACCCAAAAGATCAAAGAAATGTTGACAGCTGATGAAGCAGAATCGGCGGCAAATCTGATATCTATTCTGAATATGCTTGGCAGATCAAGTGAATACGAACTGCTTTCTCATTATGATTATAAATCGCATGCCATCCACCGTGATACGGAAAGGATGAGCAGGGTTTATCATTATCTGCTTGATAACTTTAAGCGGGATATCCCGCTCGGCGAAATTGCATCCATTGCGAATCTTTCGGAAGAAGCCTTTTGCCGCTACTTTAAAAAGCATACCCGAAAAACACATTCCGAATTTATGAATGAACTGCGGATCAGCTACGCCTGTAGGTTATTGCAGCAGAAACGTTTGAGCATTCTCGATGTCTGCTTTGAAAGTGGTTACAAAAACATCTCCTATTTTAACCGTCAGTTTAAGTTACAAATGGAAACTTCGCCCCTAAAGTATCAAAAAAAGAAGTTTTTCGACGATCTTTAGTACAGGGCCATGAAAAATTAATTCAGCTTTTCTGCGAGTAATTTCATTTCGATATGTGGTGAACGGTTTTCATAAAGGATACCATAAACTGCCTTACAGATTGGCATATCGACGTTGTATGCCTGGTTTTTGATATGCATACATTTTACCGCATAATAACCTTCGGCAATCATATTCATTTCTAACTGAGCCGATTTTACCGTGTATCCTTTTCCTACCATGTTGCCAAAAGTACGGTTGCGGCTAAATTGCGAATAGGCTGTTACCAATAAATCTCCGAGGTATGCAGACTCTTTAATATCGCGGTTAATGGGATGTACGGCATCTACGAAGCGTTTGATTTCTCGGATGGCATTACTGATCAATACAGCCTGAAAGTTATCGCCATAACCTATACCATGGCAAATTCCGCTGGCCACCGCATAGATGTTTTTTAAAACCGCAGCATATTCGGTACCGAAAATATCATCGGATACATTTGTTTTAATGTACCGGGTATTCAAAAAAGAAGCGAATGTACCGGCTTGTGCAACCTCGGTACAGGCAATGGTTAAGTACGACAATTTTTCTAAAGCTACCTCTTCGGCATGGCACGGGCCACTCACCACCAAAATATCATGGTATGGGATGCCATAGTTTTCGTGCATAAATTCGCCAATAATCAGGTTATCTTCAGGAACAATCCCTTTAATCGCAGAAACAATTTTTTTGCCTTTTAAATCTTCCGCCGTAATAGAAGATAAAGTGTTTTTTAAAAATGCCGCCGGAACATTTAATATGACAAAATCGGCAGATTTTATAATGGCGTTGATATCAGACGAAATGTGATCATCTTGAGTAAGCTTAATCTCAACAGAACTGATATAATTGGGGTTGTGTTTAAATTTTTTAATATGCGTTATGGCTGCCTCATTGCGCATCCACCAAAAAATTTCCTTTTCAGCTAAATTATCTGCAAGCATTTTCACAATGGCAGTCGCCCAGCTCCCGCCCCCTATCATCGCTATTTTAGGTACCATGATTATAAAAAAGGTTTAAGGTAAAAGGTGTAAGGTTTAGGGTTCAGACCATTTGCCTTAAACCCTAAACCTTACACCTTAAACAACGCAAGTTACTATTTCTTGCGGGTAATTATAAACTACTTCTTGCCGTCTTTGCTAAACAATTGGTCTTTAGATGTTTTTTCTACAAGCATTCCGTCTTTTAATTTGTTTTGGATGGCAGAATATGGGCCGGTAACGATTTCCTCCCCTGCTTTAACACCAGATTTTACAATTATGAACTGGTCATTCTGGATACCCGTGGTTACCTCTGTCTTTTTAACTTTTTTGGTCTTGGCATCGTAAGCATAAATATATTGCTTTACCTTTTTATCTGTTAATTTAGATTTCTGCTTATCGGTATTTTCCTGGTTACCCTGGTTCTGTGCGGCATCACCAGATTTACTGTTATCCGTAAACACAGCCTGAATAGGAATAGCCAAACCTGTTAATGATTCGCTTTCGATATCAACAGTAGCCGACATACCCGGACGGAAAATAGATTGTTGTTTACCTGCCAGTTCTTCGGTAATTCTGATTTTTACGGAGAAATTGGTTACCTGATCAACCGAAGTGGATACTGCTGTACCAACAGCTGTGGATGAACTTGCGATTTCAGTGACTACGCCTCTAAATTTCTTATCAGAGAAAGCATCAACCTCAATCGACGCTTTATCGCCCACTTTAACACGGGTAATATCGTTTTCGTTCACATCAACGTTAACCTCCATCGATGATAGGTTAGAGATACGCATAATCTCTGTACCTGCCATTTGCGACGTTCCTAAAATACGGTCGCCCAATTCGATTGATAGTTTTGAAACCACTCCGTCAACTGGTGCATAAATGGTTGTTTTAGCTAAGTTGGCACCTGCTTCTTTCACGTTTGCACCGGTTTGTTCTAAGGTAAATTTAGCCCCGGTTACATTTTCTTTTGCACTGGCTAAATTTGCCTTTGCCGTTAAATATGCCGCTTTAGCCGAATCGAATTCTGATGCAGAAATTACCTTTTTGTTAAACAGTTCTACATTACGTTTGTAGGTTGCTTCGGCATTTACGAAGTTGGCCTGATTCTGTATCAATTGTTGTTGTGCTGCAGCCACGCTAGCTTTTTGGGCATTAAAAGTAGCTACAGTTCTTTCGTATCCCGATTGCAAAACATCCGGACGTACTTTACAAAGCAATTGACCAGCTTTAACAATATCGCCTTCTTTAACTTTCAACTCTACTACCTCTCCCGATACCTCAGAACTTAATTTCACCTCTGTTTCTGGCTGTATTTTACCACTTGCGGTTACTGTTTCTACAACAGTTTTATCTGATGCTTTTTCTGTAGTTACTTTTTCGGTTTTATCTCCTCCAATCACTCCTGCCAGTTTTAATATAACTAGAAGAGCTACGATAGCAACTACGGTAATAATAATATGCTTCAGTTTCATAATTTATTGTATTTCGTTTGTTTGTATTAAAGTTGTAATGTTTGAAGATGATTTCAATTTAAGCCCTATTCTTGGTGATATTAAAAAGTAATCTGTTTGCCCAGGTAATAATCAATCACTTTTGCCCTGAACAAAAGATCGTATTTAGCCAGGATAAAATCTATTTCAGCCTTGTTTCTATTGGTTTGCGCAGTGCTATAATCCAAAGAATTAACCAAGCCCACATTATAGCGTTGATCGATTACATAAAAAGCATCTTTTTGAGCCTGGAAAGCATTTTGTGTTGATGAGTATCTGCTCTGCGCGGCACCAAGATCTGCAACCGCCTGATTAATTACTTTTATTAGGTTATTTTTCGAAATCTGTTCATCTGTTTTACGCTGCATCCAGTTAATTTTAGCTTTTCTAACCGCTGATCTGGTGGTGAATCCATTGAAAATCGGAATGGAAATTCCCATACTCACATACTGACCAAAGTTATCTGATAATTGATCGGTGAATTTCGAAATTGGAAAGTTTGAATTAAACTGATAGTAGTAAGCTGATCCCAAACCAGCACCTAAACTAATCTGAGGGAAGAATCCGCCCTTAGCTACGGCAATCCCTTTTTCGGCTGCCTTACTGTTTAACTCTGCTAATTTTATATCAGGGAATGTGGCTAATGCTTGATTATAGATATCGGTAGGTACATAAGCAGTTTGAATATTCCCCATTTCATTAACCAAAGGAGGCTGTACCTTAAAAGTCATTGGGGGTTGAATTTCCATCAACTGGCCTAAAGTTAAATAAGATATGGTCAACTGGTTCTGAGCATTAGTTAAATTAAGCTCTGCTGTTGCCGCCTGCGATTTTGCTTGAGAAATATCCGCCAGCGTTTTATTACCAACATCTAAAAGCGCTTGCTCCCTTTTTAAAGTAGAATTGGCTACATCCAATTGTTGTTTTGTAGCTTTTACCTGATCTTCATTATTTAAAACCTGAAGATAAGCTGTCACCACCTGAAGAATCAGATCATTCTTTACCTTTTCTATATTGGTCTGGTTAGCAGCCAATAAAATTTTGTTCTGTCTGATCTGGTTCAGTTTAGTCCCCCCTTCAAAAAGTGAAACACTCGTACTTACATTTGGACTTAAATTATAATTTTGTGTATTTTCGAATAAACCTGAAACCTGTTGACTTCTACCCCATTGCATCGACTGATTAATGGAACCATTCAGGGTAGGTAAGAGTGCATTTTTAGATTGGCGCACAGTTTCTTCACTCAAAGAAGCACTAAATGCCGCTTGCTTGATGTTTAAATTGTTCTTTAATGTGTTTTCAACAGCTTGTTGAATGCTGATAACTTCTTGAGCTTTAATTTTCTGACTAAAACTTAATGCTACTAATAACGCAGATCCGGTAATTAACTTCTTCTTGGTAAACATCTTCATAATTTGTTTCAAATCTATATAAACAACTTTAATAATTTCAATCTGCACAGGCATTTAGTAACTTTGTTGCTAAAATGTACCTGATCAAATCACCGCTTCTGCTAAAATGGTATTATCCATCGTTATTATGGAATAAATCCCGCACCGAAAAAGTTATTTATTTGACCTTTGACGATGGACCCATACCCAATGTTACAGATTTTGTATTAAAAACTTTGAAAGCTTTCAATGCTAAAGCTACATTTTTTTGCATTGGCGATAATATTGTAAAACACCCCGAGGTTTTTGAACGTGTAAAAAACGACGGACATGCCATCGGCAACCATACTTTTAATCATTTAAAAGGCTGGAAAACCGATGATGAAACCTATCTCCAAAATACGCTGAAATGCCAGAAACTTACACAATCGCATCTCTTTCGCCCACCTTACGGAAGGATTAAGAAGTCGCAAATTTCAAATCTCAAATCTCAGATCTCAAATCTTGACATCATCATGTGGGATGTACTCAGTGGTGATTTCGACATCAATCTCTCACCCGAAAAATGCTTTCAATATGTGATAAAAAATACCGAAAACGGTTCTATTATTGTTTTTCACGATAGTTTAAAAGCATTTGATCGTTTATCCCATACACTCCCTAAAGCATTAGCTTATTTTACCGAAAAAGGTTTCACTTTTTCCACACTCTAGCCTTAAGCCAATCTTATGCCAAGGCCCTAAACACAAATCAAATTACTGTAGACCAGATAATTACTACAGGTAAAGATAAATAACTGTTCAAAATCGCACAAATCTGTCCGATAATGAACGCTTGTGGAAAAACGAAAATAATAAGCGTTTAAAACCACTCGTTAAACCATAAATTCGGCTTCTTTTTTATATGGGGTATTGATTTTTTACGGCACATTAATTAAGTATCATCTGGTTGTTTAGAATAATTCCAAATTACCTAATCACCTGCCTAAATTACATTTAAAGGTTGCTTTTTGTTATTTTTGCTTTGATCTAAAAACTGAGTTTTTATGGTCAAAAACCACAAATTAACATGTAATGACAGTATTCTTTTTGTGTAAGCTTGTGCCTGTTCGTATTGCACAATTTTTAGCAAAAAGAATAAAATAGCCAAGATGAGTATTTATAACGATTATATCCAGGAGATTGAAGAAAGAAAAACACAAGGTCTTCATCCTAAACCCATTGATGGAGCTGAATTATTAGGCGAAATCATCGATCAGATCAAAAATGTAAATAATTTTAACAGAGCAGATGCTGTTAACTTTTTCATATACAACACCCTGCCGGGCACTACCGCAGCAGCTGGTGTAAAAGCAGAATTTTTAAAAGAAATTATCCTGGGCGGAACAATCGTTGCAGAAATCACACCTGATTTTGCTTTTGAATTGTTGTCGCACATGAAGGGTGGGGCTTCTATTAAGGTTTTATTAGACATCGCATTGGCCGATAATGGTGATAAAGCCCATAAAGCTGCAGATGTACTTAAAACACAGGTTTTCTTGTATGATGCCGATACCGACCGCTTAAAAGAAGCTTACAACAACGGCAATGATATTGCTAAAGAAATACTGGAGAGTTATGCCAGGGCCGAATTCTTTACTGAATTGCCTGCCATTGCTGAAGAAATTAAAGTGGTTACCTATATTGCCGGTATTGGCGATATTTCTACTGATTTATTGTCACCGGGCAACCAGGCACACTCCCGTTCAGACCGTGAGCTGCATGGCAAATGCATGATTACGCCGGAGGCCCAGGAAGAAATTCAGGCATTGCAGGCACTACATCCGGATAAAAGCGTGATGCTGGTGGCAGAAAAAGGTACCATGGGCGTAGGTTCTTCACGCATGTCGGGCGTAAACAATGTGGCACTTTGGACAGGTAAACGTTCCAGCCCTTATATCCCATTTGTAAACATCGCCCCAATTGTTGGTGGTACCAATGGGATTTCGCCTATTTTCTTAACCACGGTTGATGTAACTGGTGGTATCGGTATCGACCTTAAAAACTGGGTGAAGAAAACAGATGAAAATGGCAACGTACTGCGTAACGAAAACGATGAACCAATTTTAGAGCAGGTTTACTCCATAGAAACCGGCACGGTACTTACAATCAATACCAAAACTAAAAAATTATATAACGGAGATCAGGAGCTGATTGATATTTCAAAAGCTTTGACACCTCAAAAAGTGGAATTTATCAAAGCAGGTGGTTCTTACGCCATCGTATTTGGTAAAAAAATCCAAACTTTTGCGGCTAAAACTTTAGGTATCGAAGCACCGTTGGTGTTTGCTCCGGCCAAAGAGGTATCTATTGAAGGCCAGGGTTTAACCGCTGTAGAAAAAATATTCAACAGAAACGCAGTTGGCTTAACACAGGGCAAAGTTTTACATGCGGGATCTGATGTCCGTGTAGAAGTAAATATTGTAGGCTCGCAGGATACAACAGGTTTGATGACCGCTCAGGAATTAGAGGCAATGGCTGCTACAGTGATTTCTCCAATTGTTGATGGTGCTTATCAATCAGGTTGCCATACCGCATCTGTTTGGGATAAAAAAGCACAGGCCAACATCCCTAAACTGATGAAGTTTATGAATGATTTTGGCGTGATTACTGCCCGCGACCCTAAAGGTGAATATCATGCGATGACCGACGTTATCCACAAGGTATTGAACGATATTACGATTGATGAGTGGGCCATCATTATCGGTGGCGACTCGCACACACGTATGTCGAAAGGCGTAGCTTTCGGTGCCGATTCTGGTACGGTTGCCTTAGCACTGGCAACAGGCGAGGCTTCAATGCCAATTCCTGAATCCGTAAAAGTAACCTTCAAAGGTCAGATGAAAGAACACATGGATTTCCGTGATGTAGTTCATGCGACACAATTGCAAATGTTGCAACAGTTTGATGGCGAAAACGTATTCCAGGGCCGTATCATCGAGGTACATATTGGCACTTTATTAGCCGATCAGGCCTTTACCTTTACCGATTGGACCGCAGAGATGAAGGCAAAAGCATCGATCTGTATTTCGCAGGACGATACTTTAATCCAATCTTTAGAAATTGCCAAAAGCCGTATTCAAATCATGATAGATAAAGGTATGGACAACCATAACCAGGTTTTACAGGGTTTGATCAATAAAGCAAACAAACGTATTGAAGAAATTAAAACCGGTATCAAACCAGCTTTAATGCCAGATGACAATGCGAAATACTATGCGGAAGTAGTTATTGATCTGGATATCATCAATGAGCCAATGATTGCCGATCCGGATGTGAACAACGCAGACGTTTCTAAACGTTATACACACGATACCATCCGGGACCTAACTTATTACGGTGGCGATAAAAAAGTAGATCTTGGTTTCGTAGGTTCTTGTATGGTACATAAAGACGATTTGAAAATTGTTTCTCAGATGCTGAGAAATGTAGAAAGCAAAATGGGTACCGTATCCTTCAAAGCACCATTGGTAGTTGCGGCGCCTACTTACAATATCATTGATGAGCTTAAAGCAGAAGGCGACTGGGAATACCTACAAAAATACTCCGGATTTGAGTTTAGCGATGCCCTGCCAAAAAGCTCGGCACGTACAGAATATGAGAACATCATGTACCTGGAACGCCCGGGTTGTAACCTTTGCATGGGTAACCAGGAAAAAGCGGCTAAGGGGGATACTGTAATGGCTACCTCGACACGCCTATTCCAGGGCCGTGTGGTAGAAGATAAAGACGGTAAAAAAGGCGAGTCCTTACTGGCATCTACTCCTGTAGTGGTGCTTTCTGCCATCTTAGGTCGCATTCCAAATATTGAAGAATATAAATTAGCGGTGGAAGGCATTAACTTAACCAAGTTTACCCCTATTTCCACCAAACAATAAGAAACAAATAAACATCTGGTTTGTTAATAAACAACGAGGCTATCTGGTAAACCGGATAGCCTTTTTGTTTGGTGTAAAAATTGGGTAGAATGTTTTTAAATAACACAATTTGACAATTCACAAAAACAAGTCTCTCAAAAATTGTTTAATTTAGTCAGTGTTGTTATTAACAATAAAATAAAAAAAAATAAAGTATGGCTTTTGATATAGACATGATCAAAAAGGTATATGCAAACTTTGGTAGCCGTGTAGAGGCTGCCCGTAAAGTAGTTGGCAGACCTTTAACATTATCTGAAAAAATATTGTATGCACACCTTTGGGATGGAGATCCTAAAACGGCATTTAAACGTGGTTCTGATTATGTAGACTTTGCACCCGATCGCGTTGCGATGCAGGATGCAACTGCACAGATGGCTTTATTGCAGTTTATGCAGGCAGGAAGGCCACAAGTGGCTGTTCCTTCTACAGTTCACTGTGATCACTTAATTACGGCTAAGGAAGGTGCTGCGATAGATTTACCTCATGCTAAAACAGAAAGTGCCGAAGTTTTTGATTTCCTGTCTTCTGTATCAAATAAATATGGTATCGGTTTCTGGAAACCAGGGGCTGGTATTATCCACCAGGTCGTTTTAGAAAATTATGCTTTCCCGGGCGGAATGATGATCGGAACCGACTCGCACACAGTAAACGCAGGTGGTTTGGGCATGGTAGCGATTGGTGTTGGTGGTGCTGATGCCTGCGATGTAATGGCAGGTTTACCATGGGAACTTAAATTCCCTAAGTTGATCGGCGTTAAATTAACAGGAAAATTAAACGGCTGGACTGCAGCGAAAGATGTAATCCTTAAAGTGGCTGGTATCCTTACCGTAAAAGGTGGTACCGGAGCAATTGTAGAATATTTTGGCGATGGCGCCATTAACCTCAGCTGTACAGGTAAAGGTACCATCTGTAACATGGGTGCCGAAATTGGTGCAACCACTTCTACCTTCGGTTACGATGAAAGCATGGAACGTTATTTACGTGCTACCGGCCGAAATGAAGTTGCGGATGAAGCCAATAAGATTGCGGCCTATTTAACCGGTGATGAGGAAGTTTATGCTGATCCTGAAAACTATTTCGATCAGGTAATTGAGATCGACCTGGATACCTTGGAACCTTACTTAAACGGTCCGTTTACACCAGATTTAGCGACTCCGGTTTCACAGATGAAAGTGGAAGCTGAGAAAAATGGCTGGCCTTTAAAGGTAGAATGGGGCTTAATCGGTTCTTGTACCAACTCATCTTATGAGGATTTATCAAGGGCGGCTTCTATCGCCAACCAGGCTATTGCAAAAGGTTTAGTCACCAAATCGGCTTTTGGCATCAACCCAGGGTCTGAGCAGGTACGCTACACCGCTAACCGCGACGGTTTCTTAAAAACTTTCGAAGATTTAGATGCGACAATCTTCACCAACGCCTGCGGACCATGTATTGGTATGTGGGACCGTACCGGGGCAGAAAAAGCAGAAAAAAATACAATCGTACACTCCTTTAACAGAAACTTTGCCAAACGTGCCGATGGTAACCCGAATACTTTCGCATTCGTAGCTTCGCCAGAAATGGTTGCTGCAATTGCCATTTCAGGTAATTTAGGTTTCAACCCATTAACCGATACGTTAACAAACGATAAAGGCGAACAGGTTAAATTAGATCCACCTACAGGTGATGAATTGCCGACAAAAGGTTTTGCTGTAGATGATGCAGGTTTCCAGGCACCGGCAGCTGATGGTTCATCAGTTCAGGTTTTGGTTTCCCCAACTTCTCACCGTTTACAATTGTTAGATCCGTTTACCCCTTGGGAAGGTACCGACTTAAAAGGTTTAAAACTTTTAATCAAAGCCAAAGGTAAATGTACAACCGATCATATTTCTATGGCCGGTCCATGGTTAAAATTCCGTGGCCACTTAGATAACATTTCTAACAACATGCTGATTGGTGCGGTGAATTACTTCAACGATAAAACAGATAATGTTAAAAATGAATTAACCGGCGAGTACGGTCCGGTTCCAGCCACCCAACGCGATTACAAAGCGGCCGGTTTAGGTTCTATCGTAGTGGGTGATGAAAACTATGGCGAAGGTTCATCCCGCGAGCATGCAGCCATGGAACCCCGTCACTTAGGGGTTCGTGCCGTACTGGTAAAATCTTTTGCCCGTATCCACGAAACCAACCTGAAGAAACAAGGGATGCTGGGTTTAACCTTTACAGATAAAGATGATTACGATAAAATCCTGGAAGACGATACCATCGACATTATAGGTTTAACAGAATTTGCTCCGGATAAACCATTAACATTGGTATTACACCATGCTGATGGCACCGAAGAGCAGTTCCCGGTTAACCACAGTTACAATGCGCAACAAATCGACTGGTTTAAAGCTGGTGGTGCATTAAACATCATTAGGGCAGAAGCAGCAGCCAAGGCAGCGCTTTAATCAGTCCACAGTCTTTAGGCCTTAAGTCTGGAGTCTATAAATCGACTAATCCCGTTTTGTTAAATCAGAACGGGATTTTTTGTTACAATTATCCATTAGACCAACTCCTGAGAGGCGTCACCCTGATCCGATAGCTATCGGATTTATTTCAGGGTCTGTACGGCAGAACATGAGCTTTCCAGCCCAGGGCGCAGCGGCATCCCTGAAGCGCAGCGTAAGGATACAGCGGAGCACGGGAACAAATGTTAATAGTGGCTTCCGTCTTTGCGCTTCAAAAGAATAATGTTGTTATTTTTTTCTGGAAATCAGGGTTCATTGCCTTTTGGGGGCCCGACAGTCCTTCTTTCCACTACTATCTTTTTGCGATGGTATGCTAGATAATGACTGGCACTACAACAAAAAGGATAGCCGCTTCAATAAGGTTTAGGGAACAGAAGACCCTGCATGAAAGCCGGAACCCGATTCCAAGTAAGAAATTAGTTAAATTAGCGTTTTGCAGTTCTTGCAGAAAAGAGCCTCTTAGCCCCGGCCGCAGCGACATCCCTGAAGCGCAGCGTAAGGATACAGCGGAGAACGGAACAAAC
Source organism: Pedobacter humicola (assembly GCF_056490705.1). Classification (NCBI taxonomy): domain Bacteria; kingdom Pseudomonadati; phylum Bacteroidota; class Sphingobacteriia; order Sphingobacteriales; family Sphingobacteriaceae; genus Pedobacter; species Pedobacter humicola. The sequence goes on along the minus strand of NZ_JBWJIG010000009.1, from coordinate 75,834 downwards.
GTTAATAGTGGCTCCTGGACTTGCGCTTAATAAAATTGACACATTTTCCTGTGAAAAATAGTATTAAAATATTTCTCAAAGAACAGCTCATTTTAAATAGGGCATGAAGCGAAATTTTGTTGTATAAATATGCATTGGAAAACTTTTATAATCAATCATAAGGGAGGTTAAGAAGAAATGATTTCCGCTTTTCAATTGAATTTTAACATAGTGGTAATTTGTCCACAGCGCGATTCGGCGGTTTGCAAAATCACGATTATTTTCTTGGTAGATCCCGATATGCTGTTCAATAACGTCGATATCCTTTTGTTTGAATTCAAATTGCTGATTGTTATCTAAATAAGTATACGAGTCGGAATTGTCAGATATTATAAAACTAGCGTTTCGATTTTTGATATAATAGGTGGTGTGTAAATAAAAAACTGGGAGCAAAAAGATGAATACAACTAATAATATGTACCAAAAGAATCGGAAATCTACAAATGGCCACCAGCCAAGCACATCAATAGCCAGGGAAATTATAATTAAAACACCTAGTAACCTGCAATACTTCAAAGATCTAAGCTGATGTTTAAGATCAATTTTAAAGGTCATGCCAGCTTTAGAACTCATGACCACAGTCATAACAATGATAGCACTTATTGGCCTTAACGGGAGTAGTAATTGTTAGAAAGGCCAATATAGTGGCCCATACACTATATTTTTTATTGGTTGCCATGCCATAACCCACATTTTTAGACCCGCATTTTTCACAAAGCACCTGGCCTTCTGTTGATCCTTCATCAGGAACCGTATCATAAGATGCTTCAAGTGCCAAACTATTGTCTTCGGCCAATAAGGTATGAATGGCTTCTACATCGCGTTCAAAAACGATGAGTTTTACCCCTCCAATTGCCTGGTTGTATAACGGCTGGATCGTAGACACATTTTCATCTGCCAGGAAACAGGAGAAACCACTGTCTTCCAGTCTGGCTTTGATAATGTTGGCCTCAATGGGATTGTAATACGTGCTATAAACAACGGTTCTATCATTCATCAATCAAACATAATAATTTGTTTAATAACAAAAGAGGAAACCATTATTTATCAACTAACCTTTCAGGAATTCCTGCCACCAATAACCAGAATCCTTAATAGTACGCTCTTGTGTTTTAAAGTCATTGTAAATTAATCCGAACCGGGCGGTAAAACCTTCGGCCCATTCAAAATTATCCATCAAGGTCCAGGCCATGTAACCGGTCACGTTTGCACCTTCATTTTTGAGCTTTAACAGGGCATTGAGATAAAGTTTAAAATATTCAATCCGTTCAGGGTCTTCTATCCTTCCATCGCTTAATTTATCATGATAAGCCGCACCGTTTTCGGTAATGATGATGTTTTTGATATCTGGATAAGCTGCAAACTGTTTTACAATATTATAAAAACTATCGGCGTTGATCTCCCAACCCATAGCCGTGTGTGGTTTTTTCCTGCTTTTGGCTTTGACCTCCCAGGCCTGGATCACCGGAATAAAGGCATTGTACTTTACCGTCAACGGGAAATAGTTTTGAAGTCCGATAAAATCAAAATCAAATTTCATGCGCTCCTGAAGCCGCCATGTGCCATATTCGATCTGGAATTTCTCCAATACTTCCCAATCGGCGGTAGGAAAACCCATGCCCTGTGTAGGCTCTACAAAAAGGCGGTTCATCAAACAGTCTACCCGTTTCGCCGTTAGAATATCATTATCGCTTTGGGTATTTGGAATAATTTCTGAACAGGAGAAAGTAGTACCGATATTGGCTTTGCTGATCTCAGCGCGCAAAATTTTTCCGCCATCGGCCTGCGCCAAAGCTGTATGCAATACTGCTGGAAAGAAATTACTCAAACCTGTTTTGCCAGGGGCATGAACGCCCAGCATATAACCTAAGGAGGTATATCCGAAAGGCTCATTTAACACGATCCAGTTTTTCACCTTATCGCCGTATTCTAAAGCGCAGATACTTACAAAAGCGTTAAAAGCAGCATTGATACTAAAGCTTGTCCACCCGCCCTCATCTTCTAAAGCCTGGGGCAGATCCCAATGGTAGAGTGTAATATAGGGCGTAATGCCATGTGTTAAACATTCATCGATCAGGTTATGATAAAAGCGGATGCCTTCCTGGTTGATTTCTCCCCTGCCTGCAGGCAAAATCCGCGACCAGGCAATAGAAAATCTAAAAACCTTAAATCCTAAAAGTTTAACCAGGGAAATATCTTCAGCATATCGATGGTAAAAATCGCAGGCAGGGTCTAATTTATGGTTCTTTTTTATTTTCCCGTTTCTCGCTGTAAAGCTATCCCAAATGGATAGACCTTTGCCATACTGGGTTGCGGTACCCTCAATCTGCGCTGCAGCTGTAGCTACTCCCCACAAAAAATCTGAACCAAAATCGCTCGCCTTAACCATTGTTATCCATTTATTGCCATAAGTTGCAAGTTTAATATTAACAAATCATTAACAATCAAAATGATTCGAAATAAAAACAAATTTTGATATTTTTACCTATGCGCTACTCGTTAATTTCTCTTCTATTGGCATTACTCAATCTCTCTGCCTTTGGAAAATTTACCCCGCCAATTAATGACGAACTGATAAATGCCATAAACATTACCAATACCAGTGCATATTGTAGTAGGGATGCCGAATTTAACAATTTAGAAGCTACCCCAAGCAATTATAACAAAGGTTTAAACTGGCAGGCCGTTGGAAAGGATGTTTGGTACAAATTTACGGCATCTAAATTTGATGTAAACATTTCTGTTAGTGGGAAAATTGACGCCAGTAGTACCAATACTTTAACTGATCCATTGCTTGCCTTATATTCATTTGATGCAGCCACCGGTTTTATAACGGAGCAGCCAGGCACACAGGCTACATCAAATAATGTTGTTTCTTTATACAAAGGTGCATTAACGGTAGGACAGGTTTATTATATTAGGATAAGTGCAGCGAATGATGCTACCGGTACCTTTAAACTTTGTCTAGATAATTACTTTCCGCCAATACAACCTGGACAGGATTGTGGCACATTTTCAGTATTGTGTACAAAAGAAACGTTTACCCAGTTAAATGTAACGGGTTCGGGCGCAAACAATCACGAATCAGCCGGAACCTGCCTGGGTACAGAATCTAATTCTGCCTGGTATATGTTTAAAGCCTCTGCACCTGGTGATTTTACTTTTGTAATCACCCCTACGGTAACCTCAAACGATATTGACTGGATTTTTTACGATTTAGGCGTAAATGGAGATTGCAGTAAAATAAGCGGTGCAACTGCCATACGCTGTGCATCGGGCAGTGGGGTAACCTGCAGTCCATCCTATTATAAAACCGGTTTGAGTATGATGGAAACTGATTTAACTGAAGCGGCAGGTTGCCCGGCTGGTCAAAATGGCTTTGTAAAATATGTAGATCTCGAAAAGGATCATGTTTACGCTATACTAATCGATAATTATTCCGGAGGAAATAATGGATTTACTTTAGAATTTGGAGGTACCGCTGATTTTGCGGGCCCAACTGCCGAAATTGATGTTAAAAAATTAAATCCTTGTACCGATAGCCAGGCCTATATTTTCGAAAGCAAAGCCTCAAACTTCGCCTCTTTAAAATGGTCTTTTGGCGAAGGCGCAAGTTTGGCTTCGTCTACTACCGCTGGACCATTTACCGTGACATACAATACCCCCGGAGAGAAAATCGTGGTTTTAGAAGCTAAGGGCACAAATGGTTGCAATGTAGTGGCTACGCAAACTTTTATTGTAGCAAACACCCCTGAAAAACCTTTAATAACCGCTTCGAATGTTAATTTATGCCAGGGAGATCTATTAAAATTATCCACTCCTTTTTTAAATTTTGCCACCTACCACTGGTCTGGCCCAAATGGCTTTATTTCAACAGACCAGAACCCCGAAATCCAGGTAACCGGACCAGAAATCGTTGGAATATACCAGCTTTATGTTCAGGTTGGGGATTGCGTGAGTGAGGTAAATTCACTCGATATCTTATCAGTCGATTTAAAACCCGAAGCAATGTTTTCGATTGAGGTGAATAACAGGTGCGAAACAAACCAGTCTTTTTCGTTTATCAATGCTTCTAAAAACTACACAAAGCTTAACTGGGATTTTGGAGCAGGGGTAAAAAGTCAGGTAGCCATCAATAACGACAGTAAAATATTAACTTTTACTAATCCTGGGCTAAAAACAATCACCCTAACCGTTGAAACCAATAATGGCTGTATTTCGACCTTTACAAAAGACATTTTGGTAGAATTGAAGCCAGAAAAACCCGAAATCAGTGTCAATCAGGCTTTGTTTTGTTTAAAAGACATCATCAAATTATCAGTACCCGCACAAGAAGGGATCACTTATGCCTGGAGCGGACCAAACAATTATACCGCTAGCACTAATGCCATCGAAATTCCGGTAACAAACCTTAATTTGGCAGGTAAATATCAGGTTGTATTAACATCGGGAACTTGTAGCTCCGAGCCGGCAACCATCGTTATCCCGGCCATTGCCAGAATCCCGATGGCTAATTTTTTTACCGAACCCTCTTTTAACGTTAAGTTTTCTGCCCCGGTTCCTATAACATTTACCAATACCTCACTTTATGGAGATTTTTATGAGTGGAACTTCGGCGATGGATTTACTTCTTCACAACAAAACCCTACCCACATTTATCAGACCGATGGATTATTTAAAATTACCTTAACCGCATTTTCTAAAAACGGTTGCGCAAATTCAATTACCCAGGGCGACCTCATCATCAAAAAAAACGGATCCACATTTGTTCCAAATGCGTTCTCGCCAAATGGCGATGGGGTGAATGATGAATTGGTTATTGGCGTAACCAACCTCCGAAAATACAGCATCCAGATTTACAACCGTTTAGGCACACAGGTTTTCTTTACCGATAACATATTTGAAAACTGGAAGGGCACTTTTAAGGGCAACGACCTTCCTGTTGGGGTGTATTATTATATCATATTTGGCACCAATCTATCGAACGGCACGGTTAAGTATTCTGGCTCGGTTACCTTGATCAGGTAATTAATATATCAGGATATAATGTTTAAGGCGCCTTAACCACAACAGTATCCTGTGCTACCATGGGCACTTTATAATTTCCGGTATCTAAACTTACTTTTGGTAATAGCTTTTTTATATTGGCCAGATCGGTTTTAGTTACCCCAGTCTGGTAGAGGTACAGAAACTTTAGATTTTGAAGTTTCTGTAATTGATTAATTCCCTTAGCCGTAACCTTTGTGCCCACTAAACTCAATGACTGTAACTGATCTAAATCTTTTAGAACGGCTAAACCTGCATCAGTTATTTGGGTATTGTTTAAGCTTAACCGGGTTAAGTGTTTACAATTTTTAAGCGCCGCTAAGGTTTGATCGTTTACCTTATTGTTCTCTAACTTGAGCCAAAGCAACTGCTTATCGATTGATTTGATCAGATCTAAAACATCTTTATCCATCGATTGTGCATTGATAAAGTTTGCCGAAAGGTAATTCGTGTTCTGTGCGATTGGGAGCACGGTGATACCCGCATCGGTAAATTTCTTCAATACACTATTGTCAACAGCACTTACCTCTTCCGCCGGGATATCGCTGTTCCTTATTTCCCCATCTGCTGCTTCACCTTTTTGCAAGCTGGCCAACACGGGTTTGATCTCAGCGGTTTGGGGCAGCTCTTTAAATTTCTTTTTAAAATCAGCACCATTGTTTATCCACCATTTTAACAAAGTAATTTCGTTGGCAGTTAGCTGGGGCTTTTCTTTGGGTGCCATATGGTCTTCATCGTTTAACGGCAACAAAATCCGTTTAATCAGCTCACTTTCGTCGGCTTTGCCTTTTACAAGGGTATGCCCATCTTCCCCACCTTTTAAAATATAAACTTCTTCATCCAGCCGCAGTTTACCTTTCTGTTTCTCACTGCCATGGCAACTGTAACACCTGCTTTTGAAGAGTGGCTGGATCGCATTCTGGTAAACAAAGGCTTCCTGCACATTGGCAATTGCCGGAATGGCAGGCCCACCTGTAGTACCACCTGTTTTAAGTGGTGCGGTTAAATAATCAGAACCATGGGTTAAAGAACCACCCATATGGCCTGTAATAGAAATGAGTACCACAAGAATAGTGGCAATTGTTCCCATTATCCCTTTAGATTTTACTTTCTTGTAAATTATCCATAAAATAAACGATAAAATGGCGACGCTTATGCCCATCCATTGGTGATAACTTACCAGCTTGCCGTCGTAATCGCCGCCGTTGGCCAAAAGATAACCGGTAACACAGGAAACAAGGGCACTAAGTGTGCCTAAGAGTAACATGAGGGGGATTGATGGTTTCAGCTGAGCAAAGCTAGCTTTAAACGACAACAGGATACAGATGCAGGTCAACAATAAAATCCCAATGGGAAGGTGGACAAAAACAGGGTGAAAACGGCCAAAAAACTCCAGCATCTTATTGATATCTCTTTCTTAATAAATTCATCATATACACATTAATGGCCCACTGATCGGCAACCGGCTGCCGGGTATAAGGTAAGGTAGGCATATAATCTGCCGGGCCAAATTCGGTAAGGATAGTCATCCGTTCGCCGTTTTGCTTTTTCCGAGTGATGACCTTATCCCACCAGGCTAAATGTGCTTCTACCACTCTCGCCCATTCTGGTGCCCGCGGATCGTTTACCTGTGGCCCTTCGGGGTGCCCAACGCGGGAGTGGATGTGATCTGTTTTTTCTAAAATAAAATCAATGGTCTGTTTTTGATCATTCAATAAACTTTCGTGCACATTACACCAATGCGAAATATCCAGAGTGAACCTCACTTCAGGGTTTTTCTCCGCAAAATTCCTGGCAACAGGAGCAGCAAACATCATCCGGCTACGGTGCGTTTCGTGGTAAATCGGTATGCCCGACGACTTTCTTTTGGCTGTTACATAATCGATAATCTGTTTGTTTTCCTCGTAACTAAAATAATCTTTTCCCGAATGGCAATTGATATATACAGGCTTTTGATACGTATTGGCACAAATGGCATCTAAACTCTTTTTAAAAGCGGCTAAATGCTCGCCTATATTTGATGCTGATCCTGCACATAAGAAACCAACCTGTAATTTATGCTTCTTTACTGCTTCAAAGAGCTCTTTTACCGCCTGATCTTCTCCTGGCCACCACACTTCGATCCCATCATAACCTTCTTTTTTGGCAGCTGCACAAAATTCATCTCTGCTGCCTTCAAAACCCCAGTCCGTTTGCATAAACAGGAGTTCATAACCTGCCTTTGCTTTTACGCTTTTAAATGCATTTACATTTTGTATTGGGGCCAACAATGAGGCCGCGGTTACCACCGCTGTATTTTGTAAAAATTTTCTTCGTGTTTGGTTCATTGGTTTATTGGTTCATTTGTCATTAATTCATTAGTCATTGGTTTCCTGGCCAATAGCTGATAGTTGATGGTCTAATCGTCCATTGATGATTGTTTATTGAACATTGGTTATTGGACTTATTACACACCAAATGCCTTGCTTTAAGCGCAAGCCTGATCAATTATCTACTCCAAACGCCCAGCTCCGGACTCCAAACGCAGTCTGGTTCATTAGTCATTCTCAACTGTCAATTGAAAACCGGTTATTCCATCATTCATTTTGCATCACACATTACCCATCTCTTTAAAGACCAGACTTTAAGCCACCACTTCCCTGATCACCTTCCCAGCCACATCAGTTAACCTGAACGGGCGGCCCTGAAATGGGTAGGTAAACTGTTCGTGATCAAAACCCAACTGATTTAAAATAGTAGCCTGAATATCAAAAGCATCAACTTTTCCGCTGATGGCACTGTAGCCTATTTCGTCGGTTTCTCCATGTGTAAAACCTTTTTTCACACCTCCGCCGGCCATCCATATGGTAAATGCTTCAGTATGGTGATCACGTCCTTTAAATGGGTTCTGTATACCATTCCGGTTTTCCATCATCGGCGTACGGCCAAATTCGCCGCCCCATACCACCAGCGTTTCTTCCAGTAGGCCACGCTGTTTTAAATCGAGCAATAAGGCTGTGATTGGTCTGTCGATGCTTCTGCATTTATTTTTCAATCCGATATTGAGTGAGTTGTTCGGATTATCTCCGTGTGCATCCCATCCCCAATCGAACAACTGAATATAGCGTACTCCTTTTTCTACCAGTTTACGGGCAAGCAGTACATTGTTGGCAAAACAGGCTTTACCAGGCTGTGTGCCATACATTTCATGAATATAAGCAGGTTCATCATTGATGTTCATCACTTCTGGTGCCGATATCTGCATCCGGTAGGCCATTTCATATTGTGCAATCCGCGATAAGATTTCCGGATCGTTGTACTCCTGGTATTGTTGTTCATTCGCTTTGTTAATCGCTTCGATAGAGGCTTTCCTCAAATCGCGGTTCATGCCATCGGGATCCTTGATAAACAGTACCGGATCGCCTTCACTCCGGCATTGTACCCCCTGGTATACCGATGGTAAGAAACCACTGCCCCAAACACTTTTTCCGGCATCTGGGAAACTTCCCCCACTGGTGAGTACCACATAACCCGGCAGATTTTGGTTCTCTGAACCCAAACCATAAGTCACCCAGCTACCCATACTTGGTCTGCCTAAACGGGGCGAGCCGGTATGTACCAGCAACTGTGCCGGCGCATGGTTAAACTGATCGGTTTTTACTGCTTTTAAAAAGCTTACCTCATCTACCATAGTCGAAAAATGCGGCAAATTATCGCTCACCAAAGCACCAGATTGACCATGTTTGGCAAAAGTGGCCTGCGGCCCCAACATTTTGGGCACACCGGTAATAAAAGCAAATTTCTTCCCGGCCAGTAAAGATGGCGGACAATCCTGCCCATCCATTTTCATGAGTTCTGGTTTAAAATCAAACAACTCCAATTGAGAGGGTGCACCAGCCATGTGTAAATAAATTACACTTTTAGCCTTTCCCACCAAAGGTGGCGATTTGGGCAATAATGGATGTGCAGGATCGTAGGCGATTTTTGTTTGCGAACTCGAAAAGAGATTGCCACAGCTGCCCAGCAAAGAACCCATCGCCAAAGCGCCCAAACCCATGGCACTTTCTTTTAAAAAATGGCGCCGCGAGTGGAGGCGTGCATTTGCCTCATGCGCTTCCTTAATTAATCTATGTGCGTTTAACTCGTCTCTTGTCATGATAGATCAATTTAATTTTTGGTAATTACTTCATCCAGGTTCAGCATCGCATTGGCCACTAAAACCATGGCCGCATCTTCTGGCTTATATTTCTTTTGCTTATCGCCCATAAACGCCGATACACTAGCTGCATTTTTTCTAAACTCATCAAAGGCTTTTGCATATAAATCCTCGAATACCTTTAATCTGTTTTGGGGAATCGTTTTATACAAGATCAGTTCGTAGCCCTTCGAGATTTTAGACTTACTGGTATTGCCTCCAACCTTCTCCATACGTACCGCCAGTTTTCTGGCCAGATCGATATAAACACTATCATTTAAGGTAACCAGGGCCTGTAAAGGCGTATTGGTACGGATACGCCGTGGACTACAAACCACCCGCGAAGCACCATCAAAGGCAATGGCTGATGGATATGGAGCCGTTCTTTTCCAATAGGTATAAATCCCCCTGCGGTACTGTTCGCTGCCGCTGCTGGTGATCCATTTGGCACCATTGTAAGGCGAAAACCAAATACCTTCGGGCTGCCAGGGCATTACCGGTGGCCCATACATTTTATTGCTCAATACACCACAAACGGCCAAACTCTGGTCTCTCACCTGCTCGGCACTCAGCCTGATACGCGAGCCACGGGCATAAAATTTATTAAACAGGTCTTTTTCCTTCAATTCTTCCGATACTTTACTGTCTTGCCGGTAAGTAGCCATCATCACCATTTCTTTCAGCATCTTTTTAACACTCCAGTTGTACTTGTACATCAACTGATAGGCCATAAAATCCAACAGCTCCTGATGAGTTGGTGCCATACCCTGCGTGCCCATATCTTCAAGCGTTTCGACCAAACCTGTTCCGTATAATTGCTCCCATAAGCGGTTAACCATTGTTCTCGATACCAGCGGATTTCTTTTATCAGTAAGCCACATAGCCAAACCCATCCGGTTATCGGGCGCATTTTTAGGCATCGCAAAACCCAAAGAATTAGGTACGCCTACTTTTACCTCTTTTCCTTTCGAAGTCCATGCACCACGTTCAAATACATAATTTTTGCGTTGCATGCTTAATGGATTTTCGACCATAACCGGTGTGGTAGGCACCTGTGCGTTCATTAAATCAGTAAACGTTTTTTTCATGGCCACATATTCGGGCTTACCCTTACCAGGAAATTGTTTGGTAAAGTAAAACCAATCGAAATACACCATAAACTGATCAGGGTTTTTTACTGAAGGATTGGTATATTTTAAGTATACATCCTGTTGGCCACGTTGTTTAGGGAAATCGACCTCCACATTTTGATAACCCTGGGTTTGGGCCACTTTCCACAATTTGATGACTGGTCCGGCGGGTGAGCCCAGATGTAAACTCATGGTACCATTTGGCTGACTGCAGTTAAAGCGCAGGATCAATTGATCTACATTTTCGAGGTTTACAGCTTTTAACCTGGCCGATGAACTGTTTTTAAAATACAGTGCAATATTATTGTTGCCAATTACCGAATTCACCAACTCATCAGCGGTGGTGGAGTTAATGGTGGGTTCCCCTGTTCTTAAAAAAAGTCCCATCTGATCAGCTCTTTCCTGGCCGGCAACCGTTTTAACCCAGCTGGTTAAATGATTGAGTTCATTCTTTAAACTATCGTTAAAGTTTCTGAGCAAAGGGTACTCTGCCGATACATCCTCATCCCTGGTATTGTTAAAATACGACATGAACTTATAGTATTCATCATGTTTAAAGGGATCGTAGGGATGGCTATGGCATTGCACACAAGAAAAAGTGGTACTCATCAGGCCTTCCCAGGTGGCGTTTACCCGATCTAAAACCGCAGCTGTTCTAAACTCTTCATTATTGGTACCACCTTCATCATTGGTAGGGGTATTGCGACTAAAGGCGGTTGCGATATACTGGGCATCCGTCGGGTTTGGGAACAAATCGCCGGCAATCTGATCGGTAATAAACTGATCATAAGGCATATCACGGTTAAAGGCTTTAATTACCCAATCGCGATAACTCCAGATATTCCGGTTAGGGTCACTTTCGTAACCTTTAGTGTCTGCGTAGCGGGCGATATCCAGCCACATTGATGCCCAGCGCTCACCAAATTTAGGCGAAGCCAATAAACTATCCACCAGCACATTGTAAGCCTGTTGCTCATCTTTACTGTTCAGATAAAATTTCGCCAGCTGATCTGACGGATAGGTACCGATCAGATCTAAACTCACTCTTCTCAATAAAGTAGCCCGATCAGCCGTTTTGGAAGGTTCCAGTTTATTTTCTTCGAGCTTCGCAAAAATGAATTTATCCAGGTCGTTGCGTACCCAATCGTTATCCACATCAGGCACTTCTGTTGGTTTTACACTTACATAAGCCCAATGATTGCCCCATTTTGCCCCCTGTTTGATCCAGCCGCTTAAAATATCAATTTCGTCGTTGTTTAAAGCAGGGTGTTTATAGGGCATCCTTTCTTCCGGATCGTTAGATTTTAGGCGTTTAATAAATTCGCTATCTTCCGGGTGACCGGGAATAATGGCTGGTTTACCACTTTTGGTGTTGGCCAGGGCTTCTTCCCTAAACAGCACGCTAAAACCGCCCTGTTGCTTAACACCCCCATGGCACGAAATACACTTTTTATTTAAAATAGGTTTAACCTGCGTATTAAAATCAATCGGCTTCTCTGAAGATAAAAGCGAAAAAGCAATTAAAGCGATAGCCACCAATACAAAACCGGAGGCAAACAGTATTTTCTTGTTCAATAACATTTGGTTAAAAATAAACTTAAGCTAATTTTTAGCAGTTTTGTATTTATATACAAAGTTAAATCAAGCTAAACATTAATCAAGAGAACAATGATTAGCATTAATCGCTAAATTGTTGTTTCCTTTAACCAAAGATCAAAAAAATATAAAACATAAAAATGTATTAACTTGCTCAAAAAATGGATTATATTACTTTTTATTAAGAATTGAACATGGAGAAACACCAGGTTAAGCCAAAAAATAGCTTTGATTTATTAAAATCCATCATCATTCCAAAGAATGTACTCCTCAAACAATGCTCAGATAACGGAATCATCAGCAATATATTCATTACCGATATGGGCTATTACCGTAAGGCATTGAACCACTATATACAAAGGAAAAATGGGGCAGAACAACACATTTTAATTTATTGTATCGAGGGAATGGGAACTGTAGAATTTCATGGAACTACATATCACATCGAAGCCGGACATTTTATCATCGTACCTAAAAAAACAGCCCATACTTATCAGGCCGATCCAGCTTTACCATGGACTATTTATTGGTTCCACTTTTCAGGTAACGGTGCCGACCAGCTTGTGGTGTCGTTACAGCACTATAAAGCTTATGCCGGTTTTAGTGAGGAAAGGACCTTGTTGTTCGATACAATTTATAACCGATTGGAAAGAGGCTTTAGCAGAGAAAATATCATTTATGCGAATTTATGTTTCCACCATTATATTGCCGAAATCATTTACGCCGACAAACTGCCCAATAACGACAAAATTATGGAACCTGATAAAGTAGAAGAGGCCATAGACTTTATGCGGAACAACCTCGAGAAGACCCTTACTTTAAAGGAAATGGCTTTGGCCGTGTACCTTTCTCCATCTTATTTATCGGCCATATTTAAAAAGAAAACGGGCACCTCGCCCATCGATTATTTTAACCAGCTTAAAATCCAGAAAACCACCCAGTATCTGCTTTTCACCAATTTAAGGATCAATGAAATTGCACAGAAAATCGGCATTAACGATCCCTATTATTTTAGTAGGCTCTTCTCAAGCGTGATGGGCATTTCGCCAAAACAATACCGGGATAACCGGTTTAATTGATAAATGTGCTGACAGATGTTACCATCTAACATTCTCAAAGAATCAGCCAAAGTAGGTACCTTTAAGTTGCTTATTAATAAATAATTACAAAATAACGTCAATGGTAGTGTAGTCGAAGGACTTTAAATATTCTTTATGGTGTTTCGACTGCTTGTCCCGATTCTTTGGGATGCCCAACATGACATTATCTAGGGAGAAATTGGTGTCAGATGGTAACATCCGACACCACCAACACTAGTCCAATGTCAAACCGATTTCCTTCAGTAAAATCGCGGCATTAAAAGTTTTGCAGGGGCCTTGTTTTAGTAAATAATCAAATCTCATTTCACCATCGGCAATCTGGATATCGAAATGGAAATTACGGACGGTTTCGGGATGGTCTTTAATCAGATCGGCCAACTGTAAATCGTGGGTGGCAAAAAGTGCAGGTGTTTTTTCTGCAATCAGCTTTTCTACAAAAACTTTCGATCCCAAATATTTATCCCTGCTGTTTGTTCCCCGTAACATTTCGTCAATCAGCACAAAAGTATCTTTATCCTTCACCACATTGTCTAAAATCATTTTCAGGCGGTTTAACTCGGCCTTAAAGGTTGAGGTGCTTTCATTCAACGAATCTTTAATCCGCATATAAGTATTGATCGAAAAAACCGATAACTGCATCGTTTTGGCACAAACAGGTGCACCGGCATAAGCCAATACCATATTAATGCCCAAAGTACGTAGGAAGGTACTTTTACCCGCCATATTGGAACCGGTTACAATATCAACAGTCGGCTTTGCTTCAAGATGAAAGTCATTGCTCACCCTCAATTTCTCCTTAATCAACGGATGACCGATATGGCTACCTGTTAGGGCAAATTGATCTGTAACAACAGGGAAAACCCAATCGGGTTGATTATAGGCCGTTGTGGCCAGTGAAATGAGCTCTTCAAAATCGCCCAAATGATCGAGGGCCGAAATTACATCTGCTGATGATGACTTGTACCAGCTGGCCAAACTGATGCAGCACCTCAAGTCCCACAATAAGAGTGCATTCAATATCCCACCAACAATGATGTTTAACCGGGCATCAAAATTCTGGATAATCTTAGATAAAGCTTTGATTTCTTTACTAACCGGAATTTTGGAGTCTAATAAGTTTAAAGTGTACAAACTTTTCCAGTTCTGATTTTCTGTCCACAGGATGGCGCTGGCATAACCATTGAGCAGGCTGGAGCTTCCGCCGAAACTATAAAACACCTTGTTAATCTTTGCGCCCAACAACACATTCCATCCCGTGTGGATCACAAACAGCAAAGCCAATACCTTCCAAAAAACACTACTCACGAACAGTGCGGTCAGTATTACAGCGATGGAAATATAAGGCACCAGTTTGACATAAAACCTTAAAAAGCGCCCTTTAACAAATTCCAGCTGTGCACCCAACTGGTGCTTTAACTGGATTTTAATCTGTTCTATTTTATCGGGATCATAACCATGGAGGCTGGCCCTAAAACTATAGGTTTCGGCCATTTTATCAATCATTTCTTTTACAGCTTCCTGGCGCTGAAGTATTTTATCTAGGATCGGCTTTTCAGCAAAACTTTGGGCCAATTGCGCATTCCCACTTTTGGTACTGCAGCGGTTGGCTAGTGCAAATAGAGATGCTGTTCCAAAAATATCCAGATCGGAAGTATAAGGATGCAGTTCCGATTCGAAGGCCTTGCCTCCATCATATCCGTTTTCCAAACTGTTTAAAATATTCCACTCGTTCTGATAAACCCATAAAAGTTGCTTTTTATAATCGATTTCGCGGTCCAGAATGCTCTGCCGCCGTACAATAAAAGCGAAAACGATTACAGGTACCAATAAGCCAAACTGGATTAAAGTACGTAATCCATCATCTGCAGAGCGCAGCAGTAGAACAAACAATAAAATTTCGGCCAGGAACAAACCAATGCGCATAAAAGAAAGCTGATCGATCAGGTTTTTTGTTTGATCGATCTCTCCTGTAACCTGCTTAATTTTCTGATCGTAACCGGCTATTATTTCTGCTTGTTGTTTTAACATGATGGCTTCTGTATATATATTTTCGAAGGCATCAGACTGATAAATTGTATTATTTGTTACAATTTTCTCTAAGTTTGAATCTCGAAAATTCTAAAGATAGGGAAATATTAAATGAAGATTACGCTGATCGCCATTGGCAAAACCGAAGACAAGTATCTGATCGAAGGAATTGATAAATACATCAACCGCCTGAAGCATTATATCAACTTTAGTTTTGTGGCTTTGCCAGATGTAAAAAACGTTAAAAATTTAAGCGAAGCACAGCAAAAAACCAAAGAAGCGGAGCTTTTGCACAAACAAATCAATAATGGCGATGTTGTTATTTTATTAGATGAAAAGGGAAAAAAATATACCTCGGTAGCGTTTTCCAGCTATTTAAATAAACAGATGATCGGCAGTGTGCAGCATTTAATCTTTATTATTGGTGGGCCGTATGGATTTGATGAAAGCATTTACAAACGGGCAAACGGATTAATCTCCTTATCCGACATGACTTTTTCGCACCAGATGATCAGGTTGTTTTTTGTAGAACAGCTTTACCGCGGATTTAGCATTTTAAAGGGCGAACCTTATCATCACGCATAACCAGATGGAAGATGGTTGAGGTAAGATGGGTAATGTTAGGGTGAGAATCAAATATGGAAAAGAGGGATAAAAATCATCATTAAATAAAAGAACCGATGTTATTAGATAAATATAAACGGGAATACCGATATAAAAGCAATCAGAACGGCAACAATAAATACCTATGGATCAGCATTATTGCTTCTTTGGTTATTGTAGCAGTACTTTATTATTTTTTCGATTAATTCCACAAAAAAAACACCAGACGAATGGACTGGTGTTTTCTATCACGATGTAAATAATGCTTAAACGCCTTTTTTACTCGTCATGCTGGCTTTTTTAGCAGGAGCTGAAGTTTTAGTTGTGGCTTTAGCACTTGCTGATGCTTTAGCACCTGTAGCTTTTTGTTTTTTATCTGAAGCTGCTTTTTCTTCTGATAATTTAACCTCTGCAGGTGTACCCGGTGTTTCAGGAGTCTCTTCTGTAAACAAAGGAAGATCCTTTAACAGGTTATACCAGGTAATGATTTTCTTCATATCTGAAGCATAAACTTTGTCCTGATCGTGGCCTGGTGCTACTTCAAGAAAGTAAGCGCGTAAATCGCCTTTCAAATCCGGAGTAGATCCTTTTGCAGCAATCTTGGCAAAAATATCAGCCAGTTTAATTTCTTCTTCTTCACCATATACCGTAATATCTTCTAACGAAGCTAATTTTGTATTGGTGATATTGGCTACCACTTTAGTTTTTTGGGCGTCTAAGCCCTCTAAAATGTAACCTACTTTATTTTGTCCAACCAGTTTAAATAAACCCGGTCTGCCAGATACGGCAACAATTCCTCTTAAATTCATATTTTTTGTGAGATATGAGATTCGAGATATGAGATATGAGAAATCACTCAAATCAAATAACTAAAACTCTTTGTTCAATTATTAAATGAGATAGGGGCACCAATCAGAGCAATCAAGTCTCAAATCCAATGTCTCAAATCTCGCATCTATTTTTAATCTTCTAAAACTTCAATGTTTAAAATTTTATCGCCCTGACGGATATCATCTACAAGATCAACATTCTCCACAACTTTACCAAAACAAGTATGGTTACGGTCTAAATGCGCTGTATTGGTCCTGCTGTGGCAGATAAAAAACTGTGATCCACCAGTGTTGCGGCCAGCATGTGCCATTGATAAAACGCCACGGTCGTGAAATTGATTTTCACCGTCCAGTTCGCAATCGATTTTGTAACCCGGGCCACCAGTACCTGCTAAATGTGCTTTAGCGGGATCTTTCGAATTTGGGCATCCACCCTGAACCATAAAGTTAGGAATTACACGGTGAAAAGTTACACCATCATAAAAGCCTTCTTTAGCTAGTTTTTTAAAGTTTGCAACGGCTTTCGGCGCATCATTCTCGTAGAATTCTACAGTCATTTCGCCTTTTTCTGTTTTTATTATTGCTTTACTCATATCAATATCGGTACTAATTTTAAATTTTATTCACCTCAAAAACTTTCTCGTTTTTTTAGTAGAGGGCAAAAATAACAAAATTGTATAACTTATAACATCATTAAATTTTTCTATACAGTTTAAATGCGGTATTTTAGTGTTTTAAGCGAATCGATTTGACAAAGAAATATTATATCCTGCTCATTTGCCTGCTTTGCACTCTGGGCTTAAGGGCCTCATCACTGTTGATTTATATGGATGAGGACCAAAAAAACCACCTGAAAGCTTATGGAATTGCCTATTGGACCATTAGCAAACAGCTGGAGGTGGATTGGCTTTTAAATTACCGTGGCGGAAGTTTCTTAATTAAGTATAATAAGACGGTTGAAGACGAACTTAAAATCCGCGGGGTATCTTACGAGGTACTGGCTGATGGAAAGGTGACCAACCTGTTAAACGAGATCAGTGATCCTTCGGTAAATATGGAAATGGTTAAACTGGAGAAAACGCCCAAAATCGCAGTGTACTCCCCAAAAAGTAAATTACCCTGGGATGATGCCGTTACCCTGGTTTTAACCTATGCTGAAATTCCATACGATGTGATTTATGATGACGATATCTTACAGGATAAATTAAGCAAATATGACTGGTTACACCTGCATCATGAAGATTTTACTGGTCAGTACGGGCGCTTTTGGGCTAACTTCAGGTATGCCACCTGGTACCAGGAAGATGTAAAAAACCAGGAAACCCTGGCCAAACGCATGGGCTATAAAAAGGTTTCTGAAATGAAACTGGCCGTAGCCAAACACATCAAAGAATACTGTGCAGGCGGCGGTTTTCTGTTTGCCATGTGCTCGGGCACCGACAGTTTTGATATTGCACTGGCAGCCGAGGGTGTAGATATTTGCGCGCAGATGTTCGATGGCGATGCTGCCGACCCGAATGCACAGGCCAAACTGGATTTTAATAAAACACTGGCTTTTCAGAATTTTAAGCTGGACAACAACCCGATGAATTATGAATTTTCGGATATTGATGCTACCCAAACCCGTACACTGAACCAAAGCAACGATTATTTCACCTTGTTCGATTTTTCGGCCAAATGGGATCTGGTTCCGACTATGCTCACCCAGGATCATGATAAAGTGATTAAGGGCTTTATGGGCCAAACTACTGCTTTTAGAAAAAGCCTGGTTAAAACAAGTGTTACCGTTTTGGGCGAAAACAAAGGCGCGGCAGAAGTAAGGTATCTACATGGCGAAATCGGGAAGGGGCAGTTCACCTTTTACGGCGGGCACGACCCGGAAGATTACCAGCACGCGGTTGGCGACCCGCCAACGGATTTAAACCTGCACCCCAATTCGCCAGGCTACCGATTGATTTTAAACAATGTGCTTTTCCCAGCGGCAAAAAAGAAACCACAAAAAACATAAGTTTCAGGTTTTGGCATTATTCATTTAACGGCAAAGGATTCCCCATCCTTTTCTTTATTCCTGTTATGTATACATAAAGAGGTGCTCGTTACCGGAAGTAACAGGCATGGTAATTATACTGAAATCCATTAAAAAAGACTCTGTAAACCAGTAGATTACCGAATTATTTGTAACAGACTTGATACTTTGGCACAGCTTTTGGAATTGAGGCTTGTAATTAACAACAGGTTAAAGCCTGAAATTTTTAAACAAGATTCTTCTAAAAGAAAAATATTATGAAAAAGTTATTATTAAGCGCTTCAGTTTTATTATTGGCAACAGGTGCATTTGCACAAACAAAAATGACTGGTGAAACTTCGCGTTTTGGAATAAAAGCCGGTGTTAACCTCTCGAAGTTTCATGCTGGTGGCGACGATGCCGCAGCCAATGCTTTTAACGATAATGCAAAAAACAATGTGGGTTTTAATGTTACTGCATTTGGTGATTTTGGTGTAGGAAATAACTTCTTTATCCAACCAGGTGTATCCTTACAGAATAAGGGTAACAAATTCGAATCTGTAAACACCACTACCGCTTTGGGCAATACGGTTACCAC
Organism: Pedobacter humicola; assembly: GCF_056490705.1. Classification (NCBI taxonomy): domain Bacteria; kingdom Pseudomonadati; phylum Bacteroidota; class Sphingobacteriia; order Sphingobacteriales; family Sphingobacteriaceae; genus Pedobacter; species Pedobacter humicola. The sequence goes on along the minus strand of NZ_JBWJIG010000009.1, from coordinate 56,685 downwards.
CACATCTTCTGTCAAAACCAATCTAATGGCGATTGAGGTACCAATTAATGCGGTATTGAGAATTCCTACCGGCGATGCTGGTGCAGTTCAGATCAGTGCCGGACCATATATCGGATTTAACATCTCAGGTAAAGATAAAGGAGAAAATGTAGTTACAACAGTGAACAATTCGAATAACAACAGTTCTACCGTTACCACCTCTAATGACAGGGATTTATCGTTTGGTAGTGCCAATGATAAAAACTACAACAGTACAGAATTTGGTGCAAACTTTGGTTTAGCTTACCGTACCAATTCAGGATTTTTAGTAGGTGCCAACTATGGCTTAGGTTTAACCGATTTAACACCTAAAGACAGACAGGCCAATACCAATAAATTAACCAACCGCGTGTTAGGTTTCTCAGTTGGTTATTCTTTCTAAGAAAACCTTAAAAATAAAAAAGCCGTGCCGATTTTACATTGGCACGGCTTTTTTATGTCTGATGATTTTAATCGTAAAAATTCCAGGTTACGCCAAATTTCAATAAGGCATCTTGCATGGGATATCTGTTTACGGTATAATACCCCTGTTGAAACAAGCCCTGATTGATAAAATCATATTTAACAAACAGATTGGCCCGTTTTAAATTGGCCTTGAAGAATACATCCACAATAGGTTTAGAAACAAAGCTTACCGGGTTGGTTTCATCTATGTAGAACTGCGCAGTTGCAGGCGAATACAAGTAATTTGCATACTCCGTATTGTACCTTACATCGATACCAATGTTTGCCTTTAACACTTTAAAGAAGGTATTATCAAAATAAATACTGTTATAGGTGTAAAATTCAGGTGTTCTTAAAATGGCATTTTTATCCGTTTTTTGGTAAGCAATGTAGTTTTCCATTGCAAATCTGCCAAACTTCCATTTCTTAGACACATCAATCCTGATCAGGCTGATATCTGCTGTTTCCTGCTTAGGTAAAATCGCAGTGGTGCCATTGCTATGGTCGGCGGCGAAATACAGATAGTTACTGGTTAAGAAATATTTAGCTCCCGCATTAAAAGCATATTTGTCATTGATATAGTTAAAAGATAAATTGGCAATTTTGGTATTTTTAAAGTCGTTATTGGTCCATTGGTAGTGGTTGCCATGGTAATAGTCGAAAATGGTAGCTGGCGTTTGGTTCTGCACATAGGCCCCTAATTCAATCCTACCGATTTTTTTACCCAAAAGGATTTTACTTTTTGCTTCATAGAGGTAATCGCCGGCATTTTCGCCCTGTAATATCTGCTCTACATCCAGGTTAAAATCAATATTATTCGAAAACCTGTAACCCGCAGCACCTAGAATGGTAATATTCTGATACGCAAAGCGGCTTTGCTCGTAATTTGTACCGTCTTGTTTAATCCCCAAAAATTCGTGTTTATAATAGTCGTGCCTAATCCCCGCATCAACTTTTAGCTCATTTTTTATGAGTGATGAATTTTTAGGTCTTAAGAAAAAACTATAAATAAATTCATTTTTGATGTGCTGTACATGGGTAGAATCGTTTGTAAATGTTGTGCTGTTTATCCCTGGAGGCAAAACATTGTTCGGATCGGTACCGTTTTTATAAAAATCGTAACTTTCGTTATTGTATTCAAAGGTGTAGCTCACCTTATTGGTTGGCAAAACAGCATTATTTACGTTGGCAGAGGTATCTATTCGGCCTACATAATAAGTCTGCTTTAAAAATACAGTATTCTTTTTATACATATTCCGCGCATCCGATAGGTTTATGGCCTCGGCATCCCTGCTGATCTTATTATAGCCCGGATCAAAAATATTTTGCGCCACTACCGAACCGTTTTCATAACCACGCATGGTGTTAAAAATGGCTGATGCCCACATGTTATACCGTTTGCTTGGCGATTGGTACCAGGAAAATATAGCCACATTCAAATTATCGCCACGTTGCCTCGAGTAAAAGCCCTTAGAATCTCCACGGTTAAAATTGACGCCAACATTCCAGTTTTTCTTAATGTTTTGTGTGTGTATAGCCCTAAAAAGCTGTTCTGTTTTTCCACCACTTATAAAATACAAACTTGTAAAGGGCGTTCTCGCCTGGTAATAAATAATATCTTCGGGTGTGAGCGCATAGTAGTCGAAAGAGTGGAAACCCACATCAAAACCGATCCGTTTACTGGGCTCGAACAACAATGGCCGTGCGGCCAAACCCATGTTGCCCGTGCTGATGGTGGGATGCAAAGGCTGCAAAAGCGGACTGTAGTTCTGGATGTTGGTAGTGGTAGTGTCTAAAGGTAACAGCACAATACTATCTTTACTTAGCGAAAGTTTGGTAAAACGGATGAATTTTGCCGTAAAAACAACAGAATCTTTTCCGCCATCCAGTTTTTTCCTAACCGAATCGAGTTCCTTATTGGTACCAACGTTTGTTTTTAGATCCTGTGCAAAGGCATTATTGATGCCAGCGAGCATGAACAGCAAAAAACAGATTTGAACGACCTTACGCATTTTACAGTTCGGCGATTAAGCGGGTTAAAATTTCTGTCATTTTTGGTTCTGCTTTGGCTGCAGCCGCTAAAATCTCCTCTAAATTAAAGGGCTGGAGATCCTCAGGAAAACCTTCATCTGTTAACACCGAAATAGCGAAAACAGGTAAGCCTGCGTGGTTGGCCACAATGACTTCTGGGACAGTGCTCATGCCAACGGCATCCGCACCAATTAAACGTAAATATTTATATTCTGCCTTGGTCTCTAAATTTGGACCTGAAACGGCAACATAAACGCCTTTATGACATTTAATATCAACTTCCTGGGCAATAGTTAAAGCCTTTGCAATGATATCGCGTTTGTAAGGCTGGCTCATATCCGGAAAACGGGGACCCAGTTCACTTTCGATTAATCCACGCAACGGGTTATCGGGCTGCAGGTTAATATGATCTTCGATAACCATCAAATCACCTTTTCTGAACTCAGGATTTAATGAACCTGCTGCATTGGATACAATCAGGTTTTCGATACCCAAACCCTTCATTACCCTTACAGGGAAGGTAATCTGTTGCATGCTATAGCCTTCATAATAATGTAAACGCCCTTGCATGGCAATAATTTTCTTACCGTTTAATGTTCCAAAGATTAATTTACCACTATGAAACTCTAAAGTTGAAATGGGAAAATTTGGGATATTGGAATACATCAACTGATGTTCAACTTCGATTTCTTTTACCAGGCCACCCAGGCCTGTTCCTAAAATAATACCTATTTCTGGCTTAAAGTTCTCTGTTTTACGTTTTATATATTCAACGGTTTCTTCTATTGCTCTTAACATAGTTTAAAATGAGTTCGTCAAAGGTAATCTTATCTTCTTCAAATAATTCAACCTCGATGGGTAAATAATATACGGGTAAATCTACCAGTAAATCTTCAAATCCGGTAGCTCTTAAACGCTTGCTATCCTTTTCTGTTGTGATGATGATTTTTTCTTTTTTATTTTCCGCTAAAAAAGTGCTTTTTAACTTTTTGATATCTGCTTCTTTAAAAGCATAATGATCCGGATATTTTTCGTGTTTAATGTTTCTGGAATATTTACCGAGTTCTTCGATCAGTGGGTCCGGGTTCGCAATTCCCGTTAAGAGAAAGATTTCGAAATCCCTTACCGATTCGACCGTGCGGCTTTCGTTATGGTACAAATGAACAAGATTGCCATATTTTAGGTAAGAGTGCAATACGGGCTGATGGGCATTGGGCTGCAGTTCGTTTACTGAGGCCTGTTGTGCAACATGTAACAAGGGCACCGGCGATTTGGTCACCAGTAATACATCAGCCCTTTTACGCGAGGAGAAAACATCCCTTAAATTACCTGCAGGCAATAAAAATTGCAAGGTGCCCAATTTCCTGAATTCAAAAAGCAGGATATTAAAGCCCGCCCTTACCGCACGGTGCTGAAAGGCATCATCGAGGATAATTAAATCATGGTTTTCTTTAAGCTGATTAATCCCATTCACACGATTTTCGCAAACGGCAACGGTTACACCTGCAAATTTCTGATGGTATTGTAAAGGTTCATCGCCTATGGTTTCGGCAGTGGCATGGGCATCCGCCAGGATAAATCCTTTTGTTTTGCGGCCATAGCCCCTACTCAATATCGCGATTTTATAATCGGCCAATAACCGCACCAGATATTCGGTGGTAGGCGTTTTGCCCGATCCGCCAACAGCCAGATTGCCCACACAGATTACGGGTAAATCGAATGGTACAGATCGCATCAATCCCCAATCGTATAATTTTTTGCGGAGTGTAATGGCTATTCCATAAATCAATGAAAAAGGAAGCAGTAAAAGGCGTAGATAGTTCAATAGCATATCGTGGTTCAAAAATACTGATTATTTAAAAAAGAAAGGCATGAGCCAATAAAGCAACCGTTGAGTACGGGAAATGGTTTTCATCAGGATGTAAAATGGAAACAGTCGGAAGTCCGGAGTCCGAAATCGATTAGCCTTTCGGGTTGGGAGTTCAGCGTTGCGGGTTTGGAGTGGATGAACCGATTAATCAGCCTTGCGCTTGGCGTACGGTTAACCGATTTGCGTTTGGGGTTTGGCAGCCGACATCAATTAACCAGTTAACCCAAAGAAATTAAAACTGTTCCAATATGTCCTTATCCGATTTATAGGTTTCGACAATTACCTTTGGAATGGATAGATTATGTTTTTGATAGCTCTCACTCCAAAGCTCAACATTGTTCTTTTTAGGGTATTGATAAAAATCCTGTCTGAGTTTTAAGGTAGAATAATTGTTGCTGTTTTTTTGTTCAGGATCTATATTCTCCAAAAAAACCAGTTCCATTTCCGCCGAAGGTTCCCCTTCTGAGAATAATCCGGCTACCACATTACACTTTAAATAGGTAGAAGATAACTTTGATAAACCATTTTCGATGGTATAGTTTTGTCTGTTTATCCAGATCATACTTTTGTTTATCGTAGCAATATTGCTTTCCATTCCTTTAATCAGGTGTTTATCTACCGTGATGTAAACCCATCCATTCTTGCGTTTGTACAATACATTCCTTGCCCTGGTGAAAGATATTTTATAACATTTTGTGCCTTCGTATTCTACCTGACCTTCAATTTCATAATCGTTATCCTCGCTCAACATGTTATCGTTGAGATTACTTACAAAATAAGATTTGAGTTCGATTCTCAAATCAACCGCATAATTGATCTTCACACTACCGGTTTTCCTGAGCTCTTTGAGTCTTCTTAGTCCCTCGAGCTGTAACCTGATATCGTTTTTATATTCATCGGTACGGAGGTTAAATAAGCCTTCGGCATAACTATAGTATTTGCCATCTTTTACCATGTACTGTCTGCACAACAGTTTTTCGCTCACCACACCGGTATCTGCAAGGTGCGCGACCGCGTTTTTCATTAAGCTAGCAGCAAAATTGGCTGCATAAATATGCACATCATCCAATTTAACGTATTTGTCTTTTAGCTTAACGATGAGGTCGCTGGCACTGCTGCGCTCATCAACCCTAACTGAATGGCTTTCGTAACCCACCGAACTGAAGGAAAGCGATTGGCCCTTAATCAACGAATCTATTTTAAAGCTAAAGTTTCCTTCTGGATCGCTCAGGGCGATTAATTTTTGTTTATTATAAATCGATACCGATGCGATGCCTTTATTTCCCTCGCCAACCACCCATCCTTTAATGATTTGTTGCGCCCATACATGCGGCAAGATGAAAAAACAGCTTATTAGAATTGATAATATGATTTTTGAGCGGTATGACATAGGTTTGAGGCGTTATTTGGTTATTTAAAGGTGTAATTTAATTATTCTCTTTAAATAACAAAAATATAAAGAAGGTTAGGCGTTTGGAGTGGATGATTGATCAGCCTTGCGTTTGGAGCCCGGCGTTTTGCTTATAATTTGCCCAATGTTCAATAACCAATTATTAATGGACGATTAGGCCATCAACTATTGACCAGTTTTCAATTGATAGTTAACCGATTTCAACAATTAACCGATTAACCCAATGCACGGTTATTTTATATTTTTTTTATTATCATTGTTGTCTATCAAAAACATATTTAATGTCTCCGAATAAAAGATTAGTAGTAGGCCAGGGCCAGATTAGTGGATATATCTCAATTTTCTTAGCTGTGCTGGCAATTTTAGGCATCCTGTGTTTTCATTATCCAGAAAAACTCACCACACCCGAGTTCCGCGAAATATATACCAAGGATAGCATGGAAGTTTTAATGCTTGGTGGTGTGATTGCCTGTTTCTTCTTTTCATTATTAAGCTTAATCCTGAGCAAAAAACTGAAATGGGCCTGGCCTGGTTTTGCGTTAGGTGCCTTGGCAGTGATACTGGGTGCATTAAGTGTGGAAGGCCGCGATGTTGCTAAATCAGGCTGGCATTTCGGTTTAGATTGGATGATTTTAGATCTGCTTTTAATGGTGGCCATTTTTGTCCCTTTAGAATTATTCTTCCCAAAAAACAACGAGCAGACCAAATTCCACGAAGAGTGGCGCACCGATTTAACCTATTTTGTAATTAGTCACCTTTTTATCCAGTTTTTTGGTATTGTGACCCAAAAACCTGCCGTATTGTTTTTCGGCTGGATGGGTTTAGACAAACTTCATACCTGGGTGCAAGGCTTGCCTTTTATTGTGGCTCTGTTCCTGGCATTTTTTAGCACCGATTTATTTCAATACTGGGCACACCGTTTCTTTCACACCCGGGTATCGCTTTGGCGTTTCCACTCCATACACCACTCTACGCAGAATATGGATTGGCTTGCCGGAAGCCGCACGCACTTTATTGATATCTTTTTTACCCGTGCCATGACCTTTATTCCACTTTACGTATTGGGTTTCTCATCCACTGTTTTCAATGTATACATCATTTTTATCGCGATACACGCGGTACTGATCCATGCCAATACGCGGATAAACTTCGGCCCGATAAAATATATTTTCACTACCCCTCAATATCACCATTGGCACCATTGCGAAGACCCTAAATATTACGGACATAATTTCGCTTCCATATTCCCTTTTATCGATATGATTTTTGGCACCTATTATTTACCGGGCAAGGAATGGCCGGCCGGAACGGGTGTACACGAAGCGGCCTATCCGAAAGGTTTTCTTAAACAAACCATTTATCCCTTTACCAAGAGTCCGTTTGATACAGATTTGAACATGGAAGAAAGAAGCGATAGATAAACCTGTCGCTAAAGCTCCTTTCCTACGAATGTTGAATAGCTCATCGCAATAAAATCTTTAAGCTACTGATGCATGCATTTAGTAACGAGCGCAAACAATACAATCATAAAGATTAGTTGGAAATCAGGGGCTGTAGATATCATTAATGTTTGTCGGGCTTTCCGCTAAATCTTTTGTTTTGAAGGAAAACAAATTATATCGCTGCAATCCCGTTTAATCAAAACCAACACTGCTACTATTAAAGGTTTACAAACGCAATGGAAATGGCTATAAACAAATAATCATTCCGATCAGATGTTACCATCTGACAGCACCCTACACGCCCAGCTGCGCGCCCTCTGCGATTTTCTCTCTGCACTTTGCGGTTAAAGCTACACAACTGGAACAAACACCTCGTTAAAACGTTATATTAGCGTTCCATCTCATCATATGCAGTCCGAAACAGAAATTTTAATTATTGGCGGTGGATTGGCAGGCTTAACAGCGGCACTCCATTTGAACAAACTGGGCTTACCTGTCATACTGATCGAGAAAGATACTTATCCCCACCACAAAGTTTGTGGCGAGTACATTTCGAACGAAGTGCTCCCCTATTTTGAATGGCTGGGTTTAACTATCGAAAACCTGAACCCTGCATTCATCAGCGATCTGCTTTTCACTTCCCTTTCGGGCAAAAGCATTCAGCGCAAATTACCGCTTGGTGGTTTTGGCTTAAGCCGTTATATCATCGACCATTATCTCTATACCGAGCTCATCAAAAGAAATATCAGGGTAATCCACGAGCGGGTGTTGCAGATCAATTTTAACCATGATCAATTTACGGTAGAAACAGCTAACAGCATTTATGTTGCGCCCTATGTGATCGGGGCTTATGGAAAAAGATCAGCGATCGATGTAAAGCTCAACCGGGATTTCATTCATAAACAATCGCCCTATCTTGCCGTTAAAGCACACTATAAAGCAGATTTCCCGAACAATGTGGTTGGACTGCATAATTTCAACGGCGGCTATTGTGGCGTTTCGAAAGTAGAAAACAACCGGTTAAACATCTGTTATCTGGCCGATTATGAAAGTTTTAAAAAACACAAAAATATTGTGGCGTACCAGGAAAACATTCTTTACAAAAACAGTCATTTAAAGGCTATTTTCGAAAATGCTGAAAGCTTATTCGCGGCTCCACTAACCATTAGTCAGGTTTCTTTTGAGGTCAAAGAACCTGTTTATCAACACCTCTTAATGATTGGGGATACTGCCGGGCTGATCCATCCGCTCTGCGGAAATGGCATGGCCATGGCCATTCATAGTGCCAAAATCGTTTCAGAACTATTGATTCAAAAGATGAATGGCAAAATTGCTTCGCGTGCAGTACTGGAACAAAAGTATACCGCACAATGGAACGGTGCCTTCAAAAACCGCTTAAAGATGGGCAGGATTTTATCTTCTTTATTAAGGAACAATACACTCGAAAGTTTTGCCATGAATACTTTAAGCAACATGCCCTTTTTGCTCGATAAAATCATTAAACAAACCCACGGAAAACCCATCACTATTCCACAATAAATGGCTATAGATACCACATATAGAAGCACTGCCCCAGAAATTATGGACGATTTTGCCATGGAAGGTGAAATACTCCGCGATGCGCTCGATAAAATCGCCAGCATTAACCAATTGCTTGGCGGCAATAAAATTACATTGGATGGCATCAAAAGCTTAATCCGCAGCAAACCAAAGGAGGAAGTTATACGTATTACTGATATTGGCTGTGGAAATGGCGATATGCTGCGCACTTTGGCTGATTATGCCAAAAGCAAGGGGTTACATTTTATTTTAAAAGGAATTGATGCCAACAGTTTTACGGTTAAACATGCGCAAAGTTTATCTAATCAATATGGGAATATCTCTTATCAGTGTAGCAATATTTTTGAAGATTTAGATCAAGATGAACCCTGCGATATTATGCTTTGCACCTTAACACTACACCATTTTAAGGATGAAGAAATTATTGATCTGTTGGAAAATTTTAAAAGATCGGCCAAAATGGGCATTGTCATCAACGATCTGCAAAGAAGTGCATTGGCTTATCGCCTTTTTAAAGCCTTATGTTATGTGTTCCGTTTAAACGATATGTCGCGCGAGGATGGATTGGTATCCATTCTCCGGGGATTTAAAAGAGCCGACCTGATCAAATACAGCAAACAATTAAACCTGAAATCGGGTTCGATTAAATGGAAATGGGCTTTCCGCTACCAATGGATAATTAAAACAATATGAGCGTAACCGTAAAAGCAGTAAGTAAAGCCTTGCCCGAATTCTGGAGATCAACTGATGAGATTCTGCCCTTTCTTGATGCTTGGCTAAAAGATCAGGACGACCGCTTTGTTAGAAAAGTAAAGAAGATTTTCGAAGGTGCGGCGGTTGATAAACGTTATTCGATCATGTCGCCTGAAGAAGTGTTCAGCGATTTAAGTTTTGAAGAACGCAATACCATTTATGTTAGGGAAGGCATCAAACTGGGTGCGCAATGCTTAACCTCAGCGCTTGAAAAAGCGGGTTGGCAGGCACAGGATGTGGATTACATTATTACGGTAAGCTGTACAGGCATTATGATTCCTTCTTTAGATGCCTATCTGATCAATTTATTGAAACTCCGTCAGGATATTGTTCGCCTGCCGGTAACCGAAATGGGCTGTGCCGCTGGGGTATCGGGTATGATTTATGCTAAAAATTTCCTGAAAGCAAATCCTGGTAAGCGGGCAGCGGTTGTTGCGGTTGAATCGCCAACGGCGACTTTTCAGCTAAATGATTTTTCGATGGCCAACATTGTAAGTGCGGCCATATTTGGCGATGGTGCGGCCTGTGTGCTGTTAAGTTCGGATGAAGCAGATGGTGGACCAGAAATATTAGCCGAAGAAATGTACCATTTCTACGATGCCGAAGAGATGATGGGTTTTAAACTCACCAATACCGGATTGCAAATGGTATTGGATGTAGCGGTACCCGAAACCATAGCTGATCATTTTCCTAACATTATTCACCCTTTTCTGGCCAAAAACAATTTACTTATAGATGATATCAACCACCTGATTTTCCACCCCGGCGGGAAAAAGATCATCCAGATCGCAGAAGAACTGTTTGGCCAGCTCGGCAAAAACATCGATGAGACCAAAGAAGTATTAAGGCTTTATGGAAATATGAGCAGCGCAACGGTTTTATATGTTTTAGAAAGGATGATGGATAAGAAACCCGCAGCCGGCGAAAAAGGTTTGATGCTCAGCTTCGGCCCAGGTTTCTCGGCCCAGCGTATTCTTTTACAGTGGTAAATATTCAAAATTCAACCATTCACCCTTCCTCATGACAAAAGATGAAATATTAGCTAAACTTCCCTACGGCAAATCTTTTCTATTTGTTGATGAGTTGTTGCATATTGATGAAAACGGTGCAACGGGAACATACACCTATGGTAAAGATCTTCCTTTCTACGAAAGTCATTTTAAAGATCATCCGGTTACGCCAGCGGTAATCCTCACCGAAACCATGGCTCAGATTGGCCTGGTGTGTTTAGGGATTTATCTGTTAAAAGATATTGATCAAAAGGTATCCATCGCCATGACATCAAACGCCGTTGACTTTTTAAAACCAGTTTATCCGGGCGAGCAGGTTAAGGTAACGAGTGAGAAAGTGTATTTTAGGTTTAATAAATTAAGCTGCAATGTAAGAATGGAAAATGCAGCTGGCGAAATAGTCTGCAAAGGAAATATTTCGGGTATGTTAATTTCAAAAGAAAATGAGTAACAGAGTCGTGATTACAGGTTTAGGCATTTGCGCACCCAATGGGACGACTATTCCGGAATTTTCGGAGGCGATAAAAAATGGTGTTTCTGGTATCCGCCATCAGCCCGACCTCGAGGCTTTAAATTTTTCCTGCCAGATAGCCGGAAAACCCGAGTTAAGTGACGAACGCATTAGTCAGTATTTTACGCCCCTCGAATTACGCAACCTGAACAGCACAGGAATTGTTTATGGGGTAATTGCTGGTTTAGATGCCTGGAAGGATGCAGGTTTGGCCATAGAGAACAATGAAGAACCCGATTGGGACAGCGGCACCATTTTCGGCGCCGGAACTTCGGGAATAGATAAATTTAGGTGGGCGATTAATAAAATCGATGAACTGGAAATCAAAAAGCTGGGCAGTTCTGTGGTGATCCAGACCATGGCCAGTGGCGTAAGTGCATTTATCAGTGGAAAACTCGGTTTAGGGAATCAGGTAAGCACCAATTCATCAGCTTGTGCCACCGGGGCCGAAAGCATTTTACTGGCCTACGAAAGGATTAAAACCGGACAAGCCACAAGGATGCTGGCAGGCAGCACCAGCGATAGCGGTCCATACATTTGGGGCGGTTTTGATGCAATGAAAGTATGCACCTTTAAACATAACCACGAACCTGAAAAAGGCAGCAGGCCCATGAGTGTAACGGCAAGTGGTTTTGTACCGGGAAGTGGTGCCGGGGCATTGGTTTTAGAATCGTTGGAAAGTGCAGTCGCCAGAAAGGCCAAAATTTATGGAGAAGTGCTTGGTGGACACATCAATGCTGGCGGTCAGCGGGGCCTGGGCACCATGACGGCACCAAATCCTACTGCCGTTCAAAAATGCATACAGGCCGCTTTACAAAATGCAGGTATCGAGGCTCACCAAATAGATGTAATTAACGGCCACCTTACCGCTACAACCAAGGATGCATTGGAAATTGAAAACTGGAAAACCGCATTACAATTACCGGCGGATGATTTCCCATATATGAATTCACTAAAAGGCATGATCGGCCATTGCATCGCAGCATCGGGCAGCATTGAATGTGTGGCTTCGGTACTGGAACTTCACGAAGGGTTTATTTTCCCCAATATTAACTGTGAAGACTTAAACCCTGAGATTAGCGAATTAATCGATGTAAAAAGTATTCCACAAACTTTAATTCAACAACCATTTAATATCTTAGCGAAAGCCAGTTTTGGATTTGGCGACATTTATGCCTGCGTTATCTTTAAAAAATACTCCCATGAATAAAGAACAGATCATCGAAGCCTTAAAAACAATTGTTGAGCCTTATAGCGAAGAAACGACGGCTTTGGCCGATATAGACGAAAACACCGATTTTATTAATGACCTTAAAATAAACTCTGCCAATCTGGTTGACATCATTTTAGACATTGAAGAAAAATTCAAGATCGAAATAGACAACGATTCGATGGCAAAAATGCTCAATGTAAAAGCCACAACGGAAATCATAGCAGAAAAACTGGAAGCGCGTGCTGGGCAATGATATTGTTGATTTAGTTTTGGCCAAAACCCAAAGCAACTGGCGGCGTAAAAATTACCTCCATAAAATTTTCACGGCTGAAGAACAGTTACTGATTACTTCATCTGAAAACCCTGATGAAATGGTTTGGCTATTGTGGAGCATGAAAGAATCGGCCTATAAAATATATAACCGTAAAACCGGTATCAGGAGTTTCGCCCCGAAAAGTTTAAAGTGTTCGATCCATTCAAACACCGGGCAAACTTATGGTGAGGTGAATATTGAGGATCATACTTATTTCACGAAAAGCGATATTGAAACAAGCTATCTTCATACAGTAGCGTCAGCTGAATCTGGCAACTTAAAAAGCATCAGCATTGTCATTTACACATCTCCAGATCATTTATTCGATTATAAAAGCACAAAACCAGGCTCTGTGAGCCATCATGGGCAGTATCTGGCTTTGGTGTATTAATTACAAGGTGACAGATTCTTTGCCACCCTGTGGATAATTTGTCAACGCGTCTGCTAAGATCCAAACTATCCATATTTTAACCACAACTTCTTTAAAATTACCTGCTCCCTGGCTTCGGTCTCCGGACTTCCGCCTTCGGACTGCCTACACAAACGTTTGCCCGCTTTTCTTTACAGAATAATGGAATGGCCTAGCTCAAAAAGCCTTATATTTGCCCAAATCATAAAAAATAAAATATGCTTAAAGGATTTTTTAACGTACCCGCTCCGGTAAACGAACCTATATTAAATTATGGCCCAGGCAGTAAAGAACGTGCACTTTTAAAAGAAGCACTGGCCGAAGCCCGCTCTTACCAACAAGACATTCCGATGTATATTGGCAGCAAACAAGTTCATACCAGCAAAAAAGGTAAAGTTGTTGCACCACACGATCACCAACATATTTTAGCCCAGTTCAGTATTGGCGATAAAACCCATATCACTCAGGCAATTGACGCTGCTTTAGCAGCAAAACAGGATTGGGAAAACCTAACATGGGAACACCGCGCTGCTATTTTCTTAAAAGCTGCCGACCTGATTGCAGGTAAATACCGCTATAAATTAAACGCTGCGACGATGTTGGGGCAAAGCAAAAATGCCTACCAGGCTGAAATTGATGCCGCTTGCGAACTGATCGATTTCTTGCGTTTTAACGTAAGTTATATGGTAGATATTTACAAACAGCAACCTCCTGTTTCTCCGCGTGGAAGCTGGAACCGTGTAGAGCAACGCCCTTTAGAAGGTTTTGTGTTCGCCCTTACGCCTTTCAACTTTACAGCTATCGCGGCTAATTTACCTGCATCTGCTGCGATGATGGGTAACGTTGTGGTTTGGAAACCTGCCGATACACAGGTTTACGCTGCTAACCTGTTGATGGAAATTTTCCGCGAAGCGGGTTTACCTGATGGCGTAATCAACTTGGTATATGCTGATGGTCCTGAAACTGGAGAAGTAATTTTTAACCACGCTGATTTTGCAGGGATCCACTTTACAGGCTCTACCAAAGTATTCCAGGAAATCTGGCAAACTATCGGAACAAACATCCATAAATACCGGTCATATCCACGTATCGTGGGCGAAACCGGTGGTAAAGATTTTATCCTGGTTCATCCATCGGCACAAACGAAAGTTGCCAGCACAGCCATTGTTCGTGGTGCTTTCGAATATCAGGGACAAAAATGTTCTGCAGCCAGCCGTGTGTACATTGCAGAAAGCCTTTGGCCGGAAATTAAAGAACAAATGTTAGCTGATCTGGCTACCTTCAAAATGGGCGGAACAGAAGATTTCGGCAATTTTATCAATGCTGTTATCGATGAGCGTTCTTTTGATAAACTGGCTAAATATATCGACCAGGCTAAAAAAGATAAAGGTGTAGAAATTATCGCCGGTGGTAACTACGATAAAACGAAGGGCTATTTCATCGAACCAACCATTTTAGTGGTTGATGATCCGAAATACACCACCATGAGCGAAGAATTGTTCGGTCCGGTTTTAACGGTTTATGTTTACGCCGATAAAGATTTCGATCAGATTTTAGAAGTAATTGATACCACTTCTCCATACGCTCTAACCGGTGCTTTAATCGCACAAGACAGGTATGCGATTGATAAGGCAAGTCATGCTTTACGCAATTCGGCTGGTAACTTCTACATCAACGATAAATGTACTGGTGCCGTTGTAGGTCAGCAGCCATTTGGTGGCGCAAGAGGCTCAGGCACAAATGATAAGGCAGGCTCAATGATCAACTTATTGCGTTGGGTTTCTCCACGTACGATTAAAGAGGTTTTCGAATCGCCAACTGATTACCGTTACCCGTTTTTAGCAGCAGATTAATATTATAATATATCAGGCCAGACATCATTGTTTGGCCTTTTTTATGCCTAACCGAATACCTTTTCTAACCATGAACCACAAATTTTTACTTTCCCTTATTATTGGCCTCGCCAGCTTTAATCTTTATGCTACCGCACAAAAGAAACCCAATGTGATTATCATCTATGCCGATGATCTGGGTTATGGCGACCTCAGTTGCTATGGTGCAACCAAAATCAAAACACCAAATATTGATGCACTGGCCAAACAGGGATTAAGGTTTACCAATGGTCACGCCACAGCCTCCACCTGTACCCCTTCGCGTTATTCGTTAATGACGGGCAGATATGCCTGGCGTAAAAAGGGAACTGGTGTTTTACCTGGCGACGCGGCATTGATCGTACCGACAGATAACAGCTCACTTCCAGCCGTTTTTCAGCAGGCAGGTTATAAAACAGGCTTGGTTGGTAAATGGCATTTAGGCCTGGGTACTGCAGTTGAAAAAGACTGGAACAAGGAAGTAAAACCCGGTCCGAGAGAAGTAGGTTTTGATTATTCGTTTATTTTCCCGGCTACTGCCGATCGGGTGCCAACCGTTTTTATGGAAAACCAATTGGTGGTGGGTTTAGATCCGAAAGATCCGATTACGGTTGATTACAAAAATCCCGTGGGTACTGATCCAACCGGGAAAGATCATCCTGAGCTTTTAAAAATGCCTGCAGAAGCGAATCATGGCCACAACATGACGATTGTAAACGGCATAGGACGCATCGGTTATATGCAGGGTGGTAAATTGGCACGCTGGACGGATGAAGAAATCCCTTTCACCTTTTTAACTAAAGCCAAAAACTTTATTGAAAACCATAAACAAGAACCGTTTTTTCTATATTATGCCTTAACCGAACCACATGTACCCCGCTTACCCGCCACCATGTTTAAAGGCAAAAGTGAACTGGGTTACAGGGGCGATGTAATTTTACAGCTCGACTGGGCCGTTGGCGAAATTACGAAACAACTGAAATACCTTGGTCTGGATAAAAACACCATGATTATTTTTAGCAGTGACAACGGACCTGTAATTATGGATGGTTATGAAGATCAGGGTGCTGAAAAGCTGAACGGACATACGCCTGCTGGCGAATTGCGTGGTGGCAAATACAGCATTTTGGAAGGTGGTACCCGCGAACCTTTTATTGTTTCGTGGCCGGCTAAAATAAAACCTGGTGTTTCCAATGCGCTCGTTTCGCAAATCGATTTCCTGGCCTCTTTTGCCAGTTTCTTCAATATTGAAAGCAAAAATGCCATCGACAGTAAAAATGTGTGGAATGCTTTTATTGGAAAAGATGCCAAGGGCCGCGATTTTTACATCGAACAGAGCAACCAACTGGCTATTGTTAAAGATAACTGGAAATACATCCGGCCATCAAAGGGAGAAGCCTATTACAAACTTACACATACCGATAGCGGCAACCTGCCTACGGCCCAGTTATATAACTTAGCAGATGATGTAGGCGAGAAAAACAACCTGGCCTCAAAATACCCTGAAAAAATAAAAGAACTGGAAGCTCTATTAAGTACAGAAGAAGCGAAAACAAAGTAAGCCTTGGGTCCTCTCATAACTATAAAGCTCCTTCGGCCACGCTCAGGATGACATGATGCGATAGAATACATGGCGATTATCCATCCTGAACGTGGTCGAAACACTAATCCACCAGCAACATCTTCTTATATTCCTTGGGCGTAACTCCTTTGGCGAGTTTAAAAAACTTATTAAAATTAGAAAGACTGTTGAAACCGCACGAATAAGCCAGCTCACTGATCTGCTGATCGCTCTGGGCCATTAACTTACAGGCATGGCCTATCCTCACCTCATTTACAAAGGTTACAAAAGTTTTCTGCGTGCGGTTTTTGAAATACCGGCAAAAGGCCTGCTTGTTCATATTTGTCATTTCGGCGGCCGCATGGAGCAGGATTTCCTGATTAAAATTATCAAAAACGTATTTTAAAATTTTATCCATCCGGTCGTTATCTTTCAACTGATAGTTGTTCGTATACCCCGGGCTGGTTAACAATTCGTAATTCCTGGTGGAGCAGAGCAGGTTTAAAATTTCGAGTACCCCGATTAAACGCCCGATTTCTTCGGTCTGCAGGGCTACTTTTAACATCAGCTCCTTTAACTTCTTCTTCACTTCATCACCAAATTTCATTCCCCTTTTGGCCAGTTGAAGAAAGTTTTTGATGCGCTGGATATTATCGGGTTCCTTAAAAAGATCAAGAATTTTATCCGGATGTATAAATATGGAAACTGAGCGCGCGTGTGCATGTGCATCTACATCGTTAAAATATTGGTTACTGTTATGCCATACATGCGGTAGGTTAGAGCCTACAAAAATCAGCTCGTCGGAATTAAAATCTTCGATGCTATCGCCGATCATGCGCCGTCCTTCACTTTCGATGGTGTAAGTAAGCTGGCATTCTTCATGGAAATGAAACTCGGTAGAAAAATAAGGTGCATCTACTACCTTTAAACCATAAACATCGTTTACCTTACCATCCAGTATTTTAGCAAAAATGGGTTTCATCATATTTGGTTAACGAAGGCAAGTTATAAAAAACTGATATATTATCATAACTCAACACTTAAATAACAATAATAGCTAATATAGAGTCAGTATCAGCGAACCCTATTCCAGTCATTCTAAATTTTCATCAATAAATTAGCGAAATATTAACCAAATATTAAAACACAGACATGCTAGAAAATAAAATTATCGTACTTACAGGCGGAGGAGGTGGTATCGGTTGGGAATGCGCAAAAGCTTATGTAAAAGCAGGCGCTACCGTTTGTATATTAGATAAAAACCAGCTCAGCAATGATAAACTGGAGAAACTTAAAAGCAAAGATACATTAGCTTTAATTTGTAACCTGGCCAACGAAGCCGAGGTGGCTGATGCATTTAATACCATCATCGATAAGTATGGCCGCATCGATGCCATCCACAATAATGCAGCCATTGCCCATCCATCAAAAACCTTAGATCAGACGAGTAACCCGGAGTGGGATTTATTAATGGATATCAATTTAAAAAGCATTTTATTCACGACCCGTTACGGGATAGCGCATTTAAAAAAATCTCAGGGTTGCATTTTAAATACAAGTTCGATGGTGGGCAGTATCGGCCAGGATAACCATGCGGTTTATGTGGCTACTAAAGGAGCAATTAACGCCCTCACCAAAGCCATGGCCTTAGATTATGCTCCATTTAAAATCAGGGTGAACGCCATATCGCCCGCAGCAATAAACACCCCAACATTACAGGCCTGGAGCCGGGAGCAACCTAATGCAGGTGAAATTGAAAAATACCTGAATCACTTACAGCCACTAGGCGATATGCCTGCAGGCGATGTCATTGCCGATGCCTGTACTTTTTTATTGAGCAACGCTGCCCGCTTTATTACCGGAACTATTTTACCGGTAAGTGGTGGTGCAGAACTTGGCTATAGAACCATTTTATAATCCCGACAATTAACATGATAAACAAAGTTGACATTAGCGATAAACGATTTGAACTGGCAACTGGTGCCGGAAGCGATGCCATACACAAAGATCCCCAATATTCATATGCCGTAACACAACTTACCGAAAATGGCAAAACGGGAACGGGACTGGCTTTTACATTGGGCGCAGGTAATGATCTGGTTTGTAATGCTGCACAATTTTATGCCGATACTTTAAAGGGCATTGGCATTGAAGAGCTGATGGGCAATTTTGGAGAAACTTTTAAAACCTTATCAAACGAGCAGCAATTTAGATGGCTTGGGCCTCACAAAGGCGTGGTACATTTAGGATTGGCTTCTGTTACCAATGCCTGTTACGATTTATGGGCAAAAAAGCGTGGTGTACCTTTATGGAAATTATTGATCGACCTTAGCCCTGAAGAAATTGTAAATACCCTCGATCTTTCCTATCTGGAAGATGTACTCACCAGAGAAGAAGCTATAGAAATGCTGCAAAGTCAGGCGGATTCGAAAAAATCGAGGGAAGGTATACTCAGTGCTGGCTATCCAGGTTACGATACTTCTGTGGGCTGGTTCAATTACGATGATGAAAAAGTACGCGAAAATTGTAAAAAAGCGATTGATAACGGTTTTACGGCCATGAAACTGAAAGTGGGTTCAGCAGATCCAAAGCGGGACATCAGAAGAGCTAATATTGTACGGGAAGTTGCCGGAGAAAACGCAAAGGTAATGTTAGATGCCAACCAACAGTGGACTTTACCACAAGCGATATCCATTTGTAATGAGCTAAAAAACATGAACCCTTACTGGGTTGAAGAGCCCACCCATCCCGATGATGTTCTGGCACACCAAACCTTGGCTAAAGCCATTGCACCTGTAAAACTGGCACTGGGTGAACATGTTCCCAACCGCATTATTTTTAAAAATTATTTACAAACCGGTTGTACCAGTTTTGCTCAGGTAGATGCTGTACGCGTTGGTGGGGTAAGCGAATTTATTACCATCAGCTTAATGTGCAAAAAATTCGGGGTCCCGGTTGTACCGCATGTTGGTGATATGGGTCAGCTGCATCAGCATCTTGTGCTGTTTAACCACATTGCCATGGGGCATCAGGCTTTATTTTTGGAACATATCCCGCATTTAAAACAACATTTTGTAAACCCGATAAAGATTGAGCATGGTGTTTACATTACGCCTCAGGAGGCAGGGAGCAGTTGTGATTTAAAATAAACGTTAAACTTTGCAAATATGATCAGCACCCTCGATATTATAATTACCATCGCCTATATATTATTCATTGTAACCATAGGGCTGTGGACAGGTACGCGAAAGAAAAAGGATCAGGAGACCACTAGCGGCGAATATTTTTTAGCTGGCAAAAGCCTCAAATGGCCTATGATTGGTTTGGCTTTATTTGCTACTAATATTTCGTGCTTACATTTGGTTAGTTTGGCTCAAAGTGGATTCGACTCAGGGCTTTTAAACGGCAACTTCGAATGGATGGCCGCTTTTACGCTCATTCTTTTAGCCCTGCTGTTTATTCCTTTTTATATCCGCTCAGGCATCTCTACCCTTCCCGATTTTTTAGAACGCCGTTATAACCGTGCCTGTAGAGATTGGCTCGCCTTTATCTCTATCCTTTCGGCCATTATTATACACATTGCTTTTTCCTTTTTAGCAGGAGGTATCGTGCTCGAAACGCTATTTGGCATTAACATGTACAAGAGCATCATCGTAATCGCAACACTAACAGGCTTGTACACTATCATTGGCGGATTAAAAGCCGTAGTGGTTACCGAAACCATACAAAGTTTGGTATTAATTACAGGTGCGATCATTATTACCGTATTCGCCTGGAACAAAGTGGGTGGTTGGGATCAAATGACCGCTGTGCTACAAAGGGAAAACACCATGGACAAACTTAGTATGATCCGGCCCGTAGGCGATAAAAGTGGTATGAGCTGGATCGCCGTATTTTTAGGTTATCCGATCTTGGGCATCTGGTATTGGTGTGCCGATCAAACCATTGTACAACGTGTTTTGGGTGCAAAAGATGAAAACCATGCCCGTGTTGGTGCGTTATTTTGCGGTTTCATTAAAATTTTACCTGTTTTCATATTTGTGCTACCTGGCCTGTTTGCCTATGCATTATACAAATCTGGTTCGATGGATTTATCGACCTTACAAAGTGTTGGTGCCAATGGCGAAACCATTTTAAATACCAAAGGGATTTATACCCTGATGATTACCCAGCTTTTGCCAAAAGGATTGGTAGGTATATTGGTAGCTGCGCTCCTATCGGGATTGATGAGCCAGATTGCAGGAGCATTAAACTCTATTGCCACTTTAAGTAGCTACGATTTATACAAACGTTTTAAACCCGAAACCAGCGATAAACAATTGGTAACCGTTGGGCGTTGGGCGGCAGGAGTTGCTTTAATTGTGTCCATTGCCTTGTTGCCTTTATTAAACAGTTACCAAAGTTTGTTCGAAGGGATAAACGATGTGATTGCACACATTGCACCACCCATTACCTGCGTATTTTTATTGGGTGTATTCTGGAAAAAAGCATCGGCTGAGTCGGCACAATATACCTTGCTTATCGGCTCCATATTGGGCGTAGCGGTGTTTATTGTAAATAAGGTTTACGGTACCGAAACTTTTATCGGTCAAATCCCATTCATGATGATGGCCTTTTACCTTTTCTGCGTATGTGCGGTTACGCAAATTGTGTTTTCATATATCTATCCGGTAAAACACACTGCACAAAGCGAAGTACTGTACTGGAAATCTATCTGGGAGCCCTTGCAAAGCAAAGGATGGAGCGGTATAGGCAATTACAAATTTTTATCGGTGGCGCTTCTGGCCATCATGGGTGTTTTATATGTTTATTTTAGATAGAATTGATATGAAAAAAAGTTTCTTGTTTCTGATTGCATTAACGACATTTTTGAGCGTTGCTGCACAAACAAAAAAGAGTAAACCATCTCCAGTAAATGATTTTATGGATAAACGCTTTGGCATGTTCATCCATTGGGGGCCGGTAAGTTTACGGGGTACAGAAATTGGCTGGAGCCGTGGCGATCAGGTAGCGGTAGAGGATTATGATAACCTGTATAAAGAATTTAACCCTGTGCTGTTTGATGCCGATGCTGTTGTAAAAACGGCTAAAGATGCAGGTATGAAATACCTCACCATTACCGCACGTCACCATGATGGCTTTTGTTTATGGCCAAGTGCCTATACCGATTTTGATATAGCCCATACACCCTATAAAAAGGATATCGTTGGCGCACTAAACGAAGCCTGCAAAAAACAGGGCATTAAATTCTGTATTTATTATTCTGTGTTAGACTGGCACCACCCCGATTATCCGATCCACTCGCCAAAAAACCAAAGTATCGACCCGAAATCAGATATGAACCGTTATGTGCTTTATATGAAAAATCAGTTAAAAGAACTGATTACCAAATACGATCCCTATATGCTCTGGTTTGATGGCCAATGGGAAAAACCCTGGACAGATGAAATGGGCAAAGATCTGTACACCTATCTCAAAAAATTAAAACCAGAGGTGGTCATCAATAACCGGTTGGGAAAAGAATTTGCAGCGCTCGAAAATAAAAATATCGATGCCTCCAAAATGGTCGGTGATTACGATACGCCTGAACAGGTTGTAGGAAAACTAAATATGACCACCCCCTGGGAAAGCTGTTTTACCATCTGTAACCAGTGGGCCTGGAAACCAAACGACAAAATGAAATCGTTAAAACAGTGTCTCGATATTATTTCGAAAACAGCAGGCGGTAATGGCAATCTTTTGTTAAACGTTGGTCCCATGCCTGATGGACGGATCGAAACCCGCCAGGTTGAGCGTTTAAAAGAAATCGGCGATTGGTTAAAAATCAATGGTGAAGCCATTTATAGCACATTGGGAGGTCCATACCACCCCAACAACGATTATGCAACCACCAGAAAGGGCAACAAAGTTTACCTGCATGTACTCAACACCAGTTTGGATAAACTCAGTTTAAAAACCATTCCGGGTAGAAAAGTTAAAAAGGCATACTTACTAAATAACCAGATAGTTAATATTGAACAAAAAGAAGGCATTTCGGTTCAGCTTCCTGCTGGTCAAAGCAATCAATCCGATTACATTGTGGTGCTCGAATTAAATGGAAATGCTGAAGATATTCCGGTGATTAACTAAATCAATTAGGACCATATGAAAAATTTAAAAACAATCCGTCTATGGCTGTTAGTCCCATTACTATCCCTATGGGCTTGTAATCCACCTGCAAAAACGGATACTTCAGCTGCTTCTCAGCAGGATACGGCACAAAAAACAGTACGTTATGGAACGGTTACAGGTTTAAAACCTGAAAAAATTGCCGATTACAAAAAATTACACGCTGCAGCATGGCCGGCAGTACTTAAAAAAATCAGTGCGTGCAACATCCGCAACTACTCTATTTATTTAAAAAAAATAGATGGAAAGCCTTATCTCTTCAGCTACTTTGAATACACTGGAAAAGATTTTGTTGCCGACATGAAGAAAATGGCTGCCGATACCACTACCCAACGCTGGTGGAAGGAAACCGCACCCATGCAAATTCCCTTACCCGATGCTGCTGCAAAAGGCGAAACCTGGAGCAGTATGGAAGAAGTGTTTCATCAAGATTAATGGAACGCCCCAATTATATATAATCTGAAATTATCCCTGATGAAGAAAATACAGCTCATTATTTTAACAATCTGTGTAGCTACAAAAGTTTGGTCGCAGTCCATCCACAATGACAAAATCTGGTACACTTCTCCGGCAAACGCTACTACAAAAGACAATCCGGATGGATGGAAAAGTGACCCGGAATGGTTAAAAGCACTTCCCGTTGGCAATGGTTTTTTAGGGGCAATGGTATTTGGAGATGTAAACCAGGAACGGATACAACTTAACGAAAAATCTTTATGGAGCGGCAGTGCGGATGACAACGACAATCCGGATGCCGCAAAATACATTCCTGAAATTCGGAATCTCCTTTTTGCAGGAAAATATAAGGAAGCAGCAGAATTAACCAACAAAACCCAGGTGTGCAGGGGTAAAGGCTCTGGTCAGGGCAATGGTGCAAATGTTCCCTTTGGTTGCTACCAAACGCTGGGCGACCTGAGGTTAGACTTTGGCAAAAAATCCAGTTTTAAAAACTACTACCGCGAACTCGACCTCATCACCGGAATAGCATTAACCAGCTACGAACAAGATGGCATTAAATATAAAAGGGAAGTTTTTACCAGTTTCCCGGATCGGGCTCTGGTGATTCGGTTTACAGCCGACAAAGCCAATGCATTATCTTTTTCATTATCGTTAGATCGGCCCGAACGGTTTAAAACCCTGGCAGAAAATGGCCGTTTAGTGATGAGCGGGATTTTAAATAACGGCAAAGGTGGCGACGGTATGCGCTATAAAACTTACGCTGTCCCGCAGCTTACCGGCGGAACAATAAAAGCCGATGGAAATACGCTACAGATCTCAAAAGCTACTTCAGTTACCATTATATTAACAGCCGCTACAAACTACCGTCAGCACTATCCGGATTATATCAATGCGAATTTTGAAAACGAATTGAACCTGCTAACTAAAAAAGCAACTGCCAAAAATTACGGATTATTGCGAGAAAGACATGTAAATGATTTCTCTTCTTTTATGAAAAGATCAAGCCTCCGGTTAAACAATAGCAACAATAATTTACCCACGAACGAGCTGATGGCTAAAAATGTAAAGAGCCATAACGAATCGGCTTTGTACGGCTTATATTATCAATTTGGCCGTTATCTTTTGTTATCCTCATCTCGTAAAGGGAGTTTACCTGCCAACTTACAGGGCATCTGGGCCAATCAGATCCAAACCCCATGGAATGGAGATTACCACACCAATATTAATGTTCAGATGAATTATTGGCCAGCTGAAGTAACCAATCTATCCGAATGTCAGGATCAGTTTGTTGATCTGGTTTCATCGTTACTGGAACCTGGAAAACGTACTGCGAAAGTACAATACCAAATGAACGGCTGGGTACTCCATACCATTACAAATGTTTGGGGTTATACCTCCCCAGGCGAACATCCAAGCTGGGGTATGCACGTGGGTGGTGGTGGCTGGATGTGCGAACATTTATGGGAACACTATGCCTTTACCAAGGATAAAGATTATTTAGCTAAGGTATTTCCCATTTTAAGGGAAGCCAGTATGTTTTATTTAGATTGGCTGGTAAAAGACCCAAAAACCGGGAAGTTGGTATCAGGGCCATCCCCATCGCCCGAAAATTCATTCCTGGCACCCGATGGCGCCACGGTACAGATCAGTATGGCCCCTACACACGATCAGGAGCTGATTTACGAACTGTTTAGCAATACCTTAAAAGCGGCTGCTATTTTAAAAACAAATGATACTAACTTTCTAAAAAAACTCACCGATGCCAGGCGAAATTTAGCCTCACCTAAAATAGGCTCAGACGGCAGGTTAATGGAATGGGCAGAAGAATTTACGGAAGTAGAAGTGCAGCACCGCCACATGTCTCATGTATATGCACTTTATCCGGGCAATCAAATTACGAAAGATAAAACACCAGAGCTGGCAGAAGCGGTAAAAAAAACATTAGAAATAAGAGGTGATGGCGGCGTTGGATGGACATATGCCTGGAAAATTGCACTTTGGGCCAGGCTAAACGATGGAGATAGGGCATTTAAAATATTAAACGCCCAATTGCGTCCAACTTCAGATACAGATACGAAATACAATCAGGGCGGTGGAACGTATTATAATTTGTTTGATGCCTGCCCTCCTTTTCAGATCGATGGAAACCTGGGCGTAATTGCTGGTATGGCCGAAATGTTGCTGCAGAGCCATGAAGATTTTATATCCCTGTTACCTGCCTTACCAACGGCATGGAAAGAGGGTTCGGTAAAAGGATTGGTTGCAAGAGGTGGTTTTGTAATTGATATAAACTGGAAAAACCATCAATTACAATCCGCAACCATTGTAGCCAAGAAAGGAGGACCCTGTACAATTCGTTATCAAGGAAAAAAGGTTATATTAGAAACGAAGGCTGGGCAGCATTATCAACTTAGCGCTGCAGATTTTAAATAAACCAGCGACTAATCGCAACCTAAAATACATGCCACCGATGAAACTGGTAAAAACATTTTTGATAGCCCTGTCCGCTTTTCAATTTTTGAGTCTTGCCGCTCAAGAAATGCCCCAATCCTATTCAACGGGCATAGAAAACCTAAGCACCTCCGATTGGCTTGTAAAGCAAAACAAGCTACAGGCTCAGGTTTTTTACACAGCCGATAAAAAAGGTGTCATTCTTTATAATGGATTAGCGAAACGTGTATTTACACTGTTGCCAGGTTTGGCTTGTATTGATTATAAAAACATGAGCAATGGCCAGCAGTTGATCCGCTCAACAAAACCGGAAGCTAAAATTACCATAAATGGTACCGTCTACAATGTTGGCGGACTTTACGGACAAAAAGAAAATGCATACTTCCTCAGCCAATGGGTCAATCACCTTGATGCAAAAGCGGACTTCACTTATAAATCATTCAGAATAGATTCCATAAAACCATTTCTCAATTGGAAAAACACAATCTGGGCTTCGAACAGGCAACAAGCCAAAGGCAAAATGATCACCTTTAATTTTGAAAGTGATCAGTCTGCTTTAAAAGGGATCAGCATTAATGTTCATTATGAACTTTACGATGGCCTTCCATTAATTGTAAAATGGCTGAGTATAGAAAACAAAGGAAGAAAAGAGTTTAAGATCGGCCGGGTGGTCAATGAAATTTTAGGGATAGTGGAAGAAGAAAGTGCTGTAGTGGGTACTGAGGAGCAGATGAAAAAGCAACATGGTATTTACATTGAATCGAATTATGCCTTTAACAACTCCATGACTTATGAAATCAGTGATCAAACCACACATTGGAAAAAGGATAGCACTTACACTTCGCAGGTTAATTACGACTATAAAACGCCTGCTTTATTGGAAATTTATCCTGAAAATGCAGTTGGAATCTCATTAAAACCTAAAGAAATTTTCAATTCTATCCGTACCCACGAACTGTTAATTGATACTTACGACCGGGAAAGAAAGGGATTGATGATCAGAAAAATGTACCGTACCATTGCGCCATGGACCACACAGAACCCTATTTTTATGCATTTGGTAAGCAAAACTGATGAAGAGGTATTAAATGCAATAGAGCAATGCAAAAATACTGGCTATGAAGCGCTAATTATGAGTTTTGGCAGTCATTGTAACATGGAAGACACGTCTGCTAAAAACATAGCGCATTGGAAAAACATTGCCGATATAGCCCGTAAAAAAGGCATAGCCATTGGTAGTTATTCACTTTTCAGCTCCCGCCATATCAGTGAAGAAGACGATGTAGTAAATCCAAAAACAGGTAAAATCGGTGGCGCATTTTTTGGTAATGCCCCATGTTTTGGCAGTAAATGGGGTTTATCTTACCGCGATAAGATTAAATATTTTTTAGCCGAAACCGGTTTTAGCATTTGGGAAAACGACGGCCCGTATCCTGGCGATATCTGTGCATCAACTACACACCCAGGTCACCGCGACAAAGACGATTCGCAATGGAAACAAATGGAAATCCAAAAAGAGCTTTACCACTGGTGCAACGAAAATGGGATTTATGTAAATGCCCCGGACTGGTATCTTTTGGACGGTACAAACAAGGTTTCTATAGGTTATAGAGAGGTAAATTTTTCATTGCCACGCGATCAACAGAAAATCTTAAACAGACAAAATATTTTTGATGGCAACTGGGAAAAAACGCCATCAATGAGCTGGGGTTTTGTACCCTTAACCAAATACCAGGGTGGTGGCCCTGAAGCGATTCTTGAGCCCCTTTCAGAACACCTCACCGATTATAAACAGTTGATGATGCAATATTATGGAGCCGGTGTACAGGCATGTTACCGTGGCCCACGTTTATACGATACTGAATCCACAAAAAACACAGTAGTTGAGGTGATCAACTGGTATAAAAAATACCGCAGCATCTTAAATAGCGATTTACTCCATTTACGCAGGGCAGACGGTAGAGACTGGGATGGTTGGCTTCATGTAAATCCATCACTTAAACAAAAAGGACTTGCCATGATTTTTAATCCTTTGAAGGAAAAAATCACCAGAAAAATTAAAATACCTCTGTATTATACAGGATTAACCCAAACGGCATCTATCCGTATTAATGATGGAAAGCCACAACAATTGAAATTGAACAGGGCATATGAAGTAGAGGTCACCATTGTACTTAATCCAGAAGAATATAAATGGATCACTATTGAGTAATTTAAGGTGCCGAAAGCTTATATATTGAAGAAGTTCAGAATTTGCGGCCAAATAAACCAAAACCAATCCATTCTTATGCTGTTCTGTATAAATAGTTAAAAACTAAGATTATGGAAAGCACAAAAGAAAATAACAAAAATTTAGGTGATAAAAATGCCGATAATGCTGCTGATAAAACCAATATGCCGGATCAACAGGTACCCCGCCACCGAAGTAACGATAACGAAAAGAAAAATAGCGTAGAAACTGAAGCTGGTAACCTGGGGAGAGATTTTGGAATGGGCGATTTTGGTTCGGAGGAAGCAAGAGCAGATGCAGAAAAAGGGAATAAGGGCCATGCCGGAAACATGCCAAATACTGAAGAAAAATAAATGATGCTGCCTCACAAGGAAAGGACCTGAAAAAGTTAATTTTTATCATCGATCGGGTAGAACTGGTTTTTACCTGATCAATTTTAATTCAAAGGGTATGAACATTAATATAAAATTAACGACTTCCCGAAATGTGGATAAAACAAAAGCCCGATAGGGCTTTTTATATATTTACTTAAAATGCATTTTCCTCACCTTTAACCATGTTAATCACAGTCATAAAGATAATCTTTACATCGAGCATGGCACTCCAGTTTTCCAGATACCAAATATCATGCTCTACGCGTTTCACCATTTTATAGTCTTCTTTAGTCTCGCCACGGTAACCATTTACCTGTGCCCAGCCAGAAATACCTGGTTTTAAAAAGTGTCGGACCATAAACTGATCTACAATACCCTTATATTGCTCGGTATGACTCAACATATGCGGGCGAGGGCCAACTACGCTCATATGCCCCATAAATACGTTAAAAAACTGAGGCAATTCATCCAAACTCGATTTTCTTAAAAATTTTCCGATAGGCGTAATACGATCATCGTTTTTGCTGGCTTGCCGGTTATCGCTATCCGAGTTCATACGCATGCTCCTAAATTTAAAACACCAAAAAGGTTCATCATCACGTCCGCTCCTTAGTTGCTTAAACAATACAGGGCCCTTACTTTGCATTTTAATCAATATAGCAATTATTGGATATAGCCAACTTAGTACAAAAAGAATCACCAATCCACTAAATACAACATCAATAACCCGTTTTTTAAACCGGTTATGTATTTTCTCTAATGGTTCTGAACGTAAGGAAATCACAGGGAACTCATTACCTAAATAACTTACGGTATAAGGAGACAAGAGCGCCCCGCTAATATCGGGGATAAACTTTAAGCGTACACATTGTCTTTCCGCTTCCTCAGTCAATAAACTCATGTCAGCCATCCGCTCTGGTGCAATGGTAACATAAATATCCTTAATTCCTTTGTCAACAGCCATTTTAAACTGGCGCCCTACCATATCAGAAATCTGTCCGTTACGGTCCAGATAATCTTCTGCTACGTCGTTAATGAAGCCGTGAAATTCGATATAGCGTTGTTTTTCAAAATAACTTGCAAGTTGTAGTCCCGTTGCATTGTTACCCATAATCGCAACTGATTTAACACCCCGTAGATGATTAAACAATAAGAACTGGAAAGAAGTGCCCATAAAACGGTTCACCAAAAACAGAATGGCCAGCATGCCGTAAAAAATTACCAGAAATGATCTCGAGAAGTCATTTTGCTTAGAAAAGAAAAGATAAAAAGAGAACAAAACCGCATGTAAAACTACACTTTTCCAGGTTCCACGATAAATCCGTTCTATTCTTCTTGATCCGTATTCGCTATACAATCCAAAGCTGGTGGTACTTACGATCCAAATCAGATTACACACTACGATATAATGCCATTGCAATTCTGAACTCACAGCTTTACCCATATAGGCCGTAAATTCGTAGGCAAAAAAGTACACAATATTGACCATGATCAGGTCAGTTATTGGTAAAATATATTTGAGCATGAATAGGTAACGTGTTTGCATAGGCTTAAAGGGAAAACTTAAACATTTATCTATTGTTTTTGTTTTGAGTGAATCATAATGAACAAAATTAATGCCCAAATTTTGAATTCAGGATCAAAAAAATGAATAACAAAAGAAAAACCACTAATAATCAGGCAATATTAGCTTTAAAAAACCATGTATATAAACGCGTATCTATATATTTACAATAGTGCTTATCAATCCTTAAATACAAAAAGAGGCCATCCCGATATTATGAGATAGCCTCGTTCCTAACAACTAAAAAATAACACCTATGGAGGTGTTTAACCTACTTTAAACGCAGGAGCAACATCATCAAGACAAGTACACGTTACTTTCAAGTCTTTAATGATTCCTGTTTTTAAACTATATACCTAGGCATGTACCGAAAGCTCCTGGCCATTGGCCCAGGCACTTTGTACAATCGATGTATTGGTCACATTTGCAGCACCTTCAATCGCGTTTAATTCAACCAAACGATCAAAACGCTGATCCGGATCTTTGATGGTGGCCATTTCGCGTTCGTGCGTACGGTATACATCCCGGATATTTCTCAACCAGTTATCGATAATACCTACCTGTTTGTTGCCCAATGCAGCTTTAACACCTCCACAACCATAATGGCCGCAAACAATTACATGTTTTACTTTTAATACATTAATCGAATAATCGAGCACCGAAAGCAAGTTCATATCGGTATGTACCACCACATTGGCAATGTTTCTATGCACGAAGATATCACCCGGTTTAGTATTTGTAATCTGATTGGCAGGCACACGGCTATCAGAACAGCCAATCCATAGTACCGGCGGGCTCTGACCTTCAGAAAGTTTATCAAAAAAAGCAGGGTCACTGTCAATGGTATCTTTAACCCAGTCCTTATTGCCTTGCAACAAGTTATCGTATGTTATATCTTTCGTTTCTATTGTTTTTGCGCACATATCTTATAATTTATTAATTTCTTCTTCTACTTTAATATTTAATTTTGGTACTGTATAGTGTTTTTGGATGTTCTCCAGTGATACAATAATACCCTTGGTATAGGCATTATGCTTATAATTATAAATCGTTTCCAATACATCAGGATCGATATACCTGGCATTCGAGCCATCAATAATCACATTTGTTTCTTTCGGGATATTCGTTAAAACTACCTGTATCGCTGCTTTGTTCAAAAAGGAAACTTCTTCGGCCAGTTTAATCCTGATGTTCTTTTTATCCCCCTCGTTCGAGATCCTGTAAAAAAACGGGTTTCGCATATTGGTACGTAATAAGTAAAAAACCGAAACCAACATCCCAACAGCCACTCCTTTTAACAAATCGGTAAATAAAACTGCTACAACAGTGACCACAAATGGAACAAACTGGTCCCAACCTTTATGGTACATGTGTTTAAACAAACTGATACGTGTTAATTTGTACCCCGTTACCAGGAGAATAGCTGCCAAACACGACAATGGAATCATATTGATCAGGCCCGGAATAAACAGCAATGATAACAATAACCAGGTTCCATGGAAAATGGCCGACATTTTGGTCCTGCCCCCTGCATTTACATTGGCTGAACTCCGTACTATTACGGATGTCATGGGTAAACCACCAACCATTCCGCTGGTAATATTACCAATACCCTGAGCCATTAATTCTCTGTTTGTTGGGGTTACGCGTTTAATGGGATCAATTTTATCTACCGCCTCAATACTGAGCAAGGTTTCCAGGCTCGCCACAACCGCAATGGTTAAAGCAACAATATAAACGTTTTTATTGGCCAATTGAGAAAAATCGGGCATAGTAAACAGACCTAAAAACTCTCCAAACCCGCTTACTATTGGAATTTTCACCATCTGATCGGCACGTAAAGGATGATCTGTACCTGCAAAAAGCAGTGTTCCTACAATACCTAAAGTTACTACCAGTAATGGCGCAGGTACAACAGCCAGCTTCGGGAATTTTGGCCAGATAATCAGAATGGCTATCGACAATAAACTAATTACCACAGCCGCCAAACTAAAATGGCTTATCGCTGCAGTAATTGCCGAAAAAGTATTTTCGTGATCTTGTTGAAAAAATCCTTCATCACCTGTAAAATCGGTATCAACACCTAAAGCATGTGGCAACTGTTTTAAAATCAAAATCAGTCCGATGGCGGCAAGCATTCCTTCAATTACACTTGAGGGAAAGTAGTTACCAATGGTTCCGGCTTTTACCAATCCTAAAATTAGTTGGAACACCCCTGCCAATACAACAGCAAGTAAAAAGGTTGGGTAGCTTCCTAAAGAGGTTATGGCACCTAAAACGATAACCGTTAGACCTGCTGCAGGACCACTCACACTCAATTGTGATCCGCTAAAGGAGGCAACCACTACCCCTCCAATAATACCTGTAATTAAACCAGCAAATAATGGGGCACCTGAGGCTAGTGCAATACCCAAACATAATGGCAATGCCACTAAAAACACTACAATACTTGCAGGTAAATCTTTCTTTAAATTCTTTTTAAGAATATATTTCTTCACGTCCGAACCTGAAAAGGCCGGGTTAAACTTTTGCATAACGATATAATTATCTGGTAAATTTTAACGAATAAATCGCGGGGGAACTTTAAAACCAGGCTGCAAAAGATCAAGCTTTACCATGCGAAATTTCAAACACAGCAGTAATGCTCAATTCAATTGAGTAGGCAAAAATTACCCCAAAAAATAAGGACTAGATAAAGTTGGGCGGCGGTGTTGGTACAGTAGGATGATATGGATCAACATATCTTTTGAAGTGTTCGATAAAACTGCTCTTCAATATAAAATGGCTCGAAGAGAACTCATAAGAAAAAATTGGATGATTAAGTTCAACGAGTTTGAAATCGGTGAATTTTGCAGTGTCTTTGGCGGTATCCTTTCCGCCGTCATGCTCTAACTCAATCTGCATGATTACGGCATTCATGATTTCCTTGTCGATACTCGTACAAAAAACCGGTGCACCAGATATACCCATCTTCGCCATGAAGATGAACATGAATGAGGTCACGATTAAATACTTGTATTTCCTTAAAAACATTTGCTAATTCTAATGTTGTTTTAATACTAACGGTTACAAAAATAAACGGATAATTGGTTTTTCAATACTTTAGGCTGTAAAAAAAATGTAATTTAAGTAAAATACAGGCGGGCATAATGCAAAAACAGGGTTATTAAAGGTCTTGCAAACAACTGATTCCATTAATATAGCTCAACCCTGCATCCGCTAAATCTTTTTGACAACCTTGGCTGTAAATTCAAAATCAACCGATGCCGAAAGGATATCGCTACTGTCAGGTTTAATTAATAAAGTAATGGCTCTTGGGTAAATAACATTCCACATACCTTGCATTACCGCTAGTAATTTTTAATTTTAAAATCTCATAGCTTCAGCCATGGATAAAAAAATAGCATTACTTAAAGATAAAATCAACCAGTCCAATCTTGGCGGCGGACAGGCGCGAATCGATAGTCAGCATAAAAAAGGCAAACTTACTGCCCGTGAGCGCATTCACTTTTTAATGGACGAAGGCAGCTTTGAAGAAATTGGCATGATGGTTACCCACCGCAGTACCGATTTCGGTATGGAGCGTGAAAAATATCTAGGTGATGGCGTCATAACAGGTTATGGAACAGTCAGTGGAAGGTTAACCTATGTTTTCTCTCAGGATTTCACCGTATTCGGCGGTTCACTTTCTGAAACCCATGCCGAAAAAATCTGCAAGTTAATGGATATGGCCATGAAAAATGGTGCGCCATTAATCGGCTTAAACGATAGCGGTGGCGCCCGTATTCAGGAAGGCGTGGTATCCTTAGGGGGCTATGCCGATATCTTTTATAAAAACGTTCAGGCATCTGGTGTTATCCCACAGCTATCTGCTATAATGGGTCCTTGTGCCGGAGGTGCTGTTTATTCACCAGCGATTACCGATTTTATTCTAATGGTTGAAAATACTTCATACATGTTTGTGACCGGCCCAAATGTGGTTAAAACGGTAACACACGAAGAAGTAACGTCAGAAGAATTGGGTGGTGCCACTACCCATGCCACAAAATCGGGCGTTACGCACTTTGCCTGTGCCAACGAAATCGAAGCCATTAACCAGGTAAAGAAGTTATTGAGTTATATCCCTCAGAACTGTGAGGAAATTGCTGAACAATTACCTTACGAAGCGACAGATGAAAGCCGGCCTGAACTAAATACTTTTATGCCCGAAAATGCTTCGCAGCCATACGATATCCGTGAAGTAATTGCCGCTGTTGCAGATACTGATAGTTTCTTGGAAGTACATGCCGCCTATGCAGAAAATATTGTAGTGGGTTTTGCCCGTCTTGCAGGTAGAAGCATCGGCATTGTGGCCAATCAACCCGCTTATTTAGCAGGGGTTTTAGACAGCAATTCTTCAACAAAAGCAGCCCGTTTTGTCCGCTTTTGCGACTGCTTTAACATTCCATTGTTGGTATTTGAAGATGTTCCAGGATTTTTACCAGGTACCGACCAGGAGTGGAATGGCATCATTACCAATGGGGCAAAATTATTATATGCCTTTAGTGAAGCTACGGTACCACGTATTACGGTGATTACCCGGAAAGCCTATGGCGGTGCTTACGATGTGATGAACAGCAAACACATTGGCGCAGATATGAACTACGCCTGGCCAAGTGCCGAAATTGCGGTTATGGGTGCCAAAGGTGCTGCAGAAATTATTTTCAAAAGAGAGATCAGCTCAGCAGAAAACCCTGAAGAAAAATGGCTGGAGAAAGAAAAACTCTACTCAGATATTTTCGCTAATCCCTACCGTGCAGCAGAACGTGGCTTTGTTGATGAGGTAATTGAACCCGCACAAACCCGTATCAAGTTGATAAAAGCGTTTAAGATGTTAGAAAATAAGGTGGTGAATAACCCGAGAAAGAAACACGGAAATATACCTTTGTAAGATGGAAAATGGATGAGGTAAGATGGCAGATGGTTAAGTCCACCATTACCTATTTTATATTATACATTTTAATTCCATCATCCATTTTACAAATTTACATCCCATTACATGTTAAAACGCGCCGACATCCTCCTTATGGCTTTTTGCACAGGCCTGATTGTTGCAAACATTTACTACTGCCAGCCCCTGGTGATCTTAATTGCAAAAGATTTTAACCTCACTGAAACCAATGCCGGAAGAATCACCTATCTCACCCAGATCGGCTATGCTTTAGGGCTTTTTCTTTTGGTACCGCTGGGTGATATGTTCGAGCGTAAAAAACAGATTCTTGTGATCACGGGTCTGGCTATTTTTGCCTTACTGGTTGCTGCAGTTTCGCATACTTTCTTTATACTCGAAGTGGCTTCTGTGCTTATCGGAGCCTGTTCTATTGTACCGCAGCTCATATTGCCATTGGCCGCTAATTTAAGCAACGACGAAAACCGGGGGGCCAACATCGGCATGATTATGAGCGGTTTGCTGGTTGGGATTTTAGCTTCACGCGCGGTAAGCGGAAGCATTGGCTTTTGGCTGGGATGGAGAGCCGTTTATTATATCGCTGCCGGAATTTGTGCTTTGCTCATTCTTTTAATGGCTAAACGTTTCCCGCAAAGTTACCCCGCTTTTAAAGGAACATACAAAGAACTGATGCGCTCGATGTTCGGCTACATTAAAACTCAGCCTGCTTTAAGAGAAACCTCGATCATCAATTTTTTGGCTTTTGCTATTATCAGTGCTTTCTGGACAACCATGGTATTGTTCCTTGCCAGTCCACCATTTAATTTCCAAACGTTACAGATTGGATTATTTGGAATTGCAGGCGCTGCAGGTGCATTGGCTGCACCGCTGGTTGGTAAGCTGAGCGACGGAAACAATCCGCGCAAAAATTTAATGATCGGTTTTATCCTGCAGATCGTGAGTATCGCCTTGTTCTATTTTACAGGCAGTCATTTATATCTGTTTGTAATCGGCATTGTGTTGATCGATATCGGCCAGCAGGCCATTCATGTAACCAACCAAACCCGTATTTATACCCTTATACCTGAAGCCCGCAACAGATTGAACACGATTTTTATGTCGGTTAGTTTTATTGGTGCCAGCTGTGGTTCTGCTTTGGGCTTATGGCTTTGGGATCAGGGCGGCTGGGCTTTATTCTGCTATGGGATGACAGGCATTATCTTACTTAATATTTTAATCTATCAGTTTTACGGAAGAAAATCATAATGATTCAGATTGAGCAGATATTTCCCTCTTTAACCTGGCGGATCAGGCATGAAACCATGTACCCTGATCAAGCTTTCGACATTGTAAAACTGCCTGATGATTTTGATGGAATACATTTCGGGTTGTATGCAGATCATAAGTTAACAGGGGTAGTTTCCCTGTTCCACAAGGGAGATATTTATCAATTTAGAAAACTCGCTGTACTGCCGGATGCGCAAAAAAATGGTTATGGCTCAAAACTCATTGACTATATATTAGATTTTTGTAAAATTCAAAAAGCAACAAAACTATGGTGCAATGCCCGTGTAAATGCTAAAGAATTTTATTTTAAATTTGGCTTCCACGAAACCCATAAAACCTTTTCTAAAGATGGTTATGATTTTGTGGTAATGGAATTAATATTAAATTGCGAAGAACCACAAAGGCACGAAGAACACAAAGAAATATAAGCTTTGTTCACTTTGCACACTAGTGGTATAACAAATATCATATGGCTAAGAAAAAAGACGACGAAAAAAAGAAACATACACCTGTAGTAACTAAAAAATCGCTACAGTTTCTTGAAGAATACATCAATAACCCTGCGCCTACCGGTTACGAATGGGAAGGACAAAAACTTTGGTTAAACTATTTAAAACCTTACATCGACGAACACTTTATCGATAATTATGGCACCGCCGTTGGTGTAATTAACCCTAAAGCTAATTTCAAGGTAGTAATTGAGGCGCATGCTGATGAAATTTCCTGGTATGTAAACTACATTACCAGCGATGGTTTAATCTATGTAATCCGCAATGGTGGTTCTGATCATCAGATTGCGCCATCAAAACGCGTAAATATCCATACCGAAAAAGGATTGGTGAAAGCGGTATTCGGCTGGCCGGCAATTCACACCCGTCATGGTGAAAAAGAACAGGCACCAGAGCTAAAAAACATCTTTTTAGATTGTGGCTGTACCACAAAAGATGAAGTAGAAAAATTAGGCATCCATGTGGGCTGTGTAATTACTTATGAAGATGAGTTTATGGTTTTAAACGACCGTTATTATGTTGGCCGTGCATTAGATAACCGTGTGGGTGGTTTTATGATTGCCGAAGTTGCCCGTTTATTAAAGGAAAACAAGAAAAAACTTCCGTTCGGATTATACATTGTAAACTCCGTACAGGAAGAGATTGGTTTACGCGGCGCAGAAATGATTGCCCAACGCATCAAACCAAATGTGGCTATCATTACCGATGTAACGCACGATACCACTACGCCAATGATCAACAAAAATATCCAGGGCGATTTAGCTGCAGGTAAAGGCCCCGTGGTTTCTTATGCACCGGCTGTTCAAACCAATCTGAATAAATTATTGATCAAAACTGCTGAGAAAAATAATATTCCATTCCAGCGTCAGGCTTCTTCACGTTCTACCGGAACAGATACCGATGCTTTTGCCTACTCAAATGGCGGTGTACCATCGGCATTAATTTCTTTACCCTTACGCTATATGCATACCACTGTAGAAATGGTGCATAAAGAAGATGTTGATAATGTAATCAGCCTGATTTACGAAAGTTTATTAAACATTACCGACGGTCAGGATTTCAGGGAATTTAAATAATG
Organism: Pedobacter humicola; assembly: GCF_056490705.1. Lineage (NCBI taxonomy): Bacteria > Pseudomonadati > Bacteroidota > Sphingobacteriia > Sphingobacteriales > Sphingobacteriaceae > Pedobacter > Pedobacter humicola. The sequence continues at coordinate 19,200 of NZ_JBWJIG010000009.1, read as the reverse complement.
GAAAAAGTAAATCATAAAAAAATCATCATCAGAACCATATTGAAGTTTTTGCTGATGATTTTGATCATTTTTACTCTAAATTCATGGCCAAGCATTAAACAAAGCCTAAGTGGTAATGCTCCGCCTTTTGCTTATTGGCTCGACCATAGTTTTAAAATAAGCAATATCATCCTGATTTTAGGGTTTACGGCTTATTTCTATTACAAAGATTTAACCGATCAAAGAGAACTGATCGAAAAAGCAAATAAACAAATCCGATAACTATCGGATTAAAATTCAAGAGAAGTCAAGTTTGAATGGCCAAATCGCTATAAAACTTGACTTCCTTTTTTTAGTCCCTTTACAATAGATTCCGATTATCCCTAGAACATTCTACCCTTTATTTGTTTAATCAGCTATGAAGAAAATTGTACTCGTCCGCCATGGACAAAGTGTTTGGAACCTCGAAAACCGTTTCACCGGCTGGACAGATGTAGATTTATCAGAAAATGGTTATCTGGAAGCTAAAAAGGCCGGCGAAATTTTAAAAAAACACGGTTATAATTTTGATATCGCTTTTACCTCGCTATTAAAAAGGGCAATAAAGACACTTCATATTATTTTAGAAGATTTAGATCACCTCTGGATTCCGGAATACAAAAGCTGGCACTTAAACGAACGTTTTTACGGTGCCCTGCAAGGTTTAAACAAAGCAGAAACGGCAACGCAATATGGTGCAGATCAGGTTTATAAATGGAGAAGAGCCCCTGATGAGGAGCCTCCTCAAATTACAAAAGATGATGAACGTTACCCGGGAAACGACCTTCGCTATCAACTTTTAAAACCAGAAGAATTGCCTTTAACCGAAAACCTGAGCGATACCATAGCCAGGGTACTGCCTTATTGGAACGAAAGTATAGTACCGGCAATAAGCAGAAACGAAAAGGTAATTATATCTGCGCATGGCAACAGCTTAAGGGCGCTGATCAAATACATCGATAATTTATCGAACGAAGAAGTGATTGCGTTAGAAATCCCAACCGGCGTTCCTTTGGTTTACGAACTGGATGATGACCTTCAAAAAATAAGACATTATTATCTGGAGTAAATCTTACCACCTCAGGGCTAGAATGCACTTTGGTTAATTCTTGAAGAAATTTGTTGCCTGCAATTAAAATAAAGATATGCCATCATCTTTGCTAAAACCCCATCACTAAGTTTGTTCTTATTTTTAGTTAAAATTATAGCTACATTGTTGCGTTATTTTAACAATTAGTTTATCCTTATTTGTGAGAACAAATAATAAAAGCGTCGATCTCTCAATTATCTGCGATGATCATTGGGATGTCGTTTTCGATCATGTTGGCATTGGTTTTTGGGAGTTAAGTGTGGCCACAGGCATACTCCGTTCAACCACATCATTTAAAATAAATTTTGGCTATCCTCCGGATGGCGTTTTAAGTTATGAAAGCGTTTTAGGCTCAATTCTACCGGAAGATCTTGATCATGTTCAGGATGAAATCGAACATGCCGTTACCGGAGAAAAAAGCAGTTATAATGTGGTGTACCGAATCCGCCGTCCGGATGGAGAAATAAGATGGATTAAAGCAGATGGGATATTATCCCGACAGCATGGTGAAAGTTTAAAATTAATTGGAACAACTTTAGATGTGACCGATTTAAAACAATCCATTTGCTAATTACTAATCATTAATTTCGATCCATACAGGTCCGTGGTCGCTTGATTTTTCCCAACCCCTAACATCCCTATCTACACCAGCCGATTTTAAGCGATCGCTAACCTGAGGGCTCAAAAGAAAATGATCGATCCGCAAGCCCGCGTTTCTGCCATAAGCATTACGAAAATAATCCCAAAAAGTATAAATGGTTTCAGTAGGGTATAATTTTCTGATCGCATCTGTCCAGCCCTGTGCCAGCAAATTTTGAAATGCCAAACGCGTTTCAGGACGAAATAATGCATCTTCTACCCAACGTTCTGGTTTATAGGCATCCAGTTCGGTCGGGATCACATTGTAATCGCCCACCAAAACTACAGGTAAATTGTAGGTTAATAGCTTAGCCGCGTGAGTTGTAAAACGTTCAAACCATTGCAATTTATAATCGAACTTTGGCCCTGGTGCCGGATTACCATTTGGGAGGTACAAACAGCCAATAACCACATTATTAACCATCGCTTCTATATAGCGGCTATGCAAATCTTCAGGGTCGCCATCCAAACCGCGCTTTAATTCTTTTATTTCTAAATTTCTCGCCAATATAGCTACACCATTCCAACTTTTCTGGCCATGCCAAATGGCGTTATAACCTGCATCTTTAATAGCTTGTTCGGGGAATTTTTCTTGTGGTGCTTTCAACTCCTGCAGGCAAACTACGTCTGGTTGCGTTTCTTCCAGCCAGCGCAATAAGACAGGCAAGCGGCCATTTACTCCGTTTACATTATATGTTGCTATTTTCATTTTATAAATCTCCACAATAAAAGTCAAAATGAAAACAAGGAATCACATTTTATTTAGTAAAAACGGCGTAAAAATACTTGTATAGGGCAATCTAAAATGGTTTATACTAACTTTTCAAAACCAAATACCAGATTAAAATGTTTAATTTTGGAAATTCATTCATGTTTGAGCGCATGTTTGAGTTTAGATATAGGGATGGGCCGTTAAGCCTGTCCCTTTTTTAACTAAACATGTCAAATTGCCTTCAAGTAAATGAGTTTTGCACTCAAACCGGGTATAAATTATGCGGCTAATCCTGATTTATAGTTTTTAAGCATTTTCTTTAACAGACCTCTTGCTACGTGTATTTTGGTTTTCACGGTACCCAAAGGAATATCTAATTCAGCGGCGATTTCATGGTATTTATAACCTTCAAAATAACGGCAGAAACAAAAGCGGCAATCGTCGGGCAAGGCATTTAATGATTTCTGGATATCTTCCATCATAAACTTTGCTGTTCCGGCATTGGTAGACGCACTTGGGGCCAACTGCACTGAGGTTAAATCCTCTTCTTGCTGGATGGTTTCATTTTTGCGCTTTACTTTATAGTAGTGATTGAGAAAGGTATTTTTTAATATGGTAAATAGCCATGCCCTAACATTACTGCCCATTTCAAATTTGGCTGAAAACCTAAAAGCCTTCATAAAGGTATCCTGAACCAGGTCGGCCGCATCATCTTCATCGCGGGTATATGCTAATGCCCGGTCGAATAGGGGTTGTCGATATTGGTAAATGTCGCAATTGAAGTTTAACGTATTCATATTGGTTTTAGGGTTGATGTAAATATTCAACAAACCGCATTATCCAATGTTATTTGTAGAAATACCCGATTTTTTACGGTTTATTCAAAACCATGAAAAATGCGCCCTAAAACGTTCGAAAATGTTAGGAAATATAACCGTTCCGCATCACGAAACGCACTAAAGATGCCGAGTTGTTTGTCCCTGTTTTATTAATCAATGCCTCCCTCTGGCTTTCTACCGTACGCCTGCTTAAGTATAATTTATCTGCTATTTCCTGGTTGGTTAAACCATCTGCTATAAGTTTTAATACATTAATTTCGCGTTCCGAAAAGTTGATTTCACTATTTGTTTTTTGCGAAAGCATATTCAATTGCGTATTAAAACGCTCCAGAATGGAGATGCATAAATTGGATGAAAGATAACGTTTCCCTTTCATTACATGTTTTAAACAAAACAGCAGTTCATCCTCCTCAATGTCTTTCGACAAGTAAGCAAAAGCTCCTGAAATAAAGGCATTTGAAGCATACTTTTCATCATCTAAAATAGAAAGCACAACAACTTTTGCATCGTAGCCGCCTGCTTTTATTGCACTGATTAAACCTATACCGTCGAGGTTCGGCATTACGATATCAGATAAAACAATATCGGCTTTTACTCCTTTTTCCAGAAGTGCTAAAACAGCCAAACCATCAGATACTTCTGCTACAACTTTAATCCCTTCATGTTTTTCGATAAGTGCTTTGAGTGAGGCACGGATAATATGGTGATCATCCGCAAGAATAATGTTAATCATAATTCAAATATAACTTACGTCCTTTTAAAATTAAAAAAGACTACTTAGGTAGCTCGATGTAAAAGGTGGTTCCAACACCAACTTTGCTCTTAAACCAGATTTTTCCCTGATGTAATTCAACAATCGCCTTAATTATCCCCATGCCAAAACCACCAGATTCTTCCCCTTTTAAACCAGGCCTTAAAGTTTCGGGCAAATGATCGAAAAGCCCGGCCTGCAAATCTTCCGGAATCCCGATACCATCGTCGGTTACACTGATTAATACAGTATCTTCCAATTCTTCAGCATGTAAGCCTACATAACCGCGATCGGCCGTAAACTTGAGTGCATTCGAAATTAAGTTATTGATTACCTGCATAAACTTCATACTATCCAAGCGCAGGTAGATCTGTTCAGCAGAACTGGTGAACTGAATATTTTTTTCTTTACCTAATTTAGACCTTTTATAAAAACGTACTACATCCCGAAGCTCCCAAACCAGATCAGCCCGTTCCTTTCCGATTTCAACTACCGAAGATTTTAAAAACTCGCGGTTTATCATACTACGCACCAAAAGCAGATTACGTTCGCACATATCCTTAATAAAACTGAGTGAATTCATCATCTGCTCATCACCCGTTTGTGCAATGCCATCCTCCATTGATGAAGCCGTTAACTTCATCATACCAAGCGGCTCTTTTAAATCGTGTGCCAGCACTTCTAAGGTTATATTTTTTCTGGCATTGATCTGTTCGATATGGATCTTATTGTGCCGTGCTATTGTTGTATCTTCTATTGTACCCACTAAATGCTGCCCGGTCGTATCAGTAACAGCAGAAACAATTATGCGTACGTATTTTTCCCGATCGGCAAATAATAAGCGGAATTCGTATTTTTTTTCTGTACTATCCGCTAAACTTTCTTCATAACACGATATGACATGTGTTAGATCTTCAGGGTGGATCTGGTTGAACAATATTTGTGGATTATTTAAAACTTCATCCAGATCCAGTTCCCAAATTTTAGCTACCGCTTTGTTTAAGTATGAAAATTTTTGGAACTGAGGCTCATAAATAAAATAGCCATCAACAGACAAATCGCCCAGCCTACAAAAAAGCTCGTTATTTAATTCAGTCATGATTTAGTTTTTTACAGGTAATAATTTACCCCTTGGAGCAACCAATTCACAAACATCAAACCCTTAAAAAAGTTTTTAAACAGAAAATTTGCGTATAACTACGCGGCATTTTTACAAACTTTACTCAAAGAAGCAACTATTTGAGCATTTTAACTGAGATATTAACATTTTCCACACGATGTGTAAAATTATTTTGCAGAACAAAACCAACTATTACCTAAATTGTTAAGCATAAAACAACGACAAAAAAGTCCTGTGAGCGGGAGATCCGCGGAGGGCAGGCACACCATAGAAAGATGAAAAATCTTTTATCAATAGCCATCATTCAGGTGGCTATTTTTGTTATGTAGGCGTCCTATTTTAACAACACCTTTTTACCCGTTTTAGCGGAAATTTTAGCGGCCTCTAAAATTTTTACCACAATTAAATTATTGGTTAAAGATGACAGATCATTTGTTGGATTAATTTCACCCTTTAAAACGGCAGCTAAATAGTTTAAATGATTTGAATAGGCTGGTTCCAATGCTTTTGCCTGATAAATCTTATAATCATCCTTACCGTTTATCTTTGCCCTTATATTTTTTTCGTTAACAGCCTGGATGTATCCCTTTGCACCAAACACCTCCATATCTTTGATGCTAAATGGCCAGTTCCATGAAGCCTCTATAATTCCTGTAGCATTAGGATACTCCAATAAAATTGTGGCATCATCATCTACATTGGGATAAACATCTTTTTTAATCTGATGTGTAATTGCAGTTACCGAGATGGGCGCTTTTCCATCCATTAACCAGGTCATTAAATTGGCACCGTAACAACCAAAATCGACCAGTGCTCCTGCCCCATTTTTATTTGGATCGGTTAACCAGCTTAAAAATTCCTTACTTACCCCGATTTCCTTTGGGCCTTCATGCCCATCGTGCGCGATTATTTTTCTCAATGCACCTATGCTATTGCCTTCCTTCACATTTTTATAAATCTCCTGGTTACTTGGGTACCAGGTGGTTTCATAATTGGTAAGGATATGCACTTTATATTGTGTGGCCAATGCCGCCATCCTTTCAGCCTGCTTAACCGTTACAGCCAATGGCTTTTCTACCATTACCGATATACCCAGTGGGGCCGCAGCTTCCACCACCGCCAGATGATCGCTAATGGCATTGTAGGCGAGCACAACATCCGGCTTCTTTTTCTTTAATAAATCAGTCAGGTTGGAATAAAATATACTGTCAGGAATTTTATAGCGGGTTTTAAACTTACTAACCAGATCGGGATTACTTTCTGCAATGCCGATGATGTTAACTTCAGCCTTTTGATAGCTGTTCATGATCAGATATACATGATCATGATTTAACCCAGCTACAGCCACATTTAGTTTTTGTTGCGCATTTGCACTAACAAAAGAAAGTAGTAAGCAAATAACTAAACTATTAATGCCCAAAAAACAGTTAAATGGATGGTATGCTTTCATATTGATGGTTTCTAAATTAATGGTTACCAAATTAGAGAATTATAAAAGGCTTAGGCTTAATACTTAAAAATATTACAATTCAGATGTTAGATCTTGAAACAGTTATGGAATAAGCTTATATTCATATTTAAAAAAGTAATGGCACAGAATAAAACCACCGAAAACGATTTAAGCGTTAGCGACTTTCTAAATACAGTAACCGACGAGACTAAACGGAAAGATTGTTTTGATCTATCCGCAATGATTACCGAAACAACAGGTTTTACCGCCAAAATGTGGGGCAACGCCATTGTTGGTTTTGGGAGCTATCATTATAAATATGAAAGCGGCAGAGAAGGCGACGCACCATTGGTTGGTTTTTCACCACGGCAAAATGCCATTGCTTTATACTTTTCTTCACAATTTAAAGATCGCGAAGCGCTACTCGCCAAATTTGGGAAACATAAAACAGCCAAAGCCTGTGTATATGTAAAAAGAATGAGTGACATTGATATCACGGTTTTAAAGGAAATGGTAACCAATTCTGTGACCTACATCAGTAGTTTGTATCCTTAAATGAGGGATGATATAAAATGGATGATGGAATTGGACGCTTCGTTTATGATTAGAACTTTCTTTGCCGCAGAAGCACAGATTAACACGGAATTAAAAGCATATAAAGTTGAACAATCTAAATCCATATAACAAAAAATAAACATCAAACTTGATGCCTTCCTCATCGTGCCCTTTGTGGTAAAAAAAGAAAAACCATTCATGATGTAAATAAGAAGTTACGTTGCAATTTATTAAATTTTGCAATATTTGATTATTCCCCACTTCGAACAAACAAACTGGAAATGATTAAAAAACTACAGCTCTATTTATTAATAGCAGGCACTTGCGTATCGCTAAATGCAGCTGCACAAGATGCCGTAAGCTACCAAAACCCACCAAAAGAAATTGCCGATTTACTACTGGCAAAACCAACACCTGGCGTGAGTATAGATGGTAAAGCGGAGTGGATCCTATTTAGCGAACGTAACTCTTATCCTTCGGTAGAAGAACTGGCCATGCCCGAGTACCGGATCGCAGGCTTAAGGTTAAACCCTAATAATTATTCGCCGAGCAGACAGACCTACATTAACAATTTTAGCCTTAAAAATATAAAATCCAACCAAAGCTTTCAGGTAAGCGGATTGCCAACACCTTTATATGCCAGTAACATCAGCTGGAACCCGTCAGAAAACAAAATTGCCTTTACCCATACCACACAAAAAGGTGTAGAGCTATATATCATCGATCTGGCGACAAAAAAAGCAACAAAAACCAATAAGGCTTTCTTAAACGTAGTTTTAGGCAGTGGCCTTACCTGGTTAAACGATAATACCATTATTTATCGTACCGTAACCAAACCAGCCAGTGCCGCACCTACAAAACCATTAATGCCAAAAGGGCCTACCATACAGCAAAATTTAGGTAAAGCTGCTCCGAGTGCAACCTACCAGGATTTAATTAAATCGCCTTTTGATGAGCAATTATTTGAATTTTTTGCTACCTCTCAATTGGTAAAAAATACCGCAGGTGTAGAAACACCAATCGGCAAACCAGCCATTTATGGTTCAACAAGTTTATCACCGGATAAAAATTATATGATGGTAGAAACCATCCGCAAACCTTTTTCTTACCTCGTTTCGGCTTATGGCTTCCCATCAACGGTAACCATTACCGATTTAGCCGGTAAAACCCTAAAAGTTATTGCCGAGCTACCATCTTCAGAAGGTACACCATCGGGTTACGACAACACGCAGAATGTACCACGCGGCTTTGATTGGAGAGATGACGAAGCGGCTACATTGGTTTGGAGTAAGCCGTTGGACAGCGGTTTAATCAAAAAAGACGTTCCATTTCATGATGCAGTCTACGCATTAAGCGCACCTTTTACAGGAACAGAAAAAGAATTATTCAAAACGCAGACCCGTTACCGTGGTGTACAATGGGGCGATGCCAATCTGGCGCTGGTTATGGAAGGTTTACGCAGTAAACAAACCAATAAAGTAAGCCGTTATAACCCTACAACAGGTGCGGTAGAAGAATTATACAGCCGTAACCAAACCGATGCTTATGGTAATCCGGGCTCGCCTGTTACTATTAAAAACAAATATGGCCGCCAGGTAATTAAAACCGTTGATAATGGCACCAAATTATTGATGAACAATATTGTGGGTTCGTCAGAAAAAGGAGATTTGCCTTTCCTGGCCAAGTTCGATCTGGCCACTAAAAAGAACGAAATTATCTGGCGCAGTGCCGAAGGCACTTTCGAATACGTAAGTGATGTGATCAATCCTGACAAACTTGTTTTAGTGACCAGGAAAGAAAGTCAGAAATTGGTTCCCAATTATTTTATTAAAAACCTGATGTTACGTATCGCTGATCAGCCAATTACCAATTTTACCAATCCATATCCATCGTTAGAAGGTATTACCAAACAGAAAATTTCTTACAAACGTGCCGATGGTGTTGATTTAACTGGTGATCTTTATCTCCCTATAGGATATAACAAAGATAAAGACGGACCGTTGCCTGCGCTGATATGGGCTTACCCACGCGAATTCAACTCTGCAGCAGATGCTGCGCAGATCCGGGGTTCGAAGGATAAATTTACAACCATTAGCTGGGCTTCTCCTATTTTTTGGGTAACCCGTGGTTATGCTGTTTTAGACAATGCTGAAATGCCAATTGTGGCAAAAGATGGAAAAAAGCCCAACGATACTTTTGTTGATCAGCTACAGTTAAATGCCGAAGCTGCCATTAATAAACTGGCCGATTTAGGTGTTGGCGATAAAAAACGGATGGCTGTGGGTGGCCATAGTTATGGTGCATTTATGACCGCAAACTTATTGGCCCATACCAATCTTTTTGCAGCAGGTATTGCGCGTAGCGGTGCTTATAACCGAACCTTAACGCCATTTGGTTTTCAAAATGAAGAACGTACCTATTGGCAGGCCCCTCAGCTGTATTATGAAATGAGCCCGTTTAGTTATGCTGATAAAATTAAAACACCATTGCTTTTAATCCATGGCGATTCTGACGATAATCCAGGTACTTTCCCCATTAATAGCGAACGCTTGTTCAATGCCATAAAGGGAGCCGGCGGTACTACCCGTTTTGTATTCTTACCTTATGAAGCACATAGCTACCGGGGCAAAGAAAACTTATTGCACATGCTTTGGGAGCAAGACCAATGGTTAGAAAAATATGTAAAAAACAAAAAATAATTCTCTCTACCTTTATCGATTAAAGTGTCTCAAACTGAGGCACTTTTTTTTGTTTAAAGAGATTTTTTGTGGCATTGGTGATTTATACCCGGCACTTTACCAGGTTCTTTTCGATTAGAATTGCAATAATATAATTCATCAGTCAGCTGACAGCCAACCATTCCTCATCCGCCATAGGTCCCTTACTCTATCCGCTATGCCCTTTGCTCTATTTCCTACACGCTTTGCACCACGCCCTACCCACATTCCCACACTAAAACCTTACATTTATCCCATAAAACTGAACATTCCCTTTACTTATTTGTTAAGCCATTATGGACTACATAGACTATTATAAAATCCTCGATTTAAAGAAAGATGCAACAACTGAGGATATTAAAAAAGCATATAGAAAATTAGCCAGAAAACACCATCCCGATCTTAATCCTAATAACGAGGAAGCCAACAAAAAATTTCAGCAGATTAATGAGGCCAACGAAGTATTAAGCGACCCTGAGAAAAGGAAGAAATATGATAAATATGGTAAGGATTGGCAACATGCCGATCAATTAGATGCCCAGCAACAGCAGCAAAGACAATATCAATCGCAGGCTGGCGGTTACGGAGGAGGCAATAGTTATTCAGGTGGTTTTGGTGGCGACGATTTTTCTGATTTCTTTTCATCGATGTTTGGTGGTGGAGGAAGAAGCAGCAGAAATTCCCCTTTTAAAGGTCAGGATTACAATGCCGATTTACAATTAAACCTGCTCGATGCCTATACTACCCACAAGCAAACCTTAACGGTTAATGGAAAACAGGTGCGTATCACCATTCCGGCAGGTGTAGAAAACGGGCAAAAAATTAAATTGCCGGGTTATGGTGCACCTGGCGTTAACAATGGTCCTCCCGGAGATTTGTTTATCAAATTCAACATTACCGATGATCCTAAATTCAAACGTAAAGGAAATGATATTTACATTCAGGAAGAGATAGATGTATATACTGCTATTTTGGGAGGCGAAAAAATTGTAGAAACCTTAAATGGCAAGGTTAAGCTGAAAGTACCGGAAGGTACACAGCCTGACGCCACTTTACGCTTAAAGGGAAAAGGATTCCCCGTTTATAAAAAAGACAACCAGTTTGGCGATCTCTATATCAAATGGCAGGTAAAATTACCAACCTCTTTAAGCGCCGAACAAAAAGAATTATTCGAAAAACTTTCCAAATTCTAACCATTATGGAAACCTATCTAATACCTGTAGAAGACATCTGCGCTTATCACCATGTGGAGATTAATTTCATCCATTCTCTCGAAGATTTTGGTTTGATCCACACCACCGTTAAAAAGAAATCGGTCTTTTTACCTATCGATGAATTATCTAAACTGGAGCAATACCTGCGTTTGGCACAAGATCTGGAGATTAACCTGGAAGGCATTCATGCTGTTTCACATCTGCTTAATCAATTGCAAAATATGCAGCAGGAAATAACTGCACTTCAGAACGAACTAAATTATTATAAGCAACTTAGCCAGCAACATTAAACAACCGTTTGTGCAATATTTTGCATGAAAAGTGGAAACAAAAACACAACCTTTTTAAGATATGTTTCTTAAATTGGCAATCTAATTTTAAAAAATGAGCGATCTTTCTTCAAAATTCATCGAAAAAATAAAATCATCCTACACCCCAACGGGCTCGTACATTTATTTAGGCGCCGGAATTTTAGACGGACAGATATATAGCGAAGCTGAAGTTAATTTGTCGTTAAAAATGATGAATAGGCACGGCTTAATCGCGGGCGCAACCGGAACCGGCAAAACACGTACCCTGCAGTTATTGGCAGAACAGTTATCCGATGCCGGTGTTCCTGTTTTTATGTTAGATGTTAAAGGCGATTTATCAGGCTTAAACCAGCCAGGTGCAGTTAATCCAAAGATAGAAGAAAGGGCGCAACAGCTCAACAAACCTTTCTCACCAACTGGTTTTCCAATCGAGATTTACTCTCTTTCGGGCAAAATGGGTTCACAGATGCGGGCAACCGTACTTGAATTTGGCCCTACACTTTTATCGAAAGTATTAGATTTAAACGATACACAATCGGGCGTGATGGCGGTAATATTCAAATATGCCGACGACAACAAAATGCCTATAATCGACTTGAACGATTTAAAGAAACTGGTTTCTTACCTGTCGGAAGGTGCTGGTGCCGCAGAGATCAAAAGCAGCTATGGCACCATATCTACTGCAACATCCGGTACCATTTTAAGAAAAATAGTGGCCATAGAGCAGCAGGGATTGGCAGGAATGTTTGGCGAAAAATCCTTCGATATTGAAGATCTTTTCGAACGTGTTGACGGCAAGGGAACCATTAGTTTGTTAAACATTGCAGATGTTCAAAACCAACCCGTTTTATATTCAACATTCTTATTAAGCCTGTTGGCCGAATTGTTTAACACCATGCCAGAGGTTGGCGATTTAGATAAACCAAAACTGATCTTCTTTTTCGATGAAGCACATTTACTGTTCAAAAACTCATCTAAGGCATTTTTAGAACAGATAGAAACCATTATCAGATTGATCCGTTCGAAGGGAATTGGTGTTTTCTTTTGTACACAGGCACCTACTGATGTTCCTGAAAGTGTTTTAGGGCAGTTAGGTAACCGCGTTCAGCATGCATTAAGGGCATTTACTCCGAATGATGTGGACGCTTTGAAAAAAACGGTAAATACGTACCCAAAATCAGACTTTTACGAAATCGACCAAATATTAACTTCATTGGGAACGGGACAAGCTTTGGTTACGGTGTTAAACGAGAAAGGTATACCCACAGAAGTTTCAGCTACCATGCTTACCCCACCAAGAGCTGTTATGGGGCCGCTTACAGCAGCAGATTTCGATCAGGTGGTACATGCCAGCCCGATGTACACCAAATACAAAGAACCTGTCGATCCGGAAAGTGCATATGAGATATTAACCAAACGTATTAACGACCAAACTGCGGCAGCCGAACAACAAAAACAAGAAGCTGAAGCGCAGAAACAGGCCGAACAGGAAAACAAGCCTAAACCAGGCGAAAAGAGTTTGGTTGAACAGGTAATGGGCGCAACAATCACACGCCAAATTGGTAAAGAGATTGTGCGCGGTATTTTCGGCATGCTTACAGGCAAAAAAACACGTTCAAAAACCGGTGGTGGTTTATTTGGATTTTAATTGATAAGGTAATGAAATATCTAATTATAGTGCTCTCTCTTTATTCCATTGCCACTCATGCTCAATTTACCGTTCAGCCTTATGGAGATATGCAGGGAACTCCTTTAAGAGAAATCAAATATGAGAATGTTAGTGGCAATCCATATTTTCTTGATTTTTGGTCGAAAGGAAAAGTAACAACAAAATCTGGAAAGAATTTTGGCGATATGCTCTTAAAATATGACATCATGAATGACAAGCTCATCTTTCAGGCAAAGGGTGGAAATATAATGTATTTCGTCGAGCCAGTTTCTACATTCGAAATCGCAGATGCGGATTTATCTAATCATTATAAATTTACGAGTAGCTTGCCGGTAACCGATGGACTTAATGCAGCTTCATTTTTCCAGATCATTACCACTGGAAAAATATCCCTTTACAAAAGGATTTACAAAAAAATCACAGAAAGTAAAGAGTATGGATCTGCTACAGTTAATAAATCTTTTGACACCTATAGTACTTATTATGTTTTCCAGAATGGAAGTTTATCTAAAATAAGCATAGATAAAAAATCATTGATCGGGCGATTTCCAAATAAAGAAAAAGAAATAACAGATTACCTTAAAAAAGAAAAAACTGATTTTAAAGATGATAAAGACCTCGATAAGTTGTTTACATATTTAAATGAACTATAAATTTTTATAAAACAATGTGTCCATTTTAGTAAAATTAAGTGGCTATTACTAATTTCGCAATATGAACCAAAACATTTACTAATTATCCCAATTACTAGAAGTCCTATCCCATAATTAAAACAATAACAATAAATGAAACCTACCCTATTAATACTGGCTGCAGGTATGGCAAGCCGTTATGGAAGTATGAAACAGATTGATGGCTTTGGCCCTAACGGCGAAACCATTATCGATTATTCCATATATGATGCAATTAATGCTGGCTTTGGCAAAGTTGTATTTATCATTAAAGAAGAATTTGTAAACGAATTCAAAGCCATTTTCGAACCGAAACTCCAAGGAAGAATTGAAACAGACTATGTTTTCCAAAATTTCGATTTAAAACAGTTTGGTATTGAGGAAGAAATATACAGAGAAAAACCTTGGGGTACCGCACATGCGATCCTTTCAGGGAGAAATGTAATTAAAGAACCATTCTGCGTAATTAACGCTGATGATTATTATGGTTATGATGCCTTTAAAAAAATGGTCGATTTCTTAACTACCGAAGTTACCGACAGCAATTACGCTATCATCGGTTACGAAATTGGCAAAACCTTATCAGAGTTCGGTGCTGTTTCGCGCGGGGTTTGCAAGGTAGATGAAGCTGGCAACCTCAAAGAAATTGTTGAACGTACAAAAGTTTATCCTAAAGATGGCAGTATTTTTTACGAAGAGAACGGTGAAGAATTTCCTTTAGCCTTCGAAACTCCTGTATCGATGAATTTCTGGGGATTTACGCCTGCTGTATTTAAAATTACTGAAGAACTCTTCAGAGAATTTGCTGAAGCAAATAAGGATAAACCTAAAGCCGAATTCTTTATTCCATTGATTGGTGAAAACCTGGTAAAAAGCAACACTGCAACCTTTAAAGTCGTACCAACCTCCAACAAATGGTTTGGTGTAACATATAAAGAAGATAAACCCTATGTTCAGGATAGTATTGACCAATTGGTTAAAAACGGAACATATCCAGAAAAACTATGGAATTAAATTTAGATTCCGAAGTTTTAAAAGCCTACGGATACGCTAAAGAAAATATCAAAATTACACAAATAGGTACGGGTTTAATTAACCGTACTTATTTGCTTTCGCCCTCAGCAGAAGAAAAAAAATATATTCTTCAAAATATAAATACTTCGGTCTTTAAATCGCCTCAGGCCATTGCCAACAACCTGAGGGCTATCGCCGATTACCTAAGCTTCACTTACCCTGAATATCTTTTTATAAAACCTATTTCCACAACCAGTAGTGAAGAAATGGCACACATTCGCCATGAATATTGGCGGTTGCTCCCATTTGTACCCAACACCATTTCACTTGACGTTTTAGCTGATCCCAAACAAGCATATGAAGCCGCTAAACAATTTGGTAAACTGAGCAGATTGTTAGATCATTTTGATGCCAAAACGCTTCAGCCTACCATCCCTGGTTTCCACGATCTGGGCTTAAGGTACGAACAGTTTGAACTGGCCTTAAACCAAGCATCAGAAAGGGTAAAAGAACAGGCAAAAGCACAAATCGAAGATGCTTTGACACATAGGTACATTTTAGATTATTATGCCTCTTATTCGCATAGAAATGATTTCCCTGATCGGGTAATGCATCACGATACCAAGATCAGCAATGTATTGTTAGATGATGAAACCTATGAAGGTATTTGTGTAATCGACCTGGATACCATCATGCCAGGTAAATTTATTTCCGACCTGGGCGATATGATGCGTACCTATCTTTGTGCCTTCTCTGAGAATGAAACTGATCTGGACAAAGTAAAAGTGCGTTTGCCTTATTTTGAAGCGATGATAAAGGGTTATTTATCTGAAATGAAAAGCATTTTAACTCAAACAGAAAAAGAGCTGATCTTATTCTCAGGTAAGTACATCATTTACATGCAGGCATTACGCTTTTTAACCGATTTTTTAAGCAGCAATAAGTATTATCCTACAAGTTATCCCACACAAAACCTGGATAGAACCAAAAATCAATTCAAGCTATTGCATGAAATTGCTCTAAATGAAAAAGAGTTACAGGATATTATTGAAGAGAATTTAATCTAGATTGTATGTCAGAACATGGTGAATTAAAGAAAGAATTTCAGATTGAGCGGATGATTCTTTTTACAGACGCTGTATTTGCAATAGCCATTACGCTTTTAGTTATAGAAATTAAGGCTCCAGAAATCCACAGAAACATGGGTTTGACTGAAATGGTGGATCAGTTGTTAAGTTTAATCCCCAAATTTATCGGATTTATCATCAGCTTTTTTGTTGTTGCCATTTACTGGCGCTCGCATCACCGCATGTTCTCTTTTATTAAAGATTACGACGATAAGCTGATCTGGCTGAACTTCTTTTTCCTTTTTTCGATCATCCTAATGCCTTTTAGCTCTGCCTATTATAGCGACAATACGATATATAGCCTGCCTTTCTGGTTTTATTCTTTGAATGTAGCTTTAACGGGGTTTCTCAATTACAGAATGTTAACATACATTATAAAGCATAAAGGCAGGATTTCTGACGGATTTGATGATTTAAAAACCCGTCAGCTGGCGCGATGGAGAACCTTGATTGTACCTGCCATATTTTTGTTGGGTATCCTCATCGATCTTCTTTTACCAAGTGCGAATGGTATGAATATGTTAAGCAGATTTACACCCATGTTAATTTGGCCGGCAATAGCCTTATTAAACAGGTTTTTTGGCAAAGCAAGCGAGCTGGAGTATCACGCAAAGCCGAAAGCAAGACATAGGAAGTGATCCAGTAGAAGTTTTAGCGTTACCTTTTGACCAGATTAGACATTTAAGAACGGCATAAGTAGCGATCGCTATTCAAATTCTCCGAAAAGCACCAAAGCCTCCCTACCTAAACCAGACAGCAGCGAAAATACTTTTTACAGCATTGGCCTTAATAGGAAGTAATTGCCACAGCCGGAAAAGATGCTTCTTTCATCAGCACAACACAAGTTTAAAAAGATTGTAGCGAATGGCGGGGCTGCACAAACCGAAAAGTAAAGAACCATTCGTTTCCAAAAAACAAAAAAATATCATATCAAACCTTGCAGGTTTTAAAAGCCTTCGAGGTTTAATCTTACGCAAAAAGCGCTCCTGAAATTAATCAGAAACGCTTTTTATATATGTCCAAGACTTACGACTTAGGACTAAAGACTCAAAATTTATTTCTTGTCGTCTTCTTTTACTTCTTCAAAATCAACATCGGTAACGTTATCGCCACCACCTTGAGGCTGACCATCAGCTTGTGGTTGTTCGCCACCCTGAGGTTGCTCACCAGCTTTGTACATTTCCTCAGACGCTACGTTCCATGCAGCTTGCAATTCAGCTTGTGCTGCATCGATATCTGCAAAGTTACGAGCACTATGCGCTGCTTTTAATTTCTCCAAACCAGCTTCGATCGGTGCTTTTTTATCAGCAGATAATTTATCACCAAACTCTTTTAGTTGTTTTTCAGTTGAAAAAATTAAAGCATCAGCACCATTGATTTTATCAGCTTCTTCTTTTTGCTTAGCATCGTCTGCTGCATTAGCTTCAGCTTCTTCTTTCATTTTTTTGATCTCAGCGTCAGTTAAACCGGAAGATGCTTCGATACGGATTTTTTGCTCTTTACCAGTCGCTTTATCCTTTGCACTTACGTGTAATATACCATTGGCATCAATATCAAATGATACTTCTACCTGAGGCACACCACGAGGTGCTGGTGGAATACCATCTAAAATGAAACGGCCAATTGTACGGTTCTGGCCAGCCATTGGGCGCTCACCTTGTAAGATATGGATTTCTACTGAAGGCTGGTTATCAGCTGCAGTTGAGAAAGTCTCTGATTTTTTAGTTGGGATAGTAGTGTTAGACTCGATTAATTTAGTCATTACACCACCCATAGTTTCGATACCTAATGATAGAGGCGTAACATCTAATAACAATACATCTTTCACATCACCAGTTAACACACCACCTTGAATAGCAGCACCGATCGCTACAACCTCATCAGGGTTAACACCTTTACTTGGCTCTTTACCGAAGAAAGCTTTAACCGCTTCCTGAATAGCAGGTATACGGGTTGAACCACCTACTAAAATAATCTCATCGATATCGCTCGTGCTTAAACCAGCATTTTTCAAAGCAGATTTACAAGGATCGATAGTACGTTTGATCAAACTATCAGCCAATTGCTCAAATTTAGCACGTGATAATGTACGCACCAGGTGTTTAGGGCCGCTGGCATCAGCAGTAATATATGGTAAGTTGATTTCGGTAGAAGTTGTGCTTGATAATTCAATTTTAGCTTTCTCAGCAGCTTCTTTTAAACGTTGTAATGCCATTGGATCTTTAGAAAGGTCCATGTTGTTTTCTGATTTAAACTCATCAGTTAACCAGTCAATAATAATGTGGTCAAAGTCATCACCACCTAAGTGTGTATCACCATCAGTAGATTTCACTTCAAAAACACCATCACCCAATTCCAATACAGAAACGTCGTGTGTACCACCACCACAGTCAAACACAACAATTTTCATGTCTTTGTGTGCTTTATCTAAACCATAAGCTAAAGCAGCTGCAGTAGGCTCGTTAATGATACGTTTTACAGTTAAACCTGCAATTTCGCCTGCTTCTTTGGTAGCCTGACGTTGTGCATCATTAAAGTAAGCTGGTACAGTAATTACCGCTTCTGTAACTTCCTGACCCAGGAAATCTTCAGCAGTTTTTTTCATTTTCTGCAAAATCATTGCAGAAATCTCTTGTGGAGTGTATTTTCTGTCGTCGATTTCAACACGTGGAGTGTTGTTATCACCTTTAACAACTTTATAAGGTACACGCCCAGCTTCTTTCGCACTTTCGTCGTAGCTGTTACCCATAAAGCGTTTAATCGAATATATCGTTTTTGTTGGGTTGGTTATAGCCTGACGTTTAGCAGGCTCGCCAACCTTGCGCTCACCGTTTTCTGCAAAAGCAACAATAGACGGTGTAGTACGTTTACCCTCACTGTTTGCGATAACTACAGGCTCGTTGCCTTCCATTACGCTCACGCAAGAGTTTGTTGTTCCTAAGTCTATTCCAATAATTTTTCCCATTGTATTTTTAATTTCTCTTTTTAAAGTATTATAATTTCTACTCCTATTAAACAATGCATGTGCCAATTGGTTTTTGGCAGATAATATGGGTAAAAGACTGATAAAATGTAAAAAAAGAGGCTGTAGTTTACTGACAGCATGACAGAAAAGGATGCACGATGTGAAATGGAAGATGGATGAGGGAGGCCAAAGGTTAAAGTAAATAGACTAAAAGGGAATAGCAATAAGCTGGATTTCTAAATAAAGGGGTTGGAAATGAAAGTGAGCAGTCCTTCGGATGCACCTGCCCCGCTAACCGCTTTACTTCGTTTCACTCGTGCCCGCTATTATCGCCCGCC
>NZ_JBWJIG010000008.1:0-265287 GCF_056490705.1 Pedobacter humicola | reverse complement strand
CACTGAAATACACAGCCAGGCAGAGCTTAATGATTTTTTTAAGGTTTTTGATGTATTTAACCGCTGAATTATTATTGCATTTTCTTGTCGTTCTTAAAAAGAAATCATAGTCGGTTAAGAACTCATGGTTGATCTTTCGGATATCGATATCTTTGGATTTATGTTTTTCCTTTAGATATTGTCTAATATGTCTCAACGCAGTCTGATAACGTATCAATGTCATTGGTGCGAATTCAATGCCTACCAATTGTTGCATTTCATTGTTATGGGCCTCAAATACATCGGTAAGCATTCTAACTTGTGTTCCTTTTCCCAAGAAGTTATCTGCAAGACTTTTAGCAGTTACATCTTCCCTAGCCATTAGAAGATTCCTATGCGATTCATGCAGCCTGGATTCTAGCTGTTTAAGATAGAGGTTAATAGCTTTTGCCATTGCGGAATTTCCAATGACCTTTCCATTTGCCCAGTCGTTGTCTGCACATTGTTTTCCTGTAGCAAGATCAACACGTTTTTTTTCGATTGTAATCCTCATGTAGATAGAAGAGTTACCATCGTGATCTGTTTTTCCTTTCTTTAGAAAGAAAAGTAAACTGAAATTTCTTTTCATAAAAGTAATCTTAAAAGTGAAATAAAGTTAAGATTGCAATCAAAAAAAGTCAAGATGTTTACTTGGTAAACTAGCTGTATTACAGTTAGTTATGGTCAAAAGCGGTGAGTCCAAAACTTTCGTAGTCTGACTCACCGCTTGACTCACCTCGCATATGCGTTTTTTGGTCAAAAAAGCCACTAAATGCCAAAAAACACTAAAAGCCTGCAAATCATTGATTTGCAGGCTTTTAGTGTTTTTTGGTGAATTTTGTTACTGATTCCAGTGGAGCCGAAGGGAGTCGAACCCTTGTCCAGTTGTGAGATAAATTATACCTTCTACATGCTTATTTTTCAATTGATTTTCGGGAAATAAACGGGCTGAAAACCGACCTTATTTAAATCCTTAGATACTTTGTCTCACTTTAAGTCGTATCTCCTTAAAGCCAGCTTTGTTGTTTCGATGCCCCGGATTCTAACCCAACAATGCAGCAGTTAGAGGGACAAAAGCTAGTTAGTTCTAAACTAAGCAGCTAAGGCGTAAGTATTTTCGCCAACTAAAATGTGATCGTTCACTTTAAGTGCTCTCCGAACAACGCACTGCATGCTAACATAACCTTCGCCACCCCGTCAAATCCAAGAACGGCCCCAGGTTTTAGTTTACAGTTTTGAGTAATCAGTTTGTAAACCGAACTGCAAATATACAAATTAAATGCCAAATAATAGCTGTACACTAATATTTGGCATCTAAAACTGAAAATTACAAACTGTCAATTGAAAACTATACCCGTCTGCCCGGATATTGTTGCAGTGCTACTTCCAAACAATCCATTGCGGCACTTAAATCATCGGTATTTAATACATATGCCATACGCACTTCATTTTTACCCGAGCCCGGAGTAGAGTAGAAGCCTGTAGCTGGCGCCATCATTACCGTTTGGTTATCGTGACTAAATTCTTCTAAAATCCACTGACAGAATTGATCAGCGTCATCAATAGGGAATTTTGCTACTACGTAAAATGCACCACCCGGATTAGGACAGAAAACGCCATCAATATGATTTAACCGGCCAACCAAAGTATCGCGGCGCAAAGTATATTCGGTATTTACTTTTTCGAAATAGCTATCTGGTGTATCTACAGCAGCGGCTCCGGCAATCTGTTCTACCATGCCCGGACTTAATCTGGCCTGTGCAAATTTTAATCCTGAAGCTATAACTTCTTTATTTTTAGTAATTAAGCAACCTAAACGTGCTCCACAAGCGCTATAACGTTTAGAAACGGTATCCATGATCACAACATTTTCGTCTAAACCGTCTAAATGCATTGGCGAAATAAATTCCCTTCCATCGTAACAGAATTCGCGGTAAGCTTCATCTGAGAATAGGAATAGGTCGTATTTAACGCAAAGCGTTTTTAAAGCTTCTAATTCTTCTCTTGAGTATAAATAACCTGTCGGGTTATTTGGGTTACAGATAATAATGGCTTTGGTTTTTTCGGTAATCAGTTTTTCAAACTCTGCAATTGGAGGGAGCGCAAAGCCATTTTCGATATATGATAGAATCGGTTTTACCACCACATTGCTCATACAGGCAAAACCATTGTAGTTGGCGTAAAAAGGCTCTGGAATGATAATTTCATCTCCTTCGTTTACACAAGTCTGCATGGCAATGGTAATGGCTTCTGAGCCACCAACAGTTACCAGTATATTTTCGGGCGTGATGTTGTAACCCAGTTTATTGTAGTATTCGGTAAGTTTTAAACGGTAGGCAAGTGTACCTTCCGATGGAGTGTAGGCCCAAACATTAAAATCAATGTTTTTAATGGCGTTCAGCATTCCTTCGGGTGTTTCTATATCGGGCTGACCAATATTCAAGTGGTAAACCTTTTTACCATCTTTTTTAGCTTGATCTGCAAATGGAGTTAATTTTCTGATTGGTGATGCAGGCATCTGCACACCTTTTTGTGAAATTTTTGGCATGGCACAAAAATAAAAAAGTCCCGATGAAAATCGGGACTTTTTAAATATTATCGGTTAAAAAATTATTTTGATGCTGCAGCAACAGTTTCGCCTTTAATATAAAGCACTTTAATTGGTGTTTTAGCATTTGAAGTAATGGTTACCGCTTTAGAAAAAGTAGAGGGACCAGCAGCAGCATTAAAAGTTACTGAAATCACACCGGTTTCACCTTTTTTCAGTGGTGTAGAGGTGTATTTAGGTACTGTACATCCGCAACTTGCTTCAGCTTTAGTAATAATTAATGGCTCTTCGCCAATGTTGGTATATTTGAAATCGTAAGTTACTGGTTTGTTTAATACGATTTTGCCGAAATCATGTGTTTCAGCTTCAAATTTAAATTCAGCAGGTTTAGCCTGTGCGTTTGCCGCAATACCAAAACCTAATACAAAAGCGAATAATACTAAGATCTTTTTCATGTTATGTGGTTGTAATTTATTATTTTAATTCTAAAACAAATTTAATATTTTCCTATTAAAACAAAAACTATTCCAATTATTATTTTACAATTCAATATATAATTTTACAATCAAGGATAAAGGCAAACTTTTAATTTTGTATATATTTGCCACAACCAATCTTTGATTACTATGCCGAATGAAAAATTGATGACCAATGCTATTGATGCTTCCGAATTAAGTTTTGATGATTTTAAATCAATCGTTATAAGCGACTATAAAATAGCCTATGAGAGTAGGCAGGCCAGTATTCTAGGCCGGAGAGAAGTATTAACAGGCAAGGCAAAATTTGGTATTTTCGGCGATGGTAAAGAGGTTCCTCAAGTGGCAATGGCGAAAGCTTTTAAGAATGGAGACTGGCGTTCGGGCTACTATCGCGACCAAACTTTTGCCTTTGCAACGGGCATTTCGACTATAAAAGAATTTTTTGCCCAGCTTTATGCAAATCCCACTGATGGAGCCGACCCATTCTCCGGCGGAAGGCAGATGAACTGTCACTTCGCCACAAAATCAGTTAACGAAGATGGCAGCTGGAACGATTTAACACAGATAAAGAACTGCTCATCAGATATTTCGCCAACAGGTGGCCAGATGGCCCGTTTGGTGGGTTTGGCCTATGCCTCTAAATTGTTCAGGGAAAACAGAGAACTCGATTATTTAAAGCATTTTTCTGTTAATGGTAACGAGGTCGCTTTTGGTACCATCGGCAATGCCTCAACATCAGAAGGGGTATTTTTTGAGGCGATTAATGCTGCAGGTGTTTTGCAGATCCCTATGGCCATTTCCATTTGGGATGATGCTTACGGAATTTCGGTTCCGGCAAAATATCAAACGACAAAAGAAGATATTTCAGAGGTTTTAAAAGGCTTTCAGCGTGAGCCTGAACAACCAGGATTTGAAATTTATAAAGTAAAGGGCTGGGATTATCCGGCGCTATGCGAAGTATACGAAAAAGCCATACAGGTTTGTAGGGAGGAGCATGTACCGGTTTTAATCCATGTAACCGAACTTACTCAACCTCAGGGACATTCTACATCTGGTTCTCACGAGCGGTATAAATCTAAAGAACGTTTAACCTGGGAAAGCGAACACGATTGCATCCTGAAAATGCGTGCCTGGATGCTCGATTCGGCCATAGCTACTGAAGAAGAAATTGCTGAAATCGAAAAAGCAGCTAAAATATTTGTCCGTAATGCTCAAAAAGAAGCCTGGAACGAGTTTTTAGATAGTATTAAGCCAGAGCATAAACAAGTGGTAGATCTGATCAGTGGAGTGGCCAAACATCAGCCTGAGCTGGCTAAAATTGCAGCTAATTTAGCTTCGATTGCGGATGCGCAACGTAGAGAGGTTTTTGTTGCCGCACGTAAAGCTATCCGTTTATCGGCTAATTACCCTTCGCCCGAGCGCGATGAACTGTTAAACTGGTATAAAAATCAAGGCACACTTAATCACGATAAGTACAATTCTAAACTACATACCGATGGTAAAGAAAGTCCGGCAAACATAGCTGTCATAGATCCCATCTACGATGAGCTATCCAAAATGGTTGATGGTAGGGAGGTGCTTAATGCCTGTTTTAACGAAAACTTTGCCCGCGATCAACGTTTGGTAGCATTTGGTGAAGATTTAGGGAATATTGGTGATGTAAATCAGGGTTTTGCAGGTTTACAGGCCAAATACGGTGAATTAAGAATTACCGATACCGGCATTAGAGAAATGACTATTATGGGCCAGGGCATTGGCCTCGCCATGCGTGGTTTAAAACCTATTGCTGAAATACAATACCTTGATTATTTGATATTTGCTTTAAATGTATTGAGTGATGATTTAGCCTCACTTTCTTATCGAACCAAAGGGATTCAAAAGGCACCGGTTATCATACGTACGCGCGGTCACCGATTGGAAGGAATCTGGCATTCGGGTTCACCAATTAGTATGCTATTGGGCTCTTTAAGAGGTTTACATCTTTGTGTACCTAGAAATATGACACAGGCCGCAGGAATTTACAATACACTTTTTAGGGCTGATGAACCAGCAGTAGTGATCGAATGCTTAAATGGTTACCGTTTAAAAGAAAAACTGCCTGGCAATGTAGGCGACTTTACTGTTCCATTAGGCAAGGCCGAAATTTTAGAAGAAGGAAGTGATATTACTGTGGTTTCTTATGGTTCTTCGTTAAGAATAGTACAGGAAGCAGCCGAAGAATTGGCACTTTTAGGCATTTCGGTCGAAATTATTGATCCACAAACCCTTTTACCTTTTGATATTACCCATGTCTGTGTAAACTCGCTTTCAAAAACCAATAAATTATTGGTGGTAGATGAGGATGTTCCCGGAGGTGCATCAGCCTATATCCTGCAAAAGATTTTGGAAGAACAGAAAGGATATTTCCATTTGGATGGACAGCCAATAACATTATCGGCTAAAGCGCACCGACCACCATTTGGTTCGGACGGCGATTATTTCAGTAAACCTTCAGTTGATGATGTAATTGAAACAATTTACCAGATGATGCACGATGCAAATCCGACAAAATATCCAGCACTCTTTTAATTTAGTTTAAATGACTGGATTAATTTATATCAAATTGTTAGTTTTAAGCGAATGTATGGGTAAGTAATGTAAAGAATTTTGTTTTTTTATTAATAGGGTAAAAATTCGGTTAATTGTAATAGGATTTTTATATACTTTTATAAAATCAAACAAAATTTTTTATTTTCAGTATGTTTTGCGTCATCCCAATTCTGAAACACTGTAATTTTCAAGGTTTTTTGTGTGTATTTTCTAATAAAAAAGATGATTAGTTTTTGTTGGAAGATGAAGCAATACGTTGTTAATAAACAGATAAATATCTGTGGCATTTTTTTAATAACAGGTGTCTCGCTTTTAATGATTTTGTTTTCTCATGGTATCAGTTTTGCACAGAATAGTGCGCCACAAAAAAAACTGGATAGCCTTTTAAGTTTAAACCAAAAGAACCAAAAATCGGATTCGACCAAGATTAAAATATTGACAGAAGTTTACCGTCAATATATGAGAATTAGGAACATAGATAAAGCTGAAGAATATTTAGATAAAACAATTCGGCTTTCTCACGAAAAGAACCTTAAAAAATTCTCTTCAATGGCCTATTATCAAAGGGCCCTGATGTATCATCGAAGGTCTAATTATCAAAAGGCAGAAGAAAACTATTTGATGGCAGCTTCCGAATTTTCAAGTATTGGTAATCTGGATATGGAAGCTGGTACTTACCTCAACCTTGGTGCATTGTATGGCAGTATTCCCGACTATGTAAAATCGTTAGAAATGAACCAAAAAGCCATTGCTATTTATGAGAAATTGGGGAACGAAAGCGATATGGCCAGCTGTTATACCAATATTTCTACCATTTACCAGAGTTTGGGTAACCAAAGCCAGGCATTGGTTTATATGAATATGGCCTTAAAGGGGTTTGCAAAGGAAGGAGAAAATAGCAGGGGAGTAGCGGTTGTTTATGAACTGATTGGCACAAATTATTTTGAGGCATCTGATCACATGCTAAAGGAAATGAATGTTTTACCAGATCAGAAAATTAAACTGGCGCTAGAGTATTATAATAAGTCGCTCAAGGTAGCAGAAGCGATAAATGATATTGGCATTGTGGCTACAGTGAAACGCGATCTTGGCAACTTGTATACCATTATAGGACAAAAAGATGCCGCATTAAAATCATATCAAAAATCAGTTGAGTTAAGTAAATCTGGCGATAACAAAGAGGCATATGCTTCAAGCTTATATGCGTTGGGTAACTTTTATCAAAAAGAAAACGACTTTTCAAATGCCATTGTTTTGCTGGCCAGTAGTTTGAAAATTGGTGAAGAAAATAGGTTCTTGGATATAGAAAAACAAGCTGCTTTGGGTTTGAGTGCGGTTTATGAAAAACAAAAGGAGTATAATAAATCATTAGCTTATTACAGGCAATATATAGCTGCAAGAGACAAAATTTTTGATCAGGAGAAAGAAAAAGAGATCACCAGGAGACAAATGCAGCTTGATTTTGGTGTAAAGGAACGCGATTATTTAATGAAGCAAAAGCTTACTGAAGCAGAGTTAAAAAGACAGGAGCAGGAACTTGTACTAAGAAGACAACAATTGGCGCTAAGCGATAAGGAAAAAGCCTTGGATTTATTGACCTTTCAGAAGGCAAAAGCCGATCTTGATATTCAACGTTTGGCGCAGGAGGGCAAATTTGCCAGTGTTAAATTTCAGTCTCAGATTGCGGCAGGCATTAAAGACAAACAGATCAGTAAACAAGAGCAACAGATTAAATTTGATGAACGTGTGAAAATATTTCTCACGATTGCCGCCACGCTAATCTTAATTATTGCAGTCGTTATCTTTTTGAATCAGCGAAAAACAACGAGGCTGAATAAAATCATCAATAATCAGAAACGTGAGTTGGAGCAGTTGAGTAAGGTTAAAGACCGTATTTTCAGTGTAGTAAGTCACGATATGCGTACACCTGTAAATTCACTGATTTCCTTTATGCACTTGTTAGAAGGCGGTAATATTGAACAGGAGAAATTAAGCAGTTATGCGGCATCGCTTAAAAACAACTTAATTTATACCTCTACCATGATGGAGAACCTGTTAAACTGGGCTGCTAGTCAGATGCAGGGCTTCAATCCGTATTTAGAATCTTTAGATATTCATCATTTAACAGAAGAAGTCATCAATTCTTTATTGGATAATGCAGATCAAAAGAATTTGACTATTAGGAATTTAGTGCCACGTTATAGCATTTGCAATGCAGATGAAAATATGTTAAGCCTGGTGATCCGTAATCTTATTAGCAACGCTATAAAATTTACGCCCAGTGAAGGTTCAATAGAGGTTACAACAGTTAATCTGGAAAATCACTTAGAAATTAAAATCTCCGATACTGGTGTTGGTTTAACCTCAGTTCAGGTAGATCATTTTAATCAACCAGGTTATCTTGGTGTTGGTGTAAGCACTTTGGGTACGAATAAAGAAAAAGGTACAGGTTTAGGGCTATTACTTTGCAGGACTTTTATTGACTTGATGAACGGTAAAATAACTGCTAATATTAACCCCGCAGGTGGTAGTTATTTTAAAATTGTATTGAAGAAATAGTTTTTTATTTTAAAAATCTCGATAGAATTTTCTTATCAATAGATTTTTCCAATAACTCCTGTCTGTTTGATGCGCTGATTGGCACCAGAAAATTATGGCCTAAGTGCACTTCATGATTGGTTAAGGTAGTGATATGATTGATGTTGATGATATATTGCTTGTGTACCCTGGAGAATATTTTAGATGGCAATTGTTTTTCAAGGTTCTTAAGGCTAACCAAAATAATGTGTTTGTCGGTACTGGTAAACAGTTTAGAAAAGTCGCCCATACTTTCGATATAGATCACATCGTCGTACTTTAATTTTGTGATCCCTTTGGTTTCCCTGAAAAAGAAATGATCAGCTCCTTCGTCATTGGTAGAAGGATCATCGTAATCTTTTTCTTTTCCTACAAGTTTTTTCAGCTCAAGATATTCAATGGCTTTATTCGTTGCCTTTAATATACGCTCGAAAGTGGCTGGTTTTACAATGAAATCTAAAGCATCCAGATTAAAGCTTTCTGCAGCATACTCGCTAAATGAAGTGATAAAGATAAATAAAGGCTGTTTTTTAAGGCTTTTCAATAAATCCATGCCAGATAGCTCGGGCATATCAATATCTGAATACACAATATCTACTGTGGTCCTGGATAAAATTTGTGAAGCTTCTATACTGTTACTGCAAACTGCTATAATATTTAATGATGGAATTTTTTTAAGGTGCATTTCTATTGCATCTCTTTCTATTTCGTTATCATCAACGATTAAACAGCTGTACGTCATGTCGGGATAGAGTTATGTATTTTAGTCAGGGAAAACTAATCTACGCTTAAAGCCCCTAATTTACGTTAAAATGTGGATTATCACATATGCTAAGTATTTTTTTTTGATAAACGTCTTCCAGAAGCTTATTTTCGGTGTTTCTTTTCTCCTGAGTATAATTTTTCGCCAACCTTTATGGCTAAAGATAAATCATTTTCTTCTGGTGGCACCGGACAGCGATAACCATCGCTATAGGCACAATAAGGATTATAAGCCTTATTAAAATCGATTTCAATGCGACCGTCTACAATTTCTTTTGCATCCAGATCAATATACCGGCCACCACCGTAAGTTTCCTTTTTGTTGGTTTCATCGGTGAAGGGCAAAAAGAGGTGGTCTTTATAAACCGGGTTGGTAGATAAAGATACACTTCTATATAAAGTCATTTGTATTTTTATGCCGTTAAGATTGAAGTTTACATGCGCATACCTATAATAATCACTGCTTGTACCATTAAAAGTTGGCATCTTGAAAACCTTTTCATTTTTAAGTAATTCTACTTCAGCTATTACTTTATAGGTGCTATCCGCCTCATAAAAATGAAGGTTTTGCAGATCCTTTTTTTTGAGCGGTGAATTGTTATCCTTAATAAAATCTTGCTTGTATTCTTCACGATGTTTTGAAATCTGCTCAGAATAGCTTTGTGCAAAAGTATTGAGGCTGACAAATAGTAATAAAATGGAGAGTAATCTCATGGCCGAAATTAGATGGTGCTTACCTTGTTTCTTAAAAACTGATCTGCCAGAACCAATGCAGCCATTGCCTCAACAATGACTACCGCCCTTGGTACCACACATGGGTCGTGCCTGCCTTTTCCTTTGATTTCAGAAGCTTCGCCAGCAGCATTAATGGTTTGTTGGTTATGCATGATGGTAGCCACTGGTTTAAAAGCTACTTTGAAAGTAATATCCATACCATTCGAAATACCACCTAAAATACCACCAGCATAGTTGGTAGTGGTTTTAAATACTTTTGAGTGCGCAGCTTTTGGTTGAGGAATATCATTGTGCTGAGATCCCCTTAACTCGCTTCCCGCAAAGCCAGAGCCATATTCGAAACCATGAACCGCATTGATACTGAGCATTGCTTTACCTAAATCGGCATGTAATTTATCAAAAACAGGCTCACCTAAGCCGGCTGGACAACCTTTTACAACACAACCAATTTTTCCGCCAACGGTATCGCCGTCTTTTCTAACAGAATCAATAAATTCAATCATTTCGTGTGCTGTTGCCGGATCGGCACAACGCACAATATTTTCTTCCCTAATCTGTAGCAAAGCCGATAAATCATTGCTTTCCAGGTTTGGCGCCTCGATGATGCCCACTGAGGTTACATGTGCGAAAATTTCGATGCCCTGCTGTTTTAAAAATAGTTTGGCAATAGCACCTGCCGCTACACGGGCTGCCGTTTCGCGTGCAGACGAACGGCCACCGCCACGGTGATCGCGGATTCCATATTTCGCATCATACACATAATCGGCATGGCTAGGACGGTAAACATCGATATTATGACCATAATCTTTTGATCGTTGATCTTCATTAGGAATCAAAAGCGCAATGGGCGTTCCCGTGCTTTTCCCCTCAAACACGCCCGATAAAATCTGAACCGTATCGCTTTCTTTTCTTTGTGTCGTAATTTTGGATTGACCCGGTTTACGTTTATCCAGTTCCGATTGGATAAAATCCATATCGATATCCAATTGCGCCGGACAGCCATCAATAATTACCCCAATGGCCACGCCATGAGATTCACCAAAAGTGGTGATGCGAAATAGTTGTCCGAATGAGTTGCCT
Organism: Pedobacter humicola; assembly: GCF_056490705.1. Lineage (NCBI taxonomy): Bacteria > Pseudomonadati > Bacteroidota > Sphingobacteriia > Sphingobacteriales > Sphingobacteriaceae > Pedobacter > Pedobacter humicola. The sequence continues at coordinate 254,499 of NZ_JBWJIG010000008.1, read as the reverse complement.
GCCATATTTGTTTAGATGTGAGAAGTTAGATAGGAGATTTGAGTATTATTCCTTTTATCATATCTGAACTTCATTGTTTAGATGTTAGATTTGAGATATTAGATTTGAAAATTTTCTCCTCAAATTGCACCCAAATCTGGTTAGATTATTATTGTTGTTTTATTTCTTGAGTCTCACTTCTAGTGTCTCAAATCTCGTGTCTCATATCTCTCTCACTTCAAAGCCAGCTTTCTTCAAATCTTCCCAATAATATGGATAAGATTTTTCTACTACCTGCATTTCTTCAATTTCAACTTCGTTGATCATTAGTGCAAGGGGAGCAAAAGCCATGGCCATGCGGTGGTCCTCGTAGGTGGCAAAGGTAACTTTATCCGGGAAATGAAGATCGTCTGTATTTAAAGTATAAACCAGATTATCTTCAGTAAAAGTGACACCTATTTTAGCCAATTCGTTTTGAAGGGCTGCAATACGATCGGTTTCTTTTATTTTTAAGGTTTCTAAACCTGTAAAAGCCATATTTTTGCCCAGAGCAGCAGCAATAACCACGATGGTTTGTGCTAAATCGGGACAGGTTTTTAAATCTAAAACTTCTTTGGTATCTAAGGACAAGCCTAAGTTACTAATGGCTATTCCCTTATCGGTTTTGCTTGTGGAGATACCAAAAATCTTCATGATATTTTTAATTTGGCTATCACCCTGCAAACTTTTTTCTTTTAAAGCTGGTAAACTGATTTCTGCCTCATCAGCCAGGGCTGCAACACTGTACCAATAAGATGCGGCGCTCCAATCTGGTTCTACTACCAAAGTACCTGGCTTAAAAGCCTGTGGTTTAATCGAAATTGAATTTCCTTCCCAACTATAGTCAATACCAACTTCTGCTAGCATATCTAAAGTCATGTCTACATATGGCTTCGAGGTCAATTCACCTTCAATTTCTAAAGTCAAACCTTGCGGTAGGATAGGTGCAATCATCAGCAATGCTGAAATATACTGACTGCTGATATCACCTTTGATTTTTACCTTAGCGGTTTTTTGGTTTAATGGGCCAACAATATTTAATGGGGGGAAGCCATCTGCTTCGGCATAGGAAATATCCGCCCCAATGGTTTTTAAAGCCTCAGCCAAAATACCAATAGGACGTTGTTTCATCCGCTCAGTTCCCGTTAACAGGAAATTTCCGTTTTTGGCTGAAAGATACGCTGATAAAAAGCGCATCGCTGTTCCTGCAGGACCAACGTCAACCAGTTCGGAGTTTGCAGTTTTCAGTTTGGGATCTTCTCCCAACTCACTACTCTCAGCTCCCAGCTTATTGAGAATTCCATTCAATGTTACCGTATCCGCCGCATTGGAAAGATTTTCAACTTTTACCAGTTTCTTGCTTAAAGCGCTAATAATTAAGGCCCTGTTGCATTCGCTCTTCGAACCTGTTAATTGGATTTCCGTATCAATATTCTTGGTTCCTTTAAAAGAAACTAAGGCGTTTTTCGACATTTTATTCTGTTTTTATTCTTAAATGTATTGTCAGCTGAAAATAGCTGACAATACATTAATCATGTTATTTGTAGAGGTTGTTTTTAGGATTTAGTTTACCATATATCCTAAACTTCTAGCCCTCCATCTGATTAAGCTTTAACTTCAGTATGTTGCTCAGCAGCAATACCTTGTTCAGATTTGCCTGCGTTCATAATTTCAGTTTGTTTGCGGATCGATTCGCCGTGCATCAATTCTAGGAATTTTTCGGTAAAGTTTAAATCTAATTTCAAAGCTTTTGCAAAAGCGTGACCTTTCTTAATGATGGCATCCCAACGGTTAACCTGTAAAATAGTTACCTGATTATCGCGTTTAAATTCACCGATTTTTTCAACGATAGCCATACGCTCACCTAATTTCTGCAATAAGATATCGTCGATTTTATCGATCGATTTACGTAAATCAGCTAATTTATCAGCGAAAGCTTCGTTTGGTGCTTCTGGTTCGCGTACCGTTAAACGGTCTACCAATTCTGCCAAAGCAGCAGGCGTAACTTGTTGTTTAGCATCTGTCCAGGCCACTGAAGGATCAACATGTGATTCGATCATTAAACCTTGCATATCTAAATCCAATGCTTTTTGAGAGATGTAAGGGATTAACTCACGGTTACCGCAAATGTGACTTGGATCGTTGATGATCGGTAATTCAGGGCAAAGTGTTTTTAACTGGATAGCCAGTTCCCACATCGGTTCGTTACGGAAAGAACTTTTCTCGAATGAAGAGAAACCACGGTGAATAGCACCGATTTTAGTAATTCCTGCACCATTAATACGCTCGATTGCACCGATCCATAATTGCAAATCAGGATTAACCGGGTTTTTGATCAATACCGGAACATCATGTCCTTTTAAAGCATCCGCAATTTCCTGAACAGTAAAAGGATTTACAGTAGAACGGGCACCGATCCAAAGGATATCAACACCTGCGGCTAAAGCCTCTTCAACGTGTTTTGCATTTGCAACTTCAACAGCTGTTGGTAAACCAGTTTCTGCTTTAGCACGTTTTAACCACTCTAAACCGATACTTCCGATACCTTCGAATTCTCCCGGACGGGTACGCGGTTTCCAGATACCAGCTCTCAATACCGATACTTTACCGGTAGCAGCCAATAAATGTGCTGTGGTTAATAATTGTTCTTCAGTTTCTGCACTACAAGGACCAGAAATGATTAATGGTTCGTTGTTTACGTTTAACCAGGTGTTTAAAGGTTGAATGTTTAAATTAAGTTTCATGATGATGGGTTTGTTTAAAGTCCGGAGCCCGTAGTAGGAAATCTGGAGTTATATTTTAATTATTTTATTATTTACAAGTTGAATGTTCTGCTATTAGTCTTTGGATTCCTGACTTCGGACTCCCGACTTTTTTATACTTTATCGTTCTTTTGATATTCGCCGAGGATATTAAAGTTGGATGTATATTTTAATGCTTTTCTAACGGCCTTATCGTATTTTTCGGTACTCGGCCACTCTAAGTCGACGTAAAAGTAATACTCATTTCTTTTACCTAAAACCGGCATAGATTGTATTTTTGTTAAGCTTACGTCTTGTTCGGCGAAAATGTTTAAAACCGTAGCCAATGAGCCTGCTTTGTGCCCAACCTGAAAACAGATTGATGCTTTGTTTATTTTCTTTCCTTCGTCTGTTTTATCCTTTTTAAGGATAAGAAAACGGGTATAATTTTTCTTATTCGATTCTACACGGCGTTCTAAAATGTTTAAGCCATAAAGTTCAGCAGCTAAACTGTTTGCAATGGCCATAGTGTCAGTTAATTTCTCTTCCTGTATACGTTTGGCGCAGGCGGCGGTATCATTGCTTTCCACAATTTTAATGTGAGGGTAATCGTAAAAGAAATCGATGCATTGACGGATGGCGATCGGGTGAGAAGTAACTACTTTAATCTCCTCAAACTTTACACCTGGTAACGCCATTAAGTGCAACTGGATTGGCAAGTATACTTCACCTACAACAGAAAAACCATAATCGCGGATCAGTGTGTAGTTTGGTAATAAACTGCCGGCGATAGAGTTTTCGATAGCCATTACCACAAAGTCAGCTTCATTTTTCTCCAGTTTATCGCAGGTCTCTTTAAAAGAATTACACTCTACGGTTTCGATGTCTTTACCAAAGAATTTGTATGCGGCTTCTTCGTGGAAAGATGCTTTAATACCCTGAATTGCTACTCGTTTTGTCGTTTCCATTTTTGTGTTAAAACAAAAAAGTCCCGGCTGTTTGCCGGGACTTTCTTATACATTTTAATATTGTGATATATCTTTTTGCATATTAGCCCCGGCTCTTACTAAAATAGTAAAAGTAACCAAAGTAATATGTGTTTGTATTTTGCATTTCTTTTTTTTGTTGAGCCAAATGTAGTAACAAAATTTTATTTGTCAATAGGAAAATCAAATTATTTTCAATAAAATTTAATTTTGTTTATAGCGGTCTGTTTTCTAAATTGGTCTTTTTGTTATTTAAAATAGCTTAAAAACGGATTTTTATATGGTTGAGGCTCTTGGATCCATCATCTCGACTGAAGCTTAGTCCCGACGTAAGTCGGGAGCGAGATCTACATTGAACATAATTTTTTGGATGAAACTTATAAATTTCTACACTACGGAAATGACGGTTTCTCTCTCAATCATATTCCTTAATCTATCAATTATCATCCAATAAATTATTTCTCAGAATGACAGCATTTTGAAATACGAGGTATCCTCCGTTTTTGCCGTGCATCCGTGGATAAAAAAAAGTTAACAAAAAAGGTCTGTGGAAACACAGACCTTTAGGTTTTTTTATCCTGTAGAACTTAACTCCCCTCGATCGTTTAGTCCTTTTATTTTTTGTTGTTGTAATGCTTCGTAATTCCTTTTTTCCTCCTCGCGCAACTCCTGCTGCATAATTTTGGCAATTTTAGTACTTCCATCATGGCTCCATCCCGGTGGATTGAAGATATATTTCACTTTATCTATAAAAGTTGGTGCTTTTTTCACATCAGCTTTTAACGCAATAAATTCATGGAAAATAATATTTACGGCACCTGTATCTTCGGGTTGTGTAGTTAAACCATATTTCACTACATCTTCTGGCAGTTCTTCCTGAAAGGTTCCAAACCACCTGTCCCAAAGAATAAGAACCATACCCATATTTTTATCCAGGTAACGCACGTTGCTGGCATGGTGCACACGGTGATGAGAAGGTGTTACGAAAATATATTCGTACCATTTTGGGAACTTGATGTTGTATTGTGTATGTACCAGGTTGCCATAAATTTGTGTAACCAGATAGGCAAAGAGAATATCAACCGCAGTAAATCCCATAAATGCCAGTGGCAGGTAAAAGAAAACACGGTATAGAGGTTCGAATACGGTTGAACGGAAACCTGTTGTGAGGTTAAAATGTTCTGATGAATGGTGTGTAACATGCATAGCCCAGAAAAAACGTACATAATGGCCTACGGTATGCAGGAACCAGTATAAGAAATCCTGAGCTAAAATCAATACAATCCAGTACACCCAAACATTGGAGATCTGGAACAAACGGAATTGGTAACAATAGGCCAACAAGAAAAACGTGAATGTTTTTGTGCCTAAATTGATCACCACAGCGGCCGTCATCAGGTAGATGTTGGTCCAGGTGTCGCGTTTGGTATATAACTTTCTGTCGTGCTGGTAACTGAAATACATTTCAACCAAGGTTAAAACGATCACGAAACCAAATAGCCCGATAACAGAAATATCACTTCCGGTAAAATTCATTTTTACAAACTGTTATAATAATCTAAACTGCTTAAAATGTCGGCAGTACTTACACGGCAGTTAAACGTGCATTTGCCCTGTTTTTCTAAAAGTGAGAACAGGATGTTTCCATCTTCGTTCTTTTTATCACTTTGCATCAATTCTAAAAGTGTATCGAAACTTTCTTTTTTGATGTGGTATTTAGGATATAATGATAAAATATATTCGCTGATATCTTGCAGTTCTTCTTTTGTTAGGGTACTGTTTTTGATCGATAAAGCGGCTTCGCAAACAAAACCAATGGCAATGGCCTCACCATGTGTTAATGGATTTTCGTCATTAGCCAAAGAATAACCTTCTACAGCGTGTCCAATCGTATGTCCAAAGTTTAAAATCTTACGCAGGTTTTTCTCCTGCGGATCGATGGTCACCACTTCATTTTTAATTTCTACCGAACGATAAATGTCTTCGGCAGAAGGTGTTAGGTAGTTGCTCTCTTTTAGCTTTTCGTAATACGGCTTATCATAAATTAAACCATGTTTGATCATTTCAGCAAAACCAGATAAAAGTTCGCGCTGTGGTAGTGTTTTCAAAAATGCGGTTTCGATAAAAACCATTTGAGGTAAGGCAAAAGTACCCACCATGTTTTTGACATTATCGATATCGATTCCGGTTTTACCACCTACCGACGCATCAACCTGCGATAGCAGGGTAGTGGGGACATTGATGAAATCTATTCCTCTTTTATAGGTAGAGGCAATAAATCCGCCCATATCAGTAATTACACCACCACCCAGGTTGATCATTAAACTTTTGCGATCGGCTTCAAAATCCAACAGGGTTTTCCATATCCCGATACAAAAATCGATATTTTTGTTTTCCTCACCGGCAGAAGTTTCAATCAGGTCAAATTCAGAAAAATCATCTAAAAGCGATTGAAATAGGGGCAGGCAGATTTCGCTGGTATGTTCATCGGCCAATACAAAAACTTTGCTGTACGTATTGCTTCCTAACAACGTTTTTAATGTTTCAAGATTACTTTCGAAATAAAGGGTGTGGCCTGCGCTGGTTAGTGGTTCCATTAAATAACTTCTATTTTGTTTTCGCCAAAAGTAATAATATCGCCAACTCTAACCTTATAACGTTTGCGGAATTCGACCTCGCCGTTAGTTTTTACTAAACCATCTTCAACAACGGTTTGGGCATCACCGCCACTGCCAACCAATCCGCTTGCTTTTAACAGCTGGATTAATGGAATAAATTCGCCCTCTAATTTGAATTGTATCATTTTATGCAAAAATACGATTATTTAGAGGTTTTTAGTTTTAACAATCAATGCTTTTTATAATTTTGCACCAATCTGACTTATTATATAGATAAAAATGGATTTATCCCCCAACAAACAACCTAATTTCGATAATACGGAAATCGCTTTCCGTCAAAAATCCAACCACGAACTGAAAAAAGCATTTTGGCTTTTTAAAATGATCGGTAGTAATTTTCTTACCAAAGTTGGCCCGGCCATTACAAACTTCTTTTTAAATATTGGTCTGCCGATTCAGGGAGCGATTAAAGCAACCATTTTTCAACAGTTTTGCGGTGGCGAAACCATTGCCGAATGCAATAAAGCTATTGAGCAATTGGATAAGGGGGGCGTGGGTACCATTCTAGATTATTCAGTAGAAGGAGAAGAAGAAGAACAGGTTTTTGACGAAACCTGCGCCGAAATTATCCGTACAATTGTGCGTGCCGATGGCGACGCCAAAATTCCGATTACGGTTTTCAAAATTACCGGAATCGGTCGTTTTGCCTTATTGCAGAAACTGGATGCCAAAGAAACTTTAACAACGGAAGAGCAGGCAGAATACGAAAAGGTAAAATTGCGTTGCGAAATGATCTGTAAAACCGCTTTCGATAAAGGGGTGCCGATTATGATCGATGCTGAAGAAACCTGGATCCAAAATACCATTGATGAACTGGCCCTGGATATGATGCGTAAATTTAACCGTGAACGGATTATTGTGTACAATACTTATCAGATGTACCGTCATGATAAATTAGCTGACATGAAAGCCGACCACTTAATTGCCAAAGCTGATGGCTTTATTCTGGGCGTGAAAATGGTACGTGGTGCGTATATGGAAAAAGAACGTAAACGTGCGGCAGAAATGGGTTATCCTTCGCCAATTCAACCCGATAAAGCAGCATCTGACCGCGATTACAACGAATCTTTGCGTTATTGTGTAGACCATATTGAAGAAATTGCCATTGTTGCCGGAACACATAATGAAGACAGCAGCCGTTTACTAACCTACCTTTTAGAAGAAAAGAATATTACCCATAACCATCCTCATGTATATTTTGCCCAATTGCTGGGAATGAGTGATAATTTAAGCTTTAACCTTGCCGATTCGGATTATAATGTGGCAAAATATGTCCCTTATGGACCTATTAAAGCCGTAATGCCCTATTTGTTCAGGAGGGCACAAGAAAATACTTCAGTGGCCGGACAAACAGGCCGTGAGTTGGGTTTGATTGAAAGAGAATTGAAAAGAAGAAAACTGTAACCCAGTTTTCAGTTAACAGTTGGCAATTTTCAGTTTTGGGTGGTAATAGATACTGCGAACTGAAAATTGCCAACTATTTTATATCGTCATGCTGATCCGATAGTTATCAGATTTAGTTCAGCACCCATCGCACTTTAGAATCGATCAATTTTTTGAAAATGAGTGTGTTTAATTCTTTGCATTGTGCAGTCCCGCTTTTCGCTTTATACCGATGAAACTCGGGTATAACCGCTCCAATCCGGATTTATTAACAAAGGCCTGTTATGATTATTGCCAACTGAAAACTACTTCTTTACCACAAAAGATTGTTTGCCGCTAAGCAGATCGTAGAATAAAATAAAATCGCTTACTAAGCTATAGCCGGGATACTGAAAAGTGGCGGGTTTATTTTTTTCGAAGAAAAAGTGACCCACCCATGCAAAACCATAACCCAATACTGGTATGGCTAAAAAGAAATGCCAGTTGTGAAAAAGAAAGCCTGTGAAAAAGGCAAGACAAACCAATCCTGTACCAATAAAATGTAAAATACGTGAGGTGGTATTGCTGTGTTCTGACAAGTAAAAAGGGTAGAACTCTTTCAGCGACTTAAACTTTTTTTCTGACATACACCAATTTACAAAATTCCGTTTGCTTTTAAAAGGGCTCCGAGCTTAGCAGGTTTTTCGGTCATTAATAGGGTGTTTAAGCCTACTTTTTTAGCCCCTTCTATATGTTGCGGACTATCGTCAATAAACAAGGTTTTTGCAGGGTCCAGGTTATTTTCCTGTAATACCTGTTCGAAAATATTGGTATTGGGTTTACGCAGTTTCATATGCTGAGAAAAATAGGCTTTCTCAAAATAATCGTCGTAATTATTGATTTTAAAAGTAGTTTTTAGGTAATTGATAATCCAATCGTAATGGATTTCGTTATTATTGCTTAATAAAAACGTACGGTATTTTTCTTTTACCTGGAGCAATAAATCGTGGTTTTCCTGAATAGTTCCGATCAACAAGCTGTTCCATGCCTCATCAATCTGTTGATCTGTTAGCTCTGGTTTATCTGCTGCTTTTCTGATTCCTGTTCTGAACTCGGCCGGAGAAATTGCGCCGGTTTCAAAATCATCAAATAATTGATTGTGTGCTTTATGGGCGAAGAAGTTTTCGATATCGGTAATGCCGAGTTTTTGAAAAGATGCTTGCGCAATTCTGAAATCTATATCAAATATTACGTTTCCGTAATCGAAAATAATGTTTTTAATGTTCTGCATGGAAATCCTTCGAATTTGCTGCAAAGATATTATTGCTGGCTTAATGAAGGGTATCAAACGATATTTTTTTACAATAAAAAGCCCGAAACCTATTGTAAATAAATTTCGGGCACAATAGTATATTTAAATTATTTAGGCTCTACTGTAATCGATTGGATAATCGGCCGGTTCTTTTTGTCGCCGGTTTTTAGTTCTTTGAATACAAAATAAAGTGCATGGAATTTTCCATCTGAGATCATATTAACCGGAATACTTTTCCTAAAAGTTGATTTTCCGATCATGATACCTTTACTGTCGTCTAATCTGATTTCGATTTCACCATCTGATCCGGGATCAAGATTTAAAAAGGAGTAACCAAAGCCGGAAATGCCGGATAAATCTACATTCTTAATAGCGATCCAACCATTATCTTTTGTTAAAACCAGTTTTTCGCCACCATAAATATCTTTGCGTTCAAAGCCTCCAAAATCTTTAATATCGTCTGCATCAATAATACTGCTTTTCAGATTGATTGCATTTGTAGTGGTTAGCGGTTTTAAACCTGCGCCTCCTGCATCAGTGTAAGTGGCTTTTAAGGTGAATACTGTTTTCTTTTTATCTGTTGCTGCCGGTGGTACAATTTTTCCTGAGGTTGGAAGTGAAGCTTTAACGGTTTCTTTATTGCCCAATGTCATAATCCACTCGGTTATTTTCTTCACATCTGCTTCTTTCATCGCGGTGTGTGCAGGCATGGGTACTTCTCCCCAAACACCCTGGCTACCGCCAATCACTTTCGACGCCAGATAATCAGAAGCTTTACTATCACTTTTATATTTTGCAGCAATTTTGTCGAAGGCCGGACCGATAGAAACTGCCGATTCTTTGTGGCAGGTACTACAATCGGCTTTTAACATCAATGCTCTGCCTACCATGGTTTGTGCGGCTTGCTGGTGCCCCAGTTGTGCCCCGGCTAAATCCGATCCTTCGGTATAGGTGTTGGAGATATAAATATGGCTATTGTTTACCTTCGCGCCTTTATCGCTCACCAAAACCTTATAATCAATGACTTTATTTGGGAAATAGAAGGTTTTATTGCCAGCCAAATCGATACTAACATTAGGATGTTCGTTTCCGGCGAAAACCGGAATCACCTGACTTTTTGCCGAAGCCTTGCTTTTATCCATCACGGTAACACTTACCGCATATTCGCCCGCTTTAGTAAAAGTGTATTGTAGGCTTGGTGTAGTAGTTGTTTTGGTCATTCCTTTTCCCAGGTTCCAAACGTAGGTTAACACATCTCCGTCTGGATCTTTAGCCGTAACGGTTGCGCTTAATTTATAAGGAAGCAATCCGCTTGTTTTGGCAATATTTAGGCTTTCAACCGACGGTGGTCTGTTTCCTTTTAAATAATCAATTCTGGTAATGGCGGCATCAGGGTTTTTAGTAAACCAACCTTTGCCATATTCAAGAACGTATATTTTTCCATCTGGTCCCAATTCCATATCGATAGGCGCCGCTAAAGAAACTTTCGCCATAAACGGTTCCATACTTACATAATCGCCCTGGGCATTCATCGTTACCGCTTTCACCCATCCCCGAACCCATTCATAAATAATCAGCTTTCCGTTGTAGTAAGTTGGATAGGGCGAATTTGCAGTTGCATAATAAACCGGGCCAGCCATTGCGGTACGTCCGCCTGCACCAACCTGTGGGAATTCTGCTGATTCGCCATAAGGATACCAGATATATGCCGGTTGTGCTGGCGGAAGTTGCTCTAAGCCAGTATTGTTTGGCGAATTGTTAATTGGTTTAGCAGGATCAAAAGCATTGCCGTTGGCCCCATTGGTGTAATCGTAGGCCTTGTATGGGTAGTTATTGCCTATAAATAATGGCCAGCCAAAATTACCGGCTTTACGTGCCTGGTTTACTTCGTCATAACCTCTTGGGCCTCTCAAAGCATCATCGTTGCTGGCATCTGGTCCAACTTCGCCCCAGTATACAAAATTCGTTTTTTGATCTACCGAAATACGATAAGGGTTTCTATCGCCCATTACATAAATTTCGGGTTTCGTTTTAGGATTATTTTTCGGAAAAAGATTACCATCAGGAATGCTGTAGGTACCATCTTCATTTACTTTAATCCTCAATATTTTTCCCCGTAAATCGTTGGTATTACCAGCAGATCTTCTGGCATCGTACTGTTCAAATCCCTTTCTGTTATCAAGCGGGGCATAGCCTTTGTTTACATATTGTTGTTTTGGCGCATCAAAAGGAGTAGAGTTATCACCAGTTGAAACATAAAGCAGGTTGTCTGATCCAAAGGCGATAGATCCACCTGTATGGCAGCAGATTTCGCGTTGAGAATAAAATTCTAAAATAATTTTTTCTGATGCTTTAACAATCTGATCATTAACCAGTTTAAACCTGGATAAGCGGTTTACCGATTTGTCAAAGGGACTGTAAAAAAGATAGATGTACTGGTTTACTGCAAATTTAGGATCTGCGGCCATTCCCAATAAACCTTCTTCTGCATTTACATCAGGCGTATTTGTTTTGAAATACACATCAAGCTTGCCCGCTTCTTTGATTTTTTTGGTCAGGTTTTTATAAATTAATACTTCTCCTCTGCGCTGGGCCACTAAAATATCAAGATTTGGGAGGATAGTCATCTCAGTGGGTTCAGTAAATTCTCCCTGAGCAAGGGTAACCTTAACAAAACGGTCCTGGTCTGGCGTATCAATTTTGTTTTTAGTCTTTAAATTAAAAGTTCCGTTTTTGTAAGTCTTTTTGCTTAATGTGGTTGCTGAAATAAGTAGAACTGCGATTGCAGATAACAATAGCGTAAAGGTTGTTTTCATCTATTTGGTTGAGGGATTTTTTAATAAATATAGAATATTGTTTTTTAGGATCAGGTATTGTATCAAAATTTATGCGAATTTATAACTTGAATGACAGAAGGATTGAATTGAAAGACAAAATAATTTAATTTTCACTTTTAAAACTTATTTCTCACGCTTTGTTGCCTTTAATATATAATCAGCCAGATTTTCGATATCTTTTTTACTAATGGCACCGTTCCAGGCAGGCATGCCCTTATCAATGATACCGTTGGTAATATTGTTAACGATTGATTGTTTATCTGGACCATGTTTAAAGTTACTGCCTATAAGACTATAAACGGTTTCGGTTCCCTGTAGTTTTTCGCCATGGCACGATGCACAAAGCTGTTTGAACATTGTGGCAGGGGTAACTGCAGTGTTTGCTGCTTTATTGTTCGATGAAATATTTTGGGCAAACTGACCGGCTTTTATACTTGAAGGGCTCAACCTGAGTATCATATCGTAAGGCCGTTCCCCTTTGCTTTCTGGAAGATCAAAGTTTGATGTTGATACATAGATGTATCCATCGGGACCTACAACTAATGATCTGATTCTACCATACTGTTTCTTAAGCAATACTTCCTGTTTAACTACTTTACCGTTATCCATTTCAATCCTTAAAATAGATTCGCCTCTTAAACAGGCCACCAGAAGGTTGTTATTGAGTTGAGGAAAGGCTTTTCCCCTATAAAACCTGGCCTCTGACGGGCCAATTGATGGCGTGTATTCCAGAAAAGGTGTAATCATCCCGGTTTTAGTTTCCTGGTGATGGATAACAGGCCATCCATAATTAGCTCCTTTTTCGATCATATTCACCTCATCACCACCGGTTGGCCCATGTTCTGTCGCATAAAGCTGCTTGGTGTTGGGTTCGAAAGCAAGTCCCTGGGGGTTTCGATGCCCGTAAGACCAGATTTCTTTACGTGCGGTATCGTTTTTCACAAAAGGATTGTCGCCAGGAATACTTCCGTCCGCATTTATCCTTAAAATTTTTCCATTATAGGTTTTAAGGTCCTGCGCCAGAATGGGTTGGTCGGCATCGCCGGTGGAGATATAGAGTTTTTGGTCCGGTCCGAAAACCAATCTGCAGCCAGTATGGTTTCTTGCCGCCGGAATCTGTTCAATTAAGGTTTTTGGATGGATAAGGGTATCATTTTTGAATTCATATCGAACCACTCGGAGCCATAGGCGGTTATCCGCTCCATAATTGTGTGCGAGATAGATAAAATGATTTTTGATAAAAGCGGGGTCGATCACCATTCCTAAGAGCCCTGTTTTAGTTTCTGCTTTGATATCATTTACCTGAAGAATTGGTTTTTGGAGAAGCTTACCGTTACGGTAAAGGCGGACCACACCTGGACGTTCGGTGAACAGCATGCTGCGGTCAGGCAAGAAAGTAATTTGCCAAGGAACAGATAAATCTTTGGCTAAGGTATCGATCTTAAAAAACACATTGCTTTCGTCTGCGGGTGCTTTATAAGTAAAACTACTGGCAAAAGCAAAGGCAGCTATAAAAGCCAAACAAATAAAATGTTTTGTTTTCATCTTTTTAAAATTTGTTAAATCGTTTTACTTAACTAAATATAGGATTAAAATATTTAATTACTTAGCGCCAGTCGATTAACAAATGTTACTTAATAACCAATATAGTGCCGTCATTTTTCAGCTTATAGTAGTATTGTTTTTCAAAACGGCGATTTAGAATTTCAATGTTGGCCACTTCTCCTTGTTTTCCGGTGTCATCCTTAACGGTGTCGCCGGTTTTTATATTTTCAAGGTCTTCTTTCGAACTATTTTTGTTTAACTTTTTCATAAAGTGATGATTAATGTATAAAAACTAACATATTGTAGCATTACTATGTTTTAGCTAATCATTCTGCTGACAATATTTTAGGTTGATCAGCATCATCTAAATGCAGTAGAAAGAATCTGAAACAGATATTCTTACAACCTTTAGTTGTATTTGATAAAAAATTTGTGTCAGTCTATTGTCATTACAGTTTTAATCTGTACATTACAGAATGGGCGATAAAATAAATATGATTCTTGGAATAGTTTTCCTTTTAGGTGGTTTTAGTGTTTTCTTTGTAATTTTTAGTGGGAAAAAGAGCTAGTTCAATATTCAGAAACTCTTCATTGTGTAATTTTCTCTTTGAATTGTTTAGTTTTGAACATGCAACCAAATTCTGTATCCGGTAAAAAAGCAAATTCATTTTCTGGCATTCACATCGATCCGATACAGTTCAGGGTTGCTGGAATGAATGATGATAAATGTAAGCTAACCGCTTATAATAGGAGGGATTTTTATAAAATTTCTTTGATTACCAGGGGTTGCAGTACTTTGTTATATGCGAACCGTGATATCGAAATTACTAAACCTGCGCTTGTTTTTACCAATCCGTTAATTCCATATTCCTGGGATGCAAATGCAGAGGATATGGTTTACGATGGGCATTTTTGTGTGTTTAGCGAAGATTTTCTACATACAGGTACGCGTATGGAGAGTTTGCAGGATTCTACCTTGTTTAAGGCGGATGGTAATCCCGTTTACCTGTTAGAGGATGAGCAGGTAGCCTACCTAAAAAGCATTTTCATCAGAATGCAAACAGAAATCGATAGCGATTATATCTATAAATACGATCTCATTCGCAATCACTTGAATGTGATTATTCACGAGGCTGTTAAAATGCAGCCTGCTGTAGCATATTTTAATTCAACAAATGCAGCTTCCAGGATTACCAATCTGTTTCTTACCCTTTTGGAGAAACAATTTCCGGTAGATTCGCCACAAGATCCGCTCAGGTTAAAAAAAGCGGGTGATTACGCAGAAAGACTATCTGTTCATGTGAACCATTTAAATGCAGCAATTCAGGAGGTTACCGGTAAAAGCACTACTTCCATCATCAATGAAGCCATCGTGGCAGAGGCGAAATCACTACTGTTGCAAACCGATTGGAGCGTTGCCGAAATTGCTTTTAGTTTGGGTTTCGAATACGCATCGTACTTTAATAATTTTTTCAAAAAACATACTGGCTACACCCCAATGAAAATTAGAAACAGTGTTTCATCCACCTAAGTTTCTATATTTTATCTTTCGTTGATTTCTTTAATAAACTCTTTGATTTGTTTAATTGGTGATGTGCTTATTGCAATACCTTTGTTGATCATAAAAAATTAAAGATGAATATGAAAAGAATAAATTTAGGCAAGCAGGGGCTGCAGGTTCCAGAGCAAGGTTTAGGCTGTATGGGCATGACCACCCTAGCTGGCGGTGATATTTACGGCAAAGCCAATGAAGAGGAATCAATTGCAACCATACATCGGGCATTGGAACTTGGGATTAATTTTTTAGATACAGCCGATTTATATGGCCCTTTGCTAAATGAAAGATTAGTTGCAAAAGCAATAAAAGGTAATCGCGATCAATTTACCATCGCAACAAAATTTGGATACGAGGTAGATGATAATGAACAGTTGACCTGGGGTTTTAATGGTACGCCTGCCTACGTAAATAAAGCTGTGGAACGCTCGTTAAAAAACCTGGGGACTGATTATATCGATTTATACTATCTGCACAGGGTTGATCCAAATACCCCGATAGAGGAAACCGTAGGCGCTATGGCCGAACTTGTTAAAGCAGGGAAGGTAAAATATATTGGTTTGTCGGAAGTTTCGGCCGATACGATTAAAAGAGCTCACAAAATCCATCCGATCACAGCAGTGCAGAGTGAATATTCGCTTTTCGAACGTGAGGCAGAAACCAATGGTGTATTAAATACTTTAAAGGAACTTGGAATTGGTTTTGTTGCTTATTCTCCACTGGGACGTGGCTTTATTTCAGGGGATATCAAAAGTCCAGACGATTTTGCCGCCGATGATTTCCGTAGGAGTATTCCACGTTTTCAAGGTGAAAATTTCTACAAGAATTTAGAATTGCTAAAAGAAATTCAGTTTATCGCAAAAGAAAAAGCGGTAACTCCATCTCAATTGGCTTTGGCTTGGGTAATTTCGCAGGGTATTCTTGCTATTCCTGGCACGAAGCGGATCAGATACATCGAAGAAAATGCAGCAGCTTCGGATATTGTACTCACAGCAGCCGAGAAGGAAAAATTAGCCTCCGTTGTTCCTGTGGGAGCCACTGCTGGTGGACGGTATGATGCTACACAAATGCAGTTTGTTAACGCTTAGTGTATCTCAGCTTATTCGTAAAAGTTGCAGGTAGAGCTTGCAACTTTTTTGTTTGTTAAGAATTTTTTGGTTCTGTTATTTACGTCAGCACTAATTATGATGTTACCTATACAATTCATCTAAAAATTTATTTCACGGCTAAACATTTTTAAGTTTTTATCTGTTTATAGTTTAAAATCTATATTAAATGCAGGGAACAATAAAATTTTATAATGAATCTAAAGGTTTTGGATTTGTTGTTACAGAAAATGGAGATGAAATCTTTGTTCATGTTACGGGATTAATCGATAAGGTAAGTCAGAACGATCGGGTCGAATTTGAAGTGGCTCAGGGAAAAAAAGGACCCAATGCCGTTAACGTAAAACGTATTTCATAGGTATATGAGGTTAGGAACAGTAAAATTTTATAACAGTGAAGAGGGTTTCGGAGGCATCACACCATCCAATGGAGGTAAAGAAGTTAGCTTTTTTGCGCATGGGGTATCCGGAGTGATTAAAGCCAATAATATTGTGCAGTTTGATATTGAATTTACGCCAAAGGGGACAAAGGCTGTAAAAATAATGGTTTTATCTGCTTAATTCCTTTTGCTCATCTCTTTCCAGATACTCACTCAGCCCTTAAAGTTTGAGTAAATGGTGAAAATGATTAATATTTGCAGATTAATAGGTCTTCTAATGTTTTAGAAGACTTTTTTGTGATCATTATTCGCTGGAAATTATTTGGTTGCAATAAAAATGAGGAGATTGTAACCTGGTGGAACTATTTCAGTCTTACAGATGTTTATCCTTTAAGTTTATGTATGATACAACTAGAGCCAATTAGCGGGGTTTTTAATAGAGAGCGTGCGTTGCAGGCAGCATACCCTATGCGTATGTTGATTGTAAAGGAAGGAAACGGCTTTCTGTGCATGAATTCCGGCGATTATAAACTGTTGGATAAGAGGATGTTTTTTATTCCTGAAGAAGGGCTTGTAAGACTTGACGGTAAAATTATATCTGGTTACTGGTTAAGTTTTAGCAGTATGTTGTATGCTGAGTTTTTACTTCAGCATTTAGATCCATTGGCTAAAAACCTGTTTTTGAATTTATCCCACCGTGATTTAACCTTTCCCGAATCTGCCAAAACCTATAGCCTGCTCGATCAGCTAAAAAGAGAGATAGACGCTAAAAAGGACATACGCTTTCTTGCGCAATATCTATCCTTATTTTTAGGTTTTTCTGCTGGTTTAGACGGATATCTTGCGGCTTTAACTTTAGATGAATTACAGCAGGTATTACGGTTTAGGGCTATCTTAGAACAATTTTACAGAACAGAAAGATCTGTTCAGTTTTATGCGGAGGGTATGGGCATGAGTACAGGGAAGCTAAATAAATTTTTAGACCGTGTTTTAGGGAAAAGCCTAACCGTATTGATTAAAGACAGGATTATGAGAGAGGCAGAAGAACTATTGCTTCAAAGTGACTTAAGTGTTGATGAAATCGCTGACATACTGGGTTTTGAACAAACAACTAAATTTATGATGAGCTTTAAACGCCATAAAGGAATGTCGGTACTTCAGTTTAGCAGATTGGTTTAACAAAAACGAAAATTGGTGCGTCTGGCAAAAAAATGACCATCATTTTGATTTCATCTCTTCTAGAAAAACAGGTTTCCGGACCTCACAACATTAATTGCATAGCGCCTAACGCGTAAGGCTTTGCTCACTGCTTCTTTTTTATCAGCCGCACCAATTTTGCATCGGCTAAATTATAAAATCTTAACTTAAAGAAGAAGAATATTCCTAATATTGTTACGAAGCTGTATTTTGGCATCTACAAACCTGTGTCTGAACCAATTCGGGGTGGTAAAATAAAAAGTCTAGTAAATTTGTAGTCTATGTGAAAAAAATTATATTTGCCAAAAATATAATCATTATGAAACAAGAGTTTACAAAATCTTTCCCCCAAAACAATGGGCTAAATGTAATTTTAAATAAGATGTATTGTTGCTGTTGATTGCTTATAATTATTTGTTTCTGCTAGAGCAGTAAGGCAAAAAAAAGGAAAATACAAGCTGTATTTTCCCCAGGCAAATTAACGGAACAGGAATTCAATTGGCGTTGCACCTGTTCCAAATCAATTCAAATCACCTATTTCAAAGTTATGCAAAATTTTGAGAAAGTCAATCCCGCACAAGGGATATTGGCTTTACGAAGTATGATGTCCAATTTTCGATTGGATATCTGGCAAACATGCCGTTTTTTATTACCTATTCTATTTTTATTCTCTCCAACATTATCAAAAGCGCAAAACCCTACAGAACCAACTATTAACGCAACCCTATCGGGTACTGTAATAGATGCAAAAACCAAAGAAACTTTAACTGGGGCTTCGGTTAAAATCCAGGGAACAACCAATGGCTCCTCAACCGATCGGGAAGGAAAGTTTAGATTAATAACAGGACAAAAATTTCCATTTACCCTACTGGTTAATTTTGTAGGTTATAAGCAAAGCGAAGTGGTAGTTAACCAGAGCCAGATTACAGTTGAACTGGTTGAGGATTACAATCCATTAAATGATGTGGTTGTGGTGGGGTATGGTACGCAGAAAAAGATTAACCTTACAGGATCCGTAGCTACTGTTGATGCCAAAACGCTTGCTAACAGGCCTATTACCAATGCCACGCAGGCACTTCAGAATGTACCTGGGGTTTTTACCAATCAAACCAAAGGAAGGCCTGGGGCTGATGCTGCTGCCATCCGGATACGTGGTTCGGGTACGCTGAACAATAACAATCCATTGGTATTGGTTGATGGGATTGAATTTCCGCTGGGCGATGTGAATCCAAATGATATTGAAAGTGTAACCGTTTTAAAAGATGCGGCCTCGGCAGCGATTTATGGTAACCGTGCCGCAAACGGCGTAATTTTGGTGAAGACCAAAACAGGTAAAAAGGGAACGTTTTCTATCGATTATAACTTTTATGCGGGTTCGCAAAAGGCAACCCAGTTTCCGGATGTGGTAACCAATACGGTAGACTATATGATCGGCAAAAACAGAGCGTTAGCCAATGAGGGCAAACCTGCCGAGAGCAGTGAGGCATTGATCAATGAATTTAGGACGGGTACAGATCCTTTTATTTATCCAAACACGAACTGGTTTGATGTGATGTTCCGCAACGCGGCCATACAAGAACACAACCTCCGCATTTCTGGCGGCACCGAAAAAACTGCATTTTCCATCTCGCTGGGTTATCTGGATCAGGATGGGATTTTAATCGCTTCTTCCGGTAACCGGTATTCGCTAAATTCAAATATCAGCTCTGATATTACCAAAAGGTTGAAGGTAGGCGCCAGCTTAACTGCAAATTTTTGGAACAGTAAAGAAAGTGCCTACAGTGCCGACGACGGCAATGGCGAGGGTGGCTTAATGGGTTTAACCTACCGGGGTCTTCCTTTTCAAACCCCTTATGCGCAGGATGGTAGTTACGCCGATCAATGGATCCGTGTTCCGGGCCATAACTTTTTTAGGAATACAGTAGCATTGGCAAATGAAGGTTTTAATAAAAACAACCAGTACCGTACGATGGCCAATGTCTTTTTAGAATATCAGTTGCCATTTAATATCAAGTACAAAACTACCTTAGGCGCCAATCTTCTTTATGGCATCAATAAGTATTCTTACCCGGCCATTAATTTAACCAATCCGAAAACGGGCGTGGTATCGCCTATCGGCAATACGCCGGCAAGAGGGGTAAGGCAGATCAGTCAGAACAATATCAACATTACCAATTTCCATACCTTAAACTGGGAAGGTGCATTGGATAAACACCATTTCGGTGCTCTGGCCGGTTTCAGTTTAGAGCGTTTTGATGATGGTAATTTTTCGGCCTATAATGAAGGTTATCTGGGTAATGATTTAACTGAACTGAATGCAGGAAGTACATCTCCGCAAGTTACGGGTACTTCTGGCGCCTCGAGGTTACAATCTTACTTCGGCAGGTTTAACTACAATTATAACGAGAAATACCTGTTAGAAGCCAATTTTAGGTACGATGGTTCATCCAGGTTTGCCGCTGGTAACAGATGGGGTTTCTTTCCATCCTTTTCTGCCGGATGGCGGGCCAGTGAAGAAGAATTTATCAAGAACTTAAATGTTTTCAGCAATTTAAAATTGCGTGCCTCTTACGGAAAACTGGGTAATCAGAATGTAGCTTTGTTTAGTTATGTAGATGCCATTTCGCTTGGACAGAATTACAATTTCAACGGAACGATTGTAAGCGGAGCAGCCATTACGCAGCTTAGCGACCCCAACATTACCTGGGAAACCACTACCATGAGCGATATTGGTTTAGAAGGCAGCTTTTTTAAGAGTAAGCTTACTTTTGAAATTGATTTGTTTGATAAGCAGACCTCTAAAATTTTAAGGCAGATCAGCGTTCCAGGTCAGGTGGGTAATTTAGCTGGTCCGGTAAAAAATATAGGCGCAGTAAATAACCGCGGGTTTGAAGTTACGCTGGGCTTTAAAGATTCGGCAAAGGATTTTCGCTACAACATAGACGCAAACCTCACCTATATCAAAAACAAGGTGACCAATGTAAATGGTCAGAAATATTACGGTGGTAATACCATTATTCAGGAAGGATCACCAATCGACAGTTTTTATGGCTTACAGGCAGAGGGAATTTTTCAGAGCGCAGAGGAAGTGAAAGCCCATGCCTTTCAGAATGCAGGCACGGTTCCCGGCGATCTGAAATATAAAGATGTGGATGGGAACGGTGTGGTCGATAATAATGACCGTGTGGTTATCGGCAACAGCATCCCGAAATTCGTTTATGGTTTCTCCGGCGGTTTTGGCTATAAACGATGGGATTTCAGTTTCATTTTTCAAGGTTTGCAGGATGTAGATACTTATCTCACTGGAAACCTGGCCCAGCCCTTTAAAAACGGTGCAGGGGTAACCAAAGACTGGCTTACTGATTCGTGGACGCCAACCAATACCGGTGCATCTTTACCGCGTTTAACCACATCTAACGGTTATCCGCAAAACTTCCAGACTTCGAGCTTCTGGGTAAGGGATGCTTCTTATTTAAGGTTGAAAAACGTGCAGATCAGCTATTCGTTCCCAAATAAATGGCTCAATAAAGCAGGGATTGATGTGTTAAAGGTATTTGTGAATGCACAGAACTATTTAACCTTTTCGAACTTTAAATTCAGCGATCCTGAGCGGAATTTAACCAGGGCAGACCTGATTGAATATCCGAATGCAAAAACAATCAGTGCAGGTATTAATGTATCATTTAAATAACAGGCCATGAAAAAATATATTCTATTATTATTGATTTCGGTGTACTTGTTTGGCTGTAAAGATTATCTGGATGTAACGCCAACTGATCGTTTTACGCAAGACACCTATTGGACAACTAAAGTACAGGCGGAAGCCGCACTGAACGGTACTTATGCCGCGATTTACTACAATGTTTATGGCGCTAATTCCATTTATTTAGATGCCCTGACCCCCAATACTTACCAATATAATAACGATTACAACATCATTTCGAGGGGCTTGCATAATGCAGCAACAGGTTATTTTAACGAAACCTGGAACGGCAGTTATAAAGGAATCGGCAGGGCCAACAATGTATTGGCCAATATCGATAAAGTGAGTATGGACGCCGCTTTGAAAGAAAGATATAGAGCAGAAGCTAAATACCTTCGTGCCTTGTATTATATTCCGCTGTGGAACTATTTTGGCGGTGCACCGTTGATTACTGATGCCACCAACTATGAAACCCAGGCGAACTTACCAAGAAATACCGCAGACGAACTATTGGCGCAGATTTTAAAGGATTTAACAGAAGCTTCAACAGGCACAGCATTACCCTTAACCTATTCTGGTGTGGATAAAGGAAGGGCAACCCGTGGTGCGGCTTTAGCTCTAAAGGCACGGGTTTTATTGTATGCCAAGCGTTGGAAAGAAGCTGCTGAAGCGGCAAAAGCTGTGATTGATCTTAAAACCTACAGTTTGTTCCCTGATTACCGAGGATTATTTTATCTGGAAAATGAAGGCAATGCTGAAGTGATTTTTGATGTCCAGTACAAATATCCGGAATTTACCCATTCATTGGATATCAGTTTAGATCAGCAATTGGGTTCGGCCCCATTGCCTGATCTGGTAAATACCTATTATGCAACCGATGGAAAACCGATAGGCAGTTCTGCCGTTTTTAACGCGGCAAAACCTTTCGAAAACCGCGATAGCCGGTTGCAGGCTACTGTTATTTTACCGGGAACACAGTTTAAAGGCGCAACGGTAACAGCAATCCAATATCCGAGCACGGGTTATGGCTTGAAAAAATATACCATTTTTAAGGACAATGAAAAACCTGTGGCGGTACCAACCAGCGGTACTTCCGAATTGAATATTATTTTACTCCGTTATGCTGAGGTATTATTAACCTATGCTGAAGCCAAGAATGAAGATACAGGGCCCGATCAGTCGGTTTTTGATGCCTTGAATTTAATCCGGGCCAGAGCCAAAATGCCTAATATTCCATCTACCTTGGGTCAGGAAGAATTGAGGGCAGAAATCAGGCACGAACGAAGGGTGGAACTGGCAGGAGAAGGTTTGTATTATAACGACATCCGCAGATGGAGGATAGCCGATCAGTTATTAAACGGAAACATTAGCAATAGTGCGGGCGCGCGGATCGATAGCCGGCTTTTTGATGCCAATAAGGATTACCTATGGCCAATACCGTCGATTGCGATCCAGAATAATCCCGCGCTGAAACAAAACCCTAACTATAACAAATAGCAATGAAAAATGTATTAAAATTGATAAGCTTTGCACTGCTTGCCGGCAGTTTAACTACCGTACAGGCACAAAGTAAAAAGAAACCCAACATTATTTTTATCCTGGCTGATGATTTGGGTTATGGCAATGTACACAGCTTTAACCCCAATTCTAAAATCCCCACGCCGAACCTGGATAAATTAACTGCAGAAGGTATTAAATTTACCCGTTTCTATTCTGGAAATACCGTTTGTGCACCATCGCGCTGTGCATTAATGACGGGTTATACCATGGGACATGCCTGGGTAAGGGGCAATGCCAAAGCAAAAGACGGTTTGGCCGCTTTGCGTGCGCAGGATACCACCCTGGCCGAACGCTTAAAGGGAAACGGATATAAAACCGGTATGTTTGGTAAATGGGGATTGGGCGATGAGGACAGTAAAGGTGCACCCCACTTAAAAGGTTTTGATAGTTTTTATGGATATCTCGATCAGGCGCATGCACACGATTACTATACCAATCGCTTGTATGAAATTGTTGGGGGCAAAACGGTAGAAGTACCTGTTGATACCACAAAGTACACCGAAGACCTGATTGTAAATAAAGCGGTTGACTTTATTAATGCGAATAAAGACCAGCCATTCTTTTTGTATATGCCGTTAACTGTTCCACATGCAGAGTTGAAAGTGCCGGCCGAATTGTTGAAGAAATTCCAGAATGCCGATGGTTCGAGTAAATTTCCACCGGAAACCCCTTTTGAGAAAAAAGGGAATTATGATAGTCAGGCGCAGCCACACGCCGCTTTTGCTGCTATGGTTAATAAACTCGATGCTGATGTAGGTACTATTGTGGCCTTGATCAAAAAGTTAGGATTGGATAACGATACCTATATTTTCTTTACCAGTGATAATGGTCCGCACAAAGAAGGTGGTGCCGACCCGGTATTTTTCAACAGCAGTGGTGAGTTTAGGGGGGTAAAAAGAGATTTATATGAAGGAGGCATCCGTGTACCGTTAATCGTGAGAGCTCCTGGTAAAATTGCAGCAGGACAGGTTAATCCTTCGCCATGGGCATTTTGGGATGTATTGCCAACTTTAGGTGAGCTAACCGGTACCGCAACGCCAAAAAATATAGATGGATTATCTTTCTCTCCGCTGTTGAGCGGAAAAAAAGCAGTCAAAGAACATGATTATTTCTACTGGCAGTTTAACGAAAGTGGTTTAAAAGAAGCGCTAACCAAAGGCGATTGGAAACTGATCCGTTTTAAAGATAAAGGTACTGCAGAGAAGCTGGAGTTATATAATTTAAAGGCTGATATCGCGGAAAGGAACAATTTGGCAGCCAAAAATCCAGCGACAGTTAAAGCACTTTATGCTTTAATGAAACAGGCCAAAAGCCCTGCTGAAAATCCACGTTTTGATTGGTCGGAAATTGAGAAATAGAGGGGGGAAAGTGATGAGGCCTATTCTGTTTTTAAGCTGTATTTTATTTTTTGGCTGTAAAAGCGATCAGGTGCAGCAAAATATCAAAATTATAAAGTATAAGCCTGCTGCTTGTTGCTCTTCCAATTTGCCTTCCAGGTTTGGTTTGAAAAAACTCACTGGTAAAGTAAGACCCTTTGGCAATGAACAGGTTAAAAAATCATTATAGAATGAATTTAAAGGTTGGTGTCTCACCAACCTTTTTTTCTTTCGTTAGTGGTGTAATGGAGTGATAATTTTAATTCATGATTTGGAAATGAACGTACAGTAGTTCTTGGCATTTTGCAGCCCCGCTTTCGCTTATAGTCCTCGCTGCGCTGCGGGCTATTCCGCTTTATCGCCTGCCTGCTGCAGGCAGGGGTTTATGAACAAAGGCTTGTGTGCCTGCAAATTCAAAAATACAATCCTGAGCTCTGAGCTTGCGCTCGTTTACTTAACGAGCGTTAACATAAATAATATATCCTTAATCTTCAAACAAATAACCACTATAGGCCAGTCCTTTGGCCACACTTTTAAAGTTATCGCCAGAGTTTAACGGAATGTGCGGGAATTTGCGTTTGAAGAGGTTTTGTACGGCCGAAACCATTGATGTTCCGCCCGTTAAAAACAAACAGTCGATATCTTGTGGATTGATTTTATAAGTCGCCATAAACTGATCGAGATAAGCATCAATTTTATTGATGTCTTTTTCAATAATCGAATTGTATTGCCCGAGCGAAATGTTTTCGTTGATCTCGATTTCCATATTGCTGTAGGCGAAGGTAGAATCAGACTGATCAGAAAGCTCGATCTTTGTTTTTTCGATTGATCTGAACAGGGAATAACCCAGGTTGTTTTCGATTAATGTGATCAGGTTTTTAAATTTCGGATCGTTTCCCGAATAATAGTAGTATTCTTCAATCTCTTTCTGGATTTTTAAACCGTTAAAGAAATTCATCTTATCCCAGGTACAGATATTGGCGAAAAGCGACTTAGGCACATTTAAAACTTTGCCCGGGGTGGCTTCATACATCGTATTCTTTCCAAAGTATGGCGTTCCCTTATCCCACATAAAGGCAGAATCCAGGCTATCGCCTCCAATGTAAATACCACCTGATGCAATCATATCGTTTTTTCTGTCCTTGCTGCCCACTTTATCCGGATCGAGGATCAGGTAAGTGAAATCTGTTGTACCGCCACCTAAATCGGCTACCAGAACGCGTTCTTTCTTTTTGATTGTTTTCTCGTAGGCAAATGCGGCACCGATCGGCTCAAACTGAAAACGTACATCGGTAAAACCGGCACTTTCTGCCGCTTTTTTTAATCTGGTTTGCGCAAGGGTATCTTTTTGGGTATTGTCATCATCAAAGAAAACCGGACGGCCAATAATTGCCTTGTGGCAATCTTCACCTGTAATCAGATCGGCCTTTGCTTTCAGGTCTTTCAGGATCAGCGTAACCAGATCAGAGGCTGTATACCGTTTGTTGTGGATGCGGGTTTCGGTAAAGGTCGTTCTCGAAAGGATCTGCTTGATGGATTTAATAAAGCGGCCCTTCATGCCATCGCTCAGGTAAGCATCTATAGCCTTTTCGCCCACAATATGATTTTCACCATCGATAATGCTTTTTACTTCGGTAAAATAGATCAAAGAGGGGATCGAAACCGTATCTACAATTTCTTTCTTTTCTTCATCATAGATGGAAAGGGCCGAGTTGGTTGTTCCAAAATCGATTCCGTATAAAAACTTACTCATGGGCTTGGCTTGTTGTGCTTGTGGCAACTAAAATGGGGTTGCGAAAGTATTAAAAAAAAGTGAGGGCTGAAAGCTTTTTAAGCAAAAATATCTCTCCTAAATAAAACCTTATTTGCTATATTTAAAAAAACATTTACGCTTTAAAATTAATCACAGTTGAAAACCACTAAACTCTTTTTACTGGGCTTAATTTTCCAGATTTTTTGTCTTAATGCCTTTTCTTTTGCACAGAAAAACATACCTGATACTGTAAAAACAGGAATTTATGTAACCAGTATCCATGATATTGATTTTAAAGACAAAGAATATACCGTAAACTTTTGGCTATGGTTAAAATATAAAAATAAAGACTTCAACTTTGCTGATAATCTTGAAGTTCCGCAGGCCAAAACCGTTACGAAATCATTTTCGACCATCGATACGAGCGGAAATGAAGTGTATATGCTGATGAAGTTACAATGTGTGATGAAAGATTCGTGGGCGATCGATAATTTTCCTTTCGACCATCAGTTGTTGAGGCTTTCTATCGAAAATTCTCAGTTTGATTCGGCATCCCTGGTATTTGTGCCCGATACTTTGGGAAAGCAGTTCGATCCCCGGTTTACCTTACGTGGATGGAACATAGACAGTTTAAAAACCACGTCGGCAAATAAAATCTATGAAACGGCTTTCGGCGATCCCAGTATTAAAGTGCCGAGAACAGAATACAGTAGCTATAAAGTGAGGATCGGAATCAGCAGGGATGCTTTTGGACTTTTCTGGAAGATGTTTTTAGGGATGTATGTGGCTTTTTTAATTGCTTACATGTGTTTTTATATTCACGCCGACAGCATCGATTCGCGTTTTGGCTTAAGTGTGGGGTCTCTTTTTGCCGTAATCGGTAATAAATACATTATTGATGGCTCGCTGCCCGAATCTACCACTTTTACCCTGGTGGATACCCTACATGGCATTACACTAATATTTATTTTGGTCGTGATCGTATCAACAGCATTCTCTCTTAAAATGATTAAAAGAGGAGAGGAGAACAAAGCCCAAAAGTTTGACAGGTTTTTCTCCATCGTACTTTTAGCCGTTTACATCATCTTAAATGTGTTCTTTATTTTAAAAGCGATCAATGCTTAATTCTTTTTTTAAAATAATTCGCTGGTACCCAAATGGGCGTTTACAATGCGGGTAATCTGCTGGCCAAGTTCTTTTGCATTACCAATACCCACACTTTTAAGTGCAGCCAGCTGATCGGTTGTTCTGGGCATCCGTTCGGCAATAGAAAGCAGTGCCAAATCAGAAAGTACGGCGTAATCTTGTGTTCCCCGTTGTATAGCAATGGTTTTACGCCATTCGACCAGGTTTTTATATACCTGTGGGTTGGAAATTTCTTTCGGTTTGATGCTCGATTTAACAGGTTTTTTAGCGGGCTGTTTATTGCTTGCCGCGTGTAAGGTGCTGATATAATCTTTGATGGAAAAAGGATTCCAGGAAATTTTAAATAAAGATAGCTTGATCTGGAGGGCATCTTTACAATCGTTTAGTGTGGTAAGCAGCTTATCAGAGTGGGTATCGTTGTAGAAGTTGATGGCCACTATCCTTGCCATGAGGGTCATTACCTGTTCCAGTTTCGGTACGAAATAATCAGAAGCTTTTTGCAAGCGTTCCATAAAAGCAGTTTCATTTGCGGGGTTTTCGTGGGTACATATTTTAGAAAACTCTTTTGCGATAAAATTTCGGGCTACTTTAAAGATTTCATTTTGAAGGATCTGATTTCCCTGTTCGTAAATGGATAAAAAGGCATTCTTTTCATCTTTATCGATGAGTTTAGAACGGCCTAGTTTTTCCCAGTCTTTGGCTACCAGCGAGAAATCCAGCAATTCGTGGATCAGGCCCCATGCATATTGCTGGCTATAACGTGCCAATAACTCGGGTGTAGGTTGGTCCTGGTGGCTGGCTTTGCTGAAACCAATTACTTTGGCATCGGTAATGATGTTTTCGGCAACTACAGGAGATTTTAAAATAAGTCCTTCTAAACTTCTGCAGCGACTGAGTGCCACATAGGCCTGCCCGTGGGTAAAGGCAGTGCTTACATCCACTATGGCCTGATCGAAGGTTAATCCCTGGCTTTTGTGTACGGTAATGGCCCAGGCCAGTTTAAAGGGGTACTGTGAAAACGATCCGGTACTGGTTTCATCGATTTTATTTTCTTCGTCGCTCAAGCTGTATTTAACGTTCTGCCAGATTTCTTTTTCTACTTCAATTTCACGGCCATCGCTTGTAAAGCTTACCTTTATCGCCTCTTTATCAATTGCGGTAATTTTAGCTGCTTTACCATTATAAAACTGCTTTTTACCCGACGAATCATTTTTAATAAAGATCACCTGGGCACCCAGTTTTAACTGCAGTTTTTCGTCGGTAGGATAGGCATCTTTCGGGAAATCGCCATTTACTGTTGCATTGAATTCGAAAATTTCTCCGGGTAATTTTTCGAGACAGCCCTGATTAATTTCGTTAACCAACTGGTTGTGGGTAGTCAGCGTAATGTAGTCATCCTTCCACTCCTGATCTAAAGACGGATCATAACGCTCATTCAGTTTTTCGAGCAGGCTGGTATCGAGGCTATTTTCTCTCATGCCGTTCAGGATATCCAGAAATACGGGGTCCGATTGGCGGTAAACTTTATCCAAGGTAAAGGTAAGCATTGGCGTAGAGCGGAAAATCAAACTGTCGAAAAAGTATGGACTGGCATAATAAGCGCCCAAAATGTGCCAGGCATCGTGAAAGATAGGTGAAAGCTGGTACAGATCGCCAATCATTAAAACCTGTACGCCACCGAAGGGGCGGTTAGATCCCTTAACCCGTTTCAAAGTACGATCGATAAAATCGATAATGTCGACCCTCACCATACTGATCTCGTCTATAATTAAGAGATCAAGACAACGTAACAACCTTGTTTTTTCGTCAGAGTATTTAAAATTGGTATCGGCGTTTTCATCGGTAACCGGAACCAACGGGCCAAATGGAATCTGAAAAAACGAATGCAGAGTTACTCCACCAGCATTAATTGCGGCAACAGCGGTTGGCGCCACAATGGCAAAATTCTTTTTGGTGGTATCCCTAATCTTGCGCAGCAGGGTTGTTTTACCAGTCCCAGCTTTACCCGTTAAAAAAACAGGCTGGTTGGTCGTAGCTAAAAAGTCTAAAAGGAGTTGGTTGTCCGGATCGGGGATATTCATATCTGGTACAAAAATAACCTATTCGGAATTTATTTGAGGATAGATTATCGGCTGTTTTATCCACAATTGCGATTAGACCAATATGGCTTAAGGCGAAATATTTATGCGATATTCTCCAGGGCGCGTACAACCTCTTCTTTCTTTCTGCTGGATACTTGTATCATTTCACCATTTTCCATCTGCAGGTATCCTTCCCTGAAATATTTTTTTACATAGGCAAAATTAACAAGGTACGATTGGTGGCACCTGATAAAGCTAAAGGGAGAAAGCATAGCCTCATAATCTTTAAGCCCTTTGGAAACCAGAATTTCGTTTCCATTTGCCAGGATAAAAGTAGTATAACCTTTGTCGCCTTTACAGTACATGATATCTTTGATGGCAACCACTTCGATATATTCGAGTGTTTTCAGGGCGATACGTTTATTTACGGATAAGTCCTGAGAGCGGTAATGTTCTGTTGCTATAGCCAGTTGTTGCCGGTCGAAAGATTCGTGCTTTTGATGATGAAAACACTTATTAAGGGCATTGCGGAGCGATTCTTCATCTACAGGTTTGAGCAGGTAGGCAAATGCACCCATGTTTAGCGCCCTTACCGCATACTGATCAAAGGCGGTGAGGAAAATGACCTGAAAGTCTGACGTGCCTATCTGGTCAAAAAGGTTAAAACTATCGCCGTCTTTCAGGCGGATGTCGGCTAAAACGACATCAGGTTTCATGCAGGGAATTTCCAGGGCTGCATTTGCTATTTCAGCAGCATGGCCAATTACTTTTACGTAGTCGATGCGCTGAAGTATCTGTAAAATATCCTGGAGGATAAGCGGTTCATCTTCAAGTATATATAGTTTCATTTCTATTTTTTTATTCGTTGATCATTGGAATGTGTATTTCAACACGTACCCCGGTTTCTGATATTCCTTTTTTATCTAAAAGTTTAAAATGTGCTTTTTTTGTATAGTTTCCAAAGAGCACTTCAAATCTTTCAGAAATAATCGTTTGGGAGAGCGATTGTTTTTTAGGCTTATTTAGAGGTTTTGCGTCCAATCCACTTCCATTGTCTTCGATAATAATCATCAGCATTTCATCGCTAAGCTGAAATGAGATCTGTAATTTGCCTTTGTAACTGATGTTTCTAAATCCATGTTCAATTGCATTTTCAACGAAGGGCTGTATCAGCATAGGTGGGATCAGGGTTTGATGACTGTCCAGCTCATCGTCAACCATAATGGTATAAGCGAATGCTCCGCTATAGCGCATCTGCTGAAGCTGAAGGTAATTTTCAAGGGTACTAATCTCCTCTTCGATGTCGATGAAATCCTTCCGGTTTTGCTCAAGTATTGCCCTTAGCAGGATTGAGAAGGCCCGCAAGTAGCGCACAGATGCTGCGGTGTCGCCGGCAGAAATCAGCCCCTGAAGATTGGCAATGGCATTAAATATGAAGTGGGGGTTGAGCTGCGCCTGCAATAATTTCTGCTCCATCTGTAAACGTTGATTTTCGGATGCAAGCAGTTTGTTCCTGTCTCTTAAACGAAGCTGACGGTAGATCACTATAAACATGGAAACAGCAGCTAAAAAAATGATCAGCAAAAGAAAAAAAGACCAGCGCTGCTGTTTAATGATCTGCTCGTTGAGCTGGTTGCGCCCATTGAGCTCTTTGATGCTCCGGTCCTTTTTCTCCACCGCGTACTTCTCATGCATCAACGCAATATTGCCCGCTTCTATCGCCCGGTTGTTCCTCGTTTCTATCGTGTAAAGTGAATCAGCTGCCAGCAATGCAGACTTATAATCACCTTTAAGCTTGTAGGCCTCTATGAGTCCCTCATAAGGAACTGTTTTTCTTTTTCCGGAAGGATCCTTTTGTTCCATGGCAATACCGGCCTTGTAGTAGAAGATTGCAGAATCTGCCTGGCCGTTTCTGGAAAATGCTGTAGCAAGATTATTATAGGCGATGTCGTTTAGGTTATTGGTTTTTTTGAGGTAACCGAAATATATCCGGCTACATTCCAGTGCCTTGGCGTTCAGGCCTTTCATGCTATAAACCTGTGCCTGATTGTCGTAGGTACGCGCAAGGGCAAGACTGTCGCCAATGCTTCTGGCCAGCGTGCGGGCCTGTTGGTTATAATAGGCCATTTTTTTATAGTTTTCGAGGCGTGAGGCCAGCAAAAATGAGATGTCAAAGTAGCGCTGTTTGATTACCGTGTGGTTTTTAAAGGGGTGGGCCTGAAAATATTTAGCAGAATATTCGAGTGATTTTTCGTTGTTGTGATTTTGGAAATAGGCCTGTGCCACCAGGTCATAGTAGCGGTAAGTGAGGCGGCTGCCAACATGCTCACAGGTTTTTAACCCTGCGAAAATTTTGTTCATCAATGGTGCCTCAACCATGGAGCCATTGCCCAGCATCCGGGTATAGATAGCCTGATATTTTAACAGATCGGTTTCATCACCGCTTTTTAAGGCCTTCATGCGACCATATTCCGAGAGTGCGCTATCTCTTTTCTTTTCCAGAATAAATTTTCTTGCCCTAAAGTAATGGTAGAATGGATTTTTTTCTTTGCCGTTGTCTAAAGAAAGGAGACTGTCGTACTTAAGCACTGCACTGCTAAAAGCTGTAGGGGCTAATGTATCGAGCGAAATAATCATTGATATATACGCTTCCGGTGTTTTTGTAGCGATATGTTTGGTCGCCTTTGTAACTGGCTTTGGGGAGTTTTCATTACAGCCTGCCAGGTACAGTACGGACAGTAGAACGGCTAAAAAATAAGCGTGTCTGTAAAGGATATTCATGAGCGGTAAAATCTGTTAAATAAGCAAAGGTAACTTTCAGGCCTAAATATATCGATCCCCAGGGAAATGGAGAAGGCTGTTTCGATATTCGGCAGGTTTGAATCCATATCCGCTGATTCTGCGGACAAACCAAACGGATGTTGAACCGCATTCATGTATTGCAGATTTTCCTCTTTTCCCAACGGATATCAGCTGAAATCCACCGAATGTGGGTTAGTTGTTTTTCCCTGGTCTTTTTCTCCTGAAATTCACTGGTGAAAACAGTGGCCATCTGTCCTTTGAAAAACATAATTTTTAACCAGTAAATCAGAAAAATATGAAACGTTTATTTATTGTATTGGTATGCACCGTAATGGGTTTTAGTACTCTAACTTCAATGGGCAAGCCACAGAAACCGTTATTCGAAAAGGCACCGGCCGGTAAAACTGCTGGAGGAGATATAACCTCAAGAAGAAAAACAACCGCGTATATTTTCCATCTTACCTGCGGTGATGTCATTGTAAATGTTTACAATGATGCCGTAAATGCACCTGGAGTGATGAGCGGCATTTGGAACCATTTGAATGATCAAAATTGTAAATAGTTTTATGATGGTAATCGGGTTCCCTTTAAGTAACCTAAAGTAAATATGGCCATTGGTAAAAGTTCTGTCTTTTACCAATGGCCATTATCAGATAAAAAAGGGTGGGTTTTAGGTCAGCTAATATGCCATTTTTGAATGTTAAAAAAAGATGTCGATGTAATCGGTGGTTTCGCCATCGCAATTGAGCATCTGCTGCAGCCGCCAATATTTTCTTACCCCGCTGGCCTTAAAAATGAAAAGACCAGTGAGTTCGCAGGGCTGTCCGTTATTGTTGGAATCGATTTTGGACACAATTTTTCCATTGAATTTAAGCGTACGCCCCTGATTAAGGAAAGTGCCTTTTATCGTTACATACTCCAGGGTATTCGGATCCCTTTGCGCTCCTTCGATACTGTACTCGTCTTTGCCTACAGGTTTGATATTTACCTTTCCAGGGGTATTTTTGTTGAAACTGATCCATTGGATAGTAAAAGGATGCCAACCTGTCCGCACCGGTTCCACTTGTGATTGGGCATGGTGGGGTATCAAGAATAACGAAGCCATCATCAACATATATTTCATAAGGGCAAACTTAAGCGTTCATAAAGATTAAAAAATTAATTTCTAAAAGGCAATTGGAAATTAACTATGCCCTGTTTCTGCAATATATTCAGGATCGATAGTTAAGGAATTACGCTCCGGGGCATTTTCCAGATAAGCCAGCTCTACATCGTTCAGATAAACTTTAAGTTTTGAAATCCTATCAGTTACAACTGCTTTTTCCTGTTCACTGTGTTCTGGCGCACCATCCATCGTTTTAACCGTATCAATAGCGTAATCTATAAACCGTTTTACGTTTTCTGAAAGAAGTAATTTTTCCATGTTTTCTGTTTTAACTTATCCTAATACAAATTTGTGGAGGATTGGTTTTCGTTAGAGCGTTATTATTTGTGCTATGGGTTTTATTGCTTAAGTTTATTGTTGGT
Source organism: Pedobacter humicola (assembly GCF_056490705.1). Taxonomy (NCBI): domain Bacteria; kingdom Pseudomonadati; phylum Bacteroidota; class Sphingobacteriia; order Sphingobacteriales; family Sphingobacteriaceae; genus Pedobacter; species Pedobacter humicola. Next base: position 220,835 of record NZ_JBWJIG010000008.1, on the reverse strand, counting down.
ACCCTCTTTATTACTGGTGTTGAATCTATAGGAGTTTATGATTAAATGGCAAGTAAACTTAATCATAAGTCTGTTTGATTTGGAGATATCCTGGTTTTGAAGATTGTGCAGAATGCAGCACGATGTAATTTTGCTGAATTTTTTTATTTTCCATTCCTTAAAATGCCGGATATGCTCAGGTATGTATTTTTTTTAGCTTTTGTATTTCTTTTTCCATTTATTGGTCGATCTCAGGTTAGGGTTGGCGAACAGGCACCCCATATTCAGATTACCTCATGGATTAAAAATGTTCCTGAAATAAAAGATTTAAAGAATAAGTTTATTGTGATAGATTTTTGGGCTACCTGGTGTGCACCCTGCCTGGAAACTGTGCCACATATCAATAATTTAGTTGCAAAAAATATTACGAATAAAAATCTGGTGTTTCTGGCAATGACCGACGAAAAGGAAGAGAAAGTAAACTGGCTGTTAAAAAGAGTTCAGTTTTCGGCTGCTGTAGTCACCGACATTTCCAGGCAGACCTTTGATGATTTTAAAGTCAAGTTTATTCCCTTGTGCGTGATGATAGATGACACCGGGATTGTAAGGTGGGTAGGTAATCCTGGCGAATTAAGTAATGAGATGGTTCAGGCAATCATCGAGGAAAAACCTGTGCCACTATCTCCTGAGAAAAAAGCATTGATGGTTGCAAAAGAAGTAGATGAATTGTACTCTTCACTAACAACAAAATACGCCACTTACATTAATGATAAGGATCTTAAAGAATATTTTAGCATGACACTATCGATGTTCAGCCGCAACCCTTCTTCTTTTTTAAACAAGAGTAACTCGTCGTATAACGAGATGATTATCAGTAATGGTCTTGCCCATCGTTTGGCTGCGCTTTTTGATGTTTCAGAAAGCCAGATTATTTTACCAGAAAAGTTTTCCAAATCCTACATTTCTTATTGTTATAAAAGTGAAAAAAAAACTGCTACGAAGCAGGTGTCTGGCGTAATTCTCGATGAACTCAATCTGAAACCCGTTGTTACCGACAGTTTAATAGAGGTTTTTCAGTTTGAAGTTTCAGATAAAGAACTGTTGCGCAAGTTCACGGCGTCTGGATTGTCAACTGCAGAGGTTGGACATAGCTCGTGGTCAAAAAGTTATATTGGCATTGATCACGAAAAATTTGATAAGTTGGTGAAATTAGTTGAAGATAAATTTCAAAGACCTGTTTTTTTTAAACAGGATCATATTTTTGAGGATAAAATGTCAATAACGGTCAAAATTGATCGTGAGGAAGATTTAATTCAATCGTTGGCATCTTACGGAATAAAAGTAGTAGTCCTTAAAAAGAAAATGCCCGTATATCACTTTAAAGAAAGGAACTAATCGGGCATCTATCCATCAGTAGACAGAAATGGGTACTATTCTCCCGTTATTCATATAGAATTAAACAACATCGATTAAATATGCTTAAGAAATATCTTTCAGTAATAGTGTTAATCCTTCTAACAAATTTTAGTGTCCACGCGCAGCTTAAGGTTGGACAAGATGCCCCTCAAATAGTGATTACCAACTGGCTGAAAAATGTACCGAAATCCAGAGCACTGGCGGGCAAATTTATTGTGATAGATTTTTGGGCTACCTGGTGTGCACCCTGCCTGGAAACCGTTCCCCATTTCAATCAGATGGTTAAGGAACATAAGTCAAACCCCAATCTAGTGTTTTTAGCCCTGACGGATGAAAAGGTGTCGAAAGTGATGCCTTTACTAAAACGTATTCCCTTTGGCGCTATTGTCGTTACCGACACAAGCAGGCAGACATCCTACAGCTTTAAGGCGAGTACTATCCCTTTTTGTGTAATTATTGATAACAAAAATAAAATCCGATGGTTCGGTCATTCAGGATCCCTCAATAGTGAAATCATCAAAAATATTCTGGCTGGAACACAGGTAGGCACTGAAAAAAAACAGGAGAAATCCCAATCAGATGATGTAGATAAATTATATAATGAACTTGATGACCGCTATACCGTTTATTTTGAGGATGCGGGCATACAGGAATATTTTAGCATGGGTCCAGTTACTACAAAACCTCTTGGTTCTGTCAGGTTAAGAGGAGGAAGCAAAAAGTTTCCTTACAAAGAGGTAGTTATAGGATATCGTCTTGTCCCAAGAATTTCTACACTTTTAGATGTTAGCCCTACCCAGATCGTGATACCGAAAAAAATGCAGGAATCGTGTATTTCTTATTGTTACAAGAGTGCATTGAAGAATGATAAAAAGAATGTACTCGATACCATCCTGCATCAGCTAAACCTGAAGTATGTGGTTAAGGATAGTGTTGTGGACGCTATCGCGCTAGAGGTTGAAAACCGGGCTTTATTGGAGAAATATGCTTCCGATTCTCTGGCCCACATATCACGATCTTCTTATTCAGACAGCTATGCAGCAATTGAACACGATGATTTTTCCAATTTGGTAAGACTGATCCAGGAAAAGGCTAAAAAAGTTGTAGTTGTCCAGAACGATGCTGTTCTCAGTAAAAAGTTTTCGATGACCATTAAATACGATAACTTGTCGACTCTGACCATGTCGCTTAAACACTACGGAATAAAAGTAACTACGGTCAAACGGAAAATGCCTATCTATCGGTTCGCGCAAAAAGAGTAGTGTTATTTTTTCGATATCGTAAAAATGATCAGGAAGCTATTTTTTGATGTCTGGTGGCAAATATTCAAAAGGCAGTTGGTCTGCCAGGCGTTTTTCAGACCAATAGCCCCTGATTAGAAAGGTTTTGTAACCTGTATATACACTTCCTCTTTCATCAATCAGCGCTTCTTTTAAATACAATAATAACTGAGAATTTTTTCCGCTTGCATCAACGGCCGGGAACCCGATCTCGTTGGGCATTTTGTCATTTAATATCTTCAGATCTATTTCAGCTGTTTCTGGTAACTGTTTTTTCAATCGTATGGCTTTGTCTGGGTTATAGCTAATATTCAGCGCATTAAATTTGTAGGATACAAAGGAACTATCCAACTTGCTGACAAATTTGCTTAGTTTCACCGGAGTGGGGATCATGTAGGCTTTCGGGTCGAATATATTGCTGCTCTTGACCATCTGATTTGCAACAAAGCCTTCCTCCAGCAGCGTATTTGCATATACTGATCTTAAAAAATGCATGGAAGAACCTAAATATGCATTCAACCTATTTTGCTCCCAAATTTTTTGCTGTTCTGTAGTGCCTTCCATTTCTTCAAAACTGCTGTCGCCGTCAAAGGAAGTGATACGGCTTTTTGTGCTGTATTCAAACGAACGTAGGAGGTATTTTATCCTGTAGCCCAATAGGTTATTTTCAATGATGATTAACTCGTCAGCTTCCGCTTTCAATGTCAGATTATTGGGATTGGTTTCCTTGCCATTTAAGGAGATCACTTCCGGATTGACGATAAAACATTTTTTATCTGCTGATTTTCCCAAGAACTGCGCTTTAAATATACTGAGGTAACGCGCTCGGTTCTTATCCGTTGTGATGTTAACTTCATCGAGGGTGATGGATTTTATCTGTAGTTTGATCAACACGCTAACAGACTTATCGTGTAAAGTCATGGCCAGGGATGGGCTGTTATATCCAAGCATTTTTGTGGAAATAATATAGTTCCCGGCCTGCATCTCCGCAAATGAAAAATGGCCTGTGGCGTCTGTTGCTGTAATTTTCTGAGCACCACTGATAAATACTGTGGCACCTTGTAAAGGTTTGTTGTCATCATCCATTACTGTTCCTGAAATGCTGTATAGCTCCTGAGCAAAGAGGGCAGGGCTTATGATCACATTAAAAATAAATAGTAGGCCGAATAACAAAAGTTTCATAAATGTTGATCTTCATTTTTTTGTATAAATATGTTGATTAGTGAATCTGACATAGTCATCTTGAAAAATCCTCTAGCAAGTTCGCTAAACTTTAATGATTTTCCATACCTCAGCGATTTGAATTTTAGCTACCCGTATTTTGTATTTGTAATTTGCTCTGGATGGTGAAATTATCACAGTCTTATTTTTTTAGGTATTTTATAATCATATTGTTGTAGGTAATAATTATTATTTTTTTGGTTCTGCTGGCTTAGGTAATTAGTATGGTCAATTGTTGTACGCGAGTTGGCACTACCGGCTGAATATTTTAATGCAGGAAAAAAATATAAATTTGGATTGTAATATCCGGTAATGAATTTCTTTCTCAACATGTCCAATAGCAGTATCTTTTTGCCCCTGATCATTTTTGCGGGGATGGCCTATGCCATACTGGCGAAAAAGCTGACCGTTCCGGCTGCTTTTACTGGTGGGGCAGTAGCGTGTATCATTTACCTAGCTGCGGGTTATACTGGTGTTGCAATGATGACTACATTTTTTATTTTGGGGTCTGTTGCGACTTCATGGCAAGGACATAAAAAGCGGGCATTTGAGCCTGTTGAGGAAACTAAAAAAGGACGTACTTCGCTGCAGGTTTTAGCCAATGCCGGTGTTCCGGCAATTGCTGGTTTGGTGCTTGTGTTTTTTCCTGAGCTACGCGATTTGATGTTATTGGTGATGGCTGCTGCTTTTGCTTCGGCTACGGCCGATACGTTATCTTCGGAGCTGGGCATGGTTTACGGTAGGCGTTTTTTTAATATCATAACGTTTAAACCTGACCGATGCGGAATGGATGGGGTGATCAGTTTGGAAGGAACGCTGATCGGAATTGCGGGCAGTTGTGTTATTGCTGTATTCTATGGCTTAGGATTTGGATGGAATATGGGCTTTCTTTTTATTGTTTTTGCGGGTGCAGCAGGTAATCTGACGGATTCTGTATTGGGGGCATTGCTGGAAAGGAAGGGCTTGATCGGGAATGATGTGGTAAATTTTTTAAGTGCTTTGACGGCAGGATTGCTTGTATTGTTGAAGGTTTTGTTTTAGTAGGGGTAAATTTGGTACCTTGAAATTTTCAACCAATACCTCAGGAATAATTATAGCTTGATCAAAAATATCTAACTTGTTTATTCATTAAAAAAGGAGTAAAAGTCGATGAAAAAGATAATCGTCACTAATGCAAGACAGAATAATCTTAAGGGCATATCACTGGAAATCCCTAAAAATAAAATTACCGTGTTTACCGGTGTTTCCGGTTCTGGTAAATCTTCCCTTGTATTTGAAACCATTGGCGCTGAGGCGCAACGCCAGATTAACGAAACGCAGAACAGTTTCGTCAGAAACCGTTTACAGCATTACGGAATTCCTGATATTGACAAAATTGAAAACCTGAATGTGCCTATTATCATTAACCAAAAGAGACTGGGAGGCAACGCAAGATCCATAGTTGGCACGGCAACTGATGTATATGCATCTCTTCGCCTGCTCTTTTCCAGAATGGGCGTACCTTTTGTTGGCTATTCCAATGTATTTTCATTTAACAATCCCCAGGGCATGTGCCCAACCTGTGAAGGCCTTGGATTTGTGCAGACGGTTAAGATCGATGCTTTAATAGATAAAAACAGGTCGTTGAATGAGGGAGCTATAAAACTCCCTACTTTTCAGCCCGGTGGCTGGCGTTGGACAAGATATGTTTATTCGGGATATTTCGACAACGATAAAAAATTAAGGGATTTTACAGATGATGAATGGGAAAATTTGCTTTATAAATCTGCGCATAAGCCTAAAAATGCCTCCGAAAAATGGGGAAAAACAATGAAGTACGAGGGGCTTGTGCCAAGGATTGAAAAAGCATTTCTTAAAAAAAACTCAAAGGAAAACCTGATCCGGGCGGATGCGCTGAAGAATGTGATTACCACTAAGACCTGTAACTCTTGCTATGGACAACGGCTGAACAAAAAGATATTATCCTGCAAGATCAACGGTAAAAATATCGCAGATTGCACGGCGCTCCCTGTTGATGAATTATTGGTTTTTATCAAAGCGTTACAATCAAAACCATTTGGGGCTATTTTGGACGAACTCTCCAAAAAACTACAGAACATTATCAATATTGGCCTGCAATATCTTACGCTGAATAGAAGAACAGATACGCTATCGGGCGGCGAGTCACAAAGGATCAAAATGGTAAAGAATCTGGGCAATAGCCTGGTTGATCTGCTTTACATTTTTGATGAGCCCAGCATTGGACTGCATCCCAAAGACCTTGACAATATCGCATCAATCATAAGGCAACTTAGGGATAAAGGCAATACCGTACTCCTTGTAGAACACGATCCCGATCTGATCAAAATATCAGACTGGGTTATTGATATGGGTCCTGGTTCGGGAAAAAACGGCGGTGAAATCGTTTATGAAGGTAGTTTTGATGGTATTAAACAGTCAAAAGGAAAAACAGGTCTTTATTTCTCGAAAAAACCAGAACTTAACCAGGCACCGCGCAATGCCAGTGGATATATTGAAATCAAGAATGCGGACCTATTCAACCTTAAAAATATCAATGTAAAGGTGCCAACAGGTATTATGACGGTTATTACAGGGGTTGCAGGCTCTGGTAAGAGTACATTGATTAATCGGGTATTGCCCACTTTTTGTCACAATGTGACTATTATCGATCAATCTATGTTTACTGCCAGTGCAAGATCAAGTTTATTGACCTATCTACATTTATCCGATAGGGTGCGAAAACTTTTTTCTATTGCTAATGATGTTCCGGATAAACTTTTTAGCAGAAACAGTGGAGGTGCATGCCAAAACTGCAAGGGTTTAGGCGTCGAAAAAATTGACCTGGCTTTTATGGACGATATTGAGCAACCCTGCGAGGTATGTAGGGGTACTGGCTTTGATCCAAAGGTTTTAAGATATACATATCACAAAAAAAATATCTCGGAAGTAATGGAGATGACTGTTGTGGAAGCGGATGTTTTCTTTAAAGATGAAGAGTTTAAAGATCTGGGTGTTTTGATTAAACTGGGGTTAGATTATTTGACCCTGGGACAGCGGTTGGATACCTTTTCGGGTGGAGAAAGACAGCGTTTGAAGCTGGTTAAAGAGCTTAATCATACCAACAAGATACTCATTTTAGACGAGCCCAGCACCGGGTTACACCCAAGTGATACCCAAAAACTACTTTCCTTTTTCAATGATCTGGTGGATAAAGGCAATACCTTAATTGTAATAGAACATAATATGGACATTATTGCCCAGGCCGACTGGATTATCGATATTGGACCGGGAGCCGGGAAATATGGAGGAAACGTTTTATTTACAGGCACGGTAAAAGCACTTTTAAAAATAAAAGATTCTTACACGGCTTCTTCTTTGAGGGAACATATGGCGTAACTGTCAGTCAAAAAACTGTTGCATTTTTTTCAATAGAAGAATGATTTGAGATCATTATTTACTGTACAGGAGAAGTCGAGACCCACAAAACTGGCCGGATACATAGGCCGGATCTGAATATTTGGGCTTTTTAAGAACAAGATTATCGAATAACACCTAAATTTATATCTTTGAGATATGGACATCAGTCAATGCCTTTTAAATGTTGAAAATCTTTCCGTTAGCTATGGGGACTTCGAGGCGGTGAAAAACATTAGCTTTAGCGTTTTGCCTGGAGAAATTTTCGGCCTGCTTGGTCCTAACGGCGCTGGCAAAACCAGTACATTGAGTGCAATTGAGGGCCTGGTGAGGTTTTCTTCAGGTAAGATCATTGTAGATGGTTACAATGTTAATCAGGATCCCCTGCATGCCCGTGCGGCCATGGGTGTACAGTTACAGTCAACCACCTTTCAGCCTGAGCTGAACGTGGTTCAGATACTACAGCTGTTTTCGGGTATATATGGTGTGCCGTTGGACAAAAATGGGATAGCCCGGGTTTTAAAGGAAATCCAGCTGGAAGATGCTGCTCATAGAAGGTTTGCCCAACTATCCGGCGGGCAGCAGCAACGCTTGTCGCTGATCATATCCACCATACACAATCCACGCCTGGTGATGCTGGATGAACCAACTACAGGGCTCGACCCGCAGTCGCGCAGGCAATTGTGGGAACGTATCGAGGCGATCCGTAAAAGTGGGCATGCTGTTTTATTGACTACCCATTCAATGGAGGAAGCTGAAGCCATATGCGACCGCATCGCTATTGTTGACCACGGTAAAATTATTAGTATTGATGAACCTCAGGCGCTGATAAACAAACACGGTAATGACCCAGAGGTTATTGCTGTTTCCCGCCGTGGAAAAATTACTTTGGAAGACGTGTTTATTGCATTAACCGGCCGCGAAGTGCGCGCCTAAAACTTTTCAGATGTCGGTATCAATTCCTAAAACGACTACAGCCTTGATGGCATTACTAAAGGCGGATTTTGCTGTGCTAAGGGCTAACCGCCGCTCCGCTATTCTGGCGCTTCTTGTGCCGGTCATTATTTTAATATCATGGAAACCGCTTATCCCTAAATTAGGGGGCGCTTATGCGCTCTCATCTGCCATTACATTTGGTTTAATGGCAATAGGGTTGATGGGATATTCCATTACGATAGCCAGAGACAGGGATAAAGGGATATTCCAACGGCTAAGGGTTGCGCCGGTGCCCACCTGGGCTATCATGGCCAGCAGACTGGCAATACAGCTCTTTATGATTATACTGCTCACTTTACTGATCTTTATTATCGGTAAAACGTATGATGGTGTTACCTTAACCATTGGAGGCTATGTAATCACGTTTTTTGTGGCTTTTTTGGGCGGCGCGGTTTATCTGTCACTAGGTCAGCTGATCGTTGGCCTGATCAAAAATCCTGAAACTGTTAATGCCACTACCCGGATGGTGTATTTTATCTTCATTATGGTGGGCATGTTCGGCGAATTGGGTACCCTTGGAGAACAGGTCAAAATATATATACATTACTCTCCCTATGGTGCCGTGAAAATGATGCTGGCTACCAGTATGGCTCCTCAAACATGGTCTTCTGCTACCAGTACCGCAGTACTTATATCTATCGGCTATGCTCTGTTATTTGCCGGTATCGGAATAAGATTATTTAAGTGGAACACAAAATAATATAACAGTCGGGCTGATTTTAATCATAAAATGGCTGTATGTTAAATTTTTACCGGTCATTAACGCTTGATACCTTTCTGGTAATGCTGCTATCGGATATTCTGATAGGGAATAACAAAAAACTTTGTGTACCAGAACAATAATACTTTTAGCGATGTTAATCAAATACATTTAATCAAGATTAAAAATATGAGCTTAACATTAGAAATCGTAGAAAAATTATCTTCGGCAGCCAAAGCCAAAGCGAAAGAAATTGGCGTACCCATGAACATTGCTGTTGTGGATGAAGGTGCCAATTTAAAAGCATTTCACCGAATGGACAATGCGTGGCTGGGATCAATAGATATTTCCATTAAAAAAGCCAAGACTGCCAGGTTTTTTGATATGAATTCGGGTGAAATTGGAAAGCTTTCGCAACCCGGACAGCCTTTATACAATATTGAACATTCAAATGGCGGCTTGATCACATTTCCGGGTGGCGTGGTTTTGAAAGATGAAACCGGTCAGATAATCGGTGCCATCGGAGTTTCAGGTGGGACTGTTGACCAGGATCACGAAGTGGCCACTGCCGGTGCTGAAGCACTAAAGTAATAAAATAAATGTTGGGAGAAGCACTTCTCCTGACATTTTAAAATTAGTTATGAAAAGATTGACCTCATTAGTGAACGATTACTCTTGATAGGAGGATGCTGGGCGTATTCCGAATGTAAAAATCAGGTCTTCACAAAACATTACTTTATTATAAGATGACACCCTGTTATCTTCAATGAAAGGCACGACACGGGTTTTACAACCCTGGTCTATATCCACCATTTTGATCAAAAAAATGAGTTAAAGGGGTAATCAGCTATGGCTGGTGTTTAAAAAAAACAGTTTACCTTTCGTTTTATTTTAAATCAAGTATATGAGTTTGATCAAGCATTTAGTTCTGCGTATCGCGGTTGTTGCAATTCCGTTGTTGGGATGGTACGTTTATTCGGAAATCGCATATAAAGCCAACAGGATGAAAGAACATCCAACTGATGTTGGATTGGGTATGGCCATATTGCTTACTTTGATATTGGTTTTTTTATTTGTTGGTTTTGTAATTGATCTTGTCGTAAGGACTCGGAATAAGCAAAAGCAGATTGCCAGAATCGATCTGGTTTTTATTATCCTGTTTGCTGTTTCCATCCTATATTTTTTCTCCCTTTTTTAGCTTTGTGCTCAACGCACGATAGGTTATTTGGGCTTTTGGGGCTCAGAATTCGGAGAGCTAAATAAAAAAATAATTAAACTTCTTTGCATATTTTGTACTGGGGTGTGTAACAAGGTACCTTGTTATGCATCATAGTATAAAATTCTATATGAAACTAAAATCATTAGTTATTTTCAGCATAATTATACTTTGCTTATCTCATCTTACATGTTGGTCACAATCCGGAAAACTGCTCACCGATAACCGTCTCTCTAATAAATTGGATACGGCAATACAGTTAGCCGCGGCCGGTTATATGTCTAATCCGGGAACCGTTGGTCTTTCAATCGCAATTTACAATAACGGACAGAATTTATTTTACAACTATGGTGAATCGAGAAAGGGGGCAGGTCAACTGATCAAGGCGGATCAGTTATTTAATTTAGGTTCTGTTGCTAAAACCTTCATTGGAATTATGCTTGCAGAAGCTGTAATAGAAAAAAAGGCAAATCTGGAAGACGATATCCGTAAATACCTCCCGGGAAAATATCCTAATTTACAGTACGAAGGCCACCCTATAAGGTTAATTGACCTGGCTAACCATACCTCTGGCCTGCCAAAGTCATCGCGGAATTTTCCGGCGAAAATTATGGATAGTATAAAGAACATCAGTCTGCCCAAACAACTTGATTTTTTTGCAATGTACAACCAGGATACTTTGATGAAGGATATGCATCATTTCCAGATTGAATCTTTACCTGGTACCAAGTACGATTATAATGGTAACGCCATGACAATACTTATCCTTTTACTTGAACGCATTTACCATCAGCCCTATGAACAATTAGTGACAGATTATCTGAAAACCCATATTGATCTTTATGATACCCGAACTAAAGTTCCGTTGAACCAACTAAGCCGTTTTATCCAGGGATATAAAGATGCATCAAGGCCTGTACAATGGTACGATCTTACGGTTGCCCATACAAATGAGATTAATACCAACCTTTTTTATCCCGGAGGTCCAAGCATGAATTCAACGATGTCGGATATGCTGAAATATGTAATCGCAATTGTGAAAGAAACTGACCCCGCGATTAAATTATCACATAAAAGTACTTTTCACCAATCGGACAGCACTGGTGTTGGCTTAAGTTGGATGATCAGTTATAAAAACGGGAAACGATCACTTTATCATAGTGGCCGTACGGGAATCGGATTTAGCACACTTTGCATCGTCTATCCTGAAGAAAAAATGGGAATCATGATACTCGTTAATGATAATATTAGTCAGGACAACGTATCGGTATTAGGTGAGAAGATTAAATTGGCAATATCACAATGATTGCCTGAATAAAAAACAGCGTAGGGATTGTAGGTACTGATGTAGCTTTTGTAAATACAGGAAAGGAAGTGGCGTTAATTTGCTTTTCTAATGCTAAAAAGCATTGACATATTTATATAATATTCGTAACGTTGGTAAATGAAAACCAGATACTATCTAACCATTTTTCTTACTTACCTTATTCTCTACTGTAACAAAAGCTTCTCACAGTCACATGGCCTTGGTTTTTTTAGTCATGAAGTTGTACAGGACCATAGAACAAGTCTGGACCTCAGTCCTGGCAGGGCCCTCTCTTTTGATAAGGATTTCAGTCTTGCTTTTGATCTGAATTTTTTTCCGGGCAGGGATGATTATTTCGGATACATCTTCCGCATTGTAGTAAACGATACCCAGAATATCGATCTCATTTATGATTATATCTTTGAAGAAAAAGACCATTTTAAGCTCGTGTCGGGCAGTGACTTTTCCAAAATCGCATTTAATATAAAACCCAATTTATTGTTCGGTTCGTGGAACAGGATAAAGCTCGATTTTGATTTTGAAAGGCAGAAAATCACTTTAACCTCCGGGGCCTACAAAGGGAGTACTCCTTTCAAAATCCAGGCCGGTGACCGTATGAGGGTTCTTTTTGGAGCCAATCGGGATGAAAAGTTTAAAACATCCGACAACCCGCCTATGAAGATACGTAATATCCAGGTTGAGCAGGGTGGTAAAATTGTATCAAACTGGCCATTGGATCAGTATGATGGAACTGTGGTAACCGACAGGGTTAACGGCAAAGATGCCCTGGCCACAAGACCGTTATGGATAAAAAAAATGCATTATGAATGGCAGCGTATAGGAAGCTTTACCGCCAAAGGGCCTGCCAGTGTTACTTTTAATCCCAAAAAGGAAGTGGTTTATATTGTAGAAAAAGATTCGTTGAAGAGTTTTTCTGTAGTAGATTCCAAAATAAAAGCTGTTGCGTACAAAAACAGGTTAACCCTGCTCAGAGGGAACCACTCCCTGTATGATGAGGTTACCGGGCGGTTATTCAATTTTTATGTAGATCAGAAAACAGTTACGGTTTTTGATACCCTAAAAAGGACATGGTCAAAAAACTACATTGAGACGCCGATAACCGATTTCTGGCAGTTCAACAAATTTTATTCCAGGGCCGATTCATCACTTTATATTTTTGGTGGGTATGGCCATTTTATTTTTAAAAATCAGATCCAGCGCTACCATTTCCCTTCCGGAGAATGGAAGGATGAGAAATTTAAAGGAGATGTATATACACCCAGGTACCTTGCAGCACTTGGTAAAAGTGGTAATGGAGCCTATATTATTGGTGGCTATGGCAGTTCTACCGGGAAGCAGATGTTAAGTCCACAAAATATTTATGATCTTCTTTATTTCGATGTACATAGGAAAACGATCAAAAAGATTTATGATTTTAACATTAATGGGGAAGATTTTGTTTTTGCGAATTCGCTGGTAATCAATCAAAAAGATCAGACTTTTTATGGTTTGGTATTTCCTAGGCATAAATACAACTCGCGTTTGCAGCTCATTTCCGGTTCCCTTAAAAAACCGGGCTATAAATTTATGGGCAGCAAAATCCCTTTTCAGTTCCATGATATAAATTCTTATGCGGATCTATATTATAGTCCTGCATCGAAAAAAATGATTGCTGTGACAACATTTAGGGATAGCATTGATGTTACGCATGTTAATGTTTATTCCCTGAACGCACTTCCGCTGGATTCTCCCGATAAATTATTTGCCAGCCATCCATATTTTTGGTATTGGCTTTCTGCGGGTTTTACGCTTTGTCTTTTGTTTTTAATTTTCTTTTTCCGTGTCAGAAAGCCAATTGTACTCCCTGTATCCGTTGATGGGCCGGCAGAGGCTGTGCAGATGTTGCCACAAATAAATATTTCTGCTGACAAATCAGAATCTCTTCCGCAAAGCGCAGTGTTTCTTTTTGGCGACTTACAGGTATTCGATAATGGCGGGAATGAAATCACCAAACAGTTTACCCCGTTGATTAAAGAGTTGTTTTTGGTTATACTGCTCTATACCATCCGATGGGAAAGGGGAATCAGCTCAGACAGGCTTAAAGAACTGTTGTGGTTTGATAAATCTAACGAAAGTGCTCAAAATAACCGATCTGTAAATATTGCTAAACTTAAGGTGATCCTGGAAAAGATGGACAACTGCAAGGTGTCAAAGGAAACAGGGTACTGGCGCATCAAGTTTGATACCGCCGAAACCTACATTGATTATCAGCAATATGTGGATATTATAAAAAATAAGGCCCAGCTAGATAAGGACAAAATTATGCGGCTCGCCCAGATTATAAAGAGGGGTTCTTTCCTTTCAACTGTTGGTTATGAATGGATTGATAGTTTTAAGGCGGAAATTTCAAATGAAATCATTGATACTTATCTGCATTATGCCGGTACCATCACCATTGCGAGTGATCCGGAACTATTGATTGAAATTGCCAATTATATTTTCTACTTTGATTCAGTTAACGAAGAGGCAATGGTTATCAAATGCAAAGCACTTGTACATATGGGTAAACATTCACAATCCAAAAATACTTTCGAAAATTTCTCTAGAGAATACCGCCTGCTTTATGGGGAAGATTTTGGTAAAAGTTTCTCTCAGGTGCTCAGCTCTAATATTGACGACATCTATTAATAACCTTTTACAACCAGCAGATTGCACATGGGATAAAAGTCAGATTTTCTGGCGGGTAAATTTATTAAAGTTCTGTTCATGAACTGTCATTAAGGAAAAATTAAGGTTTTCTTATCTGTGATATTCGATTTTCGTATTGGTTTCTAACTAAATATCGAATCGACTATGAATATCTTACATTCCCATTGCCGGGGTCCCTGCCATTATCGGCGCGCATATCCATTAGCGGTGTCTTCCAACCGGCTGAAAGATAATACCTCTTTTGGTTATTATAACAAGGCAAAAGCTGTCGTACCCGCACCGGGATAGGCAGACAGGGTTTAAATTATTAAATAAAAATGTCAGGATCGGTATGTCTCCAAAGCCATAGGGCAATGGACATGACCTATTTTTTAGAAATATTAACTATGCAAGAAATCAAAAAAAAGAAGCTTTTTACAGCCAGTTGTCTCGCACTACTGGTAACCGCCCTCTCTTTTGGGATCAGGGCCGGAATGATGGGCCAGCTGGCCGCTGAATTTAAATTTAATGCCTCACAACTTGGCAGCATTACCGCAACAGCTTTTTGGGGCTTTCCTCTTGCAATCATCATCGGTGGCTTTATCGTTGATCTGATCGGGATGAAAAAACTGTTGGTTACCGCATTTGTTTTTCATTTGGTTGGAATTGGCCTTACCGTTTTCGCGGTGGGATACTGGTCGCTCTTTTTTTCGACTTTGCTGATCGGCATTGCCAACGGAACAGTTGAGGCGTCATGCAATCCACTTGTCGCTTCCCTTTACACAGAAAATAAAACAACAAAGCTAAACCACTTTCACCTTTGGTTTCCCGGGGGTATAGTAATCGGTACCTTACTGGTTGCTGCCTTTCAGTATTTGGGATTAAACTGGCAGTTTCAGGTTGGTATAATGGTGTTGCCAACATTGCTGTACGGTTATCTGTTTTTAAAGCTGGATTTTCCTAAAACCGAGCGGGTAAGTTCGGGTTTTAGTACCCGCGATATGTACCGGGCAGTAGTTTCCCCACTTTTTATTTTTATGTTTATCTGCATGTTCGGTACTGCAATAACCGAGCTGTTTACAGGTCAGTGGATAGGGATGCTACTAAAAAATATTACAGAAAACCCGATTTTACTGCTTACACTAACTACTGGCATCATGGTTATTGGAAGGGCATTTGCAGGCCCCATAGTGAAGCGTTTTTCCCCACAGGGAGTGCTTTTAATTTCATCTGTTATTGCAGCAACAGGTCTTTACATGTTGAGTACCTTCACCGGGAATTCATTGTTTTTGGCGGCAGTTGTATTTGGCCTCGGGGTTTGTTATTTCTGGCCTACAATGATCGGTTTTGTAGCGGAAAATATCCCCCGTTCCGGAGCCCTGGGCCTGAACTTAATCGGAGGGGCAGGGATGTTTGCTGTATCTGTCTATACAATTTTTATGGGTGGCTTTTATGATAGGCTGATATTGAACCATCTGCCTTCGGGTACAGATCTTGAGGCTTACATCAATGCTCCTCAAGGCTCGGAGGGCTGGCGACAGCTCGCAGAAGCTAAAAATCTGGCGGGTCCAGAAATTTTACAGGCAACACTGATCATTCCCTTGCTTTTAATATTAGCTTTCAGTGGTCTGTTCCTCTCCATTAGGTCAAGAAAGATCAGGGAACTGCAGCAGTCGAAGATTCCTGCATAATATTTGGCAGGTAAGAATGCTGATGTTACAGTAGCCGGTTCAAAACCTGTACCGGCTACTGTAATGCTTCTAAATTGTTAAGATCCTAATTGACCTGAATCATTGCCTGTTGGGTTTTTCCACAGAATAGCTTCCGGTATTGTGAAACCAATTGGCTGCCTGACCTGTAAGCCACAGATAGTAATCCGATTGCAGGTTATTTTCGATACCGGTAAACTTTCCTGCCCCGTTTTGGGGAACTTCATTTTCTCTCAGCGATTTAAATATCGCGGTGCCTTCATCGATTTCATCAAACATGGCTACATATAAGGATTTCGCCCCCGATATCTTTGCTCCGGCAACCTGTTTCCAAAAGAAATTTCCTTGTTCGCGCGGTATCGAATTATAGACTGAGGGGTCTTTTTTAAGGTTTCCCCAGGTAAAGCCCGGGAACACCAGGGGAACATAAGTGATGTTGTTACTGGCACACCATTGGATATCACCCGCCAGAACCGTTCCTGCCGTCTGGTTGTAATTCTCTGAACCATATCTTCCCACTGCCCAGGGCATGATGATATCGGCCTGTTTGATCAGGGTATGCAGAAGCGTAGCATTTTCTGTATCGTTGTTGAGGGTTCTCCAGTAATAAGGTACACCCAACATGATCGATACTTTTTTTTCGGGTCCCTTTAACCTGGATACTGTTTGCTGAACATCTGCTATGGTATATTTCCGGTTGTCGTTGAATCCTGTTCCCCAGATCGTTAAAAGCGGTTTTTTATTGTGTCTGATATAAGTTGGGTTAGCGAGGTTATCAAAAAGCTTAAATTCGGTCTGAATTTCGGCCCAGTCCTTCTCCAGTGCTGCCATATCCTGTGAGGTACAACCACTAAGATCGTACATCACACCTATAGCCCTACTGTACTTTTTGGCTGCCTTAAGTGCGTTTGCCAGTACCTTGTTAAAATGCCTCTTGCCCGCGGGATTGGAATCTTTTATTTCTACAACAAAACGCTGCATAAATACACCGTCAATTCCATAATCCCTCATCCATTTAAAATGAAGATCTACACTTTCTTCGTCGTAAGGACTGTATAGATAGGCTGCATTCCCATTAGCAAAGGTGAAGGGGCTAATATATTTTTTACTGTATTCAGTCATATCCGGCCAGAAATCTACTGCTGCGCATCCCGGCTGGAAGCCGCAATCGTTGCGGTAGTGGTACCAGCCACGGTTTGAATCATCACCTTCGGCGGCAAACCATCCCTGATAACCTGCCATTACGAGGTTATTATAAGAGGTATACAAACAGCCGGTCTCATCATAAACCATCTCTTTTACCTGATGTGGGGGAGCGGGATCTTCACCGCCATCATCAGCAACGGTATCATTCTTTGAGCAGGAAAATCCTATCAATGCCCAAATAACCAGAAGGGTACCTATTTTTTTCGTTTTCATAATTTTAGTTTTTAGGATACCGGCCTGTTTAACCGGCCGGTATCCAGATATGTTATATAGAAATGCGTACAGCAGGAGCATAGTTTAATTTAGCTTCAGCTGCATCGATCAGTGCGCCGATCCGGAAATAATACTGGTTTCCTGGCTTGAGTACCGAGCTGTTCGACGGAAGATCGATCTCCAGCGTATAAACCTGGTTTGCATCCGTCACAGCATTCAGTTCCCGTTCTGCGGCAGCCTGTCTCATGGGCTCACCAACGCGGGAATCCACATGGGCATACAGACCGATTTTTTTTACTTTGCTGATTATATTCTGCTGAATTTTAAAAGTTGCAATTACCTTATTTCCGGTCTTTACAATATTGGCCTCCCTGATGCGGATGTAAGGCACAACCTTAAAATCAAGGGTTGAGCCCGGGCCTATCTTAAACTCCTGTGGTTCGACATTGATAAAGTTGCCTCTTACAGGCTGTATGGTGTAGGTATTTGCAAAAAGCATGCTGTTTTCATAGGTGCCATCGGTTTTAACGACGAGAAACTGCGATGATACCGGGTCATAACCGTGTTCTTTAAGTTCAATCTGGGTACCGCGTATAATATCCTGCTGAACCAGTTCATCGGTTTGTGTGTCAATAAATCTTCCGGATAAACCTGCCGCAGGTTTCTCCAGGTTGTCAAGTTTACAAGCGGAAAGCGCAAGCATCCCCGATAAAAAATAGATATAGGTCTTTTTCATGATTTTCTAATACTGTGGGTTCTGAATTAAACCATTTGTGCCAATCCCAGGGATATACCTGTAGTATGTTTTAGGTTCAAATGTTCTCGGGTTTGTATTGGGAACTACAACCCGCACAAAAATGTACTTTGTTGCAGGAAGCGCGCGAAGGTCCTGGAGTGGTAGGAGGGTATGCATACTTCTGTTATTAAACTCGGTATGGAATTCTCTTCTTCTGATCAGGTCCCAAAAGCGTTTGTTTTCAAAAGACAGTTCAACGCGTCTTTCCCGCTGTACATTTTCTACTGTCAGGGGCTCGTTGGTGGTGTGTGCGGCACGTTTCCGGATATCGTTGAGCACCTTTGCTGCAAGCACCGCATCGCCACTACCACTTTCAACTACCGCTTCCGCATAATTCAGCAGCACCTCTGCATATCTGAACTCCATAAAATCGGTGGTGCTCTGATTCCATCCTGATACTACAGGTTTCTGTTGGTTCAGGAACTTTTTAAATGAAAAACCTGTTCTTGTATTGTTTCCCCCATAGGTATCAAAGCCTGAATATTGTGTAACACTGGCAGCACCATAAGTATAGAAGGTATTGTTTCCGATAGTAATCTGATCTTTTACCCTGATTACTGCCTCCCCGTTAGGTTTAACATAACCGGCCTGGATAATGATCTGATTGTTTTTCCATAATGTGCCCGGTAAAACTGCTGTTCCCCATAGTCTGGCATCCTTGTTTGCAAAAATTGCATTCGGACTGTCATACCTGATATAGTCTTTAGTAGCACTATATCCATTGTAATCTCCAACAACCCCGTCGGATGTGGTTACTACTGGTGAACTTTTTCCTGGCGAATCATAATTCTCATATGTATCAACCAAATCTAATGTTGGATTCATTCTTCCCGGGTGTGGCCATCCGTTTGCCAATTGGGCAGGTTGGTACCAAATATCGTAATTGTGGCCAAGGCTGGTACCGGGAAGGGCATACCCTTTTACAAATATTGCTTCTTCTGGTGCCGAATTGGGATTCTCGAACATTAGTCTGTAGTTTTCTGCCGCCTCGGCAGGGTTCGCGGGATTTGGCCTGTAAAGACTGTACTGACCTGAGGTCATTATTGCCTGGGATGCCTTAATACATGCGTCATAATATCCTGCTGCCGTGGCAGCATCAAGACCAACAAGTTTTTTGGTAACTGCTTCACCGGTCAATGGTGCCCTGCTACCGAATTTCGCCAATGATGCTGCATGCAGTGCTGCACGCGATTTCAGCGCATAAGCCGTAAACTTGTTTGCCCTTCTTCCTTTTTCGGTACCCAGGTTTTCGATCGCGATATCACATTCCTGTAAAACAAAATCCCAGGTTTCTTTCTCTGTACTGCGCGGCACTTTCAATGATTCTGGCGAGCCATAAGGCTGCGATCCTTTGATCAACGGAACACCTCCATAACGTTTGGCAAGAGAAAAATAAGCATACGCCCTTATGAATGCGCTTTCGCCAATCAGTGCTTTCTTTTCTGCTTCATTAATAGCCAGCGTTGGAATCACATCGATCATCAGGTTTACTTCCCTGATTAATTTATATCCTTGTTCCCACCATTTAAAGTCATCGTTTCCGATAAAATCACCAAATTCGGTATGCATGGCCTCATCAGTAACCATAGCCGGTGCAAAACCTCCGTTGTTTGGGTCTCCGCCATTGAAATTTACGCCCTGTCTGAAGAAGGTAAAGTCTTCAATCGGCAGTTGGTAGTATAAGTTGGCCATATACACCTTTACACCCTCGGGATCGCTGAACAGCTGTTCAGGCTGCAATTTGTCTGTAGGCTTAAGATCAAGCACCTTCTTACAGGATATAAGCAGAAAAGGCAGCAGGGCAATAAGTATGAGTATTTTTTGATTTTTCATGATCGTATCTTTTAAAAATTAAGATTTACACCGAAGTTGTAAGTTTTTGATAGGGGGTAATTTAACCCTGCACTAAACAATCCTTCTGCTCTTTCCGGATCAAATGCTTTAACAAAAGGATCTGTTATCGTGAGCAGGTTGAAAGCACTGGCGTAAATCCTGAGTTTTTTTATTCCGGCTTTTGCAAAAAACAATGGACGGAAGGTATAGCCCAATTCCACACTTTTCAATCGCACATATGATGCATCTCTTCTCCATACCGAGCTTTCGGTGTAAATTCTTCCCACATCACCATTAAATCTTGATGCAGGGTATTTTCCCGGAATCCATGCGCTGTTGATATCATAAGGATCAGAAAGCCTCCAGCGGTCGAAAAAGTACGCCGGTGTATTGCCCCTAAAGGCCAGTATTTCGCCATATACTTCGTTAAACCTTACAGTATACCTGCCCGACCCCTGTAGGAGCACATTAAAGTCGAATCCCTTAAAGGATCCATTCAGTGTTAAGCCGTAAAACAATTTAGGCGTTGATCCGTCAAACAGCGGAAGCATATCACGGTCATCGATTATCCCGTCGTTATTGATATCCTGGAATTTATAATCTCCCGGAAGTTCGCGGATATTGGCTTGATCACCATTTTGGAGCGCATGTTGTAAAATTTCCTCTTTATTCTGGAACTGGCCGGCATACGTGTAACCCCAACTGATGTCCCGGTATCTGTAAGCCCTCTGGTTGCGCCACTGGTCGTAGCTGTTTGTAAAGGGTGAGCCCTCTACATACAGATCCATCTGTCTGGAATAATTGAAATTCCCGGAAATGTTATATCTGAATTCCCCTATATTGCTGTTGTGGGTAAGTGAAAATTCTATACCACGTACCCGGTCACTGTTGAGGTTTTCAAATGGGATTGTAGCACCAAAAGTATTGGGCAGTGATACGTTTCTGGTGGCAGCGATTCCTTTGGTATCTCTCTGGTATACATCAAACTCGAAGATAAGTTTGTTTTTCCAAAGGCCCAGTTCCAGGCCGAAGTCGATAAACTCCGACTTAGTCCAGCTCAGGTTCTCGTTCACAATCGGAGGGGCTGCAATGCCGGTGGTAAGGATGTCATTCTGGAATTCATAGTTGCCACCTCCTGTGGTGCCGAAACCGGGTACATACTGAAAAGGGGCTACTGAGTTTGCTGCACCTGCCGTACCATAAGAGGCTTTAAGTTTTAAATTGCTGATCACAGGCAGGTTGTTCTTTATGAAATTCTCCTCGGATACCCTCCATGCCGCGCTCGCTCCGGGGAAAAATCCCCATTTGTTCTTGTAGGCATAATTCCCGTCCTGACGGAAAACGAAATCAATCAGGTATTTGCCCGCATAATCATAGTTGAACCTTCCTACGTATCCAAGATAGGCACTTTGGCCTTCAAGACCTCCAGCCTCCGGAGTTCTTAGCCCTGCATAGTTGAGCTGATCTGTGGTATAAAAATCATAATACCTTCTCGCCAGGGTATTCCGGCTCCATCCCTGTTGCTGTTCTACAACCAGTGTTCCCCCTACATTGTGTTTTTTTGCAAATAATCTGCTGTAGGTTACCTGGCCCTGTAGTGTGAGATTGTTGTTGTTATCGATAACGTTGGAGATATTCCCTGTACCTACACGCTGCGGCTGTTTTACATAGTTTCCATTGGCAAAAGTATAGAGGTTATAGGGTTTGGAAAGATCCTTGTTGGAATAACTGTTCATATCATACGATGCCGCTGCGCGGATCTTTAACCCCTCAATGCCAGGCACTGTGTAGTTCAATGCCACGGTTGACTGGACATTCCTGTTAACGTTTTCGCTATATCCGGTGATATCCCGGTCTGCCAGTACAACCGGGTTTTGGTTTGATGGCGTAACAATCGAAGGGTAAGCTGTATTTCCGTTAACATAAGGACGTTCGGTTGGTAGGGTCACACGGGTACCCTTAAAAATGTTAAAAAAATTTTCTCCGGGGGTAAATCTGTTGTCATATCTGCCGGCAATAAACACTTCAGCCTTTAGGTTTTTTGTCAATTGTGTGGTGAGGTTGGATCTCATGTTGTATTTGTAATAACCCATGTCGCCGGTTTTGAGCAGGCCGCCTTCGCGCTGATAACCCAGACTTACAAAGTATTGTGTCTTGTCTCCTCCACCAGCTGCCGACACGTTGTGCTGTTGCTGTATGGCTGATTTTTTCATTACCTCACTATACCAATCGGTACTTTCATAGCCGGGCGCCCCGGTTATATATTTATTAAGTTCTTCTCTTGAAATGAAAGGCGAGCCCGTGCCTAAAAAAGCCGCATCATTGCGCATCTGGATCCATTCTGCAGCATTTGCCATCCTTGGAACATCTGTTGGACTTGAAAAGCCGACAAAGCTATTATAGTTGAATGCAGCATCACCTTTGGTACCTTTTTTTGTGGTTACCAGGACGACGCCATTGGAAGCGCGGAGGCCATAAATGGCTGCAGAGCCGTCTTTAAGGAAGGAGATGCTTTCTATGTCGTCAGGATTGATCCGCTGGAATTCACCGGCGCCTTCCCTGGCTACCCCATCAATAACATAGAGTGGGCTTCCTCCGTAACCACGGATATTTATTGAATTGTCAAATGTTCCCGGCTCTCCTCCATTCTGTCTGATCTGAAGACCGGCGACCTTACCTTGGATTTTCTGAGCCAGACTGACGGCAGTAGTCGTCTGGATATCCCTGGCTGTGATATTACCAACTGATCCCGTAAGCGTTTCTTTTTTTTGTGATCCATAACCGATCACAACAACCTCGTCAAGTTCAGATTGGCTGGCAGAAAGAACAACATCTATAAGTGTTCTGCCCCCTATTTTTTCGGTATGGGTGGTCATTCCCACGAAACTGTAGCTAAGTTCGGTGCTGTTAGCGGGAACTGTAATCTGATATGTTCCCTGGGCATCTGTGCTTACAGAGATTTTACCTGCCGGCGAGTTTGAGGTAACAACAACGCCGGGCAGAATTTTCCGGTCGGAAGCATCAGTTACTTTTCCGCGTATAATAATGGTCTGCTGGGCAAGCAGTCCGAGTGGGAAAAGAAAAAATAGCAATAATAAGTATTTGGATTTTTTCATACTGTTTCTCAATGAGTGATTTATATTTGGTTTTTTACCTTTTCATGGTAGGCGTGCAGGTACTGCTACTGCGCTTAAGGTGGATGAGTGCTATGGAACATGTAATATCAGGTTAGGTAAATTCCACAGGCCGGCCGTCTGCTAAAAATGAGGCGTCCTGTTTTATCTATGCAATTAAAGGTTGTCCGACCTAACAAAACATTAACAAAACCTTAATAAAATAGCCCAATTTATTTAATCAGTTCTTCTTCAGCGTTGGAGTTACATTTCTCGCGGATGCTCGCCCGAAGGGCGCTTTTGAATGTTGCTTATCGACCTGTAGGTATAGATCTTTTTAACGCTAAACAGAATAATTATGTCGAAAACCGATCAGGATTGATCCTGGTTTTGTGCCGTTCAATTGCAACGTACGCTTTGCTCAGACTTTAAAAATCAGGGATATTATTATACCTGCCATTGGATTAATGTTTTATATGACACTTCAAGCTGCGCCAAATTAATGACGGTGGCAAATAAACCCTACTGGATATTTTTTCTAAAACAACAGGTTTTAATGTTTTTTTAATGATTTATTAATTGGGCTGAGATACTTTTGATCTCGATACTAACCAAATAGAATTGAACAACTCATCAGTTTAGGGTTGATATGGAAGTATTTTCTTTAACGGTAAATTCAATGATCACTAATATAACTGTTCCGATGGAAAGAAAAATATCGATTAAAGATATTGCCAGTCAGCTCAATATTTCTACAACTACCGTTTCATTTGTGATAAACGGGAAATCTGAAGAAAAGCATATCAGTAAAGATGTAGCTGCAAAGGTGAATAATCTGGTAGCCCAGCTCGGATTCCGTCCGAATTCTTTTGCCAAGGCGCTCAGGACCGGCAAATCATATACGATCGGGTTTCTTGTGGATAACATTTCTGATCCTTTCTTTTTTGGTATCGCTGGTTTCCTCGAGCAAGTGGCTGCCTCAAAAGGTTATAAGATACTTTTTAGCAGTATAGGAAATGAAAAAAATAAATTTTCTGAACTTTTAAATGTTTTTACCGAACGGCGTGTAGACGGCTATATTATTGCAGCACCGGAGGGTATTGAGCAGGAAATAAAAGCACTTATCACATCAGGTACACCTGTTGTACTTTTTGATCGTTACCTGCCGAATGTTTCAGCAGATTATGTTCTTGTTGATAATTTTGCCAGCACTTTCGGGGCAACTAAACATCTCATCGACAATGGTTATCGGCGCTGCGCCTTTATAACCGTAAAAACGGATCAGCAGCAAATGGTCGACCGGCTAAGTGGTTACCGTCAGGCTATTTTAGAAGATGGAGGGAATGAATCCGTATTAAAAATCAACTACAGTATACCTGGGGGTACAGTAGCTGAAATTCAGAACTTTATAGATTCAGAAAATCCCGAAGCGATCATATTTGGAGCGAACTACATTACAATGGAAGGTATACGCTCCTTAAAGACCTTTCCCGGAAAGATTAGAGATGATATCGCACTGGTATCCTTTGATGATTTTGAACTATTAGAGTATATATCGCCACCCGTGACCGCTATCGAACAGCCGTTGAAGAAAATTGCACAAAACATCATGACATTACTTTTGTCAAAACTATCTGGCAAAAATGATCACGATGCATTCTTTACTATGAATGTACCGTGCAAACTAAACCAGAGGAGCTCGAGTGTTCCCAGATTTAAAACAGTTAAACCATAGGGGATTGGCAATGGTAGTTTTGGGTTTGATGAAATGGAATATGACTGGAAATAGCTGGTCTTGTTGAGAAAGAGGTTAAGCTGTTAACCTTTTTTTAAGCATTTATTAATCCGTGTATAATAGGTTTGAGAAAAGTTGCTAACCAAAAAGTTTTCCGCATACCAGATCAGGTGTCAGCATTTAAACGTAAAATGGATCTCTCGGTTGGTACAACAATTATAATTGATCTATGAGGATTTTCGAACTTTCAATTTTACTCTTAGTGGGCCATTGTTGGGCAATTGCACATATTACCGACGTGGCAAAGCACCCGCTTTTACTCTTTTGTTGTAAAACGGTAGATTGTCACCAGAGTACGATAGCCATTGGAATTGCGGTAATCCAAAAACTGATAACTCCTGATGCCTGTAAAGCTACGGTAGAAGACTGGCAACCTGTAAACGGTACCGTGATCATTGGGATAGAAAAGTCCTTGATATTGTCATTGAAAAAAGCACTTAGTATAGCGGACGACTTTCATCAGAATTTTCAGGGTGGGACCAAACGGCTATTCGATAAAAAATAATACAAATGAGCGAAATGAAAAGAAACAAAAAAAATCTAATCTGTATGCTGTTGCTATTGAGTGTGGTATACAATTGTAAAATCACTCAAAATGCTGTTAAGCGTGATCCTGATGGAAAAATTATTGTAAATACAAGTCCATCGCCGGCATACCTGGATCCTAAAGAAAGCATGAAAACCATTCATCTCCAAAAGGGCTACCATCTTGAACTTGTAGCCAGTGAGCCAATGATCCATGAGCCTGTAGCAATTGTTTGGGACGGAAACGGAAGGATGTTTGTTGCAGAAATGAACACTTATATGCAGGATGTAGATGGGAAAGGTGAAATGAAGGCCGTATGTTCGGTGAAAAGGCTTGAAGATACTGATGGCGACGGTAAAATGGATAAATCTGTAATATTTATAGATAAACTCGTACTGCCCCGGATGATCCTGACCCTCGACGACCGTTTATTGGTGAATGAAACCAACTCCAATAATATCTACAGTTATCGCGATACCAATGGAGATGGGGTAGCGGATGAGAAAAAAATGGTTTTTAATAACGATGCCATAAACACGGGCAATCTTGAACACCAAAAAAGTGGTCTGATCTGGAACATAGACAATAAAATCTACGTTACAGTTGAGAATGCACGTTATAGTTATAGCGACGGGCAAATTAAACGCGAATTTTTAGCTGAAGGACCGGGGGGGCAGTGGGGGCTTACAGCTGATGATTATGGACGGTTATATTTTTCTGCGGCAGGATCTGAAACGCCTGCTTTGGGTTTTCAACAGAACCCGGTTTATGGAAGGCTTGATTTTAAGGACCAGTTTGACGATGACTTTCAGGCAGTCTGGCCGATCATTTCTACGCCGGATGTACAAGGTGGTGTAAGTCGCCTACGGCCCGACAGTACGCTCAACCATTTCACTGGCTGCACCGGTCAGTCCATATTTAGAGGTACAGCGCTGCCGCATGATGCTAGGGGCGACCTTTTTATCTGTGAACCGGTAGGGCGCCTGATCCGGAGGGCTAAAGTGAGCAATACTTCTGGAAAAATAACGCTTACCAATGCTTACCATCAGGAAGAATTTATCACTTCAACCGATATGAACTTCCGCCCCGTAAACAGCGTAACCGGCCCGGATGGTAGTCTTTACCTCGTTGATATGTACAGAGGCGTTATCCAGGAAGGAAACTGGACCCAGCCGGGAAGCTTTTTAAGGGATAAAATCGTTTCCCGTGGCCTGGATAAAAATATCGGCCGCGGCCGCATCTACAGGGTAGTTTATGATGGTCTGAAACCAGATAAAAAACGGCCGCAGATGTTGCAGCAAACCAGCAGTGAATTGGTTGCTTACCTTGAACACCCAAATGGCTGGTGGAGAGATAATGCACAGAAATTATTGGTAGTCAGGGCAGACAGATCTGTTGTTCCGGCATTAAAAACCATGGCGACCCATTCCCATAGTACCCTCGCACGTATTCATGCTTTATGGACGCTTAATGGCCTGAAATCTCTAGATGAAGTAACCCTGTGCCAGGGTCTTAAGGATCAGGATGCTGAGGTGAGGAAGACAGCTGTATGGATTTGTGATGATAGGCTCAGGGCAGGAAACACCAGTTTGCTCACCGCACTCGAGCCATTAAAAAGCGATCCGAGCAATGATGTGCGCTTTCAACTGGCATTGAGCCTTCGCTATGCAACCACACAAAAGGCAAAGGTGTTGTTAACAGAGGTACTGGCAATGAATACGGGAATTCCGGTACTAACAGAGTCGCAACGGAAATACCAATCCGAAATTGATGCCAGAGCAGCAACGGCGCGGAATGCGCAACAGCTGGCAGATGCCGAGCGTAAACTGGTCACAGAAGGTGCGTTGATTTTTAAACAACTTTGTGCAACCTGCCATGGGGCTGATGGCAAAGGTGTATCTATAGGCGGGAAGGAAATGCCTGCACCACCGCTGGCTTCGTCCAAAGATGTAACAGGCGATCCAAAAAGATTGATCAAAACATTGTTGCACGGGCTCACAGGCCCAATCAATACCAAGACCTATCCCGACGTGATGCCTGCATTGGGTTTCAATACTGATGATTACATTGCATCTGTACTAAGCTATATCCGAAATGATATTGGCAATAAAGCAAGTATAATCAAAGCTGCTGATGTAAAAAGGGTAAGAGATGAACATGCATCACGCACCAAACCATGGACGGTTGCTGAACTGGATTCATCAAAATGATCTTGAATAGGTGATATCAATGAAAATTGGCATCAAAACCACATTGAATCTGAACTGACAAAGATTACAGGGGAGTGGAATGAGAGTTACATGAACCACACTGCCAATTTATAAACTGAATACTTTAACTAAAAAAAATGTTATCTAAAAGAATTAACCTGGCCATTTTGACCGCCATTTTTTCTATCCTGGGTTCCTCTGCACAAACGGGGAATCCTGCTCCGATGCGGCTTTGGTATAACAGGCCGGCTAGTAACTGGAACGAGGCGCTACCGTTGGGTAATGGAAGGCTGGCTGCAATGGTTTATGGAAACCCTGATAATGAGGAAATACAATTGAACGAGGAGACCATATGGTCAGGTGGTCCGGGAAATAATGTATTGACCGATGTTTATGGAAATATTATTGAAATGCGTACACTTTTAGCTGATAAAAAGTATCAGGAGGCCCAGCAATTGGCTAACTATACTTTTGAACGCGCAGGTAATAATGGTTATCACCATGGCATGCAGTTTCAGCTCGCAGGCAGTTTATTTATTCATGCCAATGGCTCTGGGGCTGTTACAAATTACTACCGCGATCTCGATATCGAAAATGCAATTTCAACAGTGAAGTATAAGAAAGGAGATGTAACCTACACCCGCGAAACCTATATCTCACTCAAAGATCAGGTGCTGGTTATCAGGCTAACTGCGAGCCGCCCTAAAAGTATCAATGTTGATTTTGGTATGAAAAGTCCGATGCCTGGCTTTACGGTTGCGGCTGAAAATGACATGTTAAGACTTAATGGCGTCTCGGGGAATTTGGAAGGGAAGAAGGGAATGGTACATTATGTAGCGCTTGTTAAAGCGAGAACCGAGGGTGGAAAAGTCAGTACAGACAAAGACAGTTTGAGCATTAAGGGCGCAGATGCTGCCACAGTGTATGTTTCCATTGCTACCAATTTTAAGGATTATAAAACACTTGATGTTAACGAATATGAAAAAGCACTGAATTTTCTGAATCAGGCAATAAGGAAAGATTACAGCTTACTAAAAGGAGCTCATAGCAGGGCGTACAAAAAATACTTTGACCGGGTAAAACTCGATCTAGGTTCTTCTGATGCGGCTAAACTACCTACCGATGAAAGAATAAGACGGTTCAAATCAGGAGATGATTTGGCTCTGGTACCGCTTTATTTCCAATTTGGACGCTATCTGCTGATCTGTAGTTCACAGCCAGGCAACCAGCCCGCCACCCTTCAGGGCAAATGGAATGCTGAAATTGCACCACCCTGGGATAGCAAATACACCGTAAACATCAATACTGAGATGAATTACTGGCCTGCAGAGGTAACAAATCTCTCTGAAATGCACCTGCCTTTATTCAGTATGCTCAAAGATCTGGCTGTAACGGGTAAAATGAGTGCATCTAAAATGTACCGGGCCCGGGGATGGAATATGCATCACAATACCGACATCTGGCGCATTACAGGACCAACCGATGGCGGATATTATGGCATGTGGCCCATGGGTGGAGCTTGGCTCACACAACACGTGTGGCAGCATTATCTTTACACCGGAGACAAGAACTTTTTGAAGGATATGTATCCTGTACTTA
This sequence comes from Pedobacter humicola, assembly GCF_056490705.1. Classification (NCBI taxonomy): domain Bacteria; kingdom Pseudomonadati; phylum Bacteroidota; class Sphingobacteriia; order Sphingobacteriales; family Sphingobacteriaceae; genus Pedobacter; species Pedobacter humicola. The sequence goes on along the minus strand of NZ_JBWJIG010000008.1, from coordinate 191,619 downwards.
AAGGGCTCGCAGTGTTTTATGCCGATGTTCTGCAGGTAGAGCCCGAGCACAAATGGCTGGTTATATCACCGTCTATGTCGCCGGAGAACGAGTACCAGAAAGATGTATCCCTTTCTGCGGGCACCACTATGGATAACCAACTCGTGTTTGATGTGTTCAGTAATGTGATCAAAGCGTCATCGGTGTTGAAGCTGGATGCTGTTTTTGCCGATAGTTTGAAATCCCTTAGGGCCAAACTTCCTCCGATGCAAATTGGAGGCTTCGGTCAGCTTCAGGAGTGGTTAGCCGATTGGGACAGACCGGGTGATCGACACCGCCATGTTTCGCACTTATATGGGCTTTATCCTTCCAATCAAATTTCTGCTTACAATAATCCGGAACTCTTTGATGCAGCCCGAACTGTATTAATCAATAGGGGTGATAAATCAACCGGATGGAGCATGGGATGGAAAGTGAATCTATGGGCGCGCCTTTTTGATGGCAATCATGCCTTCAAACTTATCACCGATCAGCTGAGTCCGGCCGCTTTGGCAGCAAGCGGACAGGATGGGGGAACTTATCCGAATCTGTTTGACGCCCATCCACCGTTCCAGATCGATGGAAATTTTGGCTGTACTTCAGGAATAGCTGAAATGCTGCTTCAATCTCACGACGGCTTTGTCAATATTTTGCCGGCACTGCCGGAGATTTGGAAACATGGTGAAGTAAAGGGGCTAAAGTCCCGTGGCGGCTTCAGTTTCGATATCAGCTGGAAAGATGGACAACTGAAAAAACTGGTTGTACATTCTGTGCTCGGAGGAAACTGCAGATTGCGTTTACCCAGTAAGATCAGGTTCCCTAACGGAAAAATACCAATGCATGCAAAAGGAGAAAACCCGAATATTTTTTTTGAGGTAGAGGCACAGAAAAGGCCACTAATTGCCGGAGAAGCGAAAATCAATTCACTGAAGCTTGGTAAATCATTTCTATATGACATTAAAACCCAGCCAGGGCAAACCTTAACCATGCATAATTAAAAAGGAAAAAGAACAGATATATCTGTGCGTTAATTTTTTTTTAAGATTTCGTTAAGACTTTGAAAATATATTTGGCAATGTATTAACCAAATAAATCCATTTTGTATGTATAAAATTGTATCAGGCGCAAACATCGAAAACACTTATTTTTACTTCAGGTTCAATTACTCAAAGAGTACAACTAATCCTGACGAAACCAGCCCAAAAGTGCCCTTGGAATATACCGGAAATGAAAAATGTAGTGACCTGCCCCATAAAAATGTTCTTGATTTATTGGTCAAATTTTTAATTACATGCGTTACATTGTTGCTTTTCTCTCCGTTGTATGGATATGCACAGCTTAAACATGATAGGCACACGGAATATCCATCTTATAAAGGACTGGTAATGGCTGGCTATCAGGGCTGGTTCAGGGCCGAAGGTGATGGCACAAATTCAAAAAGTTATTCTTATGGAGATGAAAAACGCAGTGGTATCGATATGTGGCCAGATATAAGCGAGTATCAGAAAACCTATGATACGCCCTGGAAACTGAGTAACGGACAAACGGCTAAGTTTTTCAGCTCTCATGATAAAAGCACCATAGATCTTCATTTTAAATGGATGAAAGATTACGGGGTAGACGGAGTGTTTATGCAAAGATTTTTTAACAATGCTAAAAACAGGAATAAAGATGCCTCTGCCATCCTCAAAAATGCTTTTGAAGCGGCTTCCAAATATGAAAGGGCGATCGGTATCATGTATGATCTTTCCGGTCTTAAGGAATCAGGAGAAGATTGCTCTGCACTAATCGAAGACTGGAAATATCTGGTAGACCAGCTCAGGGTAACGAATCAGACAGGAAAAAAAACTTACATTCATCACAATGGTAAGCCTCTGGTTACCATATGGGGGATCGGGTTTCCTGACAGGCCTTATAACATGCGTAATATCGGCCTGGACAAATTTATCGATTTCCTCAAAAACGATCCGATATATGGCGGTTGCTCGGTAATGCTCGGGGTTCCGATGGCGTGGCGCACGCTCAATGCAGATTGCATTAATGACCCCTATCTTCATGAACTTATTGCGAAAAGCGATGTCGTACTGCCATGGTCGGTACAGCGTTATTCTCCTTTACTGCATAATGATATGGATCGGTTACGCGACAATACGATAGCAGATATGAAATGGTGCCGCGATCACCATATTGATTACGTCCCGTGTATTTATCCGGGTTTTAGCTGGCACAATTTAAGTAAATATGAGTTTCCTGATGATATCAAGCCTATAGCATCGATTCCAAGACAGGGAGGACGGTTTTACTGGCAACAAATCAGTACTGTTATCAATGCGGGCGCTACAATGCTCTATGTGGCCATGTTTGATGAAGTAAATGAGGCAACAGCAATATTTAAAGGAACGGATAATCCTCCGGTAAGCAATGTTACATCTTTTATCACCATGGATGGCAAACCCTCGGATCATTATTTATGGTTAACCGGAGAAGCTGCCAGGATGCTTAGAAATGAGAAGCCCTTAAGTATTAAGATGCCTCAGCGAAAATAGCCTTATGGCAGACTATTTTTTGTAAAGATGGTCTTAGTAAATCTAAAGTGCTCTTAGGAATAGAAAATTTCGGTAAATAATATTTGTCGGGCAAAGTTGCCCGAATTTAAAAAATAAAAATGTTAAACAAAAAGATCTGTATAGTCTTGTTTGCTGCAGGGCTAATTTTAAATGCTTCAGCGCAAACCAAGCATGGCAAAAAATCCAGTTTTTTATCCTATAAAGGATTGATTATGGCCGGTTACCAGGGCTGGCACAATGCCCCGGGGGATGGAGCCGATAGGGGTTGGTACCACTATACATCAAAAGGGAAATTTGCTCCCGGAAGTACGAATGTGGATCTTTGGCCCGATACCCGGGAGCTCAAAAAAGTATACCAAACCCCTTTTGTACTTGCAAACGGTAAGCCGGCTTTTGTAGGTAGTGCCCACGATGCTTCAACAGTAGATACCCATTTTAAATGGATGAAGGAATATGGCGTAGATGGTGTTTTTATGCAGCGTTTCGTTGCCGAGATCAGAGGAAGGTCAGGGCGCAATCATTTTAATACGGTCTTAAGTAATGCACTGAAGTCTTCCCAGAAATATAAAAGAGCAATTGCAGTAATGTATGACCTTTCGGGAATGGGCGGAGATGTGGGTGAGGTGCTGATCAATGACTGGAAAAACCTGGTAGACAGTATGAAAATCACCAGAAGGGGAAATAAGCAGACTTATCTCTATCATAACGGTAAACCGCTTGTGGTCATATGGGGCGTAGGATTTAGTGACGGACGGAGGTACTCCCTGCAGCATGTGGATAAGATCGTCGACTTTTTGAAAAATGATCCGGTTTATGGGGGTTGCTCAGTTATGCTTGGTGTTCCCACTTATTGGCGTGAATTTGGAAATGATACCGAGAAAAATCCACTGCTTCACCAGATCATAAAAAAGGCCGATATCGTTCATCCCTGGACAGTAGGTCGGTTTAAAAATGAATCCAGTTATGGCCGGTATGCTGAAATCCAGAAGGATGATATGAAATGGTGCAAACAGAATAAGCTAGACTATGTGGGGGTGGTATTTCCAGGATTTAGCTGGCACAATATGAATCCCAGGTCTCCCTCAGACCAAATACCGCGCAACAGGGGCAGTTTCTTCTGGAAACAATTGTCTACAGCTATTAATAACGGTGTTGAAATGCTTTATGTGGCCATGTTTGATGAAATCGATGAGGGTACGGCCATTTTCAAAATATCAAAAAATCCTCCCGTTGGAGCGAGCACCTTTGTCACTTTTGAGCAGGATATCCCCGAAGATTTCTACCTTTTCCTAACCGGATATGCCGGCAAAATGCTCAGAAAAGAAGTGCCGTTTAAAGAAGACGTTCCAATATATCGCATTAATCATATCAAATCATATTAATCAGGATCCTTTGTTCACGACGCATGCGTTATTATGACTGTAAAAAAAAAAGAGGCTGTATCAAATTAGATGATGCAGCCTTTTTTTTATTTTAGTACGTTTTGTACCATCTTTGGACACCAGCACGTTCATTTGCATTTTAGTCATTTGATTTTGAAAAAGGTGAAAGCAACAGCGCTTTTAGGCTGCTTTTTTCCTGATGTTTTGTGCAATTGCGATTAAACCCCATTCGATGGCCACTTTTTCCTTTCCACGGAGCATAAAGCGGCGGAAGCCGTGGTTCTGTTTGATATTTCCGAAGACAGGTTCTACATCGTAACATCGTTTCTTTCGCCGCTGTATTCCTTCTTCGCTGTTCAGCTTTTCGAATGCGTTTTGCTTGAGCCGGTTCAGGTTTTCATTGACTTCAATGATGCGGTTCTCTTTTGATTTATGGCAAACTGCTCTCATAGGACAGTTTTCACAATTCCTTGCCTGGTATCTTTTAAGGGTTTGCTTAAAGCCTGTTGTCGTCTTTTTTGTGTAAGACCCAATTGAGAACATTTGCTGGCCCATTGGGCAGATATAACAATCCTGCTGCTGGTTATAAAAAAGCTTGTCTGGGGCAAAAGGAGATTTGCTATTATACTTGCCCTTCTGCTGTTTATCAAACATGCCATATTTGACAAAAGCCTCAACTTTCTGATCTTCCAGCAGCTGGTAGTTTTCCTCAGAACCATATCCTGCATCTGCGGTAAGTTTCTTTGGTGCTTTTCCAAAGCTGCTCAGGTGTTGTTCCAGGTGGGCCTTCAGTGTAGTGGTGTCGGTGGGATTGGGATGTATCGTGTAATTGACGATAAACTGGTTAGAGGTAGATATCTGTACATTATAGCCGGGCTTTAGCTGCCCGTTTTTCATATGGTCTTCTTTCATCCGCATGAAGGTAGCATCCCTATCTGTCTTGCTACAACTGTTTCTCTCGCTCAGAATAGCCTCCTGAGCTTCATATTTGGCTATATTCTGCGGATAGTTTTTAGTTACATACTTTAGCTTATCCTTCACTTTCTTGTCTATATCTTTCCGTCCGGCAAGCTTTTCATTGAGTTGCTCTACAGCTTGTTTTACCTTCTGGCTATCAATCTGTTTAAAATCAGGTGGTTCAGGCATCTTGTCTTCATCACTGGCCACCTGTTGTGCATACTGCCAAATATCAGTCAGTTGCTTTTTCATTTTTTCCTTATTGGTCTGAATGGATTTCTTCCAGACAAAAGTGTACTTATTAGCATTGGCTTCGATCTTGGTACCGTCGGTATTGATTTCCTCAATGCTTAGTAAGCCTTCAGCGGCAAGTAGTTTTACCACCTCCTCAAATACACTGCGAAGCGCATTTTTAAGACGTACGCCCCGGAAACGATTGATGGTGTTGTGGTCAGGGTAGCTCATGGAGCTCAGCCACATGAAGTAGATGCTCTCCCGGCAGGCGGCTGCCAGCTTACGGCTCGAATAAGTATTGGTAACATAGCCATAGACCAGAACTTTGAGCAAAAGTTGGGGATGGTAGCTGGAGCTGCCTTTAATGTGGTAGGCTTTTAACAGAGGTTCTATGTTAAGCTTATTGATCACCTCATTTACTACCCTAACAGGATGAGAGTCGGGGATCAGTTCATCAAGAGTGGGCGGTATAGCAAGAATCTGCTGCTGGTTATAGGGCTTAAATACGGGTTGTCTGATCGCCATATCTTAGTAGCTTTTATACAATAAATATATGAAAATCAAGTCATTATATCAATGTCAAACCCAAATAAATCTTGTAAAAAAGAACCAGTAAAACGCACCTAAACAAATAAGAGGCTGATCATGATTTATGATACAGCCTCTCTCTTTTAAACAAAACCTAGGCATCCTTATTATCTATACAGATAATTGAGCGCAATAATATCGTTTGAATTAAAAGTGCCTGATCCCGAACCGGCGCAGGCCAGCATGAAAGATCCTGCATCAGCTGTTGAAGGGGTTCCCGGTATCCTGATGGCTCCATTAGCTCCCTGTCCCTCGTTATTCGTTCTGGCGTCAAAAGGACAACTGAAATCGCGGTTGAAATAGTCGGTGTGCCGGAAACCGATACAGTGTCCCACCTCATGCTGGATCACTGAGGTGATGTAGGCTGTAGTTCTTCCTCCATAGGCATCGGGATGGGTGTTCATCTGGATCCGACTACCTGGCGCTCCCGATGCATTAGGAAAACTGCCTATGCCCAGGGTAACCAGCCCATTTATATCGGCTGGTTCTGAAAATCCGAGCAGGTCGATATTTCCCCTTGTACCGGCTGCTGCGCGTTGAAATGTTAAACGAAGGCCCAGGGAATTATATCTGGAAATCATCGCATTGGCTGCATCACTAAATTTTTGGGGCAGGTTGGTCAGGGAAATGGTTACCACACGCGGTAGTCCCCTCACGATATTTGTAGTCCTGTACTGTTCAGTTTCTGCGATATTTAAACTTGTACCAACAGGCAGGGCTTTTAAGTTTTCTTCTGTCAAAAGTAGATCGCCTTCAACAATATAGCCATCTACTGTTTTGATCACGCCATTTGTGCTAAAGCCCAAAGCTTTTATTTGAGCTATTTTGTCGGCTCCAACCGGATCTTTGACCGTAGTCTCTGTAATCTTTTCTGTACTGTTCTCTTTGCAGGCATTTAAGCACACAATTGTTATGGGTATGGTTTTTTGGATGGCTGATGGTAACGATGCGAAAAAAAACGAAAAATAATGTGACCAAAATAACGATAGCTAAAAATGGCATTAATTATTACAACGACATAGAACTGATTAAAACATTAAATTACGATGATTTGAAAATTCGTCCGCAGAATGAAAAATATGATGTGTTTTTGGGCGAGATGGGAGAGGGCGGTCCTTTCTTACTAAACTTTTATGTTTTGGATCCTGAATCTGGTACGCTCATGAGAGAATGCGCTGTTTTAGATTCGGATGCTGTTATCACCAACAGCAACCAGCTTATCCGCCATTTCGTAACAGGTATATTATACTTCAGACCCGATTTAAAAATTGAACCTGGTGTATTAAATTTGTACCAATTGGAATGGGTTAAAAGTGAAATATCAAATTAGCAGCCAGTCTGAACTGCCCATTTTAATTAAAATCAGACCACTTTCAAAAGGTGCTTTTATAAAATCAAGGTAACAAAAAACCCCTTCAAGTTATTCTTAAAGGGGTTTAAAGCAGTGGGCCCACCTGGGCTCGAACCAGGGACCAAAAGATTATGAGTCTTCTACTCTAACCAGCTGAGCTATAGGCCCGGAAAAAAGGTATTCCTTTTTTGCGAGTGCAATGTTACAAAATTGAATTGAATTTCGGAAAATGTTTCTCGCAATTTTTTGAGGAAAAATAAATTTAAACTCATTTTCAGCGTTTTAATCTTATCAATAGATTGGAATGAGCTATTTTTTCTTGCAGGCCTCCTAGCACATTAACAAATTCGGTTATTTTAAAGTTTATTGATCTAAATCATAGTGTTCGAAATTCATTCTCAACTCGGTCAATCTTTTTCGATCAGATGCAGCAAACGCCATGTATATCTTTGTATCACTATGATGGATCAAAGAATAATTGATTGCCTCAGTTAAAAATGCCAACGAGATGAGCGAAGACAAATTGCCTAAACGACATTTATAACAATTTTTTAATTTCAAGCGCGTTAAAAGCAGCATAAGCTTCCTGATCATTGTCAAAGTATACATAAACATCTTTCTTTTCATTTAGCCATGCCTTACACATTTTAGCCCATCTTTTTAAATCCGGCCGGCTATACGAACCCTGGTATTTCTCTCCAGGCCCATGCAGCCTGATGTATACAAAGTCGGCAGTGGCCACGATGGGCGATTGATGCCCTGCAAGTTCATAAATACAGAAGGCACAGTTGTGCTTTTGTAAGAGCGTAAACACCTCATCACGATACCAGCTTGGGTTTCTAAATTCAAAAGTGTAGCGGTATTGTAGTGGGAGCATTTTTAAAAATCTTTCCAGACGTTCCGTATTGATGTTCCATTTTGGTGGCAGCTGAAACAGGATCGGGCCCAACTTATTTTCCAAACCCCGGCAGGCATTTAAAAATTCAACAATTTCTTCCGGGGCAACATTCAGTTTTTTTAAATGGGTAAAATACCTGTTGGCTTTAACGGCATAGGTGAAATTCGCCGGAGCCTGTTCCTGCCAGGCTTGAAAATTTTGCAGTGTTGGCTGACGGTAAAAGGAATTGTTCAGTTCTACAGTATCGAAATGCGCCGTGAAATATTGAAGCTGATCTTTCTTTTTAAGTTCTGAAGGATAAAAAGTACCTTCCCAATGGCGGTATTTCCACCCCGATGTACCGATGTAAGCTTTAGCTGATTTCATGTATGATGATAATTAACACCGCAATAACCGCTTATTATTCTGTTTCACCATTGGCGATCCCATCTAAAAACCATCCTGAGCGATATTCAAATCTGGCAGATCCGGTCTCTGATTGATGGGTAACCTTTCCCGTAAAATCGTGTGCGATATCACGGTCGCTTTCCAGTATCTGTTTAGCGGCCAGCGCATATTCATTTAAGTCCAACCCATCTTTGATAATATATGTTAGTTCTCCGTTTTCACTCCATAACGATTCGATTACCCCATCGTCGAACTTGTGCTTTAATGTTTTTAAATCTTCTTTCGAAATGCTCATTGGTACATCTTTCATGTTTATATTTTTTAATGGTTTACCTTAAAAACAATTAAAATGAGCCTTTGGTTCGGATTTGTTTTATTTGTTTTTTGTCCAACAGACATTCGATGGTTTTCTGCTTCTCCAAAACTTTGATGCATATTTTTTGTTTTTTTAAAAAGCGCTTCAATGGAAATAGACCTACGGAAAAGAAATATCGGATTAAATTTTAATGAAAATGGAGACGCTGAAATCAGACTTTGGGCACCGCTGGCGGAGGAGGTTTCTATTTTAAGATCAGACCGCAAAGTGGTTTTAGATCTTCATGATGAGGGCTTCGGTTATTGGTTTCTGAAAACAGACCAGATCAAACCATTAGAACAGTATAGTTTTAGCATCAAGACATTAGCTGATGGGAAAACTATTGAGCGTGCGGATCCTGCAGCGTTGTTTCAGACAGAAGGGCCGCATGGGCTATCTACCGCCTTTGATGTTAGTGCTTTCCCCTGGACAGATGCGGATTGGACAGTTCCAAGCCTCAGTGATTTTATTATGTATGAGCTCCATACCGGAACCTTTACACCAGAGGGCGATTTTGCGGCTATCGAAACCAAACTCGATTATCTTGTCGAACTGGGCATTACGGCAATAGAGATCATGCCGGTCGCTCAATTTTCGGGCAACAGAAACTGGGGTTATGATGGTGTATTGCCTTTTGCGGTGCAAAATACCTATGGTGGACCATTGGCGCTACAGCATTTGGTTAATGCCTGCCATGCCAAAGGTTTGGCTGTAATTTTGGATGTCGTTTATAATCATATGGGCCCTGAAGGCAATTATTTTGCCGATTTTGGTGCCTATTTTACCGATAAATACCATACACCCTGGGGGCAGGCCGTTAATTTTGATGATGCGGGTTCTGATGCCGTGCGTAATTACTTTATCGAAAATGCCATGATGTGGTTCAGGGATTTTCATATCGATGCTTTAAGGTTAGATGCGGTGCATGCCATCAAAGATTTTAGTCCGGTTCATATTCTGGCAGAAATTAAAACTTGCACCGAAAAACTTACTCAGCTTACGGGTAGGTCATATCAATTGATTGTGGAACTGGATTTAAATGACGACCGGTATATCCGTGCGGAAAGCGACTGTGGTTACGGTATGGACGCCCAATGGATTGACGAGTTTCACCATGCGCTCCGGGTTTGTACGGGCCAACCGAAGGATGGATATTATTCGGATTTTAACGGCGTGGCAGATCTGGCCAAATCTTATCGGGATGCTTATGTGTACACCGGACAGTATTCGGCACACCGGCAAAAAAAGTTTGGTGTGCCGGCAAAAGATGCTTCAGGTGATAAGTTCATTGTTTTTTCGCAGAACCACGATCAGGTGGGTAACCGAATGCTGGGCGAAAGAAGCAGTAGCCTGCTGAGTTTCGAAATGTTAAAGGTAATGGCTGGAGCCGTTTTTTGCAGTCCGTTTTTGCCCTTAATATTTATGGGCGAAGAATGGGCAGAAACTAATCCTTTCCAGTTTTTTGTTAGCCATAGCGATGAAGAGCTGATAAAAGCCGTGAGGAAAGGAAGAAAGGCAGAATTTGCCGCTTTCCACACTCAGGGAGAAATGCCCGATCCGCAGGATGAATCTACCTTTGAACGGTCGAAACTGGATTGGAAAAAAGCAGGTGAGCCGGGGCACAAGGTCATGCACAGTTATTATCAGGCTTTGATTGCACTACGCAAACAAAATCCGGTGCTACCTAACCTGGATCGGAAAAAGGTTGCTGCAGAAGCCTTTCCTGAAAAAAACTGTCTCCAATTAAAGCGCTGGAACGACAGTCAACAAATCATAGCCCTGTTCAATTTTTCCGGTCAACAACAATACTTAACCATTGATCCGGCATTTCAGCATTCAACGGTTTTGTTGGATTCTTCCCTGGTCAAATGGGATGGGCCAAATCAAGAGCCGAACCGTGTATCGGCTGAGGGCCAGATCACTTTATTTCCCGAATCCATTCTTATTCTTTTTAAAACAGATGTATAAACCAACTTCCACCTATCGGATCCAGTTTCATAAAAATTTTAACCTTAAATCTTTAGATCGCATCATTCCATATCTGATAGAGCTGGGGATCGGTACGTTATATGCTTCACCAATCTTTGAGGCGATGCCTGGAAGTACGCATGGTTATGACGTGGTAAATCCATTGAAGATCAATCCCGAAATTGGTACCGAGGCCGAACTGTTAAAGATTTCTAAAAAGTTAAAAGCGGCCGGGATCAGCTGGCTTCAGGATATCGTTCCCAACCACATGGCCTTCCATCCGGCTAATGCCTGGTTAATGGATGTATTGCAAAAAGGAAAGGATTCTGATTTTGCTCTTTTTTTCGACATCGATCTGGAAAAGGGCGATGGACGTTTGATGGTGCCGTTTTTAGGTGAAGACCTGGAAGATACAATTGCTCAGCATAAATTGACCTTACGGAAAGTTAAAGGCAATTACTATATAAATGATGGCGGTTCCGATTGGCCGGTAAGTGCGGAAACGACTAAAATGCTTTCGGCACAGGACTTAAAGAAAATCAATAACGACACTGTCGCTTTAACCGGAATTCTGCAAAACCAGCACTACCGCTTGTGTAACTGGCAGGAAACCGATTATAACATCAATTATCGCAGGTTTTTTACCGTTAATGGCCTTATCTGCCTCAATATGCAGTATCAGGAAACCTTCGATCTTTACCATCGCTACATTTTTGAACTGGTGGAAAAAGGTGTTTTCCAGGGTTTAAGGATCGATCATGTGGATGGGCTTTCTGACCCTAAGGAATATCTTCAACGGCTTCGGAAGGCGGTGGGGAAAGACGTCTACATCGTTGTAGAAAAAATTCTTGAACAAGGCGAAGAGATGCCCAAAAACTGGAAGGTGCAAGGCAGTACCGGTTACGATTTTTTGGCCATGGTAAACAATCTTTTTACCAATCAGGAATCAGAAAAGTCTTTCACGAAACTGTATCAGGAGGTAACAGGCAAAAAACTCAATCCATCCAGCCTGATCGAAGAAAAGAAAAGCAATATTCTGTTTAAGCATATGCAGGGTGAACTCGATAATTTATTCACACTGCTTCTGGAACTTAAACTGGCCGATTTTTCTGCCGTTAACCTGGCCGACCTTAAAATGGCACTTGCCAAAATGCTCATCAACATGCCTGTATACCGGTATTATCATTATCGTTTTCCGCTTGCTGAGGCAGATGCTGTTGCTGTTCAAAGTTTGTTAAGCCCCATTCTCCTTGATAAAAAGCTGACTAAAGCGGGAGCATTATTGAACGAAATTTTTTTAGAGAAACCCGGGAAAGCAAATAACGTTTACAACAAAAAAGTAAGTCGTTTTTTTCAGCGTTGTATGCAATTTACAGGTCCACTGATGGCTAAAGGGGTAGAAGATACCGCAATGTTTACTTATAACCGTTTTGTAGGCCATACCGAAGTGGGCGATGCACCTGATGCTTTTGGGATGGCGATGCATGCGTTTCATGATGAAATGCACCAACGTCAACAGTACTGGCCCTTAAGTATGAGTGCAAGCGCCACCCACGATACCAAAAAAGGGGAGGATGTCAGGGCTAGATTAAGTGTGCTTAGTGATCTTCCGGAAGAGTGGGCACAATTGGTGCTACAACTAAAAAAGAGTTTTGCAGCCATAAAAAAACAGCATCCGTCTTTTAAACAGTTACATGATAACGATATTTATCTGCTCCTGCAGACCATTATCGGTGCTTTGCCCTTTCAGGAAGGTGATGATCCTGATATTAATGAACGCTTGGCCCAGTTTATTGTAAAAGCCCTCAGGGAATCAAAAAAGCGGTCGGACTGGGCAAATCCTGATGAAGATTATGAGGATAACCTAACTCAATTTTCGCAGGCTATTTTAGCCGAAGAACAGGAGAGCGGTCGTTTGATCAGGGAATTTTTAAAACAGATTTTTGATTTCGCGATCATCAATAGTTTAGGTCAGCTTACCTTAAAATTCACCTGTCCGGGCATTCCGGATATTTATCAGGGAACGGAATTGTGGGATCTGAGCCTGGTTGATCCCGATAACAGACGACCTGTTGATTACGACAATAGGGCCAGCCTGATGGCGGCAGTTGATACACCAATTGATTTTAAAACGCTGTGGAAGGAAAGGTATTCGGGAAAGATAAAAATATGGCTGACCAAAACTTTGCTGAAGATCAGAAAATCGGAGGCCGAAGTTTTTGAGCGTGGTGCCTATATCCCATTGCAGGTTACTGGTAAGTATAACCAACACATCTGTGCTTTTGCAAGGCAATATCATCAGCGCTGGCTAATTACGGTGGTTCCTCTGGGTTTGGCTAAATGCTGTAAAATCCAACATGTACAGGCCGACAATTTTGACTGGGAAGACACTGCAGTAGTTTTACCTAATGATGCGCCCCTTGGTTGGGAAAACCTGCTTACCGGAAAAAAAGAATATAAAGACCCTTTACACGAAGGTGTCCTGATCAGCCAGTTGTTTAATCACAAGCCCTTGGCCGTGATCAAATTGATCCCTAAAAACAATGCACGTGCTGCAGGGGTGCTCATGCACGTTACGGCCTTGCCATCTTCTTTTGGCATTGGCGATTTAGGCCCGGGCGCCTTTAAATTTGTAGATTTTCTTGCTGCATCCCGACAACGGTACTGGCAGGTACTGCCCCTTAACCCTACCAAAAAGGATAGCGGTTATTCGCCCTATTCCAGTAGCTCGGCCATGGCCGGAAACACCATGCTGATCAGTCCGGAAAGCTTATCTGAAGAGGGCCTACTAAGCGAAAGCGATCTCAATGCCTGCAGGTTACCCGAAACAGCCCAGCTAGATTTCGAAAAAACGGAAGAAATTAAAGGGCGGATGTTGAATAAGGCCTATCAACTGTTTAAAAGCAGGGCAGATCAAAACCTGCTAAATGAATATGATGCATTTTGCAAAACTGAACACAGCTGGTTACACGATTTTGCGGTATATACCCGCATCAAGCAGTGTAATCAGTACAAGGAGTGGTTTAACTGGCCGGAACAATTTAAGTTAAAAGATAGGCAGGCCATTGTTGATTTTGAGCAGAGCAACCTGGCCGAAATTGAAGAAATAAAATGGAGCCAGTTTATTTTTTATCGTCAGTGGTATAGGTTAAAGGGATATGCAAACGCTAAAGGAATTAGCCTGATCGGCGATCTTCCATTTTACCTCGATTACGACGCTGTTGAAGTATGGGCGCAGCGCGAAAATTTTCTACTCGACAAAAACGGAAACAGGACCCAGGTTGCTGCCGTTCCTCCTGATTATTTTAATGAAAAAGGACAGCTCTGGGGCATGCCCATATACAATTGGGAGAAAATGAAAGCGGATGGATTTATATGGTGGGAAAACCGTTTGAAGAAAAGTGAACAGATCTACGACCTCATCCGTTTGGATCATTTTAGGGCCTTTTCTAATTACTGGCAGGTGGCGGCCGATAGTGAAGATGCGGTAAACGGCGCCTGGAAGCCTGGTGTGGGGGCTGCATTTTTTAAATTAATGCGGCAGAAATTGGGTAAACTTCCTTTTATTGCAGAAGATCTCGGTGAAATATCGGAGGATGTGGAGCAATTGAGAAAACAGTTCGGCCTGCCCGGGATGAAAGTACTGCAGTTTGCTTTTGGTGAAGATTTAGCTGGTTCGGTACACATTCCATATCAGTTCGACTCCACCAATTTTATGGTGTATACCGGAACGCATGATAACAATACCACCTTAGGCTGGTTTAAAAATGAAACGGATGCCAACCTTAAAAATCGCCTCTCCAATTATGTAGGTACCCCGGTAAATGATCAGAATGTCAATGCCATCCTGATCGGACTTTGTTATGCTTCTATCGCCAAAATCGCGATCATCCCCATGCAGGATATCCTCGGCTTGGATGAAACTGCAAGGATGAATATACCGGGTGAGGCCAAAGGAAACTGGGGCTGGAGCGCAAGCAAACAATTTATAAACGAAAAAACGATACACTGGCTGAAAGCAGAAACAGAACTTTACGGGCGCTGAAAAGATTTTAAAAATTCCACGTTCGGTTGGGCAAATGTGATCATCCAGATTGTTGTTTTTTTTGTAAGTTTGATATTGATCAGCTTTTAACAGACCGGATTTGCCTAACCTAAAACACATATCTTATACCTCTTTGGTGCTGCTGCTGCTTTTCAGTTCCTGTAAAAACGCTCCACAAACACCGGAAGATAAAGCAAAGGAACTGATCAATAAATTATTTGAGGCCCGTGAAAATCATACTTATGGTTACAAGGCGGGTGCATTTGGTAAACTGGACAGTGCTTATACCACTTATCGTGAAGACACGGTTTTCAAGATAAATTCAGACCGCATTTCTCACTGCCTGGATAAAAGTACAATAGCTTTTACCAAACTCGCAGAGATCGGCTACCGGACAGATACCACCAAAAACGAACGTAAAAAGGAAGCGTTATGGAAGCAATTATTGGCCGCTTCGGCAGAGCAAAAATTGTATAACGACAGTGCTTCCCTTTTTTCAGCCAAAATCGATTCTTTAAAAAAGCACTATAAACCCTTTTTCAGAGGATGGAAAATTAGGCATGAATATAAAGTTAATAATGCTTTTGGTATTCCGGCAGCGCAAAAAACGACTTTTTATTTTGATGTGAAATTAACCAGGATTACCGGGCCTGAAGAGATGGTTAAATTTGCTGGGAACAAACTGTAAGGGGATACCTTATGTTACTAAATCAGGCTTATCGTCCTTAATTGCTAAATGGTTATAACTACCTAAACCACCTAAGCACATCTCAGTTATTGGTACAATAATACACAAGGCTTTTAGTTATAATGAAAGAAGTTAAACGTTTAGGCTATTAGGTCAAACAATTGGAATCTGTAAATGCCGGTGTATCAAGGACCTTTATTGGCATGATGGATATTGAAAGATGCAACCGGTTACACGATAAAAATATTTGCTTAATTTTATTTTATATAAAAAAGTTGATGATCGGACTGTAACTATCTTTTAAAAGAATGGAGTATAAAGAAATAAAACCCCACCTGGCATTACAACCTTATATAGACAATTTTTGGGAATTGAAAGGCAGCACAAATGACGCACAATGGGAGCGGAACTTCCCTGATGGCTGCACCGGATTGGTGATGAATGTAGGTGAAACCTGTGTAACCGATAATGGTTCGGTAACGATGGATTATGGGAAAACTTATGTGGTAGGTGCAATGACCTCCTTCAAAGACAGTTTCATTCATGCCGGTACGCATTTATTGGGCGTGTGCTTAAAACCAGCGGCTTTCTCAAACTTTTATAACTATGCTCCACAAAATGAGCTGATCAATAGTACCATCGAGTTTGATAAAATCCATTCGTTTAATGTCGATAAAATCATGGAAGATCCGGCCATGTACCTCAACCAATTTTTTACGCTAAGGGCAGGGAATTTCAATAGAGAACTACAACCCGTGATCGCCGATATCCACCGTTCAAACGGTAAGCTTGGTATTTACGAAATTGCCAAAAGAAACTGCACAACCATAAAACAACTGGAACGGAAATTTAAAACCCATATTGGAATTTCGCCGAAGGCCTATTCAAATATTATCCGTTTTCAAAATGCATTGTCTGTAATGAAAAACGCTGCTCCGGAACAGAGCCTATTGGAAATCGCTTTTGAATGCGGTTTTTACGACCATTCGCATCTCAGTAACGAGATAAAAAGAAACACCGGACTTGCTCCCTCTCAACTTTGATTTTGTCGATTTTTTCCAAAGTAGCACTGCATGCCTGTTCGTAGTTTTGCTAAAAAAATAGATTTATGAAAAAAGTAATTTTAAATTTAGCAGTTAGCTTAGATGGTTTTATTGAGGGACCAAACGGAGAGATTGATTGGTGTATCATGGATGATGATATGAACTTTGATACTTTTATTGCCAGCGTAGATACGATGTTTTATGGAAGGGTGAGTTACAATGCCTGGGGGAATTTTGAACCTGATGAAAATACGGCCCCGGCTGAAAAAATGATGTGGCAAGGGATACATGCTAAAAATAAATTTGTTTTTTCAAGTCAGGACAGACAAAATGATAAAGCGACGTTTATTACTTCCAATATTGCAGGCAAAGTAGCGGAAATTAAACAACAAGGGGGAAAGGATATCTGGTTGTATGGGGGAGCAAAGCTCATCAAAACATTTATCGATTTAGGTTTGATCGACATTTATAAAATATCGGTTCACCCGGTAGTTTTGGGGAAAGGTAAACCCTTGTTTGAAGATTTAAAAAAGCGGATTGAATTAAAATTAACAGGTACCAATGTATTCCGGTCAGGCGTTGTGGAGCTTACTTATGAACCCAAAGAAAATACATAGAAAAAAAAATCAGTTGATTGACAGTATGCTTTTTGTGCCAACGCTCGTTTTTAACGAGCGTTGAATAGCAAATCGTTTACAACGATAAATCACGGCGGGAGGAACTGAAAGGTATGATGGACATTTAAATCCTTCCATATTGTTTCATTTTACCTTCAATATATAACCCAGTCCATAAACGTTTTCGATACTTACCTGTTCTGAGGATTTGAAAAGCCTGCGTAACCTTGAAATAAACACTTCGAGGCTTTTGCCGTTAAAATAGTCGTCATTTCCCCATAAGGCTAAAAGAATATCTTTCTTCTTTACCACATGATTGATATTTCCTGCCAAACGGTCTAGTACTTCCGATTCCCTTACGGTAAGGGAAATTTCTTTACCATCGGGCATGAGCACCAATAACTGATCTTTTTGGTAACTGATGTCGCCAATAGTAATATAGTCTGGTTTTGAATGCGAATCCGCTTTAGGATTACTGGAAAATTTATTGATGATATTTCCGATCCTTAACACCAGTTCTTCGATTTCGAATGGTTTGGATATATAATCTATCGCACCGAGTTTGAGGCCCCGAAGCCGGTCCTGTTTTTCGTTGTGGGCGGTAAGAAAGAAAAAAGGCTGGTTCGCGTTTATCTTTACCATTTCCGTAGCCAGGTCGAAACCATTCATATCCGGGAGTTGTACATCAACAATCACCAGTTTGTTATCCAGTTGGTTTGCGCCGTAATAATCCAATGCCGAAGTAGCCGTCTTAAACCACAATACACTAAAGCCCCTTAATTTCAGGTATTCCGAAATTACGTTGCCCAGGTCTGTTTCATCTTCAATGATTACGATATCATAAAACATATTTCTTTCGATTTAATGATTTGTACTGTCCAACATTTGCCCGGCAGGTATATGTACCAGAAATTCAGTCCCTTTCCCCGGTTCTGTTCTCACGCTGATTTCCCAGCCATGAATATCCAGGCATTGTTTAACATAATACAGCCCAAGCCCGAGGCCCGAAATGGTACTGTCCTTACCCCCACGGAAGAATTTATCAAATATTTTTTCTTTTACAGCATCATCAATTCCCTTCCCGTTGTCTTTAATATGGAGCGTATGACCGCCCTTATGACTTGTAATGAAAAGCACGGTCATTTTAACATCGCTATGATTATGTTTAAAGGCGTTATCCAGGATATTCTGCAACATAGTCGTAAACACAAAAGGATCGATCATGATCAATATTTCCGAGCCATGAGGATCGAAAGTGAGGCTATCGGGTGCCTGGAGTTTTATTTTATAATCGTTAACCAGGGTAAGCACTTCATAATTGAGGTCAGTTTCTTCTAAATTGATGTTGTTGTTGATTTCCGAAATCTCCAGCATCTGGTTAATGTGCGAATGAAGTCTTCGGGCCTGCCTTTCTACAATATGTACTAATGTTTTTACACGAGTCCGGTCATTAAGCACCTCATCCTCATGCAGGCTTTTACTGGCCACCAATATGGTGGTAATTGGGGTGTTAAATTCGTGTTTGATGCTGTTCAGGAAATCCGATTTAACATCAGTTTCTTTTTTCTGCCGCATCCAGCTGATATAGGTATAATAATTAATTCCCACAATAATGATAATGCACAGCGCGACCAGCGAAAATGTCGGCAGCATTTGATAGGCTACTTTTAAGGTGCGGCCAGGAGGATCAACAAAAAGATTAAAGGTAATTCTATAGTCGTAAACCAGTTTGCCGCTAACCGAAAGATTGGTTACCCTGTTCTGAAGGCTTGGATCGGCCAGGGTACCATCAATGACCACACCGAAGGGTGTTTTTTGGGCTGCTTTAAAGTCGGTATGGCTATGGTTGTCGAAAATGGTGATATTCCCGATTTTGGTGTCGAAGTTGATTTCTATCTGCTGGAAAGTAAGGAGGTATTGTAGGTTGCTGTCAAGGCCGTTCCTTTTTACGATCGACTGGAAAACACTATCCATAGTACTTTCCTTTTGCAGGTCTTTTAACAGGGTGTTGCTCACGCGTTGAGAAAGCTTAGCAAATTCTTTTTTATTACTGAGGTAAGCTTGTTTTAGCGCTGGCATATTACTGGAGAGGATTGAATCGATGATTTTTCCACCGCCCCTATACACCTTATCTTCTGATATACTGCGTCCATATTCATCGTTGATCAGCGTTTTTTCCTTTAAACTATAGTCTCTGTCTCTCAATACATAAGAATTATAGGTTAATCTGAGCTGTACCAGGAGCAAGATCAGAAAACTGACCAGCACAACGGACTTATATATACGATCTTTCATTTTATCCCTTAAAAATAGACGTATTATTCCACAAATACCATAACGTTAAGCTTTTGTTAGGTTTCTGTTACGGTTTCGTTCGACAAATTTCTATGATGTAGCATGTAGCTTTGGGTAATCAAAGTAAGATGGGGTTCTACAACCGGATTTTAACTGATCAATCAAGAAGGATAAATATCTGTAAGCCAGTTTAACTTTCGAAATAAAAACACAAATACATAACCAAACAAAAAAGAAATGACCTTTAAAAGGATTTTATCACTATTACTTATCGTTTCGGGAACGACATCTATTTACCCGGCAATGGCCCAGCAGAAATCGGCCAATAAACCTTTACCCGAGCTTCAGCAAGATTTTGTTGACCTTGGGCTTGGCATGTTTATCCACTACGGAATGCCTACTTTTATGGATCAGGATTGGTCTGACCCTGATGCCGATCTTTCCCTGTTCCAATCGCCAAAACTCGACGCCGACCAGTGGGCCAAGGCCGCAAAATCGGCAAACATGACCTATGGCTGTCTGACCACCAAACACCATAGTGGATTTCCGATCTGGAATACCAAAACTACAGCCTATAATGTAATGAACACGCCGTTAAAACGCGACGTGGTAAAGGAATATGCAGATGCTTTCCGTAAAAACGGATTAAAGGTAATGCTGTATTATTCTATATTGGATACCCACCATGGCATCCGTCCAAATCAAATTACGCCAGCGAATGTTAAAATGATCAAAGATCAGATTACCGAACTGCTCACCAATTATGGCGAAATCACTGCTTTGATTATTGATGGATGGGATGCGCCCTGGTCGAGGATTTCTTACGATCAGGTGCCTTTTGAAGATATATATTATTTAATCAAATCGCTGCAGCCAAATTGTTTGGTAATGGATTTAAATGCGGCTAAATACCCAACACAGGCGCTATTTTATACGGATATTAAATCTTACGAGCAGGGCGCAGGTCAGTTTATTTCTAAAGAAAACAACAAACTTCCGGCGCTTGCCTGTCTGCCGCTTCAGGCCAATTGGTTCTGGAAAACATCTTTCCCTACAACTCCTGTAAAAAATGTACCCGAACTGGTGAACAAATTCATCATTCCTTACAATGGTGCCTACTGCAATTTTATATTGAATGTGGCGCCAGGTAAAAATGGCCTGATCGATGATAATGCTTTAGCGGCACTTAAGGAGATGGGGCAGATCTATAAAAAACCTGCAGGTCTTCCACGCACCCCTCAATATGCAGCCCCGATCATTTCAAGCAATATTGCCAAGCACATCAAAAGCAACAGTAGCTGGGGTGATGACATGAATATTATGGATTTTGCCAATGATGATGATTTCGGTTCAAGCTGGTCATCTAATCCTACCGTAAAAGCACCTTGGTATGAGCTGAACTTCGAAAAAGCTGTTCCTTGTAATATGGTGGTACTTACCGCAGGCAATAACCGAAAAGCTACCTATAGTTTACAATATTATGCAAATGGCAAATGGAATGCGCTAACCGCAAAAAATGAAGGCGAGAAAAAAGTGAACATTTTTAGGTTCGAGCGCATCTGGTGCGAAAAAATAAAAGTAAGCATTAGTGATTTTGACAGTCCGCCAACGATTGCTGAACTAGGCGTATTTAACGAAAGAAAATAAGATAGCTTAAGCCGGATCAATTTTGGCCCGGCTAATTTATTAACCGCTCTTGTTTACCAGGTGTAAGTGGAAATTGACTACTCCAGGGCATCCCGATAAACATTTTTTGAAATAAACCTACAATAACCAACCAAACTTTATGAACCAAAATTTTACCGCTAGGGTAAGGCATATGCCTTATCTGGGAAGCCTGTGGATACTGCTCTCGGTATTCGCTGCCTGTTTGTTGCTCCTGAGCAACCCCACTTATGCGCAACAGGGCGCAACAATCAAAATTACCGGAACGGTTAAAGATTCGCTCGGTTTAGGTATACCTGGGGTTAGTCTTCAGGCAAAAGGGCAGAGCACTATGGGGACCGTTACCGATGGCGATGGTAAATTCTCGCTCAATGCGACGGCCAAATCTATTATTGTGGTATCGTCTGTCGGTTTTAGGCAGGTAACATTCGTCGCTGACCCCTTAAAACTAAGGGTAGACCTCATCCTGCACTCCGATGATAACAATCTTTCTGAGGTGGTGGTTACCGCTTTTGGAAAGAAGGAGCGGAGAGAAGCCATGGTGGGCTCGGTGACCAGCATTACACCTTCGAAGCTAAAGATCCCCTCAAGCAATTTGACCAATGCTATGGCGGGGCAAATCGCAGGGGTAGTGGCCTATCAGCGGAGCGGTCAGCCCGGATTAGACAATTCGACCTTTTTTATCCGTGGGGTAACCACTTTTGGTTACAAGCAAGATCCATTGATCCTGGTAGATAATGTTGAACTAACCCCAACCGATCTGGCCAGGTTGCAGGTGGATGATATCGCCAGTTTTTCCATACTAAAAGATGCCAGTGCAACAGCTTTATATGGCGCCCGTGGTGCCAATGGGGTAATCTTGGTTACTACCAAAGAAGGTGTAGAAGGCAATGCGAAGGTAAACGTACGTTTTGAAAATTCCATTTCTCAATCGACGCAAAACCTCGAAATTGCCGATCCCATTACCTTTATGAAGATGTACAATGAGGCCTTAACTACAAGGAACCCATTAGCGGTACCCAGATATAGCCAAAATGACATTTATAACCGCGAGCAAACTTTGAGCGGAGCTCCGGGAAGTAACAAATATGTTTATCCTGCGGTAAACTGGATTGATGAACTTTTTAAAACCAGTACCAATAACCAACGCCTCAACGGGAGTGTGAGTGGTGGCGGGAAAATTGCCAGGTATTACATCGGTACTTCTTACAACCGCGACAACGGAATATTAAAAGTGAGCCCGGTAAACAACTTCAATAATAACGTTAAACTTGAAAATTATCAGCTGCGTTCAAACGTCAACATTAATGTAACACCAACTACAGAAGTGGTATTAAGGCTTTCGGGCACTTTTGATGAATACAACGGCCCGATTACGGACGACGGCTCTTTTTCCGCCGATCTGTATAAAAAGGCGCTTCACACCAGTCCGGTATTGTTTCCGGCATTTTATCCCGCCGACCCATCATTGGGGATTGATACGCACATCCTTTTTGGAAACAGCTCAACTGAAGGAACAGGAAATACCGTCGGTTTTTCCAACCCTTATGCCGACATGATGAAAGGATATAAATCCTTTTCCAGATCGAGGATGTCGGCACAGCTGGAACTGAACCAGGACCTGAACTTCCTGACAAAGGGCCTGACCTTTAAAGGGCTCTTTAATACCAACAGGTATTCCTATTTCGACCTGACGAGACAGTATTCTCCGTTTTTTTACAACATAGCTTCTTACGATCGGGTGAGCAATCAATACAGCCTCAACTGGATCAACAACCAACCGGGCCAGGCTTCAGAATACCTGAGCTTTGAGCCGGGCTTTAAGGACATCAATACATTTGTATACATGCAGGGCGTTGTCGATTACTCTAGGCAGCTCGGTAGTAAACATAACATCAGCGGTACAGTTATCGCAACCAGGCAACAACGTTTATATGCCAATGCGATCGATCCGGCTACAGGCTTATCAAGCCTTCAATATTCACTTCCTTACCGGAACGTAGGCCTATCTGGAAGATTAGGTTATGGGTATGATAACCGCTATTTTGCTGAGTTTAACTTTGGTTACAACGGATCGGAACGTTTTGCGGAGAAAAACAGGTTTGGTTTCTTTCCTACAATAGGCGGATCCTGGGTTATTTCGAATGAAAAATTCTGGAATGGCGGCTTGAAAGAGGCTGTAAATAAACTTAAACTGCGGGCAAGTTATGGCTTGGTGGGTAATGATGCCATTGGTGCACAACGTTTCTTTTACCTGTCGAACGTAAACCTGAATGGTGGTAATCCGGCTTATTTCGGGCAAACCAACGGTGTAACCAGGCCAGGGGTGAGCATTACCAATTACGCCAACGATGCGGTTACCTGGGAAACTTCCAGACAGACCAATATCGGACTGGAAATCAGCTTATTTAAAAGCCTGAACATCATTGCAGAGGTTTACAAGCAACACCGTTATAACATCCTAATGGAACGTGCCTCTATTCCTACCAGTATGGGATTGGAATCGGGTGTGAGCGCAAACTTAGGTACCGCCGATTCGAGGGGGATCGATTTTTCTGCTGATTATAGTAAAACCTTCAGGGGTGGATTTTGGATGTCGGGAAGGATGAACTTTACCTTTTCGCAGAATAAATACGGCCAATACGAACAACCAGCCTATAAAGAACCATGGAGAATACTCTCCGGACAGAAAATTGGAGTAAGGTGGGGTTACATTGCCGAGCGTCTTTTTGTTGATGACCAGGAGGCTGCAGCTTCGCCAACCCAGCTTTTTGGTGCCGGAGCATCTGCGCCTAAGGGCGGCGATATCAAATATACCGACGTTAACAATGATGGAAAGATCACCGAAGCGGATCAGGTTTTTATCGGTTTGCCTTCAACACCTGAGATTGTGTATGGTGCGGGTTTATCGATGGGATTCAAAAAGATCGATCTTTCCCTATTCTTTCAAGGGGTAGGCCGTACAAGTTTCTTTATCGATCCTTCACAGGTTAGTCCATTTTTGGAGAACAGACAGGTGCTTCAGCCATTTGCCGATAGCCATTGGACAGAAGAGAACCAGGATCTGTATGCCAAATATCCGCGTTTGGGAACCACCTCTTCTGAGATCAGCAATAACCTCCAAACCAGTTCCTGGTGGATGCGCGATGGTGCTTTTATTAGGTTGAAGTCGGTAGAAATCGGTTATACTTTCCCTGATAAGTTATCAAAAAAAGCATTTCTGTCTAACTGCAGGATCTACTTCAACGCTTTAAATCCGCTTACCTGGAGCAGGTTTAAAGACTGGGATCCGGAACTGGCCTCTAATGGCTTCAGCTATCCGATTCAGAAAGTGTATAACATCGGAATCAATGTAAACCTATAAGCAGACCTGTAATGAAATTCAATTTTAAACTTATCATACTTCTTGTGGTGATTTCGGGAATGGCCCTTTCCTGCAAGAAATACCTGGATGTAACGCCAGATAACGTGGCCACCATCGATTATGCTTTCAGAAATAGAAACGAGGCCGAAAACTACCTTTTTACCTGTTATTCTACGATACAGAATATGGGGCCATCCAATAACGATGCTGCCTTTACCACTTCTGGCGAGATTTATTTCCCCAATACCTTAACCGAGGCTACATTGGGTAGCAGAGATGCAGAACAAGGTTTTCACCTGATCAGGGGCGTACAAACTACGGATAACCCCTCACTAAATTACTGGGATGGAGAACAGCTTGGTCAGCCCATTTTTAAAGCCATTAGACGGTGTAATATTTTTCTGGAGAATATCGACCGTCCGAAAGATCTGCCCCAATTTGAACGCAACCGCTGGATTGCCGAGGTAAAGTTTTTAAAGGCCTACTACCACTTTTATCTGTTAAGGATGTATGGCCCGATTCCATTGATTAAACAGAATTTACCGATAGATGCCGGCACAGATGAGGTAAGGGTGAAACGTGCCCCGGTTGACGAAGCCTTTGCCTATATTGTATCCTTATTGGATGAGGCCACGCCCGATCTTCCACGCACCATACAGGATCCGGCAAGGAGTTTAGGCCGGATTACGCAGAACATTGCCCTGTCGGTTAAGGCTGAGGTGCTGACTACACAGGCCAGTCCCTTTTTTAATGGAAATCCAGATTATATCAGCTTTAAAGACAAAGATGGTCTCAATCTGTTCCCGGCTGCTTTTAGTGCAGAAAAGTGGAACAAGGCGATGCTGGCCTGCCAGGCAGCCGTAA
The DNA here is from genome assembly GCF_056490705.1 of Pedobacter humicola. Taxonomy (NCBI): domain Bacteria; kingdom Pseudomonadati; phylum Bacteroidota; class Sphingobacteriia; order Sphingobacteriales; family Sphingobacteriaceae; genus Pedobacter; species Pedobacter humicola. The sequence goes on along the minus strand of NZ_JBWJIG010000008.1, from coordinate 166,333 downwards.
AATCATGCGAGGAAAGCAATCTTTCTCTTTACCGTTTTACCTCTCCGGGCAATCTACCAACCATACCTCCCGCATTGAAAACCGTGATGGACATCAGGCAGAGCATTACCGAGAACTGGGAAAAAAATCCGGAAGTCATCTGGGCACTTAACCCTGAATTTGGGCTGCAATCGATGGCGATGCCAAGACTTACCAATGCCATGGTACAGAACATGGGCGGTGCACCGGGCAATTTTGCGGTACCTATTGGTATGGCCGAGCTGTTCTACTCGAAAAACGGCGTTCCCATGGCTGAAGATGCTGGCTACGATTATAGAGGACGATACGCCGTTGCTGCAGTACCTGCCGAAAGTAAATACTATTTAAAAAGTGGTTATCAGACCATTAAAATGCACATGGATCGGGAGCCCCGGTTTTATGCCGACTTATCATTTGATGGAAGTTGCTTTTTTGGCAACGGACAAACCGATCCGGAAAACATGTTGTATGTACAGGCCCGAGGCGGAACTTCCCTTGCTGGTCCGAAAGATAATATCAGGGTTAACGTATCGGGATACTGGCCGAGTAAACTGGTAAACTATCAATCGGTTTTTGGTACAGAAGTTACTCAAACAGGTTTTAGAATGCCACTGATCAGGCTCGCCGGACTTTATTTGCTTTATGCAGAAACACTTAATGAGGTAAACGGTCCTTCGGCAGATGTATATACTTATATCGATAAGGTACGCACACGTGCAGGTTTAAAAGGCGTGAAAGAATCCTGGGCATCATACTCTACAAATCCTGGAAAGGCTTCGAGTAAAGATGGCCTCAGAGCGATCATTCAGCAGGAACGCCGTATTGAGCTTTGTTTCGAAGGAAGGATTGGCTGGGATTTAAGGCGATGGAAGGTGATGCAGGATGTGTTGAGCAAACCGCTCCAGGGTTGGAACATTCAGGATACTACGCCTGAGGGGTATTACCGTCAGCGCAACCTGGTGATTCCGGTATTTGGCCTGAAAGACTATTTATGGCCGCTGAAATACAACGACCTGATCGTAAATCCGAACCTGGTTCAAAATCCTTATTGGTAAACTCTAAATAGATGATGATGAAAATTAGCTCAAAAATATATAACAGGCTTTGTACTATGCAGTTTTTTGCGTTGTTACTAATGGCCTCCTCACTTTATTCATGTAAAGAAAGCGAAGGTTTTAATGAGGTGGTATCGACAGATATGACAAAACCTGGCGCACTTACCGGTGTAAAAGTAGAAAACCTGGCTGGTGCGGCGGTAATTTCTTATGTCCTGCCCAATTCGGAAAACCTGCTTTATGTTCAGGCCGAATACCGGATCAATTCGCGAACCGTAAGGCAGAGCAAGTCTTCTTATTATAGCGATACGATCAGGGTAGATGGCTTTGAAAAAAGCGAAGATTATGAGGTTACCCTTTATGCAGTATCGCGTGCAAATGTAAAAAGTGATCCTGTACAGGTACGTGTCCGCCCGGCAACGCCATCTTACCTGGCGGTTTATCCTACTGTACAGCTTCAGGCCGATTTTGGTGGGGTGAATGTAACAGCCAGTAATCCTGCTAAAAAACCAATTGGGGTAATCGTGATTTCGAATGATAAAACCACTGGAAAAATGCTGCCTATCGAACAGTTTTATACCGAAGCCGAAACTATCAATTTCAGCGTAAGGGGATTCGATACGCTAAAAAGAGATTTTGGGGTATATGTGACCGATAGATGGGGAAATATCTCTGATACTTTGTATAAATCGATCAGTCCCATTTTCGAAATTATGGTGCCAAAAGCACAGTTTAGTGAATATAGACTACCATCTGATTCACCTCTAGGTGCCATATCATTGGGATGGAATACCACCAGACTCTGGGACAACAATACCTCAGATCCGGGATGGCACACAGAAGCGGGTTATGGTAAGCCACTTCAGCTCTGTACTTTCGATATGGGCGTGCTCACCAAGCTCAGCCGTTATAAGATATGGGAAAGGGGGGAAGCCTATGGAAACGATTATTCTTATAACCATGGTAACCCTAAAGCCTGGACACTCTGGGGATCGGCCAAAGCCGCACCTACGGATATCGAATTGCCCGTTACATCAGCAAAAGGTACCGTTGTTGGCGACTGGATCAATCTGGGCAATTTCAACTGTCCGCCACCACCTTCAGGCAATGCACCCGGGCAAACTACTCCGGCAGATCTTGCTGCAGTTAAAGCTGGGTTTGAGTTTAACATTGCCCTTGATATTCCGAAGGTAAGGTTTATCAGGCTGGCTGTAAACTCTACCTGGGGCAATGCAGATTTTGCCCACGTGATGGAATTATCTTTCTGGGGAAACACCAACTAAAATTTATACAGATGACAACTAAACATATAAACAGCATAATTCTGGTTTTTATGACCATTGCAGTGCTTTTCGGCTGTAGCAAGGATGCGCTTGATTACAGAAAATATCTCGAAGGAAAAGAGCGCGTATACCCAGGCTTTCCAGGCAAGGTTGGGGCAGCCCCCGGTAATTACAGGGTAAAACTGAACTGGAAGGCCAGTCCTGATCCAAGTGTAACCCGTTACAAAATATTCTGGAACAATTCTGCAGATTCATTGGAAATGGCGGCTCCTGACCGCGCCATTACTGATGTATCGGTAATCATTCCTAAACTGGTGGAATACAATTATTCCTTTACCATCTACTCTTACGATAAGGCCGGCAATAAATCTGTGCCCGTTCAGATCAGCAATGTAAAGGTGTATGGTGATAGTTATAAATCGAGTTTAACCAATCGCTTTCTGGTGTCAGCAGATCCATATCAACTCGATGACACCGGTATCACGCTTAACTTTGAAAAACCAGATACCATCAACATCGCGACAGAAATACGTTACACTCATAAAGATGGCACCGTTCATAAAAGTTCGTTAAGCCCTGATGCAAATTCGATCAGGCTGGCCGACTACAAATCTGGTACAAAAATTTATTTCAAGTCGGCCTATGTGCCTGTAAAATCTGCAATTGATACTTTTTATACTGCAGATTTTGACTCTTTGACCAATATCATGGTACCTGTGGATAAATCGCTGTTCCGTCCTTTGAAACTGGCCAATGATGTGGGGACTTATTCAGGGGAAACCTCTTTATCGAAACTGTGGAATGGCAATAAAGCGCCTACCGGATATCCGGATATTTTCCATAGTGACGATAAGACGCCGCTTCCACATCACTTCACTTTTGATATGGGCAAAGCGATTACGAACCTGGCACAGTTCGAGATCATAGGCCGCGATTGTTGTAATAATCCCACCAAATTTGAGATCTGGGGAATCGCCGATCTTACCGGTGCAGAAACACAGTCGCCAGGTAATTCTGCCGGCTGGACAGCGGAATCGATAGGAAGAGGGTGGACACTGCTTAAAACGGTTGAACGTTCGGATGATGGATCAGCGCCATTTAAAGTGAGCCTTCCGGATGGGCTGCCTGCCATTCGCTATATCCGTATCCGGGTAATTCAGGTAGCCAGTGGTGATCCCAATTATAGCAATATTAGCGAAGTGTCCTTCTGGAATAAATAGGTTTCTCCTGTACAATGGAGGGAAAATAAAATTATGAATAAAACTAAAATTATCATTTATGTACTGGTCCCAATTTTTTTATTGGGACTAGTTTCAAGATCCAATGCACAAGCGAAGAATCAAATCAACAAAACAAAAAGCACCCCTGATTCGGTTTGGAAGGAACATTGGTTCGAACATCAGGAGAATCTAAAATTGGTAGAGAGCAATGCGAATGTGGCTGTTTTTTACGATAAAAATATGCCCGCCAATGTTAAATGGCCGATCGCTATAATGGCAGATTGCTGGGCCTATGTGAAGCGGAATTATGGAGAATTCGGACCGGATCCTAAACTGTATGTGATCCTGCACCGCGCAATGGGAAAGGATTATGGTGGAGGTCACCCATCGCCCTTTTTTGATGCGAGCCATGATTATAGAAACGTTATCGATTGTGGTTTAGCGCAATGGGACAACCCAGGCGGAGAACAGATTGGTATGCCGATCCACGAAATGGGACATATCGTAACCAGCGCCAGTCACGGTACAAAGGGTTCGCCATCGGATGTACTGTGGGGCGATAGCAAGTTTATGGAAATCTTCAATTATGATGTACTTAAGAATATAGGCATGAGCGACGAGGCCAATAGGGTATTTACACAGATGCAGACCCAGTATGACGATTTTCCCAGATCAGGTACACAATGGTTCAAGAATTGGTTTTTTCCTATTTATAGCAAATATGGCGAAGGAAAAGTGTTGAACAGGTATTTTGAACTCCTGGCGATAAATTTTCCTAAAAACAAAAACGGCCGCTTTAAGAGAGAGCTCAACTACGGTGAGTTTGTACATTTCTGGAGTGGCGCAGCTGGCGTAAACCTACAGGATGTCGCAACAAAGGCTTTTGGTTGGCCAATGGAGTACGATCTTCAGTTTAAGCAAGCACAAAAGGATTTTCCGAAACTGCCTTATAGGACAGAAAATAGTTCCAGATAAGCACAAAAAATCATATAAAATATTTCCATTGACGACTTTGTTAAATCATGGATTTGATAAATCATGAATGGATAAGATACCGGTGAGGACCGGTCATAAACCAGCTTAGTTAAGATTGATCTTATCAATAGCTGATTTAATTTGGTCAAAACATAGGTTGCGGCGGATACCCAACCTATGTTTTATTTATAAAGCAATCGAATCTAGACGATACTATTTTAGTAAGTAAATGGTCTCGGAGTGTCGTCATTTCGAGCGTAGTGTAGCGAAGCCGAGAAATCTATTTTCAAATTTGATATTACTCATAGATCTCTCCATTCCGCGGTGCTTCAGTCGAGAGGACGACTTTTCCAGAGACGCATAAATGATACCTGTCGAAGGACCTTTTTAAATACAATTGCAGGCATTCAAACAATGATGATATTTTGAACCCTCAACCCCAATTCCTTTATTTTTTACAAACAAAAAATGCGCACCGACAAACATCTGTGTTTATCTGTGCGCATCAGTGGTTAATTGGGTATTTACGATTTAATAAAAGCCAAAAGATCCTTATTAATCGTGTCAGCTTCAGTAGTTGGCATACCATGAGGAAAACCTGGATAAGAAATCAATTTTCCGTTTGGCAATAATTTAGCCGCTCTAGGCGCCTGGTTAAAGGGAACAATTTGGTCGTCTTCTCCATGTAATACCAATACCGGAATTTCTACACTTTTTAAATCTTCTGTGAAATCTGATTCGGAGAATGCTTTTATACCTTCGTAATGCGCCAATACAGAACCCATCATGCCCTGGCGCCACCAGTTGTGTTTTATACCTTCCTGAACGGTTTTACCTTCACGGTTCCAGCCATAAAATGCTACCGGAAAATCGTAAAAATATTGTGCCCTGGTAAAACCGGTACCCTGGCGGATTTCATCAAATATAGCCAAAGGCACCCCTTCCGGATTGCTTTCGTTTTGGATCATAATCGGCGTTACTGCACTGATCAATACAGCTTTGGCCACGCGGCCTTTCCCGTGTTTTGCAACGTAACGGATTACCTCACCACCACCGGTTGAGTGGCCAATGTGAATGGCATCTTTCAGATCGAGTGCTGCTGTGAGTTCTGCAATGTCGGCTACATAAGTATCCATATCATTGCCATTAGCACTTTGTCCTGAGCGACCATGCCCACGGCGGTCATGCGCAATCACGCGGTATCCCTGTTTTAGGAAAAACATCATTTGTGCATCCCAGTCATCACCTGATAATGGCCATCCATGATGAAAAACAATTGGCTGTCCCGTTCCCCAATCTTTGTAATAAATTTCAGTTCCGTCTTTTACTTTAATGGTACTCATAGCTTTTTTTTATTAGATTAATTTTAATTGTTTAAAACAGTTTTTGCGAATCACCCAAAATTAAAAACGGATGTTGAAGTGATCACTACACTGTATGTTAAGTTTCTTACTGCCATATTACAATTTGTGATCCATTTAATTAAGTTTTTGATTTATAGATATTTAGCATTTGTTTTTTAATTATTTATTTGCGTTATTTCGTTAATTTACGTTAGTTATCTGGTAGAACCAATTATTGCTAATGTTTTTATGCACAGAATACTTGTATTGGATAAAACAGCAGGTTGAAGCAGAAGTTTCTGTTGTAATTTAATTTACAGGTTAACGATGTTTTAGCCCGTTTCAGCTGTTATTTAAGGTAAAATCACGTTATCTCGTCAGTTATTTTGTTGAAATATGAGGCTTTTTAAGCTCAAATAACTGATTATTTGTTGATTATATTTGTGGTTTACCCTTTGTTGAAAAAAAGCCATGCATTATACCCTTCTTCAGTTTATTATTTTACTTTCAGTAGCTTTCCTGTTAATCATGTTGGCGCAAAAGGTAAAAATTTCCTATCCCATATTTTTAGTGCTGGCAGGTTTGGGAATCAGTTATATCCCGGGCATTCCCGCTATGTCGATTGATCCTGAAGTAATCTTTCTGATATTTTTACCGCCCTTACTTTATGAAGCCGCCTGGTATACCTCCTGGAACGATTTCTGGCGTTTTAAAAGACCAATCAGTTTGCTGGCCTTTGGTTTGGTGATCATCACCTCGCTGGCGGTCGCATTTTTAAGCTCCTCCATGATCCCGGGTTTTACATTGGCCATGGGCTTTCTTTTAGGTGGGATTGTATCTCCACCCGATGCGATTGCGGCCACATCGGTACTTAAAAATATAAAGATTCCAAAACGCATCACAACAATATTAGAAGGTGAAAGTTTGGTTAACGATGCATCCAGTTTAATTGTTCTCCGTTTTGCCTTAGCTGCGGTGATTACGGGTCAGTTTTCACTTTCAAGTGCGGCTGGCGACTTTTTCTTAAGTACCTTAATGGGAATTGTGATCGGTTTGGCGGTAGCGCATGTAGTGTACCTTATCCACCGGTTTTTACCTACTACACCAAGTATCGACGCGGCCATTACTCTAATTTCGCCATATTTTATGTACCTGGCGGCAGAACAGTTCCATTTTTCGGGTGTGATGGCCGTGGTTAGCGGTGGTTTGTTCTTGTCTTATCGTTCGCACGAAATTTTTGCAGACGGGCAAAGCCGCCTGCAGGCCATTAATGTTTGGGCCACATTGGCTATCATTCTCAATGCTTTTGTATTTATCCTGATCGGCTTAGAACTGCCTGTAATTATGGCTGGCTTAGAAGGTTATTCACTTTGGCAAGCCTGTGGTTATGGACTGATCATTAGTGCGCTGGTGATCGTGCTGCGTATTGCCTGGATTTATCCTGTAGCCTTTATTCCGAGGTGGTTATCCGTAAAGGTGAGAAGGAGTGAAGCACATCCCGGCTGGAAGGGCCCTTTAATTATTGGTTGGGCCGGCATGCGCGGCGTAGTCTCTTTGGCTGCAGCGCTTTCATTGCCACTTACTACTGCGGCTCATATTAATTTCCCGCACCGTAACCTCATCATCTTTATCACCTTTGTGGTGATTTTGGTGACGCTGGTTTTTCAGGGACTTACTTTACCATACATCATCAAAGCGCTTCGTATTGATGAAATCGACGCACTGATGCCCGATGAACAGCAAGAAGCCAGCATTAAACTACGTCTTTTACAGGTTTCCTTGAACCGCCTGGAAGAAAAGTTTATGGAAGAAACTGAGGGTATTGCTTTGGTTAAAGGTTTAAAAAATGAACTCGAAAACAGTTTGAACCATGCATCCAGAAGGCTGGAGTCGATGGAATGCGAAGCAATCGAAAATGCCGAGATGGAAGTGTATAACCATATTTTAAAAGATATTTATCATATACAACGTCAGGAGCTGCATAAAATCCGAAGGGAAAAAGGCTTTAGCGATGAGGTCATCAGGAAACAGGAAATGCAAATCGATTTATCGGACACTAAAATTCTGCATGGTAAAATGACACTGAAAAGTAATGGCTAAATGGTTTTGCATCAATAAGGTTTGGCATAATGTGACTTATGTCGGGAGAGATTTTTCAACATAGTTCAGAGATCTCTCCACTACGGAGAGATCAATACCTCGCGGCCTATTGATGTCACTCCAATATTCTTCTGAAAAACTGACCTCTCAGGATGATAAATCACGGAGCTTAATCGACCCTTGACTCCAGACGACCAACTTATGAATAACTGCCTATTTAACAAATTCAAACTTTATCCCTAGTTTTTTAATTTTTGAGTTTAGGGTTGTTGAGGGAATATTCAGGATTTCTGCTGCTCCGCCAGCTCCAAATATCTTGCCTTTGCACATGGTCAAAATATTCAAGATATGTTCGCGTTCCATTTCTTCCATGGTTTTGATTTTGAAATGATCTTCACCAGTGAAACCTGTTACTGATGGCAAATTGGGAAGGTCAATTTTAGTGATCGTTTCTCCTTCGGTCAACAACATCATTCTTTCTATCAAATGCTCCAATTCCCTGATATTTCCCGGCCAGTCGTATGCCTGTAAGTCATGAAGTGCTTCTGCGGAAATTCCGGTTACATTAGAAGAACCTTTTTTGCCGAAATTGTCAATAAAATAGCTTGCCAGTGCAGGAATATCTTCCTTGCGCTGCCTCAAGGCAGGCAATTCAATGGGAAAAACATTCAAGCGATAGTATAAATCCAGCCGGAATCTGCCTTCTGCAACTTCTTTCTCCAGATTCCGGTTGGTGGCGGTTATAATCCTGACATTTATTTTTCTGGTATAATTGCCGCCTAAACGCTCGATTTCTTTTTCCTGAAGCACCCTTAATAGCTTTACCTGTGCCTCCAGCGGGAGCTCGCCGATCTCATCTAAAAAGATAGAACCACCATCTGCCTGTTCAAATTTACCGATCCGTTTTTCGTTTGCCCCTGTAAACGCCCCTTTTTCATGCCCGAAAAGTTCCGATTCAATTAAGGTTAAAGGTAAAGCCGCACAGTTTACGGTAACTAAGGGTTTGTTTTTACGGGGAGATAATTGATGGATGGTCTGGGCGATTTTCTCCTTACCAGTGCCACTTTCTCCCAAGATCAGCACTGATGTATCATCAGGTGCTACCAATTCTAATTTTTTGAAAGCCGCGTGCAATAAGGTGCTATTACCGATAATGCCATTAAAATCTTTCGGAATTTCTGGCTTTTCCCTTTTAACAATCGGTTTTTCAATGTTAGCTAAAGTTGGGGCAGGGATTTCTACCTCAATATTCTTTCCATAAATAACATGATCTAGAACCAGCTCCAGGCTTTTCTTAAACTGATTCATCACCCCTGTATGCACTTTTGTATATAAATCAGGGAAATGGTTGAAGAAAGCGAACTGGAATTGTTCACCCTCTTTTTCAATGTCGGTAATCAGGACCGATTCAAGCTGGTAATGATCAGAAAGCGCTTGAACCCATGGTCTTTCCATCCTCAGTTTTCTAAAATCATAACCATTGAAAATCGATTTTCCATTATGAACAAGTGCTGTGCTGTTCCAGGCTTTAAAATCACGACTGGAAATATTGACTGCTTTCAATAAGCTTTCGTTATTCAGCATGTTAAATTTGCCATCAGGCGAACGCAGAATATTTAGGTCTTTTGTAGTCGTCCGGGGATTTGATTTGCTAATCGAAAGGAAATCGAAAGGAACAACCGGATGCAATACGGCACTTATTTGTTTCAACCGTTCCGAAATCGGTTCCTGCTTTGCCAGAATGTACTCAATCTGTTTGTGTAGCGAGGGTTCCGCGTGCTGATTGTATTTCAAATTCTGCTCGTGTCTGTAACGTGCAATATCCAGCATCACCATCAGGTCTTTCTCCCGAAAAGGTTTTACCAAAAAACCATAAGGCAGGGTTGCTTTTGCGGCTTCCAAAATCCCCTGATTGGTATTTGCGGAAATATAAATAAAGGGAATTCCCATTTCGGTAAGTTGCCCGGCTAAATCAATGCCTGTTTTGTCGCCCTGTAAAAAGATGTCCAGCAATATCCAGTCGGGTTCTTTGGTTACGATCAATTCGAGCGCCTTTACCACTGACGGCGCAATTCCACACACTTTGTAACCTGCTTTTTCGAGCATGATCCTCAGATCGTTGGCTACAATAAATTCATCTTCTACAATTAAGATTTTCTGTTTCATTTTCAGGCGGGCATAATGTAAAAACCGGCAATCAACAAGCGGTTTGAGCAGATTTAGGCCATTCTACGTACTCAATTAAAATACCAGGAGCTAAGTTTTTGTTTATCAGTGTGTTGTTTTGCTTTGTTGATTTTTAAGTTCATGATATATCGTCGATTTACTAAATATCACTATCGTTTTATACCCAGCTTTTTAATTTTAGAATTCAATGTTGTCGCTGGTATGCCCAGGAGTTCGGCTGCACCACCACTTCCAGCCACCTTCCCTTTGCAGAGTTCCAAAACTCTGATGATGTGGTCTCTCTCATTATCGATAATCGTTTTTATTCCGTTTTGTGAAAGGGGTTCCTCGTTTTTAATTCCAAGCTCCAAATGATCAGGATTAAGTTTTCCATTCGACGAAAGCAGTACGCTTCTCAAAATCACATGTTCCAGCTCTCTGATATTACCTGGCCAATCATATAACATTAGCCGGTCCATAAAATCAGTGGGGATTTCCGAAATGTTTTTACCTACAGCCTTTACATGTTTCTGAACAAAATATTCAGCCAATAACGGAATGTCGGTTTTTCGTCGGCAAAGTGAAGGCACATGTATGGGGAAAACATTAAGGCGATAGAAAAGATCAAGTCTGAACCGGCCCTTGGAAATTTCTTTTTCTAAATTGAGGTTGGTCGCTGCAATTATTCTTAAGTCGACTTTAATAGATTGTTTGCCGCCAATCCGCTCAATTTCTTTCTCCTGTAGAACCCTCAGGAGTTTTGCCTGTAAGTCGAAGGGCATTTCGCCAATCTCATCGAGAAAGATGGTGCCACCATTGGCCTCTTCAAATTTCCCGATTCTGGTGTGAATGGCACCTGTAAATGCACCTTTTTCATGCCCAAATAAAATAGATTCAATTAAATCAGCGGGTAAAGCGGCACAGTTTACTGCTACAATAGGTTTTGTGTTTCGGTGTGATAGCCGGTGAATGCTTTTGGCAATTTCCTCTTTCCCTGTTCCACTTTCTCCGGTAATCAATACCGATGTATCCGTAGGGGCTACAATTTTTATTTTATCTAAAACATTAAGCAAAGCCGTGCTTTTGCCGATAATATTTTCGAAATCTTTTTTAGCCGAGGGATAGCCGTTTTCCTGATGCAAAACCGATTCCGTTCCCGCCTTTTCCAGTTCGACAATATGTGCCAGTTTTTTCTCCAAAGTGCCTGATAAGAAATTAAGCAGTTCCATGTGGGCAGGCTGATAAATATTTTCCGTTCTGCTGTAAAATGAAAAGCTAATCTGATCGCCATTTTCCAGATAGAAGGTTTTGACCAGATTGGAAGAAAGGTGATAGGTATTGGCGATTAAATTTTTCATTGGCGCAGCCTTTTTTACCCCTTCGAAATCATCACCGATATAAATGGCATCGGTTGTCGTTTCTGGAACCAGTTGATTGATGGCATTGTATTCTGCCCTGCTTAAACCTGCATATTTTAAAAATTCATTGGCTGTAAATAAGTCGTACTGATCAAAGTTCTTTCTGGTAATTCCAATTTCGCTATACCGTGTCCCATCTTTTCCTATGCCCGAAAGTGCAATAAAATCAAAAGGAATATAGGGTTGAAAGGCACTTGCGATACATAAGATTTTTTTTTGCCAGGTTAACGATTTCATGGAGATATCTACAATAAAATCCTGCATAAATCGCTCACTGCTCATTTTCATGTTGTTGCTGTTTTCCTTGCGGTAACTGGCAATATCAATGCTTAATAGAACATCCCGGTCGCGGTAAGGCTTAACAATAAATCCGTAGGGGCAGGTAGACTTTGCGGCCTCCAGCACCTTCTCGTTCGAATTAGCGGAGATATAAATGAAGGGAATCTCGCTTTTCATCAAGTCGTGAGCCAGGTCAATTCCGGTTAGCCGGCCCTTAAGGTAAATATCCAAAAGAACCAGGTCTACCTGATGTTTTTCTAATAAGACCTGTGCGTTTTTAACAGAATCAGCAATACCAACAACCTGATAGCCGGCACGCTGCAAAATCATCTGCAAATCGTGCGCCACGATAAATTCATCTTCAACAATAAGAATCTTTTCTGTTTTCATCTCTCATTAATCTTTCAATGGGAATAAATCCTCATTTCTGTTCATAAAAATCAGGCTTAACGAAACACCGTTGTTGCTTTCCATCGTAAAAACCCCATCAATTTGGGCACTCAATCCTTTCATTAAAATAATACCTAAAGTGTTGCTCTGTTCATAATCAAAATCGGGGGGCAATCCAATACCGTTATCCTTAATGTACAAGTGGTAATGATCTTCCTCACATTCTTTAAGGGCAATAACCACTTTTCCACTGTGGCTATTGGGGAAAGCATATTTAAAAATATTGGTAATGGCTTCGTTAATGATTAAGCCAAGTGGAACAGCTTTTGAAATGTCGAGTTCGAGATTTAATATATTTAAATCGAAACTGATCATTTTATCATCGTTTAAACTTTCCTTCAAATATTCTACCAATTCAACAATGTAAGGCTGGATGTTGATGGTGGCCAGATTTTCTGTTTGATAGAGTTTCTGATGAATCAATGCGATACTTTTAAGCCGGTGCTGACTTTCTTTTATGGCTTCAATTGCCGATAAATCTTCCAGGTAATAACTCTGACTGTTGAGTAAACTCATGGTTAATTGCAGGTTGTTTTTAACCCGGTGATGCACTTCCTTAATCAAACCTTCCTTTTCTTCGATTAATTTGTTTTTTTGTTGAATATTCACTTCAAGCTCAGCATAAGCGAGGTCTATTTCGGCTTTTTTCTTGACCAATGTATCATGAAGTTTCTTTTTCAACCGGAATCTGCCATAGATTAAAAGAAGCACAATGGTTAAAAAAGCAAGGCCGGCTATAGTGGCGTTTTTGATCCATTGAATGCGGTTAAGTTCCTGGCTTTGCAACTGCGATTTTTTCCTGAGGATTTCATTTTCATTTTCCTTTTGTGAAGCCTGAAATTCAATTTTCAATCGTTCAATGGTATTTAAATTATCCTGGCTGAGCATGGAGTCCCTCAGCTTATGAAAGTTTTGCAGATGGATAATGGCCTCAGCCGGCCGATCTGTAGAGGCATCTATTTTGTAAAGGATTTCATTTAAACGGATCTGCCTTGGCAAGGTCATGCTGATCTGGTTTTCTCTTGCCTTTTCTGCAAACTGTAAAGCAAGCCCATATTTATTTTGTGCAAAGTAAAACTCGCTTACAGAGAAAAAAACGGAAGTTTGGAAAGGGTTAGAGTATGTTTTTAATGTAGCCTCATCCAGCAGCTTATTAAAATACTGTTTAGCCAGATCATATTTTTTTAATGCAGCATAACATTCGCCAAATGCCAGAAACATAAAATACTCATGTCCGCTTGATGGATTGTTAACCTCGCTCCATGTTTTTTGGAGGATGGACAATGCTTTTTTAGCTTCTCCTAATTTGATCATCTGGCTTGTAATAGAGTAGGCGGTAATAAACCGGAAAGGATCATTTTTTTGTCGACCGTTAAGGGTTTTGCTGTACCAGGCTATACTTTCTTTGGCTTTGCCCATGGCTTCATAAGCAGAACCTACCCGGTTTAAATAGGTGTCGAGTACTTCCTCATGACTGCTCTGCGCTATTTTTACACTGAGCAGTGCACAATTTAATGCCTTACTGAGGTCTCCTTTTCTTTCGTAAACTGCTGAAAGTAAATCGTACGCCATTGGCAGATCTGGAAGTTTGAATTTTTTATCTAAGGCGATTACCTCAAAAAGCTCCTGTATAGCCAGGTCAAACTTTTCTTCTTCTAAATGGAAATCGGCCATCGCTTTTAAAAGCCTCGCCTCTCTATATTTTTCATCGAAAGAAGTGCCAATCTCCTTATACAAGGCATGCGCTTTGGCAGCGCGATTATAGAATGTTTTGTTTTTGTAATCTGAAACCGTATCGGGAACATTAATGTAATAAGAATACCATGCACCGGCTTCAAAACGCTTGTTACCGATTTGTTTAGCGATGGCAATTGCCTTTTCATAAATGAGTGCCTGCTGCACCCGTAAATGTTTTTTGTTTAAAAAACCAGAGTAAGCCATCAGGCTGTGAAATTCCCAGTTTGAGGATTTAAGTTGATTACTTAAACGGAGTGCCTTTTGCAGATAAGGGAACGCCTTTGCTAAGTTTACTTGCTGGTTTTCTTCTTGATTGACGAAATGATTGGCAATTTTGATGAGGTATTGTACGCGGTTTGTATCCGGTTTAGATTCTGTCAGAAGCGTTCTTAATTTTTCAAGCGAATCTTTAGGGTTTAAGCCGTTTACCTGATTTCTGGCCGAACTGCTGTTACTTTTAATGAATATTAAACTAAAAACCACAAGTATGGCGAGTAAAACCATCATTTTATTGATGTACTTTATTGTTGCGGCTTTTTTAAGCAATCTGTTTAATTCGATCATTCAATTCTACTTATTCAGGATGTGTTCCCGTTTAATCTTAAATTTTTTAATTTTGGAGTTGAGCGTCGTCGCTGGAATGTTTAAGATTTCTGCTGCTCCACCAATACCGGATATTTTGCCCTTACAGCGTTTTAATATCGATAGGATATGGTCGCGCTCGTTCTCGTGGATGCTTTTTATCTTCTGCTCTTCAGTAGGGTTAACCGCCTCGTTTCTGTCGATTTTAGGAAGGTGGATCTCTTTTAATATGCTGCCTGACGCCAATAATATGCTCCGTTCAATCAAATGTTCGAGCTCCCTGATGTTTCCCGGCCAGGGGTAGAGCATCAGTTTGTTTAAGGCGCTTTTGGAAATGGCGTTTACCTGTCGCCCGGTTTTCTTCGAAATACGTTCGATGAAAAAGGTGACAAGAGGAGGGATATCATCCAACCGATCCCTTAAGGGGGGGATGGAAATTGGAAATACATTAAGCCTGTAATAGAGATCGCTCCTGAAATTTCCTTTTTCTACCTCTTTTAATAAATTTCGGTTTGTTGCGGCTATGATTCTAACATTTGTTTTAATTACATCTTTGCCGCCTATACGCTCAATTTCTTTTTCCTGTAGGGCGCGAAGTAGCTTTACCTGAAGTTCTAATGATAGTTCGCCAATCTCGTCCAAAAAAAGTGTTCCATGGTGTGCCAGTTCAAACTTGCCAATCCGGCGTTCTGTTGCACCTGTAAAGCTGCCTTTTTCATGACCAAAGAGTTCGCTTTCGGCCAGGCTGGCTGGGATTGCAGCGCAATTGATTTTTACCATAAGTTGGTTGCTTCGAAGTGAAGAATTGTGTAGCGCCCTTGCGATAAGTTCCTTCCCGGTTCCGGTTTCTCCAGTGATCAATACCGTGCTGTCAGTGGCCGCCACAGCGTCGATCAGGTGAAAGATATCTTTTAACGACTTGCTCTGTCCGATAATATCGGTATGGTTGTATTTATGTTGAATCTCTTCCTGCAGGTAACTTTTCTCGTCTTCTAATTTTTGTTTGTATTCGTTGATTTCCGCAAGTTGCTGTTCAATTTTTTCATTTGCAAGGATATTTGATATCGCTATTGAAATTTGTAGTGAAATACCCTGGAGTAAATCAAAATAAATATTCGATAATGAATTTTTGTTTTTAGTGTAGAGGTAGAAGAACCCAATACAACCTGATCGATCGACCATTTTTAAGCCGATCATTTCTCTAATGCCCTTGTTGTGCCAAAATTCCAGCCAGGCTGGCGCATCTGCCCATGTTAAAACTTCTTCAACATTGAAAACGATTGGTTTTTCCAATGAGATCATGGCCCTGCACATGCCGTCGTCAAGTGTGTACTTTTTAGACGATTCTGGCGCAATACCTGTGGTTTTAAGGAAATCTTCTTTTTGGTTGTAGATAAAAGCACTATGTGTTTTCTGGTCATCATTGATCAGGCAGATGACGAAATCATCAAAATCAAATAGTTTTTTTAGCTTTTGATCGATAACCTCGAAGAGATCAAGTTTGTTGCGGATAGAGGCGATCGAATTGCTTAAGGATAAGAGTACCGCGTTTTCTATTTCCTTTTGTTTAAGCCTGTTAAACAATAAGGTGTTTTCGTTTTCGAGAGAGGAGACCATATTCGTATTGGGGCGGGTATTCTTGATGTTCCGAACTTCAGACAGATTACCCTTGCTTTCCATAAAGCTAAGGTAGGACATATAAAATTAAATAATGATTTTTAATATGTTAAATATGTAACGATATTTCGTTAATTTAATATTTAATTGTCTGATTTTTAGTGCTTTTATGTGTATTATGCAAGTTGATATTTTTTGTATTATTTCGTTATATACCGTCTAGCTTACATACTATCCTCATAATGTCCTGCTGAACTTGTTTCAGCATCATTGAAATCATTGATCTTTCTAAAAGATCCTGATCCCGATCTTCAGTACAGGATGATACCTCAATTAAATTATTCAGAAAATCAACTACGTACCCAACCCTGTGCCCTTTGTGTTTTCCTCCATTTTCCCGGTGGTTAAAAAAACATAGCTTTTCCTCAACGCCCTTTGCGGTAAAAGCAAAAGTAAAATTCGTAAATCAACGATATAACGTCATCATAATTCGTTGTGTTTTGTTTAAGTTGCTGGTATTTAGGTTTTTACTTGGTGGTATGTTTCTTGGAACAGTGAGGGAAACAAAAAATATTTAATTATGAAACCATCACCAGACTTATTATCTCCCGAAAACCACGCATTGGTATTAATCGATTATGAAGGACAAATGGCTTTTGCCACTAAAAGTATTTCTATTACCGAACTTCGTACCAATGTGGCTATCGTCTGTGGCGCATCTAAAATCTTTAACGTGCCCACCATTGTAACTACAGTTGCGGAAGAATCATTTTCAGGCCCTGTTTTTCCTGAGGTTGAAGAGTTTTATCCTCAGGCTACTTCAAATTATATCGATAGGACTTCGATGAATACCTGGGAAGATGAACCTGCTTACAAAGCAATTACTGGAACAGGAAAAAAGAAACTTGTGCTAGCCGGTCTTTGGACAGGCGTATGTATTGTTGGTCCGGCTTTATCTGCCTTATCTGAAGGTTTTGATGTTTTTGTAATCACCGATGCCTGCGGCGATGTAAGCAATGAAGCACACGAACGTGCCATTCAACGAATGGTTCATGCAGGTGTAAAACCGGTAACTTCGGTACAATACATTCTTGAATTACAAAGGGACTGGGCCAGAACAGAAACTTATGAGCCTGTAACCACTTTGATGAAAAAATACGGTGCAGGTTATGGTATCGGCATCCAATATGCACACAAAATGGTAAAACACTAATCCTCATTTACCATAAAATGAGAACTCATTATCCCCATTTGGCATGTGTTGTGGCAATTTGTTTTTGCTTGTCAACAACAACGGCATTTGCCCAAAACATCAAACTGATGCGCTACGATGAGGATTATAGCAAATTGAAAGATTCGGCCAGGAACTTCTACAACACATTAAAGTTCCTGCCGCTTTCAACAAATAAAAAAGTTTACCTCAGTTTTGGCGGCGAGTTCAGGGAGGAATATGGCGGGAAAATCAACGAGGACTGGATCAAAGATCAAGGTTTTAATTATTCTTTTTTGCAGCGTTATTCAATTTACGCGGATGTAAATATCGGAGAAAGGCTGCGGGTTTTTGCGCAGGTAAACGGTGCACTCGAAAACGGTAGTAAATATGGGCCATCGCCAGTTGATGAAGATCAGCTTGCGGTACAGAATCTCTTTGCTGAATATAGAATACTTAAAGATTCGTCGAATAAATTAGCCATTCGGGTAGGCAGACAGGAAATTAATTATGGTTCGGGCAGGTTAATTTCTGTTAGAGAGGGTACAACCGTTCGGCAATATTTTACAGGAGCCAAACTGATGTATGCCAGGCCACGGTTTTCGCTTGATGCATTCGTTTTGGCAGCCGATGAAGTTAATTTTGGAATATTCGATAACTACACTAATCATCAGGCCAATCTTTGGGGCGCTTATTCAAATCTAAATGTTCAACAAGCCGGGAACTTCGATTTCTATTATTTAGGGATTAGACGCGATAATGCTGAATTTGAAGAAGGAATTGCCAAAGAAGTACGGCATACTTTAGCTACCCGTTATTGGAAAAGCGGCGGCGGTTTTATCTATAATCTGGAAGCGGCCTATCAGTTCGGCAAATTTGGAAATGGCGATATCAATGCCTGGACAATGGCCCTTGAATTTGGTTATACCTTCGAACAAACCAGATTTAAGCCATCTATTAACCTGCGTAACGACTACATCTCGGGCGATCAGAAAGCAGGCGATGGAAAATTGCAAACCTTTAATCCTTTATATCCCAAAGGAGGCTATTTTGGGTTTAACCCACTCATCGGCCCATCAAATTTAATTGATTTACATCCCTACTTAAGATTAAGCTTAACCGATCAATTAAGTGTACAGGCAGATTTCGTTTTTAACTGGCGATATTCTGTAAACGATGGGATTTATCGTCCGGGCGGAAATTTTAATACCGCAGGCTCCATTTCCAATCACCGCTTTATCGGCACAACCTACCTGCTCAGTGCAGATTATACATTCAATAACAAGCTTTCATTCAGTTGTGGGGGACAATATTTCAGGGTAGGAAATTTCATCAAAGATATCGTACCACTTTGGGACAATTCAAAGTTTTTTAATGCCCAGATATCATACAAATTTTAAACAAAAGATAATGAAAAACAACTTCACTAAACAATCAAAATCCGCCTTCCAAAACATCAGGATAGCGATCATCATACTTGTGGTATTTGTTGCTGGAACAACATTCGCACAAAGTACCACCGCACTTGGAACGGCTAAAGTTTGGGGTACAGTTGATGGCATAGCTATCGAAGGCGTAGTTCAGGGTCCATCGGCACAGGTTAGCGATTTACAGATTGCCTGTGTTTTCGAATACACCGAAGGTGATATTTTTAATTCTCCACCTGCACTTCCGCCTGCTTTAAATGGCCTGGTACATTTAGACCAGGACATGAAAGGTTTGATTACCGAAATCCGCAAAAGCGGGAAATTTTTGGGTCACGCCAACGAAACATTATTAATAACACCTCCCAAAGGCACCATTGGTGGTAAACACCTGCTTTTAATCGGTCTTGGCGACCGTAACAAATTTACCCCAGAACTGATGACGGGAGTAGGCAGCATTGCCATGAGGGAAGCACTTAAGCTTGGTGTAAACAACTTTTCATTTGCAAGCGACTTAAAAGACGCAGGAATCGATTCGCCAACGGCCCTGGTTGCTGGCAACGTGGTGAAAGGCATTTTCGAAGCCTACAGAACCCAAACCTGGCTGAAAGAAAAACACATGGCAAGCTTTAAACCTGTAGCAAAAGTGATCCTTTTGGCGGGCCCTGCATTTTTTACAACAGCAGGAGAAGGCATTCAGGAAGCCATTACTGCTATTAAAAATTAAGATCTCAAACAGTTAACTCCTAAACAAGAAATACATGACTGCAGATATCATTTTATTCAATGGTAAGATACATACCATTGTTAAACACAAGCAAGAAATAACGGCTGTTGCCATTAAAGACGGAAAGTTTATCGCCGTAGGTAGCGATAACGATGTCATGAACTTTTCGGGTTCTGCGACAAGGCTGATTGATCTGGCTAAAAAACGGGTTGTTCCTGGAATTAACGATTCGCACATTCACTTGATCCGCGGTGGATTAAATTTCAATCTCGAATTGCGCTGGGATGGTGTTCCATCACTGGCCGATGCCTTGCGGATGCTTAAAGAACAGGTAGATATTACCCCATCGCCGCAATGGGTGCGGGTAGTTGGCGGCTGGTCGGAATTTCAGTTTGCCGAAAGAAGGATGCCTACGCTCGAAGAAATAAATACCATTGCACCCGAAACACCTGTGTTTATCCTGCATTTATACGACCGTGCTTTTATGAACCGTGCCGCGCTTAAAGCGGTGGGCTATACAAAAGATACGCCCGCGCCTCCGGGTGGGGAAATCCAGCGGGATGCAAACGGAGAACCTACCGGATTGATTATCGCCAGTCCAAATGCGATGATTTTATATTCCACCCTGGCAAAAGGTCCCAAACTTTCTTACGAACATCAGGTAAATTCTACCCGCCATTTCATGACCGAACTGAACCGTTTTGGCATTACCAGTGTGATTGATGCCGGGGGAGGTTTTCAGAATTTTCCCGACGATTATAAAGTGGTAAACGAGTTGAACGAGCAAAAGCAACTTACCGTTCGCATCGCCTATAATTTGTTTACCCAGCGTCCGAAACAGGAATTTGAAGATTTCGATAACTGGACCAACACGGTAAAACTTTATCAGGGCGATGATATGTACCGTCACAACGGAGCAGGTGAGATGCTGGTTTTCTCGGCCGCCGATTTCGAAGATTTTCTTCAGCCAAGACCCGACCTGTCCGATAATATGGAACCCGAACTAGAGCGTGTGGTACGTTTACTGGTCGAAAAAAGATGGCCTTTCAGGCTGCATGCCACTTACAATGAAAGTATCGGCAGGTTTTTAAATGTATTTGAAAAGGTAAACAGAGACATTCCTTTCGCAGGCTTACCATGGATTTTCGATCATGCCGAAACCATCGACGAACGGAACATCGAACGGGTTAAAGCATTGGGTGGAGGTATCGCGGTTCAGAGCAGGATGGCCTACCAGGGCGAATATTTTACCGAACGATATGGCACAAAAGCCGCGTTGCAAACACCTCCGGTAAAGAAGATGCTCGAAATGGATGTTCCTGTTGGCGGTGGTTCTGATGCCACACGCGTAAGCAGTTACAACCCATGGGTTTCGATGTTTTGGTTAACCGCGGGTAAAACCGTAGGTGGCTTAAAAATCTACAATGAAGCTACTGTTTTAACCAGAGAAACCGCTTTAGAACTGTACACCAGGGGTAGTGCCTGGTTTTCGAACGAGCAGCAAAAGAAAGGCGATATCGAAGTAGGCATGCTGGCCGATTTAGCCGTACTCAACCATGATTATTTTGAAGTAACCGATGAGCAGATCAAAAGCATCGAATCAGACTTAACTCTGGTTGATGGTAAGATTGTTTATGCCAAAGGCGATTTCTCTTCCTTTTCGCCGCCAAAAATCCCGATTCTGCCCGATTGGTCGCCAACAAAGAGTTATAACGGATATTACTCGCCCGCTACCCACAAAACCGATCAGCAGGGAAAAACAAAAGGAGCAAGTGGTGCCCGTTCGGTTTTAGCGATGGTACACTCCTGCGTAGGCACTTGCGATGTGCACCACCATAACCACGATGCGGTTAGGACCAGTAATCTCCCTGTAAACAATTACACCGCATTTTGGGGCGCACTGGGCTGCTCATGCTTTGCATTTTAAAAATGGAAAATATCATCAGATACCTGTTATATTCTGATCTGGGATCAGACCTTAACAACTGGGCCGTACTTATTTTCAGGGTATTGCTTATGCTAGAACTCTTCAGGGTGCATGGCATGAAAAAGTTCCGTATTCAAAATGGAGAAAAGGAGCACGTACCCAACCCTTTAGGTTTACCCGATAAACTGAATGGTTTAGTGGCTACCTTTTCGGATACCGTTGTGCCATTTCTTGTGGCCGTAGGTTTCGGAACAAGGCTTTTCCTCCTGCCATCTATTGGCGTAACGGCGATCGGTTACTTTGTGGTGCACCGCAAGGATTCGATTGAGGTGCGCGATGTGCCCTACATGTACACACTGGCCATGTTATTTCTGTGGGTAATCGGTCCAGGAACCTACTCAATAGATCATTATTTAATCAACACTATTTTTAAATTAATATAAAAATCAAATCACAACATCATGGAAGCTAATATTGGAATCAGCGCAGAGCACCTTGCCGAGGTAGCACATTCATTAAGCAAAATTCTTGCAGACGAATACGTTTTGTACACGAAAACACGAAAAGCACACTGGAACGTAGAAGGACCGGACTTTTACAACAAACACAAATTTTTTGAAGAGCAATACACACAATTAGAA
The DNA here is from genome assembly GCF_056490705.1 of Pedobacter humicola. Classification (NCBI taxonomy): domain Bacteria; kingdom Pseudomonadati; phylum Bacteroidota; class Sphingobacteriia; order Sphingobacteriales; family Sphingobacteriaceae; genus Pedobacter; species Pedobacter humicola. The sequence continues at coordinate 144,161 of NZ_JBWJIG010000008.1, read as the reverse complement.
GAGATTGTTGATGAAGTGGCAGAACGCATCCGGAAACTAGGCCACTATGCACCTGCCTCACTGAAACAGTTCCTGGAATTAACACACTTAACGGAAGACGATCGTGGTAAAAATGATGCCCCAACCTACATCAAAATGCTGCTTGCCGATCACGAAAGTATTTTAATTCACTTAAGAGAAAACATTAACAATTATGCAGGTGCATTGAAAGATGCCGGAACAAGCGATTACATTACAGGCTTAATGGAAACACACGAAACCATAGCCTGGATGTTAAGGGCGCACTTATCATAAAACAAAAGCAAAATGGAAGAAAAACAGAACAATATCTGGTTAGTAACCCTCATATTGACCATTATAGCTGGTTATTGTGATACGATTACCTTTGTTGCCGCTGATAAAATCTTCTCGGCACACGTTACCGGAAACTTTATTGTATTCGCTTATCAAATGATCAAAGGCTCTGATGGCGATGCATGGATCAAATTGCTAACTTTTCCAATATTTATGCTCTCAGTTATGGCTGGGGGCTGGATAACGGGGAGATTTTCGAACAGGCATTTTCTGCTTTTATGCGAGGGAATTATCCTTTTGCTGGGTGGGGCAATTGCTTATTCGCTTGGCTATATCGACAATGGAGAAATCACCTGGCCCATGTACCTGGTTACCATGATCGTTGTTTTTGCCATGGGCTTGCAAAATGCCTTTGGGAAACTTTTTGCAAAGGAAACTTATGGGCCAACAACCATGATGACTGGCAATGTAACCCAGTTCGCACTCGATATCAGGTCTTTTTGCATTTCTGGTTTTAAAAACGCCGATTTCCTTTCTGGCATCAACAAAGGATTAATTACCCTTGGTGGCTTCTTAATCGGTTGTATTCTTGGTGCCTGGATCGGGCAGCTTTTTGGTCTGGTGGGTATTGTGCTGCCTGGAATAGCCATGATCATTTGCTATTACAGCACAAAACCAGGCATAAATGATGTTAAGCTTTAAAACATGCTGACCAGAAATCGTTCAATCCTTTTTTTTAGCAAGTACATTAAATGTTTGTTCATCACTTTCATTCTGATCTACCCTGCCTTTGCAAAAGGGCAGGGCATTAGAACAAAAACAGAGGTAAGGGCTGCTGAGATAAAACTCCGTAGGCTGGGTCAAACAGAAAATAAGGCCGACGTATTGGTGGATGTGGGTACCTATTACCTCAATCTACCAGGCGAATTAAAGACTGATCTGGCCAAAGCAATGCAACTCCGTGACCAAGCCTTTGCTTTAGCCAGCAAAATTGAGTATCCGAAAGGCATTGCCAGGTGTATGGTGCTTAAAGGCAATATCTTACGCGAATCAGGAGATAAGGCTGGCAGCACCAAAATCTATATACAGGCAATCCATTATACTCTTGGATTGAATTTGAAGGATCAATTGGCAGAGGCTTATGCTGCTATGGCTTCGCTTTTTAGCAATGAAGGAGCGGATATCGACAAGAAGATTAGCTACAATGAAAAATCGCTGGCCTTATACCGCCAAACTGGCAATAGATTGGAAGAAGGGAATTCACTTAAAAACCTGGGCGATTATTACAATATAAAAGGGCAACCTGCCTATGCCATTAAACTGATGGATTCATCTCTCGCGGTTTACAAAGCCATTGGATTTAAGGAACTGCAGGGCGTTTACAATAACATGTGCATCACCAATATCGGTTTGGGTAATTTTTCCAACGCACTAAAATATGGTTTGCTGGCCGAGAAAACAGCCGATCTGATGTCCGATACGAGTTTACAAAGAAGTTCTATAAACAACCATTTGGGCTTAACGTATTATTATCTGAGGAATGATCAGAAAGCGTTGGGGTACTGGTTAGCGGCAAAGAGAATCGCAGAGCGATACAAGGATCCTGGTTACATGCAGACCATTATTGCGAATATAGCCACCATTTATGTTCGGATGAAAAAGTTTGAAGCTGGAATAGCGGTGCTGAAAGAATTGATTAAAAAGTATCCGCCAACCGATACGCAGATGAAACTGCGGATCCCCTACATTTTGTTCAACACCTATTACGATATTGAGCAATATGCAAAGGCCGAACCTTATTTTAAGATGCTGCAAAAGTTTCACCACGATTTATCCAAAGATGATCCCAATCAAATCTATTTATACCGCAGTATCATCAGGAAACTGATCCACGATAAACAGTTTGTAGCTGCCGATACTTATTTGAAAGAACATGAAAAACAAAGTATACAGCAGAAAAACTTATTGGCCCTCTCGCAGCTGCACAGGCTTTGGTTTGATGTTGACTCGGCACTGAATAAGCCCTGGTCGGCAGTAGCGCATTATAAAACCTATAAACGATTAACCGATTCTATCTGGAACAACGACAAGAACAAACAGATTTCAGGATTGGAAATCGAATTTCAGACTGAGAAAAAGGATAAGGATATTGCCTTGCTCAGTCAGAAAAACCAATTGCAGAAAGTTACCATCGATAACGAAGGCAGGCTGAGGTATATATTCATCGCCGGTCTTTTTATCGCCGCCATATTTGTGGCTTTGATTTATAACCGTTATCGTTTAAAAAGACGTAGCAATCTTGTTTTAGAACAAAAACAGGATGAAATCAATGCACAGAATGAACTGCTCAGAAAAATACTCGATGAGAAAGAATGGCTCCTGCGCGAAATCCACCACCGGGTTAAAAACAACCTGCAGATTGTGATCAGCCTGCTCAATACCCAGTCGGCTTACCTCGATAATGAAGATGCTTTGGTGGCCATCAGAAACAGCCAGAACCGCATGCATGCCATGTCGCTCATCCACCAGAAGCTTTATCAGTCTGATAATCTGGCCGAAATCGATATGAAATGGTATATCCAGGAACTGGTTGATTATATGATCGAGTGCTTTGGTACCGATAAAAAAATACAGTTCACCTTAGAAACAGAGGCGATTAAATTAGATGTCGCACAGGCCGTCCCGCTTGGCTTAATCCTGAACGAGGCCATCAGTAATGTGATTAAATATGCTTTTCCAGCCGATAAAAAAGGTAAAGTGCATATTTCTTTGCTGTTTGCTGGAGAAGAGATCTGCGAGCTGAAAATCGCGGATAGCGGTATCGGCTTGCCAGAAGGTTTCGACCCTGAAAATACCGAGTCACTAGGGATGAGTTTAATGACCGGCCTTACCGAACAGCTTAACGGCGAGATTAATATGTGGAATGATAATGGCCTTGTGCTTGATGTCATCTTTAAACGCCACAACGAATTAATTACAGAAAGAACAGAAATATTAACAATTAAAAATTAGACAATATGAACAACAATATTTTAGGCCTGCACCACATCACGGCAATTGCAGGCAACGCACAGCAAAACTTCGATTTCTATACCAAAACATTGGGTTTAAGGTTAGTGAAAAAGACGGTGAACTTTGATGATCCGGGTACTTACCATCTTTATTATGGCGATGAAACCGGATCTGCGGGAACTATTCTGACCTTTTTCCCCTGGGATGGGATTGGCCAGGGGACCGAGGGCGTAGGCATGGCAACAGAAATCGGGTATTCGGTGCCTGAAGGCAGTCATCCATTCTGGTTGGACAGATTTGGTGTTGCAAATGTTAAAACAAAGGAAATTACCGAACGCTTTGGTGAGCAGGTATTGGCTTTTAAGGATCCGGATGGTTTATCTCTAAGTTTGATTGTACCGAAAACAGCAGACGTTAGAACACCCTGGGAAAGCACTGATGTGAAGAAAGATGCCGCAACCAAGGGTTTTCACAGCACTACATTAACCTTGCAAAGTATCGATGAAACAGCAAAGGTGCTTACCGATCTGTTTGGTTACCGTTTATTGGCACAAGAAGAAAACCGTTATCGTTTCATTACCGATACGGTAGACAATGCGGCCATTGTCGATCTGTTGGAAGTTCCGTCAGGCCATAGGGGAAGAAATGCTGCGGGTACAAACCATCATGTGGCGTTCCGTGTTAAAAATGAAGACATTCAAATGGAGTTGAGGGAACAGATTTTGAGTAAAAATTTGCAGATCACGCCAAAAATTGACCGGGATTATTTTTATTCCTTATATTTCCGTGAACCGGGAGGTGTACTTTTCGAAATCGCGACCGAAAATCCAGGCTTTACTGTTGATGAGCCCCTAAATGAATTGGGTACGCATTTAATGTTGCCGCACCAACATGAGCATTTACGCGGTGATTTAGAAAAATTACTTCCAAAATTAACTTAAAAAATATGGCACAAGTAAAATTAAACATTCAGGAAGGCGAACCAAGTTCGTTCGACATTTATGATGAAGATGGAAAAGTTGGCGAAATGATTTTCGACATCAAGGATACCGATTTAACCGTTTACCATACCGAAGTAGACCCTTCAAAAGAAGGAAAAGGTTATGCCAAAATGCTGCTCGATGCGATGGTAGCCTATGTGCGCGAAAACAAATTGATGGTGATCCCGATGTGTCCCTATGTGCACATCCAGTTTAGACGGCACGAAGAGTTGTACCGGGATATCTGGAACAAAATAAAAGAAGAAGAATAGCGATGAAAGAACTTATAAAAGCAGGAAAAAGCTTCAGCCAGGCCGAAAAAGTGCTGATTATGATCCATGGGCGTGGCGGAACGGCAGAAGATATTTTATCAATGGCGGAATACCTTAACGTTTCCAGTTTTGCATTGGTAGCGCCACAGGCAATAAATAATACCTGGTATCCACAGTCTTTTCTAGTCTCTCGGGCAGCCAACGAACCTTCCTTATCTAATGCTTTAAACACGATAAAAAAAACTGTACTTGATCTGGAAGAGGCAGGTTTTTCAAAAGAACAGATTTACTTTCTGGGTTTTTCTCAAGGCGCCTGTTTAACGCTCGATTTTGTTGCCGCAAATGCAGCGCGTTATGGTGGTGTGGTAGCCTTTACAGGTGGCCTGATTGGCGAGGTGCTGGATCACCGCAATTATCATGGCGATTTCGACGGTACACCCATCTTCATCGGTAGCAGCGACCCCGATATGCATGTTCCGGTATCCAGGGTTAAAGAATCAACGGTTTTACTCGAAGAAATGGGTGCGCAGGTTACCGAAATTATTTACGAAAACATGGGGCACACCATTAGCCAGGCAGAAATTACACAGGTGAATAAATTAATTTTTAAAGATTAATCTGGAAATGGAAAAAGAAACGGGTAGGATAGAGGCTTTTAGCGATGGCGTTTTTGCCATCGCGGTTACGCTTCTGGTGCTCGAACTCCATGTTCCGGAACTCCATGATGGCGATACCCCTGTACATTTACTGAAAGCACTTAAAATGCAGTGGCCGGGGTATATTGCCTTCATCATTTCGTTTTTCAGTATCTTCATCATCTGGGTAAACCACCACAAAGTTTTTAAACAGATCTACAGGCGAAACACAGGGCTGATGTTTGCCAACGGACTCATCCTGTTCCTGGTTTCGCTTGTTTCCTTTCCCAGTGCCTTATTGGCCAGGTTCTTTCTTACCGATTCGAAACAGCTTTCCGTTACCATCTATACCGGATTGTTCGTTTTAATTAACCTGGCTTTTAACTTGTTGTGGCAACAAGCTACCTTGGATAAAAAATTATTGCGCCCAGGAATTAGTGATGCCGCCATCAGGCAGCTCCGTAACAACTATCTGTATGGTTTTCCAACCTATTTATCGGCCTTTGCTGTGTCGTTCTTTTATCCGGATTGTGCCCTGGGCATTTGTGTTTTACTCTGGGTTTTCTGGGCAGCTTCATCAAAGAAAATTAACTTTACCGAGACAGCAATGCTTTAATTAAAAAAGGACTTAATTCATAAAACATGTCAAAATATAAAATCGCAATACTGGATGATTATCAGGATGTAGCGAAATCATTTGCCGACTGGGCGCCGGTTGCTCAATATGCAGAAATCGAAGTGTTCACCAACCATCTTTACGAAGAGGATGAAATTGTGGCACGCCTAGCGCACTTTGAAGTCATCTGCGTGATGCGCGAACGTACACCTTTAACACCAGGCTTGCTGATGCGTTTGCCCCATCTTAAACTGATTGTATCTACAGGGGCCAGAAACCGGTCTATAGATCTTGCGGCAGCGGAGAAACTGGGCATTGAAGTGCAGAACACCGGATACCTCGGTCATGGCGCACTGGAGCTTACCTGGGCACTCTTAATGGCCATCGCTAAACACATTCCACAGGAAAACGCCAATCTCCGCGCCGGTGGCTGGCAGCATATGGTGGGTAATGATCTAAAAGGTAAAACCCTTGGCATATTAGGACTTGGAAATTTGGGTGCACAGGTTGCTGCCGTAGCAAAAGTTTTTGATATGGATATCATTGCCTGGAGCGAAAACCTGACACCCGAAAAAGCAATGGCTGGCGGTGCCAGATATGTAGACAAAAAAACTTTATTTCAGGAATCGGATTATTTAACCGTTCATATGGTGCTGAGCGACAGGAGCAAGGGCATTGTGGGTGCCGGAGACCTGGCACTAATGAAACCGACGGCCTACCTGATCAATACCTCAAGAGGGCCATTGGTGGATGAAGATGCGCTGGTTAAAAGTCTGGAAGAAAACAAGATTGCCGGTGCGGCTTTAGATGTTTTCGATAAAGAACCGCTTGATAAAGACCACCCTTTCCGAAAATTGAAGAACGTACTCGCTACACCACATATCGGCTTTGTTACTCAGGATACCTACAGCCTTTTTTTCAACGATATTATTAAAGTCTTACTGGATTGGCTGCCAAAACATCCAAAAAATTAAATTCTGTGGTGTCAGATGGTAACATCTGACACCCTTTTTACCCTGAGGCTCGAAGGATCTGCGACCCACCACGGTTAGCTTTCCCAACTTTTAACACCTCCATCAATTTTGACAGAACAGATTCTTCCTATCGTCAGAATGACAAAAACCCAACAGCATTATAGAGAAACCGATTCCATTTGTCTAGATGTAGTTTAACGTTTTTTATAATTGCGTTTTATTTTTGTAAGATCACATCTAGCTTTTATCAATAATGATTTATTTTTTAATACACGCAATTGTGGTTTTTGAAATAAAATTTAATATTCTTTCAATTATGTTTATAAATCTATCGATGATTTTTAACTCTTTTTAAACCACGTTTGTGAAACTGTCAATGTAATTTGATTTTTTTTCAACTTCGATAATTAACCTATCGGTGTAATTTAACTTTATTTCAACTGTGCTTGTGAAATTTTAAATATAATTTAACTTACTGTCGACTACAATGATAAACCTATCGATGTAATTTAACTTTTTATAACCCGCGTTTGTAAAACTTCTAAGGTAATTTAACTAATACTCAACTGTGTTTTCATTCTCTCATTCAATCCTTCTCCTATTCAACTCCCTATATTTCGTATCCAAAATCGCCTTTTAGCGAAATATCGTTAGCCATTTATGGCCCTGGTATTGATCGTACGGCATGAGCGCTATATTATTCCCTTTGGCATGTTCTTTGAATTCGCGGGTTTGAACCATAAGCAAACGAAGTCCTTATCGAATTAATCCTCAGTATCGCCGTGACGGTGCATAATCAGTTGATTATCGATTGTGTTGGCGATTGTAATAAAGTTCAACATCCAATCCCACGATTGATATTTTCGGGGAATCAATTTTTGAAAAGAATGAGAAAACAGGAATCAGATTTGAGCACCAATACGAATGTTAATGATGTTAAACCCAATTCTTATTTTGAAACACGGGCCAAAACAGTTGCGGAACCAGAAAAGGATTTTACACTAAAGGAACTGTTTCAAGGTGTGTTTTCTAAACTACATCCCTTATTCTCGATTGATTGTGGTGCATTAATTTTGTACAATAAGGAAATGGACCACATTACAAGGGCTTATCTCACCGAAGCCATTTCGGGAAAAATCTCCTGTACCGAAATCATTTCCGATCCGGTTAGCCTTTCGCTGATTACAAAAGAGATTTCGGGTTTTGATTTTCCTGTGCTCAAGTCGCGGCAAGACTGGATTGCTGATTTTGGCGAAAATCATTGCTTAAACAATCATCCTACAGAATATCTCTTTCACTGTTATATCCCCCTGGAGCACAGCGGGAGGATATTAGGTACTTTCGAATTGCATAACCATAACCGCGGATTAAGTGCTGAAGGCTTGACTTTTTGCTGCAATATTGCCGATTTTATTGCCGGCTTGCTGGCTGTAATGGAGGAAAGAAGTGGATATGTGCCAAAGCCGGCAACATGGCCCAACCAGGAGACTATAAATAACCTCAAAACATTAACACATGCTGAGGCGAAAATTAAACAGTTGGAAAATGAAATTGAAAAACTGAGTGCCCAGCTTGCCGAACACCTTGTTTGTAAACCTGAAGAATCCACTGAAATGCTTACGCACTCAGAAATTGTGGGCAGCAGTCCTGAAATGCAGGAGGTGTATAAATTACTCAATCGGATCTCTTCTTCAGAAACTACGGTGCTCATTTTGGGCGAAACAGGAACTGGGAAAGAATTGATCGCCAAAGCCATTCACGATGGTTCAGGAAGAAGTCAGAAAACAATGATTAAGGTGAACTGCGCTGCTATTCCGCCTAATTTAATCGAATCAGAGCTTTTCGGCCATGAGAAGGGGAGCTTTACTGGCGCCACTGAAAGGCGGACAGGTAAATTTGAACAAGCGCACAGGGGTACTATATTCCTCGATGAAATAGGCGAGTTAACACTCGATTTGCAAGTGAAATTGCTCCGTGTTTTACAGGAAAAAGAAATAGAGCGTGTGGGGGGCAAAACAACCATCGCAACAGATGTGCGCATCATCTCAGCCACCAACAGAAATCTCTTAGCAGAGGTGGAAGCGGGGCGGTTTAGGCGTGATTTATATTACCGGTTAAATGTTTTTCCGGTTTCATTGCCACCACTTCGAAACCGTAAATCAGATATTGCTGCGCTTGCCCATTTTTTCCTGGCAAAATTTGCCAGAAAATCGAACCGGAATCTGGATGGATTTTCAAAAAAAGCAATTGCTGACATGATGGCTTACAGCTGGCCTGGGAATGTGAGGGAATTGGAACACCTCATCGAACGGCAGGTGGTGATGGCAGAAGGAAATGTGATTAAGGATATCGAAATTCCAGGCGATCACAAACAATCCATATCTTCAGTTACGTCTGTTAAAACCATATTTGAAAACGAACGCGATCATATATTCGCAGTGTTGGAATTGTGTAACGGCCGGATTTCTGGGCGGCATGGGGCAGCAAAATTATTGGGTGTTCCCGCAACCACACTAAATTCGAAAATCAAGAAACTTGGACTGGCAAAAAAACACATTTATTAATATCCTTAAAGCTATAGTATTCGTGCTTATTCCTTTTGAACAGCTTACTGAAATGGCGATATCTTGCGCGCTTTTTCAAAGATATCGCCATTTTCCTGCTAACAATCGGCTTAAATATCCAGTTCGTATGATGATCTGGACGCTTTATCCGCCTGATCCAATAAATCAGCATCGTGTTCGGCCGCCCGTTCATCACTGATAATTGTACTTTGATTTAACGCATCTTCTTCGCTGGTTAATGCATCTTCTTTATCGTCAGATAGTTCTTCTTTGTTTGGGTCTATAATCATGGCTTTTTTTTATTTAAAGATAACCATTTAAATGAGTTTAAACCACCCCTTTTTGCTTTTAAATTTGATAAACAATTCAATTCGCCGACATTTGTATTAGTGAGAAATTAGACCTGAATTTTATCATAAATTCACTTTATATCGTTGATGTTTTATTGTTGATATATTATTAAGATTTTGTTTTACAGTGTTTTGTGAGTTGGTTTGTTTTTTGGTAAATTAACGCGTTATCTTAAAAGAATAAATCATTATGGATTACGATAATTTAAAACACATCGGAGAAATGACTTCACTTTCTGAAGTGGTGAATGCGCTTGCTAAACAGGGTTATACTATCGATTTCAATCTAAAAAGTAGTCAGGTCAATGATGGTGAAAATCCGATACAGGAGTTTCCGGAACAATTTTTAATCGATAAACATTACCGTTTTGAAGGCGAATCTGATCCCGATGATGAGGCCATTGTTTATGCCATCTCTTCTGTTGACGGGAAAATCAAAGGGATTTTCGTTAATGGCTATGGAACTTCATCCGAAAAATCGGGTGATGAGCTGATAAAAAAGTTAAAAACCCGAACCCATTAGATCTGTACATGAACAAGTTAAAATTATACGGTAAGCCAGACTCGCCTGAAATTTACCCGATCAGGGATTTTTTAAAACGGAGCGTTGTAGATTTTGAATGGTTCGACATAACGCACGATGAATTAGGCTGGGGCCAGGGAATCACCTCATTTAATAATCCTGAAAAACATCCTGTAATAGAATTTCCCGATGGTAAGGTGATCGTAAACCCAAGCCTGGAGCAAATTGCCAGCAATTTAGGCTGGATTACCGAGCCCAAATACCCAGAATACGATCTTTCAATTTATGGCGCTGGTCCGGCAGGCTTAAGTGCTGCGGTTTATGCCGCATCAGAGGGTTTGAAAACTGTTCTGATCGAGCGCGAAGCCATGGGCGGACAAGCCGGTACAAGTTCTTTGATCGAGAATTATCTGGGTTTCCCAGAAGGGATCTCCGGTGCAAATCTTGCTGAAAGAGCCAGGCAACAGGCCCTGAAATTTGGTGTCGAAATCCTGCTGTTAAGGGAAGGGATTAAAGGTTCATTTTACGATAATAGAATCCATGTTGATTTTGCCACAGGTGAGAAATTGGTCGCCAAAACAAATATTTGCGCAACGGGTGTGGAGTATGCCAGGTTGGATCTTCCCGACGAGACCCGTTTCTTTCATAAAGGCGTTTATTACGGTGCTGGCGCAAGCGAGGCTTTTTTCTGTCAGGATAAGGACCTTTATATTGTTGGTGGAGGAAACTCCGCCGGACAGGCCGCTACCTATTTTTCGGGCTTTGCCAAACGTGTTTTCATGGTCATCAGAAAAGGCAATCTTGCTGATACCCTATCGGATTATTTGGTACAACGGATCGCGACGATAAAGAATATTCATGTTTTATACTTTTCGCAGGTAACAGCATTGGAAGGTGATGATTATTTACAGCGGATCAAGATTGTAAATAGTCAGGAAGGAACAGAAGAATGGCGCGATACCTCAAAATTATTCATTTGTATCGGAGGGAAGCCAAATACTGAATGGGCGGTTGAAACAGCAATCTGCAGGGATAAAAACGGATATCTGTATACCGGAAACGACTTGCTATGTTTGGATCAATATAAAATGTGCTGGGAATTGGACAGACCACCTTATCATTTAGAAACCAGTGTTCCGGGTTCATTTGCCGCAGGCGATGTGAGGTTTAACTCCGTAAAGAGAGTGGCATCAGCTGTAGGTGAAGGCGCTATGGCCGTTACCCAGGTACATCAATACTTGTCAAAATTATCATGATGGAAAGCAACAATATATGCAGCCACCTTGAGGCTGTAAAAGAACTAAAAACGGCAAAAGAACGTGTTTGTGAAGAGTGTGTAAAACAAGGTACGGATTGGGTACACCTTCGCACCTGCCAAACCTGTGGGGTAACGTTGTGCTGCGATTCGTCGCCCATGCAACACATGTCGCACCACTGCAGGGCAGAAAAACATCCGGTGATGATCTCATCCGAACCTGGTGAAAGATGGATGTATTGTTTTGTTGACGATGAAATGGCGGAGTATTAAGCTAGCTTATCTGATCACACATTGTTACTTAAACGTTTGCGCAAATAAATATCCTCAATTTCAATTAAACACTTACTTTTTTTAACAAATTCGTTGAGCCGAACGGAAGTATATGATAAAAAAGATAAATGTATTGATTGATCTACCTGATTTTGGTATTGTAGATTTGCCTTTGGCTTATACGCTGGGTGTGGAAAGCGGAAAGCCAGGTGTATATTTAGCGAACTGTAAAGTATTACTCCATCATAAAAAACTTCCGAGCTGGCTACATACACCTATATTTAGTATCACTTATACCAATGCTGATGATGAAAGTGGATATATGGTCTCCGTTTGCGCTAATAAAGGAACAACAAATCATTATCACGAAATGATGCTGAGCATTGTGTCTTCGTATATTAAACGTAAAGAGGATTTATTGGTTTAGTGGAACATTAGTCGATACCAAATAGTCAGCGGGAAACAATACAAGTAGTTTGAATGCGTTTAAACTCGTATGTTGTGTACTATGGTTTTGAGTGGACTATATACCGCAAATGCTTAACTTGCAATATTTTACAAGACTATGAATAGATTTAAACATTTGTTATCGTTAGTATTGCTCTGTCTGTCCGTAACCGGTCTGGCCCAGGTAAATCAATCAACCGGAATTCATTTTTTTAAGGGATCCTGGAAAGCGTTGATGGATGAGGCAGCAAAACAGAACAAGTTAATTTTCGTTGACGTATATACCGACTGGTGCGCTCCCTGTAAAACAATGGATCAGGAGGTATTTCCCTCACAGGAGGTAGGAAAGGAATATAACAACCTGTTTGTGAGCTATAAGTTAAATGCAGAAAAAGGCGAGGGCATTGTATTAAGTAAACATTATGCCGTTAAAGCGTACCCTACATACCTGTTTTTAGATAAAAATGGAAATCTTATAGACCGGTCCGGCGACTATATGCAAGCTTCCGAATTTATCGCTGTCGGTAAAAAAGCTGCAGCATCCAAAAATGAATCAGGGAGTTTAGCCGAATTGGACGCACAATTCCGGAAAGGAGACCGGCGCCCCGACTTTTTAAAAGCATATCTGGAAAAAAGAACAGCACTAAAGATGGACAATGCAGAGGTGCTTAATGCCTATGTTACTGTTCTTTCTCCTCAAATGCTTAAACAGCCCAAAACCTTATTATTTTTAACCCATCACATGGGCGGTACAACTTCAAAGGCATTACCGGTTGTGCTAAATGGATTGAATTATCTGAGTGTGGCGCAGAAAACAGATGTGGCCGATCAGCTATTTAATGATATGCTCTATGCTACACTTGGGACAGCGATAAAGGAGAAGAATGAAGCTGAGGCCAAAAAAGCATTTGCGGATGTAAAGCGGATACAGCCTCTTCTTTCCAGAAAATACGAACCTACAGTAGAGAATCTCGAGTTATATTATTACAGGTTAATAAAGGATATTGCTGGTTTGAAAGCTATTGGCTATAAAATTGCAGCAAAACAAATGGCTATTTCTACCGATTCGCTGAGAAAAAAAGACCGGATGTTATTTGATCAAATTATGCAGCCTTTTTTTAACGGTAAAATGGACAGTACAAAATTTGCCGGTTATGCGGAAGAAAGGAAACTCGCAGCTGTTCAATATTCGGCGGCGACCGCCACAGCACTTTATACGGTTTCAAATGCCTTCAAAAATATGCTCAGCGCTAAGGATAAAGGACTGGATGATGCTTTAATTTGGGCACAGTGGGCCTATCGTATTTATCCCAATGAAAATATTCTCAAATTGGTTGAGCAATTAAAGAAAACAACGAAATAATCTAGTTTTCCGGTTAAGGTCTTACAGGTAACATCCTTAGACCATTTTAAAACCAATTTTCCTTTAAGATTGTTCAATCCAAATCATGATGGAGCGAAAAATAAAATGGAAGGGCTTGAAATACCCATCTCAGGAAGATTGTATCCTGAAAGAAACGGATAATGGTGTAGAGGTTACATCAGTCATTACCGGAACGGTCGGAAACAAGACGTTTAAGTTGAAATACAGGGTTTTAGCAAATAAGCTGTGGGAAACTAGTTTACTGGATTTGCACGTCATATCGAACGGCAATGAAAGAACGCTTTTGCTGGAGAAAATGAAGGGTTGTTGGCTGGTTAACAATGCGGTAGATCATCGGTTTGATGCTTGTGTGGATATTGATATTTCATTAACACCATTTACCAATACCTTACCGATAAGAAGGTTAGTTTATAATGGCCATGTGCGGAATAAGATTGAGGTGGTGTACATCGATATTATTGCTAATATAATTATGCCTGTAACACAGTATTATACCAAAATATCAGATTCGGTTTATTTATATGAAAATGAAAAAACAACATTTAGTGCCGAACTAAAAACTGATTCACATGGCCTGGTGATTGCATACCCGAACTTATTCATCGAACAGTGGTAACAGCTATTTCCGGCCAGATATGATTACAAAAGGTCTTGTTATTGCGCTTCCATTTTTATCGGTTCTTTCTTCGGTCATTTTGTTAACCTTTATATTTACAAAACCCGCTTGATGGAAGAAGTCTTTTACCTGATCAACTTCATAAAATGTAAAATCTACTTGTGTCCAGGGAAGATCAACTCCATAATTTTTTTCAACAAAAGCAATCTCAAATTTCCCTCCTGGTTTTAGTATACGGTAAATTTCCAGGAAATATCTTGCGGGGTTTTTCCAGAAGTAAAGACTGCTAGCTGAGAAACAGCAATCAAAAAAATCATCTTGAAAACCCATTCTGCCACCTTCTTCAATTTTGAGTAATTGATTCCACTTTTCTGTTGTGCTTAACATATCGCCTGATAATGCCTCATGTAACGGCACCTCCGAAATACTGGCGCCATAGTAATTAATCCTGTTTATCTTTTGAAAAAGAAAGGGAAGATGTTTCATGTCATCAAAGCCGATTTCCAATATTTTGGCATCAGCATTCGGTTTTGAGTGCTGCAACAGTTTGAAAATGATCGAATTGCTTGGGAGGGCAGCATCATTCTTCGTTTCTTCAACAGATACCTGATCCCTGTCATATTCCTGCCCGCACTGTTCTGTAAAATCTATCTGCTGATCCATAGCCACTATTTCTTTTTTGTGATGTATTTATTGTTAACTGTGCCAGATCATCTAAGGTATTTGATCTATAAAACCCACTCTGTTCAGGTTATTTAACACATTTGGCAAAAGTGAAGAATCACCAGAGTGTGCTTTTACACTAAAGGGATTTTCTTTTACAGAAAATGGAATTGTTTATAACCGTTTTGGGATAGTTCCGTTTTTTTTATGATAATTGCCCATATGGGAATCAATGTTGGTAAGGATTATGGGAGCTGGAAAAAGGTTGGAGGAAGTTTTGATGAATTTCCGGTTAAAGAGCAGTTGGTAACAGAAAGGAAGGAAAAATATAGCTTCTCTTTTAGTGATGCAGAATTGATGCAGATCAATATGCCGGACATTTATATCGTTTATGGCGACATTCTGTTTAAAAAGCATCAGATGTATTTCAGTCCTACTTATGATGTTCCAGACATGATAAAATTGCGTTTTACTTTATCGGGTAACGGAACAATCTTTAATAAGGTGAACAGCAAGAAATATACCTTTCGCTCTAATCAGCAGAATATCATTTATATGCCCGAACTGGATGGTACGGGTGAGTACGATACCAGCTGTAGCTACCGTTTCTTTGAAGTGCATTTTGCGAAGGAAAAATTTCTACAGCTTGCAGAACATTCGTGCAGAACGCTCCAGGTTTTGGCCGGGCACATGGATTCAGGACATTATACACAGATGGCCGAGCAAAATCTGCCCATTTCATGGGCCATGCAAAATTGCATAAATGATATTCTCAATTGCAATTATACGGATGGATTAAAACTGATGTTCCTTGAATCAAAATGTGTCGAATTGCTTGTGTTGCAGGCCGAGGCTTTTGAAAGCGCAGGGAGGAAGAAACAATCCTTACCATCTACTTATGATAGAGATTGCCTGTATGATGCAAGAGACCTTCTTATTGCAAACGTTCACCAGCCGCCGTCGGTTGCGGAGCTGGCGAAATTATGTGGTATTAATGCGTTTAAACTTAAGCAGGGCTTTAAAGGATTGTTTGACAACAGCATATTTGGTTATCTGAGCGACTACCGGCTAAATTGCGCAAAAGAACTACTACGTGAAGGCAAGCCTATAAAATCGGTTGCATTCGAAATGGGTTATTCTTCTGTTCAGCATTTTAGCAATGCGTTCCGGAAGAAATTTGAAATATCACCTGGTAAAGTGAAAAGCTGAAAAGAATTGTGCTTATAATTTGATTTTTGTATTTTTATACGATGAGAATAGTTGAGCTGGATACTTTTTATAAACACTTCCCGGAAGAGGATACGGCTGTGTCTTCTAAACATCTTGGACATTTCAATATTTTTAAGATAGAAGATATTTTAACACCTGGCGGAAGCAAGCTTTCGTATAGCCGCAGGGCTTTTTATAAGGTGAGTTTAGTGGTTGGACACAGCAAGATTCATTACGCCGATCAATGCATCGAAGTGGGGGGAAGTGTATTGGTTTTTACCAATCCAATGGTCCCTTATTTTTGGGAGCGGATCAGTACCGAACAATCAGGTTACCTGTGTGTGTTTACGGAAGAGTTTTTCAATCGCTTCGAAAATGTTAAGGACTTCGCTGTTTTTCAGGATGCTGCAAATGCAATTATCCCTTTAACTACTGCTGAATCCACTTATTTTGTCGGGCTATTTGAAAAAATGGCTCATGAATTAAAAGGCGATTATGCTTTTAAATATGATCTCATTAGAAATCAGTTAACTGAACTGATTCATAGTGCACAGAAAATGAGACCTGCGGTAGGCACTCCTCATACCGGAAGCAATGCCGCGGAACGGACGACCCATCTCTTTAAAGAATTGCTTGAGCGTCAGTTTCCGATTGATCTGAGCAGTCAGGTGATTCAGCTCAGGTCGGCAGCCGATTTTGCCGCTCAACTTAACCTGCATGTTAACCACCTCAATAAATCAGTCCGTGAGATTACGGGTCGAACAACCTCTCAGTTAATTTCGGGGCGTATTCTGCAGGAAGCGAAGGTGTTGTTGAAAAGTACAGACTGGAACATCGCTGAAATTGCATGGAGTTTGGCCTTTAAAGAATCGAACCATTTCTCTGCTTTCTTTAAATCCCAGACAGGATTGAGTCCTGCAAAATTCAGATTCGCTAAAAATGATTGATTTTTGTATGTATTGATTTCTTTTTCGTATTTCGGTAGCCCTTATATTGTGGAGATTTGTTCCATTAAATCTATTATATCATGTGGACAAATAAAAACATCAATAATCAAAGCGGCCGTACCTTTCTGGTCACAGGCGCCAATTCAGGAATAGGATATGAAACTACCAAAGCTTTATATGAAGCTGGTGCCCATATTATTATGGTCTGTAGAGATTTTGACCGTGCAGAGGAAGCAAAAGAAAAACTCCTTTCGGTAAATGCTGCAGGTAGTCTGGAAACCGCACAGCTTAATCTTTCCAACCTGAGTGCCATTAAAGAATGTACAGATCAGATCATTAAAAAGCATCGTAAAATCGATGTATTGATCAATAATGCAGGGGTAATGCTTCCGCCCGCATCTAAAACCGATGATGGTTTTGAACTTCAGTTCGGCACTAATTTTATCGGTCATTATGCGCTAACAGGTTATCTTTATCCCCTTTTAAAGCAAACAGCCGGTTCGCGGATTGTTACGGTTAGCAGTATGGCCTATCTCCACGGCAAAATTGATTTCGATAATTTAAGATCAGAGAGAGACTATGACCCCATGCGCGAATATGCGCAAAGTAAACTGGCCAACATCCTGTTCACGGTAGAACTTCAGCGCCGTATTGAAGCTGAAGGAGATACTGTTGTCTCCATCGCTGCACAACCTGGAGCAAATAAAACTGAGCTAACCAGACACATGTCGGATGTAGATTACCAGGCTGCGGTAAAACGTGTTGGTGAACTGATGGAGCCTTGGCAAGGCGCTTTGCCTTCACTGTATGCCGCAGTTTCTGATGATGCTGTTCCGGGCAAACTTTACGGACCAGATCAGGATGGGGGATATCGGGGTTATCCGGCAGAATCGCCAATTATACCAAGTGGTTTGGATGCAACAGTTGCAAAACAGTTATGGGATTATGCTGAAGAGGTGACGGGGATTAAATTTCTTTAGGAATTATTATTTATAATTTCTATTTGCCACATCATTTATATTGATTTATCGTCTAAAAATCAATATAAATGATGGAAGATTTTAGAGACATTAAAAGACCTCGATATATCATCATTACTAGAAGGCTTTTCCAGCCTACAGCCTGCCCCAACCCTTCGGGGAAGCAATCTTAAAGCGGTCGCTATTTGTTAGCGTATTAAGATTTCTTCGTGCCTCAGCAATGACGACCATTTATACCATGGTCGGTGGCTCTCAGGCCATTTTAAACCGCAATATTATTCGACATTTTATATTCAGAAGGTGTAATCCCGGTTTGTTTTTTGAAATATTTGCCAAAAAACGATGAATTACTAAAGCAAAGTTCAATTGCCACTTCCGAAATGTTCATTACATGACTCGTTAACAGTAGTTTTGCTTCTCTGATCACCATTTCATCGATAATTTCTCCGGCAGTCCGATCTGTAACCTGTTTAACAACCTGCGATAAATGTCTGGGTGTAATGCGTAAACAGTTGGCATAATAAATCACTCTTTTTTCCTTTTTGAAATTTTCTGATACCAGCGCTAAAAAGCGGTTTGTTAATTCTGTTCGGCTGTTATGCACCAAAGGAAAGGGTTCTTTTTGTTTGTTTTTTAGCAGAAAGATATCGTAAACGAGCTCCAAAAAGCTATTGTGTACAATGTTTTTGATCTGTGGCGTGTCTTTCGAAACATTTAGTTTTTTGTGAAGCGCCAGCATATCGTAATAGATAAAGGTATATTCCTCTTTCGATAATGAAAACTTATGCGATTGAATATCCTGCGACATGCGATAGGTTTCACCGCTGTTAAAAAATATTCCCTTGTTTTTTAAATAACTTTTATTGAAGTGGATGCTGATAAATGCAACGCTGCTATTATCAGTGATTTCATAAACAGAATGGGGCAAAACCAGTAAGATATCTCTTTGGTTCAGTACATGATCCACAAAGTTGATCTTGATATTCAGCTGTCCTTTTGTGATGAGAATTAAGGCATAACTCGATACGCGAAAAGGCTCCGAACTGCAATAATGTGGATCATTACTGTTGTGGATTTTCGCCATCAGCCCTTCGTTTAACGAAAGTGCTTCTTCATGGTTTTTCTCTGAAAAAGTTTTATTAAGTAACTGTTGTTGCATAAAATTGTTCAGCGGTTTTTTAATAATTTCTTAACAGATAGGATCTTCTTTTGCACTATAATTCCTATTATCCTTTTACGGATATTTTGGCCCATTATCTGTCGGATTTTGTATGGGCAAATGTAATGTTCGGGATCAATTCTGCAAGTATAATTTTTTAAAATGACTAATTTCTGATTGATTTTTGTGTTTTTGATTAAGAAATTATATTGTTTTAATTGGCTTAAAAACAGTTATTTATGTGTTTTATGGTGCTTTTTTAGGCGTTTTTGATTATTTTACTATTTTATAATAAAAGTCAGAATGTCAATTGGTCAATTCATCTGAATGTCACATTTTCCAAATCCAACCTTTTGACCAATATATCCCACATTTGAACCTTTTTTTCGCTTCAATTCCGCGTTAAAATTGTGTTATCAAATCGTATGGTTAATGCAACCTTAATCTGTGGGGTTGATTTTATGATCAACAAATAGTTTTAGGGGCAGACCAAACTTTCAGAACAGGGTTTTAAAAAACTGAAGAACAATAGCGTTCAGTATGCGTAAAAAATTACAAGATAGAATTGCCTCTTTTAAGGATGCAGCTATGATAAAGGAAAAGGGATTGTACCCTTATTTCAGGTCGATAGAATCTGCTCAGGATACCGAGGTAGTGATCGATGGAAAAAAGGTATTGATGTTTGGTTCAAATTCTTATTTGGGCCTAACCAATCATCCTCAAATAAAGGAGGCAGCAAAAGCAGCCATTGAAAAATATGGTACAGGGTGTGCCGGCTCAAGGTTTTTGAATGGATCGCTCGATATCCACCTCGAACTGGAAAACCGCCTTGCCGAATATGTGGGCAAAGAGGCTGCTGTACTTTTTAGTACGGGTTTTCAAGTGAACCTTGGGGTAATATCCTGTTTATTAGATCGCAACGATTATCTGCTGCTTGATGAATATGACCATGCATCCATTATTGATGGAAGCCGTTTGGCCTTTGCACGCACGATTAAATATGCCCATAACGACATGCAGGATCTGCGCCGCAAACTAAGCCGTTTACCCGAAGATGCTGCCAAACTGATCGTATCTGATGGTATTTTCAGCATGGAAGGCGATCTGGTTAACCTTCCGGAAATGGTGGAGATTGCCAACGAATTTGGCGCCAATATTATGATGGATGATGCACACAGTCTTGGCGTAATCGGCTTTAACGGATCAGGAACAGCTTCACATTTCAATCTTACCGAAGATGTAGATTTGATTATGGGCACCTTCAGTAAATCGCTGGCCTCATTAGGTGGTTTTATTGCAGGTAGTACTGAAACAATAGAATATATTAAACACCGCGCCAGATCGCTGATGTTTAGTGCAAGCATGCCACCATCGGCTGTGGCGAGTGTTATTGCAGCATTAGACATCATCGAATCGGAGCCTGAACGCATCGATAAGCTTTGGGCCAATACCGAATACGCCAAAAAGCTTCTACTCGAAGCTGGTTTCGACATTGGACACAGCAACAGCCCGATTATTCCGGTTTACATACGCGATAACATTAAAACCTTTATGATTACCAATATCCTTCAACAGAATGGCGTATTCGTAAATCCGGTAGTCTCTCCTGCAGTGCCTTCGGATTCTTCTTTAATCAGGTTTTCTCTGATGGCCACACACAGTTTCGACCAGATCGAATCGGCTATTGAAAAACTAAGTGCAGCTTTTAAGGCCGTTAACGTAGAATTAGTAGGAAGCCAGTCATGAGAGAACTTGTAAAGGTTTCTGGCAAAAAAGCATTGGCGGCATTTGTAGATTTCCCGCACGAACTGTATGCGGGAGATGTAAACTATGTACCCGAACTTTTTATAGCACAGCGCGATCTGCTTACTCCAGGTAAACATCCCTTTTACGAACATTCAGAAATACAGCTCTTTTTGCTGTATGATGAGGGTAAAATCATCGGAAGGATTGCAGCCATCAACAATACCAACCACAATAAGGTTTATGGCGGGCATGATGGATTCTTTGGCTTTTTCGATTGTATAAACGATGCATTGGCGGCCAATGAACTCCTGGGTGCAGCACAGAAATGGTTGCAAGAAAAAGGTTTGACCAAGATTTTAGGTCCGGTAAATTTTTCTACCAATGAGGTTTGTGGATTGCTGATTGAAGGTTTTGACGGTCCGCCTGTAGCCATGATGCCCTATAATCCCCAATATTATCTGCCGCTTTTGGAACAAACCGGTTTTCAGAAGAATGTAGATTTAAGGGCTTACCGTTATACTGCAGGCAACTACAGTGAAAGATCGGTTAAACTTTTGGATAGGATAGAAGAGCGTTTGCTGCGAAATGATATTGTGTTGCGTACAATCAACATGAAGAAATTCAAGGAAGAATGCAATGCAGTAAGGGAGGTATACAACAAAGCTTGGGACAAAAACCTTGGTTTTGTACCGATGACGGATAAAGAATTCGATTATACGGCTAACGATCTGAAAATGATCCTCGATCCAGAGTTTTGCATCCTTGCCGAGCAGCATGGCAAGATTGTAGGTTTTGCACTGGCTATTCCTGATATCAACCAAATCCTGATCAAAATTAAACGGGGCAGGTTATTCCCTACAGGTTTAATTAAATTATTGGCGAATAAAAAGAAAATCGACGGCATCCGCATTTTATTACTTGGTGTAGTAGATGGCTACCGTAAAATGGGCATCGAAGCTTGTCTTTATGGTCGTATCATCAAACATTTCAAGGCCAAAAACATGAAATATGCAGAGGCGAGCTGGACTTTAGATCACAACGACATGATCAATAAACCCATTGAAGATATAGGCGGGAAACTGTACCGAAAATACAGGATTTTGGAAAAAGCGATATGAAAAAGCGGGTGTTGATTACAGGGGCAACGGGATTTGTGGGCTATCACCTGATTAAATCTGCTTTGGCGAATGATCTGGAAGTATATGCAAATGTGCGTCAATCTGCCACTGCTGATCACCTCAAAGATTTTCCGGTCAACTATGTAGATCTTGATCTTTCTTCGATATATCTGTTACAGGAAAATATAGAGGATAAAAAATACGATTATATCGTGCATGCAGCTGCGGTTACAAAGGCTAAAAATCTGAATGAGTATAATCGTGTAAATGCTATTTACACCCGAAACCTGGCTGTTGCAGCTTCGAAGTCTACACACGCTATCGAGAAATTTGTATTCGTGAGCAGTTTGGCGGCATTGGGACCTTTAAATGAAAAACAGGGGAAACTGACTGATCAGGGTGCCTCCAATCCGGTAACCAGCTATGGGATCAGTAAGGCGCTTGCAGAGACCTATCTGGCCCAAATCCCAAATTTGCCTTTCATCATCTTCAGGCCAACAGCTGTGTATGGACCAAGGGAGAAAGATATTTTTATCCTGATTAAAACGATTAAAGCCGGGCTCGAACTTTATATCGGCAAGCAGGAGCAGGAACTGAGTTTTGTATATGCAACAGACCTGGCCGATATCATCATTAATGCATTGGCATCTGAAGTTGTTGGCAAAAGTTATAACATTTCGGATGGTGCGGTATACAGCCGCTCATCGCTGGCTACTTATGTTAGTAAGGCGCTGGGCAAAAGAACAATAAAGGTAAATGTACCTGTGCCGCTTATTAAAGGATTAGCCTGGTCGATGGAACGATTATATGGCGTATTTAATAAGATACCGGCCTTAAACGTAGACAAAATAAAAGAACTCACGGCCATCAACTGGGGCTGTGATATCAAAAATATTCAAAAAGACTTTGGTTTTGTGCCCCGCTTCGGGCTAGAGCAAGGTCTTAATGAAACCATAAACTGGTACCGTAAAAACAATTGGTTATAAGATTTTAAATAAAAATAGAATGAGACAACAAGTAAAAGCAGCTGAAGGCAAGTTGGGTATATTAATGCCAGGCCTTGGCGCTGTAGCAACAACGATGATTGCCGGAGTTGCTGCAATTAAAAAAGGGATATCAAAACCTATTGGTTCGTTAACCCAGATGGGAACGATCCGATTAGGAAAAAGAACTGAAAATAAACAACCTAAAATTAAAGATTTTGTGCCTTTGGCAGGTTTAGACGACCTGGTATTCGGGGGCTGGGATGTTTATGAAGATAACGTTTACGAAGCAGCAATGAATGCCCGTGTACTGGATGCCAACCTTTTGCGCGATGTGCGTGAAGAATTACAGGCCATCAAACCGATGCGTGCTGCCTTCGACAGAAATTATGTAAAAAACCTTGATGGTAAATATGTAAAGGATATCGATAACCGTTACGAACTGGCTTTAGCGGTAATGGAAGATATTAAAAACTTCAAGGCAGAAAACAACTGCGACCGTATTGTACTGGTTTGGTGTGGTTCTACTGAAATCTATTTCGAAGCTTCAGAAGTGCACGAATCGCTTGCTGCTTTTGAGCAAGGTTTAAGAGACAACGACCCTCGCATTGCACCAAGTATGATTTATGCCTATGCTGCATTAAAGTTAGGTATTCCATTTGCCAATGGCGCACCAAATTTAACGGTAGATATTCCGGCATTGATCGAATTGGCTAAAGAGACCGATACACCAATTGCCGGTAAAGACTTTAAAACTGGTCAGACTTTAATGAAAACCATTTTGGCACCTGGTTTGGCAGCACGTTCATTAGGTGTAAACGGTTGGTTTTCTGATAATATTTTAGGTAACCGCGATGGTTTGGTATTGGATGATCCGGATAACTTTAAAACAAAAGAAGTATCTAAACTGGGTGTATTGGAAGATATCTTTAAACCAGATGTGAACCCAGATTTATATGGCGATATGTACCACAAAATCAGGATTAACTATTATCCGCCTCACGGTGATAACAAAGAAAGCTGGGATAACATCGATATTTTCGGTTGGTTAGGTTACAAAATGCAGATCAAAATCAATTTCCTTTGCCGCGATTCGATTTTAGCCGCACCAATTGTATTGGATCTTGCTTTGTTTATTGATTTGGCCAAACGTGCAAATATGTCGGGCATTCAGGAATGGTTGTCATTCTACCTGAAATCACCACAAACCATACCAGGTGTACCAGCAGAAAACGACATTTTTAAACAGTTAATGAAACTTCAGAATACCTTGCGTTACATCATGGGCGAAGAATTGATCACCCATTTAGGTCAGGATTACGAAGAAGAACTGATAGAAACCGTATAAGTGTTTATCCACAAATTTCTTTCAACGGCTCTGGGAATAGGCTATATCGGCAAAGGTGCCGGTACTTATGCTGCAATAGCAACCTGTATCTGCTGGCACCTTTCCCAGAGCCCTTATAGCAACCCATATTTATGGCCGGTACTCTGCACCATGTTCATCGTGACGTTGGGCGTGATGAGTGCCGATCGGGTAGAAGAGATTTGGGGAAAAGACCATCAAAGAGTGGTCATTGATGAAGTGGCAGGAATGTGTATTTCCCTGTTATTTGTGCCATTAAAATGGCAATATACCCTTATCGGACTTGTTCTTTTTAGATTTTTTGATATCCTTAAGCCCTTTTACATCCGTAAACTGGAAGAACTGCCGGGCGGTTGGGGCGTGATGGCCGATGATGTACTGGCTGGTGTTTACGCGAATGTGATTCTTCAGCTGGTTGTTTTATTAGAACTTTTTTAGATCCGATGTTTACGTATTTAAAGGCACAGGGTTCTTCAATAATCGCCTCCGCAATTGATTTCGGCGTAACTGTTTTCGCCGTAAACATTTTGGGTTGGTGGTATCTCGCAGCAAGCATTAGCGGAACTGTTTCGGGCGGGATTGTTAATTTCTACATCAACCGGAAATGGGTTTTCGAAAGCCAGTCTACTGCTATTAAATGGCAGATATTAAAATACATATTGGTGTGGGCAGGGAATCTGGCCATCGTTACAGCGGGTGTATTTGTTTTTACGCATTTTTTTAATCTCAATTACGTACTCGCCAAAGTTTTGAGCTCCGTTTTAACGGGTATAAGCTATAATTATATCATGCAAAAGCAGTTTATTTTTTCAAGTTAAATGAAACCTATTCATTCGTTTTTTCTCCTTGTAGTGTTCAGTTTTATACTGCAGGTAAATGCTTTTGCCCAACGCACCGCAGTTTCGGGTACGGTACGCGATGCCGTGACCAAAGAAACATTGCCTAATGTTTCCGTTTTTTTTAAGGATACCCAGATAGGTACCCAGACCGATGTGAACGGGAAATATACGCTTGCTTCGCCAAACCCACAAAGCGGGCTAAGTTTTAATTATGTTGGGTACCGCACGGTTTTTAAGAATATCGTGCCTTCTGCAACCCAGGAATTTGATATTGCTTTAGTTCCCGATGCTAAGGCGCTGGATGAAGTGATCATTATTGGTGGTAAAAAGATAAAATACCGCAACAAAGATAACCCGGCAGTCGAACTGATCCGCCAGGTGATTGCACATAAAGAAGAAAACCGCATTAAGAGTTACAATACAGTCTCCTTCAGACAATACGAAAAGATGTTATTTTCGCTGAGCAATGTTTCGGATAAGTTTAAGAACAAAAAAATGTTCCGCAATTATCAGTTTTTGTTTCAGGAGCAGGATTCAACCTTAATAGGCGGAAAAAACCTTTTGCCGGTATATATCCAGGAGAAACTGGCCGATACTTACCTCAGTAAAAACCCTGAAAAGAATAAAACCATTGTAATCGGTGAAAAACAGGTTCAGTTTGATAGCAGGTACATCGATAATAAGGGATTAAAAACCTATTTCGATCGGATGTATCAGGATATCGATATTTATAAAAATAACATTTCCGTCATCAGTAATGAGTTCTTGAGCCCGATTTCAGATGGTGCCCCCGCTTTTTATAAGTTTTTTATCACTGATACCCTAAAGAATCAAAAACCTCAGATCATTGAACTGTCGTTTACGCCCCGTAATACAAACGATATGTTGTTCGAGGGGAAAATATATGTCACCAACGATAGTCATTACGCTATTACTGGTGCTTCTTTTGGGGTAAATAAAAACATTAATCTCAATTTTGTCCGCTCCCTAAAAATCGACCTGAATTTTGAAGCAAACGATAAAGGGAAATACAGTTTGAGCAGAAGCAACCTGTTGGCAGATTTTGGTATCGGTAAAACCAAAGGCATTGGCTTTACTGGTGAACGCACGGTTACCTTCAAAAATTACCAGTTTGATACGGTGTTGCCTGATACTGTTTTTCAGGGGAAAAGTACGGTTGTACAGGCCGGTGCTGCAAAAAGAGATGATAAATTTTGGGAGAATAACCGATTGGATACCATCTCAAAAAACCAGTTAAAGATTTATGGCAATATTGATACGCTGCAAAATCTGCCATCCTTTAAGCGGACAATGAAAATTGTTACCCTTTTATTTGCGGGTTATCAGAATTTAGGTCCTTACGAAATCGGTCCGGTAAATACATTTTACAGCTTTAACAATGTGGAAGGGTTAAGGTTGCGTGTTGGCGGAAGAACAACACCAGAGCTGAGCAAACGCTATTATTTCGAGAACTATCTGGCTTATGGCATTAAGGATGAGAAATGGAAGTTTTTCCTTTCAGGAACGTATTCATTTAACAATAAATCCATTTACGAGTTTCCACAGAATTATATCCGGGCAAGTTTCCAGCGTGATACCAAAATACCAGGACAGGAACTCCAGTTTGTACAGGAAGACAACTTTTTGTTATCCTTTAAAAGAGGGGTAAACGATATGCTGCTGTACAACGATTTTTACCGTTTGGACTATGTAAGAGAGTTCGAAAATCATTTTTCCTACAACTTAGGCTTTAAAAAATGGAGTCAAACGCCTGCCGGAGGACTCAATTACCTCAACTCGAATCATCAGTTGGTCAACAGGTTAACCACCAGTGAACTTTCCCTGCAGCTAAGATATGCGCCGAACGAAAAGTTTTATCAGGGAAAAATATACCGTGTGCCTATTGCCGATCGCTATCCTGTATTTAATCTGCGCTATACCGCAGGTTTGAAAGGTGTTTTTGGGGGCGAATACAACTACCATAACTTATTGGGAAGCATTGATAAACGCTTCTATTTATCGCAGTTGGGTTATACTGATGTAACCGTTGAAGGCAGCTACATTGCCGGGAAAGTGCCTTTTCCGCTTTTGGATATACATCGCGCCAACCAAACTTATGCCTATCAGCTCAATTCATACAACCTGATGAACTTTCTGGAGTTTGTGAGCGACCATTATGTGAGCATCAATATCGATCACAATTTTAATGGCTTCTTTTTTAATAAAGTGCCATTGATTAAACGCCTGAAATTAAGAGAAGTGGTATCATTTAAAGCATTGTATGGCGGCTTACGGAATGAAAATAACCCAAATTTTCAAACCGGATTATATCAGCTTCCTATTTACGAAAACGGTGCACAAAGAACTTATGCTTTGGGTAACGAGCCTTATATGGAAGGCAGTGTTGGCGTAGGGAATATTTTTAAACTCTTGAGGATTGATCTGGTGAAGCGTTTCAATTACCTTAATAATCCGGAAGTTTCGGAGTGGGGAATAAGGGCAAGGGTAAAATTTGATTTTTAAGAAAAAGCTATGGAAACTAAATTGCGTGACAGCCTGCAGCAGGGCATATATAGAATAATCAATCCTTTTGTTAAGGGATTGATCAAGATAGGTTTAACGCCAAATATGGTAACTACCATTGGCCTTATCCTGAATATTGGTGTAGCGGTTATTTTCGTACTTGGTGCCGAAAAATCAAACCGAGGCGATATGTCGTACATCGGTTGGGGCGGGGCATTGGTGCTTTTTGCAGGTCTGTTCGATATGCTCGATGGTCAGGTGGCACGATTGGGAAACATGAGTTCTAAATTTGGCGCACTTTACGATTCGGTGCTCGACCGTTACAGCGAAATGATTATGTTTTTGGGCATCTGTTATTACCTGGTGGCACACCATTATTTCTTAAGTTCTTTGTTTGCGTTTATTGCGCTGATTGGTTCGATGATGGTGAGCTATACCCGGGCAAGGGCCGAGGGTTTGGGCGTAGAATGTAAAGGCGGTTTAATGCAACGGCCTGAAAGGGTAGTTACCATTGGTGTTTTTGCTATCGCCTGTGGCATTGCTGGCCATTTTATGGGTGGCGGTTATAAAGTGTATGTGCCGGGCATTTCGTTTCATGTTTTCGAAACGATGTCGATTTTTACCATGCCGATTACCTTAATGGCCGTATTAACCAATATTACTGCAGTTAAAAGATTACAGGAAGCCAAAAAAGGCTTAGAAGCACAAGAATTTAACGAGCGAAAAGGAAATAATAAGGCTGCATTGATTGCAGGTTTGGTATTGATAGGAGGTTTGGGCCTTGGACTTTCCGTTAATGCCAATGCACAGGGCACCGATCCTTCTCCGATTACTTTCCCTACACCAAAAGATATCAGCAATCAACTGTTTTACCTGCAGCGCGATCCGAATACCAATACCATCATCTGCCAGTTAAATATAGATAAACATGGGGTGGTGAATAAAGATCAGCCTGTAAATGTATTTTGGATGCGTTATGGGGATAATGGTGAAAAGAAAGATTTAAGTTATATCCAGCGCAAATTCGCTTATGGCATCATTAGCAAAGATCTTGGTAATGGACAGTTCGAACTTCGGTTTACTTCGCACAAAAAACTACCGATGTACCTGAATAAATCTGGTGCAGATAAAAAATACCACGTTTTTGCGACCATTAACAATAAGAAAATGCAACTGGATAGGATCTTCCTTCGGATTGAAGGTGGTACATTTTGGTTTCCGAATGTGAAATATGTAGAGATAAAAGGTTTTGATGTTTCGGAGCCGTCAAAAGTATTGATTGAAAGGATTAAGGTTTAGCGAATGGTGTTGAGGGCTTTGCGAGGGGCGTAATTGCAGGGCGTGTTCTCAACCAATCCGTCATTGCGAGAAGGATTTTTCAGCCGACAGCCTGCCCTGATCCTTCGGGGGAAGCAATCTCTCGAATCGTCATTTCGAGCGAAGTAGAGAACCACGGAGTGCACAGCGTAGCCAAATCTACCTCGGGATAGATCTCTCCCCGCCTGTACGGGCAGGCGTTTCAGTCGAGATGACGACCGAACATAAAGTTAAATGTCAGTCTGAGCGTAGTCGAAGACTAAAAATTATTACCAATGAAAAAGAATTTTGTTTCAAATTCAACCGCATCCATCAGGATGTTTAAGAATGACTTTTTGGAAAGTTTATCCAAAGTCAGGTTTTATGTGCCGTTGATTGTATATGTTCCGGTGATTGCCTTTCTTTTTTGGAAAGCGCTTTGGCAGATTGAAATGCCTGTTTTAAGTTTTGCAGGTTGGTTTTTGCTCGGCCTAGGCATCTGGACCATTACTGAATACATTTTACACCGCTATGTTTTTCATTTCGAGCCAGATGCAGCGTGGGGCAAGAAGATCCATTTTATTTTCCACGGGGTGCACCACGATTATCCCAATGATGCCAAAAGATTGGTAATGCCGCCCTCAGCCAGTATCCCTATGGCTTTGGGCTTTTACTTTCTTTTCGATTGGTTGTTGCCAGAAACTACGGTTTATCCCTTTTTCTCAGGCTTTATGATCGGTTATCTTTTTTACGATATGGTGCATTATGCGCTTCACCATGCCAATTTTAAAAGTGGTTTCTGGAAACAGCTAAAGCAGCACCACATGCTTCACCATTATTCCGATTCGACCAAAGGATATGGCGTAAGCTGGACTTTTTGGGATCACATTTTTAGATCTAATTTTGAGAAAAAATAATATGCAGCAAGATATTTTGCTCAAAAGCAGTTTTTATAATCTTCGGAATATTTATCTAACAGTTGCTATATCTGTTGGATATCTATTGTTATCAGCATTGCTGGTCGGCTTTAAAACCGACCAGCTTGTGCTGATTTTTATTTTTAATACCCTGTTTTATATCTCTGAAGGGACAAGGCGTTTTATCCTTGGCTTTTCGATTTTTATCGTGTACTGGATCCTTTTCGATTACATGAAAGCCTTTCCAAACTATCTTTTTAATGCGGTGCACATTCAAGATTTATATGAGCTGGAGAGAAATATATTTGGCATACCCTACCATGGGCTAACACTTACACCGAATGAATACTGGAAGCTGAACAGTAATACATTTTTAGATGTGTTAACAGGTGTTTTCTACCTGATGTGGGTGCCGGTTCCCCTGGCTTTTGCCACTTATCTTTTCTTTAAAAATAAGGAGCAGTTTATTCAGTTTTCGCTCACTTTTGTGTGGGTAAATTTATTGGGGTTTGTAGTTTATTATGCTTTTCCAGCCGCACCACCCTGGTATGTACAGGAACACGGATTTACCTTTATTGCCAAAACCGCTGGCAATACAGCAGGCTTGGCCAGGTTTGATCATTATTTTAACATCACGCTTTTTCAGGGAATATACAGCAAGGGGTCTAATGTATTTGCGGCCATGCCATCGCTGCATTCGTCATACCCCGTTATTGTTGCTTATTATGGATTAAAAAACAAACTGGGGAAAATCAATATTTTCTTTTTGGTGGTGATGATCGGCATCTGGTTTTCGGCCATTTACACCAGTCACCATTATACCCTCGATGTTTTGGCCGGGATAAGTTGCGCAACAATGGGTATCATCAGTTTCAATTACCTTGTTAAACACACCAGAATGAAGGATTTTATTGCCTTTTATATCAAAAGGATATAAAAATCGTCAGTCTGAAGGGGGTCGAAGACCCTTAATAAGAGAAAACAAAAAAATATTTGTCCTTCGACAGGCTCAGTATGACAATATTTTTTTGTTTTCTCCCAAATGTAAACTGAAACGCTAAGAACCCACTTTCAGATAAACATGCTGCTGATTCCTGTTTTCTTCAGTACCACGAATGGCCATAATGCTATTGGCCTTTGCAAAGTAATAAAACTCAACACTTGCAATCAGAATCAGGGCATAACCAAAAAGTTCTAAAGACTCTTCCGATACATTTTTTACATCACGGGTATATTGCGCTTCCATAACGGCCATCCAGAATACTTTTCTGCCATATAAACGGGCAAAAATATAGGTGGTAAATATACCGGATAAGAGTATTCCGAATGAGAATTTTGAGGCAAAATCATTCATGTTGGAAAGAAATACATCCTTTTTTCTGTAAATAAGAAATGCCGCTAATAACAATGTGCCAAATGCAGCAGTTTGCCAGGCACCATCGAATATGTGCTCATCTAAAAAAGCATCCTGTTCCCTGATCAATGAAGCAAAAGTAAAAGCAAAAAGCCCAAAGGCCAATGGAAACATCGATTTATATTTAAAGGATACGCGCAGGTAAATTAACGCACAGGTTAACAACAGGAGGCTTTGAACAGATTCTACTATAGAATCTTCCGAGAACTTGCTGGCACCCATTTCTTGCGTAACATTCCATTTTAGAAATTCTGCTGTGAGGTAAATGATTGCTCCATAAACAACAAATCTGATCATTGCTGTTCTAAACCCTTTTGAGCCAGGTTTAATTGTGTTTTTTAACATGATAATAAATTTTTAACTATGCTGGAATACCCTACAAGGATTTAGTGGTTACCGTAAAACCATTAAAGTGGCTACAAATTTCGCTTGCCCGGCATTGGCTTAAAAGATCTAAATCGGATATAAATTGGTCAAAAAGTAAGAATGGAGCATGTTGACAATATGATGATGGAAACAGACAACCAGCAATCAATTTGCAATGACGAATAGCGATTGCTGGTAAATCTCAATGGGCTTACCTGCTAAATGGTAAAATAGCCCAAAGTCTTGTGGCCGAGATCCAAGATAAATCCTCACATCACCGATTAAAACTTTCTTAATGATAAAAGATGCTCCGTGTATTGATGGTTAAAACGAAGGTGAAAAATATCACTTAAATTAAATGGCATTTCGTTTGCATTTAATAGGGTTCACGTAAGGTTTATCAATAATATGGTAAACGAATTTAGGAGTAAAAAGGCTGCGGATGCAGCCTTTTTCTATTATTTAAAGATTTATTTTATTTCCATGATCCTTATTTTTATGAGCATATATACGTGTAAGTTTTTATATGCTCAGTAATATTGGGTAGAAAATTCCCCATTATTCCCCGCTCTGATCATTAAACAAAAATTTCTGATTGAAGATTTGAATAAATCGGCGTTTTTTTAGGTATTAAAAATTTATAAACTGAACTGTTAAACCTTGGATCAATGTCAATGTTCATTCGGGAAAAGACTTCTTTTCAAAAAAAGGGACTGGTTTGTTGCCAGCCCCTGTGATGCCCACTAACAATTATTGTTTTTGAAGATAGACGACTAAGTTTCTTCATTTAATTTATAGTGGTAACAGTAAATTCCACATAGGTAGATTTGAACATATTCCAAGAAAGAGGGTACTTCATATATCCCTGTACTTTTCCCCTCTTTTAATAGCAAACATCATCTCAATCGTAATGATGCGAGAGAAACCCATTTATCCCTAATTATAATTTCCCTCTGTAGCTAAATCATAACACGAATAGGTTTCGGTTGATTGAGACAAATTTAGTGCAAGATTAAATGTTCTGAAATGGAAAATAGTTAGAGGGGCAGTTTTACTCCATGAATAGGCATAAAAACTCCATGAACGGCAAATTTAGAAGGCTAGAAACGGAGAAATTTCAGATATGATTTTTAATTGCAGTAAAGTAAATACGAATGTCTTTACTTTAAAGAAAATGGTCATGTGCAGGCTTTTATTGTTTTCTCCCTCCCGAAATCAGATCATTTACGGTATCATGAAATGCCCTAAAATCAACAGGTTTAACCAAAAGTCTGTCGGCATTAGACAGATTATCTATGGAGTAGCTACTGTGCGAACTCACATATATAATAAACCTGACATGGTTTCTGAGCATTCTTGCCACATCAAACCCAGAAATACCCATTTCTATATCTAAAAAAAGAAAATCTATCTTTTCAAATTCCTTAAATGCAGCCATTGTATCAATTGGATCTGTAAAACTACCTTTAAGTTCAAGGTTTTCCATATTGGAAATATAACGTTCTATAATCTTTGTGATGAGGGGCTCATCATCTAAGATTACGCAGCTATAAGTACCGGTTTTTGAGGTATTCATATACAGTGTTTTTGTTTGTGGTAGCAAAAGCTTTACTAAGCTAGTTATTTGTACAAAAAAATAAAATAAATACTTTTAAAATCCTATCACCAGTTACCAGAAGGAAGACAAACATATTCAATATCCGTTAGCATATTTACATTTTTTTAATTTCTAAAGGCTAAAATGATGGTTTGCCCTTAATGTCTTTTAATATTGCAGAGTTGTTGTATTTTAGTTCCCACAATACATGATGCCTGACCTAAGAATACTGATCCTTTAATACATGCTCCACAATTATTTTAAATACCTTAATGTTACGGAAACAGAAGAAAAGTGGGGGTTCTATAATACTTCTGTAGGTTATTCGAAGGTAGCACCTGATGAAAATTATCCCGGAGAAAAACATCCGGAAAGCAATCACCTTACCTGGAACAGGGGGCGTACACTTAACGATTTTTACATCGTATTTATCTCGAAAGGTAAAGGTCTTTATGAATCGGCATTAACACTGCCAACACCAATTGCTGAAGGGACTTGTTTTGTGCTTTATCCGGGTATCTGGCATCGTTATAAGCCGGATATTAAATCAGGTTGGGAGGAATACTGGGTTGGCTTTAATGGCTTTTACGCTAAACAATTGATGGGAAATGGGTTTTTTGATCACCAAAATCCTTTACTCACTGTTGGTTTGAATAAAGATATCCTGATCCTTTTTCGAAAACTAATTGATGCAGTGCGCGCGTCGCTAACAGGTTATCCACAACAGATCGCGGGTATTACGCTACAGATACTTGGACAGATCAATACCCTTACAAACCATTTACTGCATCATGATGATCCGGTAGGAAAATTGATCTACAAGGCCCAGTTTATTATACATGAATCTTTTGAAAATACGCTTGATATGGAAGAACTGGCAAAACAACTTCCAATGGGATATTCTGCCTTCCGTAAAGCCTTCAAAAAAGTAACGGGCGAATCTCCCAACCAATACCACCTCAATTTGCGGCTAAATCGTGCAAAAGATCTCCTAACCAATACTTTATTGAATATCAACGAAATTTCTGAGCAAACAGGATTTGTATCTGTATTTTACTTTTCAAAACTTTTCAAAAAGAAAAACGGTATATCGCCTAAAGCCTATCGCCTGTTGGAAAATGTGATGCCGCTGGATTAGTCATTATTCACAGGTTAAATGGTTTTTATGACAAAATCTACGATATTCCCCTTGGGGTTAAAAGCTACGGTTCCGTTTTCCTGGCTTTTAATTAAACTATCTTTCCCATTAATCCTGACTAAATAATCACTTGCCGGTTTTAAGCCTTTTACAGCTACAGAATACAAACCTTTTGAATTTATTTTTCCTGCAATCGTTTTTTCATCCCACAAATTAATTTTCAGATCTAATTTTGTACGGGTAATACCTTTTATTTCCAGTAGCATTGTCTCTTTATTCTGGTGGTAGTAGGTAAGTACATTAGCTTTTTTGCCTGCACCAAAGTGTTCCGTGCTTTTGACTGAAAAATTTGTTGTGTTCAATAAATAATCATTTTCTGTTAATGCTACTTGATAAACTGTTCCCCTGAGGGTATAATTAAATGCTGTACCATTCAGTTTGCTGGTCATGTTGGGTTCTAAACCCATCCGGTTCCATTTTGGCCTTAATCCGTACAGATCGCGGTAAAGGGCGGTTATACTGGTACTGATTCCTGCTAATATATCATCACCGAGGCCCTTTTGTGTTACACGGCTATATCTTTGCGAAGAAAGTCCGTCTTTTTGATACTGCGCAAGCAGGTTATTGATGTATTTTAAGGCGATAGCCTTATTGTAACCTGCATAAGCCCTAACGCCGAGATAACCCCACGTTGGAAAAATATCGCCATTTTCGTACTTTGGAAAAGGCCAGTTTCCACCACTAACTTCCTCTATTTTAAACGAATCGAAACATAATGGCCAATGAAATAGGTTTTCTGCTTTGGAACGGTCTGCAATCTGATCTAAAATCTGACTGATCCGCTCACGATCATCGCATAAACCAAAGGCAATAGCTGCGAAATTTACAGGTGTAACCAGGTTATCACCATGGATACTATTATCTTTATCTCTCCAATAAACATATTGTTTCTTTTCAGCCGACCAAAAGCCACCATCATGAGTCGTTTTGTTGAATGCTGCTTTAAGCCGTTGAGCAACTTTCGAATAGTAATCTGAACCTGTTTGGTTCCCTAATATTTTTTCGCAGTTTGCCCACAGGTTTAATGCTTCGTATAACTGTGCATTAACAAAAGCGTTTTCGTAACTTGCCCAAACAATATCAAGCCAATCGCTGGCTTTTTTTTCTGCGATGTTGTTGTTCATCATCTCAAAAATACCATTATGATTGCTATCGCGTCTGATTAACCAGTTGAGTGCTTTTTCGCAGCTTTTCTGATGCGACCTCAGCCAGGTGGTATCTCCGTTCAGATCAAACAGTTCGCTTGCATTGATTATATAACCTGTTTGCGAATCGACTGTATAACCCCACATCGCTTCATAATAGCCTGTTTTAGGATTGTAAGTGCCCTTGATTTCATCGCCTGGAATATCGTGCCATCGGGAAAGTACACGCCCATCAGCGAGCATCGCTTCATCGCGCTCCTGGTTGAGGGTTGCAGCCATGTTGCGATCGTAGTTGGGGTCGTTGACGGCCAATCCGATCTGGGCAAAAAATGGCTCGTGAAGGCATTTCCAGTTGGTAAGCCATCCGTTTGCCCCAATAATATTGTTGTCTACTACACCATATCGCCCGGTGGTGTTCAACAGTTCCCGTACTGCAATGGCATCTATTTCTGGTAATTTACCCCTTGAGTAGGTCTTAAAATAATCAACATAGGCTAAGGTAAGGCTTAGGGTAGTCTTACCTTTTTTTACCATTGAGGGTGAAAACACATCAAAATGCCCGGCCATATAACGGCTTAAGTGATAACGTTGAGCCAGTGGGGTATCGGTAACCATTTGTGTGAAGGTAAATGTGCCGAGTTTGCCCTGAGAGAATTTGGCGGCTATTTTTTGATCATTCGAAACCTTCGGACTGATCTGAAGCGCATCTCCCGATACTGCGTTCCAAAAGGTTACACCGCCTGTATGAACGCCGTAAGTATCATTTTCCTGCCCGAGGTATTTGCACCAAACCATACCTCCGTTATCCAGTATTCCGCCCTTAAATGTAGAAAGATTGGCAAAATTCCATTGCGGGAAAGCCTGATCCTCCAGGAGCATATTGTCAGCATAAGTGCGCTCAATATTCCAGATAATGCGTTCGCCGATTATCTTAAAAATCCAGGTTTCAGTCACTCTGGCCTTACCTTTACCATAAGTAATGCCATTTAACGTAATTCCTGATGCGCTTTGTGTAACCTTTATCTCGCTTGAGTGAAGTGATGTGATATTGTTTTTCTGTAAAGTGACGCCAGTTGAAATTCCCGATGGAGAAAGCGTATTCTTGCCCTTTAAATTCAACTCCTTTAGGAAACAGCCCTTCGAATAATCGATCAGTATCGAAATACTTTTATCCGGGACAGTGATATAAACGGTTTTATTCTTTTGATCGTGTAAGATGGGCGATTTTAGTGCTCCACAAAAAACGCTTATGGGTAAAAAAAGACAGGTGAAAATAAAGAATATGGGTTTAGGGAATATCATACTGTTGATTT
Source organism: Pedobacter humicola (assembly GCF_056490705.1). Classification (NCBI taxonomy): domain Bacteria; kingdom Pseudomonadati; phylum Bacteroidota; class Sphingobacteriia; order Sphingobacteriales; family Sphingobacteriaceae; genus Pedobacter; species Pedobacter humicola. Next base: position 107,187 of record NZ_JBWJIG010000008.1, on the reverse strand, counting down.
GTTTTACCGTTTTAATTGTTTGTAGGTATATAGATTAGCCTGATGGGGCCCAGCAAACCTGTTCTTTTTAAAGGTGAGTCAGGATGGTAAGGGTTAATCCCCGACCATGTTTCGCGTTCTTTTTCTGGTACAACTCTATCGCCGATCATTCGGTTTACCCAGGTATTAACCACATCGATACGGACTTTATTAATTCCCTGTTTCAGTGCTGATGAAACCTTGAGTCGATAAGGTGCTGTCCAAACCCCGCCAACATATTGATCGTTTACCCAAACCTTAGCCATATTATTTACTTCACCAAGATCGAGATAAACATCATTGTTTTTTATATCAGAAAGCTCAATTTCAAATGTGCTGTTATAGATGATATTTCCGGAAAAGTATTTAATGAGTGGATCACTCGATTTCGAAAGATCTTGTAGCCTGGTTAGTTGTATGGGATTTGGGTTGCTAAGCTTTCCGTCGAAATTTAATTCCCAAACATTGTTCTGTTCATTAATGCTGATTGGTTTAGGGAAATTCTTTTTGCCCGCCAGGGGTTTGCCATTTGTTCTAAACACAATAAACATACTTTCATATGGCTGTAGTTCGATAGGAACCATAGTAACATCTTCCTGAGCTGAAAATTCAGGGAGTATACGCATTGAACCATCTATCGGGTTCCATAACTCAGGTTGTTTGCCTTTAATACGAAAGGCAATACTGGTACTTTGCAGGGCTGGACTCTGATTGGTTATAAAATAAATATCTCCATCATCAGTCTTCCTGTGGTTAAAATTTAGAGGCATTTCAGCAGCGAATTTACAATCTGCTATCGTGCCAATTTTTGCGAATACTTCTTCAAGGCTTGTTCCGTTAAATATCCTTCCTTTCCCAAATTTAGCTGATCTAGCCTGAGTTCCATCGGCACCTTTCCACAAAGCTGCAGCCATTTTTTTTACCAGGAGATCTGAGCCGGGCTGATTTTTTAAACTTGGCGAGCCAACAGGTGGGGGACCTAAAACAATAGCACCATCGGCAACCAATTGTTTGATTTTTAATAGTAATTCAGGTCGCATGGTATTGATTTTGGGAAGGACCAATACCCGGTAAGCGGTACCATGTGGCAGGGTAATTAAACCATTTTTAACCTGGGCATCACGTAAAATCACTTCTGCATTGATATAATCGAACTGATAGCCTTTTGGAAGTGCAGGATCTTGTACACCAGTCATTTTTGGTACATCTTCACCAATAAAATAGGCAACATCAGCAATATTAAGTCCCTGGCGGAGCATATAATTACAGCGTTTAAGATAATCTATAAATAGATCCATGTGCGAAAACCAGGTGTTGTTTCGGTTAAATTCTGTACCAAACCAGGCGTTGGTTCCCGGGAATCTGGTCGAGTCTGGCTGGTGAACATATACGTGTAATAAGGTATTGTTAATTCCTTCGGCAAAATATTTGTCGGTGCGCTGTTTGGTATCAGCGGGTACACGCGAGAAAGCCGGCCCTCCACTGGTATTCGATTCGGCCGAGACTAAATTTTTGCCGTAAATGTGTGCGCAAGACGATGCCGCACGGTTTTCGATATTACCCAGGTCGTTTTCCCAGGAAGGGGAGTTGCTGGGCAGCCAATACTCGCCTCCAACTTCGTCTGATTGACCGCCATACATCAGAAATTCTGCAGGAAAACCCCAATGGCCATAGTTTTCGAGCCAGGTGCTTAAACCGTACCTGTGGCAAATTTCTCTAAATCCACCTACATAGTCATAAGCTATTTTATCGGCAATCAGTCGGCGTAAATCCCACAAAAACCGATCCGACTGGCGCTGGCTACCTACTACTTTTCCGAAATATGCAGGCAGATAAGGAAGTGCATCGTAACCATATGTTTTCTTGAAAGATGAGAGTAAGCTATCTGTGAAATTCTGCCCGCCAGATTCGTAGCTATCTTGCACCACAACTTTAAATGTTCTGCGGTCGTTTGCAGGGATGCGTTTCAGTATTTTGCCAATAAAGGCATCAAAATGCGCAGTAACATGTTGTTTACTCATTTTGTCTACTTCCAAACCTGTCCCATCCGGACCTCCGGGATTATTGGTCACACCTGTTGGTGTCATACCGGTGCGCAAAATGATCCATTCTCCTTTAGGAACCTTCCAGTTGAGTTTTCCATCAGCAGTAAGGTATTTTGAAAGATCCAATACTTTTGTAGGGTCGATATTGCGCGATAAATCTTTTGCTTCCGGTTGTTTGCGCCACATGTAATAATCCCATTGGGGCAGCGGATCCTGAAACATCTTGGCAAAGGTTTTTGCAGCATAGTTTTCTATTTTTGGTGCGGCCGAAAGTGCTATTTCTGTAATACCGCCCTCATTACGTTTATTCACAATCAAAAGCCTGAATTCTTTTGCAGTTGTCTCATCAATCGACACAACGACAGGAGCAAAGGGCTGGAAACCTACAATCAAGGCCAAATGGTGCCAATCGATATTGAATTTGGAAATGGTTTGAAAATGACTGCCTTTTTTTGCCTGCAATTCGAATGAGGCATTGATATTGGCATGCGAAGGATAGATACTTAGGCTCCGTGCAGTAAAATTTTTAGCCGTATTGAGATTGATTGTGATATTTTGGTTTTCGGGTAGCGCAGCATCTGTAAGCTGGCTACCATCAAATAAGTTATCCGCATTTTTTAGCGCTGGATTAATGCTGATTTTGGCATTTGATCGATCGAGTATTAATCGTTCATCTATAGGCGCAGGATAAGCAATTACCTTTACATCTTCGAACTGTTGAGTTGGTCTTTTTAAAATGGTGCTGAGCTTTAACGGCCCTTTTACCCTCAGTTCTGTACTGGCAAGGTAACGCATGGCTTCGTTGGGTTTGATCCAGGGGCCGCCGGCCTGCGTCCATCCGGGTGAATTGAACATGCCGATCTCTATGCCCAATTCTGACGCTTTTTTTAATGCGGCATGGGTAATGTCCCACCATTCATCACTCATTAATTTTACATTCCTACCGCCAGGGTAGGGATCAAAATAGATGTTCCCAATAAATGCACGGTTAATCCCCACTTTTTTCATCGCTTCCAGATCTTTGATGACACCGGCTTTGGAAATATTGCCAGACATCCAATACCAATAGATACTGGTTTGAACGGAAGCTGGTGGTGTAATAAAATCCTTTTCTAAAGCATTATTTTGTGCAGAACAAAAAGAAATGCAGGCGATAAACAATAATGAAAGATAAAATTTTATCATGAACAGATTGGTGCTATTTGGTTTGACGGTTAAGGTGATTAAATACACTCACATGAAACACAAATTTAAGGCATTTTTGCACCAATCAGCTTTTCCAAAATGGACTTTCATTTGTCCTTTTTGATATAAGCTAAAATATAAACCTGATCAAAAACTGTGTTTCGTGATGTTTTACAGTTTTTAAGGAGAACTCAAAACCATGGTTTAAGAGGATTTCGCGTACCAGGGTTAATCCAATTCCCTGGCCATCTTTTTTAGTGCTAAAAAATGGGCTGAACAATTGTTCGGTGTCCTGTTGAGAAATGCCTCTTCCGGTATCAGAAATAATCAGTGTTCGTTTTGCTTTATCCAAGGTAAACTTAACTGTGCCCTTACTTTCGACGGCTTCTATTGCATTTTTTACAATATTGATCAGTGCCTGCTCCATTTGCTCCACATCAGCCGAGATGAAATAGGGTTCCTCAGCAGTTTCAAATTCAATCTTTATATTTTTCTCGTTTGCAGTGAAATACATAAGTTCGGATACAGATCTGATCAGTTCCACCAGATCAATTTTCTTCCTGTTTGCCTCTGGTAATTTAACCAGATCGGCAAAATTGCGCATAAAAACATTCAGGTTCTGGTTCCGGTCTACCGCAACCTTCATTGCGTTTTTTAAAGGGTGATCCTGTGGGTTTAACCAAAGCGCTTGTTGAGCCAATGCGGTGTTGATAATTGAGTTTACAGGCCCAACCGTATTGTTTACTTCGTGGGCCATCATCCTGATCACTTTACTGTAAACACTCTTTTCTGCAGCAAAAATTTCGGCAGTTACTTCTTCCAGCATGATGAAAATACGCTCGAAACCGCGGTCTATGAATTTCGATTTTTGAATTTTGTAAGTGTGAAGTCCATTAACGCGCAACATTTTAGAACTGCCTGTTTGCATTTCGTGGAGCTGATTTTCCAACAGCTTGGGGTTGTCGGCCAAAATTTCGCTTGCCTTTGGGTTAATCTGTTTAATTTGCCTGTCATAATCCAGGATAATAATGCCCGTAGGGGATGTTTGAATCAGCTTTTCGAGAAAAAAATGTTGTTCCTGCTGTTTGGTTCTTTCGGTTCTTAATTCATCAATCATCCGGTTGTAAACATCTACGAGTTCATCTACCTCTTTTTTACCCGTTGCTACAAATTTAACATTGAAATCTTTATCCTTTATGGCCGAAATACCTTGTTTTAAATAAGTAAGTGGTGCAATTAACTGTTTATATAAACTCAGTGAAATCAAGATCGAAATGATTATAAATACTTCGGCTACCAGGAAAATGAGTTTATTTTCTTGAAAAATGAAGTAACTCATCACCAGGTAGACGAGGTGGAGGATCACTAAAAACAGGATGTACTTAGTCTTCAGTTTCATTAAAAGGGATTTGATATTTTTCCAACCTTCGGTACAAGGCGTTTCGTGTAATGCCCAAAGAAGCTGCGGCTTTGGTAATCCTGTTTTTATGGAAATTCATGGCCTGTTTAACCATCTCGGCCTCCATCTGATCTAAAGTCATGGTACCAACACCAGGCAATTTTACTTTCTCATTTTTTAAAGGAGATAAATTTAATTGAGATTGAAAATCGTCAATACCCAGTTCATTTTTATGGCTGATTAAAACGGTCCGCTCAACAAGGTTTTTTAATTGCCTGATGTTTCCGGGTAAAGCCAATTGCTGCAGCCAACGCATGGCAGGTGTGGAGATAGACAATTCAGGACGGTTATAAATCTCTTTCATGTTATTGATGAAGAAATTGACGAGTAAGGGGATATCCGACGGGCGGGCCCTTAAAGCAGGTAAGTGGATGGTAATTAAATTGATCCGGTACAATAAATCTTCCCTAAACAATCCCGAGTTTACCATTTCGTTCAGGTTTTTATTGGTGGCACAAACCACCCTGGTATCAACCGTTTTGGTGCGGCTACTGCCCAACACTTCGTAGGTCCTGTCTTGCAGCACCCTTAATAACTTAACCTGACTTGAGGCTTCCAGATCGCCGATTTCATCTAAAAATATGGTGCCTTTGTTTGCCATTTCGAAACGGCCCGTTCTATCGAAACGCGCATCTGTAAAGGCACCCCGAACATGGCCAAACATTTCACTTTCAAATAAAGAAGTAGAAATACCGCCAAGATTTACCTTAACAAAAGGTTTATTTGCCCGGTTGCTGTTTTCGTGAATGGCTTCTGCAATCAGTTCTTTTCCGGTTCCGCTTTCACCGGTAATGAGAATGGAAGCATTTGTGGAGGCCACACGTCCGATGGTTTCCAAAATAGCCAAAAGTCCCGGGTCTTCACCAATGATCTGCTTAAAATTGTATTTTTTATCCAGTTCTTTTCTGCTTCCGGAGATTGCTTTTTTGCCGTTTAACTGCAACAAAGTTTCTACTGATTGCAGTACATAGTCGTTGTTCCATGGTTTATTGATAAAATCGTTTGCACCCAGTTTCATTCCCTGTACTGCAAGTTCGATACTTGCCCAGCCTGTAATCAGGATAATGGGTAGGGAAGCATCAAAAGACCTTATTTTTTTGAGCAATTCCATTCCCTCTTTACCCGAAGTATCGATAGAAAAGTTCAGATCTAAAATAACCAGTTCAGGCTTTTGGGTTTTAACCACCTCAAAAGCCTGAACCGGATTGTCTGTAGTAACGGTTTCACTCCCAGTGCTTTTTAAAAGAAGTGAAAGTGACGTCCTTACAGCTATATCATCATCAACAATTAATATCATACGCGAAGTTAAGATAAGTATTATTCTTCATGCAATGCAATAGCAGGATGGATACCAGCAGCCTGTTTACCGGGGTAAAACGAACAGAACAAAACCAATAGATAAATGAAAACCACCGATAACAGCATCGCAATAAAATAAGCACTTGTAGGAATATTAAAAACACTTAGTAATGGGAATTGAATGGCAAAAAAACAGCCTACGATTAACGAGATGGTGGCCAGGATCATCGCTTCCATTACCAGTTGAGCGGAAACTGCCCGGCCACTTGCGCCAATAGCCCTGCGCAGCCCGATTTCTCCCTTTCTTTTATTGATATTGTACCATAATACGCCAAATAAGCCCAGTGCCACATTGATAATCAGGAAAGTGGCGATGATGATGAAAATGACCATTGGAATGATGGTCTCTTCATTCTTCGAGTCGCGCATTTCATCTAAATGCTGTATTTCCACTGCATTTTTTACTGCATTTGCCATAAATTTGTACAACTTGCTTTCGAAAGTGGCATCAGCATTTTCGTGCACTTTGATTAAAATGTTGTGGTTGTATTTGAAAAAACCGGTATCTGTAGGGTTAAAAATAGCACTACCGGCAGGTAAAAAATCACCACTAGCTTTAATGTCTTGCACCACTCCAATTACTTTTAACTTTTCTTTATCATCATAATTGCCGATCAGTTTGCCAGTTGCTTTCGCATTTCCAAAAATCTGCTTCTTAAGTGTTTCATTGATCACGATATTGCCATTCTTGCTAACGGCATCTTCCGGTAAAAACCACCGGCCTTCCAATAAGGATATATTCCATACTTTTTTGTAATCGGTTCCAATCGTATAATTGGCTATATAATTGAACTTTTTGCCATTGTGTGTTAAACCCGTACTCATAAAAGAATCAGAATAGGGAAAGTTAGAACCAGAGTAGGCAACTTCTGCTATTTGAGGCATTGATTTTAACGTTTTATGAAGGTTATCGTAGAAAATTTTCAACGAATCCTTATTTTTGGTTAGCGCTCCATTATCGTATTTGATAGACCAAACCCTTTTGTAATCAAAGCCCAATGGTTTGCTGTAATTCTGGTAGTAATAGGTGAGGAAGGAAAAAACCGCAAAGATTACCAAAAAGGAAATCAGGATTTCGGAAAGAAACAGGAAATTCTGTTTCCGTTTGTTCCATATCAACTTAAATAAGTGTTTAAACATAATGATATCTTTTAGGTGGTTATTGTGCTTTAAGTGCGTTGACAACATTTAATTTGGACATTCTCCAGGCAGGGTAAACGCCAGAAATTAATCCAAAAAATATGCAGGCAATCAAACTGTAAAATAACACGGTTAAATTGATGCTGAGGCGCATATTAGAAATGAAATTTGCGCCATTGATTAGGTAAATCACAATTACAGAAAGCACTATCCCAATTATTCCACCCAGAAAAGTAAGGATCATATTTTCTACAATAAACTGGTAAACCAGGGTTTTTGAGGATGCCCCAAATGCCTTGCGCACCCCAATTTCCGACGAACGCTCCATAATCCTGGTGATATTGATGTTGACCAGGTTAATGGTTGGCAAAAGCAAAAACAGCAGAACAAACAGACTGACGATCGAGATCACTTTTGTTAGGCCGTTATTTGATCCATCACCAGCAATCCGCCTGGTTATACTGGCGAAAAACGGATCAGCGTTGCTGTATATTTTATCGAAATCTTTAGGAATGGGTACTCTCTTTAGCATCTGGTCGTACTCCTTTTTCATTTTAGGTACATCAGCCTCACTTTTAGCCAGCAATACGGCATTATAGCCACCCATCAAATCATTGTCTTTGTAATCTTTCGAAATGGTATAGGGGAGGTACATGTCGCCCGAAAAATTGTGAAGGGTCTTCGACACATTTCCAACCACACCAATTACCCTGTAGTTGATGTTGTCAGCAGAAATATATTTGCCGATTACAGATTTGGCATCGCCGAAATAAGCTTTTTTTGTTTCTTCAGAAATTACCGCAATCAATTCTGCATTGTCTATTTCTCTTTGCTGGTAAGGTTTGCCCTCTAAGAATTTGTATTCCAGTACATTCCAGTAATCGGCGTTGGTGTATTTATATTCGATTACGAGTTTTTTATTGTTTACATAAGCATTAGAGGCCTTTGCATCTGATGATATGCCCATTTTTTGTACTGTTTTTAAGGTAGAAACATAGTGTTCGAAAAAATAGAAAGAAACATTACTTCTGTTCATCCAGCCTTCTTTGGTATTTTTATATTCCATTGTGGTGACATACAGCGAACGGGCTCTTTTATAATCCGGATAATCGGGACTTAAAATTTTATCCATAAAAGCAGTTGCAACCATTAAAATGGTAAGCGTAAAGCTGATTCCGAACAGGCTGATGAAGGTGAAGAACTTTCTCCGCTTCAATACAGCTATGGCTATTTTAAAGTAGTTTTTTAGCATAACCCGGGCTTATTGAACTTGTGAACCATCGAACAAACGCACCAGGCGGTGTGTTTTGTGTGCCATACTTTCATCATGTGTAACCATTACAATCGTAGTGCCTTCATTTTTATTCAGATTGATCAGGATATCCATGATTTCATTCCCCATGGCACTATCCAGATTTCCGGTCGGCTCATCGGCCAGAATAATCTGTGGATTGCCTACAATGGCTCTTGCGATGGCTACGCGCTGCCGCTGGCCACCCGAAAGCTGTGTGGGGAAATGTTTTAACCTGTTGCTTAATCCAACTTTTTCTAAAGCAGCCGTGGCGAGCATTTTACGTTCCTTGGCTGATGAAGTGCGGTACAAGAGTGGCAACTCCACATTGTCCAAAACCCGCAGATCATTGATCAGATGGTAACTTTGAAAAATAAAACCCAGTTTCTGATTCCTGAATTTTGCCAGTTTTTGATCGGACAACTGGCTGATGTCCTGCTCATCAATTTTAATATTCCCTTTTGAAGGCTCATCTAGCAAACCCATAATATTGAGCAGCGTACTTTTACCACAGCCTGATGGCCCCATGATGGAAAGAAACTCACCCCTGGCAATATTAAGGCTGATCCCGTTAACGGCAAGGGTTTCCACGGTATCGGTCCGGTAAACTTTTTCGATATTGTGTAAGTGTATCATAATGTATAATTAGTAATTAAGATTTATTTATAGGTTATTTTTCTGTTTTTTTCGAAATCGTAAAGGGAGAGGTAACGGAGTTGATAGTATGCCCCCCAGAAATCCCGGAGTGACGAAACATAATCGCGTTTTGCCCTGTCATTTTCCTGAAAGGCAATACTGAGATCGGTAATGCTCAGGTTACCCAAAACATAACGTTCGCTGGCTATTTTGTACTTTTCGGCAGCAATCTTTTCGGCCTCATCCGTGAGCAGGATCTGCTCTTTCATCATGTTAAAAAGCGTTACCTGTGTTACAATCTGCTGTTTAAAAGTCTGTTTGTCCTGCTCAACGGAATAGCTGACCAATTGCTCATTGGCCTGTGCCGTTTTGGTCCGTGATTTAGATCTGCCCCAATCCATTACAGGAATAGAAAGCTGGATTTCCACCGATTGCTGGTTTTTAGGTGAACGGTAAATGTCGAATGCACTGTTTGCTGCATTGGAGAAACCAAGGTTGGCCCTTAATGTAGCGGTTAAACCATTTTCACCTTTTGCTTTTGCCACATCTCTTTTTGCTTCGGCCAAACGGCGGATAAATCCAATGGCATCCGAACGGTTTTCAAAAGCCTCGGCAAGTACCTTTTCGGTAATTACAGTCATCTGTGCCACTACCGCCGGCATATCCAGTTTAATCCTGTCGTCGCCTTCAATACCAGTATAACTCCGTAGGTTTAATGTTGCAATTTCTACGTCACGTTTGGCTGTCCCAACTGATTTTTGGGCATTTAAAACTTCTAACTGAAGCTGCAGGATTTCATTTTTAGAGATTTTGCCCAATTCAAATTTGGTATCGGCAATGGTTAGAATGCGTTTGGTGTTAGCATAATTTAAGTCGGCAATGTTCAGGTTAACCTGTGCAAGTAATAAATCGAAAAAATATTCCGTAACCGTAATGGCTATTTTTTCCTGTGTTTCGATAAAAACCTGTTTACTCTCGTTAAATTTTAGGGGTTCGATTTTTTTATCCCATTTTAGCTTGTTAAACTGGAGTAGGGGCTGAGTATAGCCAATACCATAAGGAATGCCGTTGTACAGCACACTGTTCCTGTCGAAATCGTCAAAACGCTGTAGCTGGGTGGTTCCATAAATTGTTCCGCCTGTAGCTGCAATACTTTGGGTAAAATTTAAGGTTAACGACGAGTTATCATAATGTACGGGTTGAAAGAGGATGGTTCCATTTGGTTGTTGAACCTGTGTATAACTTTTGGTATAGCCTGGCAAAATACCTTCTAAGGCCAACTGGGGTTGATAGTTAGATTTAAACGTGCGCCATTCCCAGTATTTGGTTTCCTTTACGGTGATGGCCTGTTTTGCGGCAATAGAGTTTGCCTTGGCCATTTCTACCACCTGTTGCAAGCTTAACTTCAGGGTATCTGTTTTAGGCGACGAAAAAGCTAGCAGACCATACATCATCAGCAAGCTAAAAAGTGAAAATTTCCGTGCCATAATTTTAATTGCTGATGGTGATGGTTTTGGTGTTTTTATAATCGCCCATGTCTGATGTGATGACTTCATCACCTGCTTTCAGCCCACTTAAAATTTCTACATAATCGAAATTACTTAAGCCTGTTTTTACTGATCTACGTTCTGCATTCCCGTTTTTCAATACGAAAACATCCTGAATATTAGATCCATTGAACGCAGGGCCATTGGCAATCCGTAGAACATCATTTCGGGTGGCGGTAACTAAAAAAACATCAACCTTTTGGTTTGGACGTAGTTCCTTACTGTCTTTTTGGTTTAATTGAATATCGAAAGAAACAATGGCATTGCTTACCGCTGGCGAAATGTTTACAATAGATCCGCGCAGTTGGGCATCGCCTATGCGGATAATTGCGGTCATGTGGTTATGGATTTTATCCAATAGATTGTCAGACATACTCCCTGCGACTTTAAATCCGCTTAAATCAGCAATTCTAACCAAAGCATCGCCCTCGTGTACGCTCGATCCTATGTTTTTATTTACCCAGGTAATTACGCCAGGTCTTGTTGCAATTACCTCAGCCAGATCTAGTTTTCGTTTTAAAGCATCCAGATCGTTTCTTTGAATGGCCAGGGCAATTTCAGCTTCCCTAATCTCGATCTTCATGGTTTGCTGTTTGCTTTTGATCTCATTTTCCAACTGAAGTTTTTCCAGTTCGGCAACTTTCAGGTTGAGTTCGGCAGCTTCTACATCTTCTTTGGTTCCTCCACCTGCTTTTAATAATCTTTTTGCTGAAGAAACCGCGTCTTTGAGATTGCTGATCCGCAATTGTTTGATACTGTTGGTTGATTTGATGTCGAAAAAACTCTTCTCCAGATCCAGTTTCAGCTTTCTGATTTCATTTTCCTTGGATTCCATCTGGAACTGAAGCTTGCCGTAATCGGTTTCACTCAACGATTTATCAAGCGATAAAATGGATTGTCCTTTTTTAACTTTATTACCGGCATCCATCAGTACCGCTTTGATGGAAGCATTAATAGGGCTTGTTAAAACCTCCTCAAATTCGGGCAGCACTTCGCCGGTTGCATTAATGGTATTTTCGATTATCCCGGTTTCTACCTTCGCGGTAGTAATATCGGCCCTGGTTAACGATGGGTTGAAATAAAACCGTACCAACCCAATGGCAGTGGCCAGTACGATGATTATTGAAAAAATTAAGAGATAAGTTTTCTTTTTCCTTTTCGATGAAACTTCTTCTTCGATGAGTTTGTCCATTTAAATATTTTTGGACAAAGCTTTACAATAGAAATGCCATTGTTAAATATTTGATAGTCAGAGTTTTATTGTTATGTTGAAAATCGAAAATGCCCGATATCGAACATCTTGTTTGGTATCGAACAAAAAAGGGTAGGGAAAAGAAAAAGGTAGGTGATCCTGTATATATGCCAATCGTTACAGCAGACTGGTTTTCTGCAATTGGTATATCATTCCAGTTATTCCATAAAAAAAGCCATCTACAATATTGTAATGGCTGGAGCTAAGCGTACATTGGTCGGAGATCAATTGTACCTGAGATTCATGAATGTAAACCGATTATTTGTTCAACTGTACCAATGATTGAACCGTTGAAATTCCTGAAATTTTATCAACGTTCGGCAGACGCATTTTAGCTACATTATTCTCCACGTTTAAAGATGGATTATGGGTTTTTGCAAGCGCAGCGATATCTCTGGTTGTAGTAGATAACATCTTTAACGATAACAAGAATAAACGTTCATTTTGGAAATCAACATTAGATTTCTCACTGTAGCAATACTGAACACTATCCAATAAAACCAGTTTTTCTGTAATTTGCGCCAGTGCTTCATCTGATAGGTTTAAGCCCTGTATTCCGATAACGCGGTTATTTTTTACATAATAATCAAGTCCATTAAAAGTGATAATGGTTAAATTATTCCTGTTAATAATATATTCGGCTTTGGGTAAATTACCGTGCTTACGGTTTTTGTTAAATTCATTTCTTTGGGAAGCTAATCTTTCGATCATATCGTTCCCGTTTAATTTTTCAATATTCTCAAAAAGAGTTGCCTGTTTGTTTTGGTTTTGGGCCAACACCTGGATTGATGTTGAAGATATTGAGGCGATTAAAATAAATAAAAAAGAGGTTGATTTTGCAATTTTCATGTTACAAAGATAAAGCTTAAAAAACTATTTTTAAACTTTTTGTAGTTTTAATATTACAGTTTTAAATTGTTTTTGGAATTTTTCTGATGATAAAAATCAACATTTTAACAACTTCATTATTTTTTGACCTAGGAAGCAGGTTGACGGAGGTATTTTTAGGAAAAAAGGGATTTGATAATTGGAATTTAATTTTAAGTTAATAGCTGTCCGATAGCTTATTTTTTTGCAATAAATTCCTTTAACTGAAAAAGTATTTTATATATATTTATATGTAAACTATTCAAGGCGAAAAAGAATGAAATATTTAAGTTTTTTGATCATGCTGATGTTTCTAATGTCGTGCAGGAAAGATGAAACAGTAAAATCTGCAGACCAGCTGATTGGCAAATGGGAGTTGGTCTCTTCTTCAGGTGGGATTGCGGGCACCACCATCAATTACTCGGGAGGCAGTGGCAACACTGTAGAATTTAATGGATCATCGTTTAAAGAGATGAGGGACAATAAGCTGATGAGGTCAGGAACTTATACCACGAAAAGGCAAATCAGCATGCTTTCACAAGAAGAAGGAGACGAATTGGTTTATGAAGGTATTCAACAAAGATTTTTTTTCAGTATTTCTGATAGCCAGCTTTCAATTTACCACGATGTTAATGATGGTTTCAGCAATCAGTATCAAAGGATAAATTAGCATTTTAGGGGATATGCATTATTCCATATAAAAAGTTTAGAATAATGCCTGGTATTCAATTTAATCAGCTGCTTATGGAGATTTTTTTATTGTTCTGCAATGAATGTTAAATATCCTGTTTTTAACGCAACGTTAATATCCGGTTTATATACCAGCCTTACTTTTGTCATGTAAAATATTTGGTTAGTATTATACAGGTTTAGTTAGTTGATAAGAAAAGGCTGCAATGGATATTGTAGCCTTTTTAATTTTACAATGCTCAGGGCTCATTTATAAAAAAAAATAGATTTTATTTGTTTATAAATGAATATTCATTTAGTTTTGTTGCGTTATTTAGCTTATGAGGACAAGGGATATCAATAAAGAACAAATGGTAAAGCAAAAAGCCATCGAAACCATTGTAAAATATGGCTTGGAAGGCTTTACGATAAATAAACTGGCGAAAGCCTGTGGCATATCAGTGGGTACACCTTATGTTTATTATAAAGATAAAGATGATCTGATTGTTAAAATCGTGACGGAAGAGGGGGCAAGGATGGAAGAAGCGATGCTCCGTAATTTTGATCCGGAGGCTTCGCTTGAAGATGGCTTACGGGTACAATGGCAGAACCGCTTTGATTATATGATTGAAAACCCGTTGATTGGACAGTTTTTCGATCAGATTAACAGTTCGACTTACCAGGATCAGTTTTTGAAACTTTTTAATGGTGGCAAGGCTGGTTTTATGACCAAATTTAAAGAGGATATTAGTGGATTTCTCCACAATGTGGTAAAACGTGGCGAAATGGACGAGATGCCCTTTGAGGTATATTGGTCGGTAGCTTATTCGCCCTTATATTCTTTGATGCGTTTTCACCAGCGGGGCCAGAGTGTTGGTGGTAAACCCTTTAAAATTACCGATGAGATACTTTGGGCGGCGTTTGACCGTGTTATTAAGGCTTTAAAAAATTAAAGCTTTTTTTTAAGGCTTATTATTAAATAATTATTCATTTATGAATGGAAAATTTTGATCATATATTATTATTCAAAACCAATCTGGAAGCTGCAGATCATATTCAGCTAAGAGAAATTTTTAACAAAGAAGGGATAGCAGAGTGGAACGTTGATCTTGATGATGAAGACCGTGTGCTTCGCATTATATCTACCAGGATAAACCATGCCTTCGTGATCCAATTAATTACCGCTTACGGCTTTGAATGCTGTGAGTTAACCTAAAATAGAAATGAAAAACAAACAAGATATCATCCCTTTTACACGATACCAAAAGATTGTGATTTTTATACTGGCCATAACCCAGTTTACCGTTATACTCGATTTTATGATCATGTCGCCATTGGGCGATATGTTAATGAAATCGCTCGACCTTAAACCTGCAGCCTTTGGCGTGGCCGTATCGGCCTATGCTTTTAGCGCAGGGATCTCGGGTTTACTTACAGCGGGTTTTGCCGACAAATTCGACCGCAAAAAACTATTGATCTTTTTTTACTCCGGTTTTATTCTGGGCACCGTGCTCTGTGGTCTGGCGAATACCTATCCTTTATTATTGGCCGCACGGATTATTACGGGTTTGTTTGGTGGGGTGATCGGATCGATCTCCATGGCGATTATCGCCGATCTTTTTGCCCTGCAACAGCGTGGCAGGGTAATGGGCTTTGTACAATTGGGTTTTGGTGCCAGTCAGGTATTGGGTATTCCTATCGGGATTTATGTGGCCAATGCCTGGGGCTGGGAATCCCCTTTCTTAATGACCGCCGGACTGGCATTTATTATTGCTATTGTAATCGCTACTCAATTGAAACCCGTTACGCAGCACCTTTTGGTCCAACATGATCAGTCGGCGCTTAAGCACTTATGGCGTACTGTTGCCAAGCGGGATTACCGCATCGGATTTGCCGCAACCGCAGTTTTATCTGTAGGTGGTTTTATGATGATGCCCTTTGGCAGTGCCTTTGCCGTTAATAACCTGGGGATTACCAATGCAGAGCTGCCTGTACTCTTTATGACTTCTGGTATAAGCTCATTGGTGATTATGCCGCTTATCGGCAGATTGAGTGATAAGGTAAGTAAATTTAAGCTTTTTACCGTTGCTACCATTTGGTTGATGATCATTTGTATACTCTATACCAATTTATCTACAACACCTTTTTACCTGGTACTTACCTTTAATGTATTGATGATGATGGGCATGCTTAGCCGGATGGTACCTTCGAGCGCACTAACCAGTGCCGTGCCGGATATGGCCGATCGTGGTGCATTTATGAGTATCAATGCATCATTGCAGCAAATTGCGGGCGGTGTGGCTGCTGCTGTAGCAGGAATGATCGTGGTGCAAAAAACTAAATTCAGTCCTTTAGCACATTATGATATTGTGGGCTATGTAGTAGTTGGTGTATCGGCACTAAGTATATTTTTACTTTATCGCGTAAGCCAGATTATTGCTAAAAAATATACAGATCAAGCATCCGTACCTGAAGAAGTAGTGCTCAGTGAGGGCATTTAACCAATCATCTCCGGTAATTTTTTTTTGACATGGTTAATTTATCAATTATGCCTTATCTGTTTAAGTTGTAGAAGATCAGGCTTTATCATCGGAAAAGCAAGGCTTAAATTGTTAAAAGAAAATGATTAATTGATGTGGATGCTTCATTGTGAATAAAATTATTAGTTTTGCGGTCCGTTTATTGTAGATCGGAAAGAATATATTTAATAACGGGTGGTCTATCATCCTATTAGAAAGAAAACATTATGGACAAATTTAAAGAAGTACAAGAGCTGATCGCTTCGGTTGAAGCAGATGTAACCAAGTTTTATGATGGCGGAAATGCAGCTGCTGGTACACGTGTACGTAAAGCAATGCAAGACCTTAAAGTTTTAGCTCAGGATATCAGAGCTGAAGTAACAGAAAAAAAGAATAGCGCGAAATAGTAAATTTATTGCGTTTTGGGAAAAACAAAGCCTCCAGCCTTTAGCTGGGGGCTTTTTGTTTTATATGCAAAACCGTAAAGGGTAAAATGTAGAAGCCCCTATTGTATTAAAGTAGTTAGCTAGTTTAACCTAAACACAAATTCCTTTATCTTGTAAACGCAAAATTTAAGGGCTTGATAAAAGCTGTTAAGTTTAAAATGGCCTTTTAAACCTAATCCGAGATACATCATGATTAAAAGATTACTCTACTTGTTTTTATTATTGGTTTCATATTCCGCTTTTTCACAGGAGACCATACGTACCTACCTTTCGGGGACAGATAAAGACCATACCAAACAATGGGATTTTTATTGTACAGATGGCCGCAGGAGTGAGGTGTGGACTAAAATTCCGGTGCCTTCTAATTGGGAGCTACAAGGTTTTGGAAGTTATAATTACGGACATGATAAAGACAAGGCGAAAGAGCAGGGGATTTACCGTTATGAATTTCCAACGGGGAAGGTAGACGGGAAAAAAGTATATCTTGTTTTCGAAGGCGCAATGACCGATACCAGGGTTACGGTGAATGGCAAACTTGCAGGAGAGGTACATCAGGGCGGGTTTTATCGTTTTAAATATGATATTACTGCTTTATTAAAACCAGAAGGCAGGAATAAGCTGGAAGTTACGGTAGATAAAATGTCGGCCAACGCCTCTATCAACAATGCCGAAAGGAAGAGTGATTTTTGGGTTTTCGGTGGTATTTTCAGACCAGTATACCTCGAAACCGTTCCGGATAAATTTATCGAAAGGGTAGCCGTTAACGCCAAAGCTGATGGTTCTTTTCAGCTCGATGTGTATGGCCAGAACTTAGGGGCCAGCGATATGATCGAAGCCCAGGTAAAGAAATTAAACGGCGAAAATGTAGGCAAACCCTTCTCAATCAAAGCCAGTCTGAAGGATAGCACACAAACGCTAAGGGCCACTTTCTCACATCCCGCATTATGGAGTTCAGAATTTCCCAATCTGTACCAGGTGGTGGTGAGGCTGAAAAGGCAACAAAAAACATTACACGAAGTAAAACAAAAATTTGGTTTCCGAACGCTTGAGGTACGCAATGGTGATGGCTTTTATGTGAATGGCGTTAAAATCCTGTTAAAGGGCGTAAACCGACACAGTTTCTGGCCTGAAACAGGGCGTACGTTAAGCAAAGCTGTGCATTTAATGGATGTAAAGCTGATGAAGGAAATGAATATGAATGCCGTTCGTATGTCGCATTATCCACCTGATGCCGAATTTTTGGATGTCTGCGATTCTTTGGGTTTATATGTAATCAACGAACTTACGGGCTGGCAGGCCAAATACGACAATACCGTTGGACATAGACTGGTGAAGGAACTCGTCATCAGAGATGTGAATCACCCTTCGATTATTTTTTGGGCCAATGGTAACGAGGGCGGTTTTAATACCGATCTCGATCACGATTATGCCATGTACGATCCGCAAAAACGTACCGTAATCCATCCCTGGGAGAAATTTAACGGAACCGATACCAAACATTATCCCGATTATAATTATATGGTGAAGGCCGCTACCTCAGGTAAGGAAGTTTTCTTCCCAACCGAATTTATGCATGCACTTTACGATGGTGGTGCCGGTGCCGCTTTAGATGATTTCTGGAACCAGATGATGCTCCATCCGCACGGTGCGGGTGGTTTTATCTGGGCCCTGGTTGATGAAAATGTGATCAGAACCGACAAAAACGGTATATACGATGGCGATGGAAACCATGCGCCTGATGGGATTGTTGGCCCTCACCGCGAAAAGGAGGGAAGTTTTTATGCGGTAAAAGAAATATGGTCGCCGGTTTTTGTCGATCTTCCAAAAATAGATGAAAATTTTAACGGTAAAGTTTCCATCGCCAACAGGTTCAGTTTTACCAGTTTAAATCAATGTACTTTCAAATGGAAGCTGGTCAATTTCCCTTCCGCTAAGGATGTAGCAACAAAACCAATAGTGAGTGCAAGCGGATCTGCCAAATCAAACCTAAAACCCGGTACAAAAGGGATCCTCGATCTGCCATTGCCAAAATCGTGGGCACAGAGCGATGCCTTGTATTTAACAGCTTATGGTCCCGATCAAAAGGAGATATTTACCTGGAGCTGGCCGGTTAAAGCCGCTCAATTCATTGCTCAAAAGCAGGCCACTTCCTCGTCCGGTTCGGCCATAACCACTGAAGAAAAAGATCAGTTACTATTGGTTAAACAGGATGGCAATACCTATTATTTCGATAAAACTACCGGTTATATTGCGAAAGTAGTGAAACCCAATGCCACCATTTCGCTATCAAAAGGCCCTCTATTGGCAGGCGTAAATACCACATTGAAAAATTTCACCTTTAATGCCGAGGGGCAAAAATATAGTGTGGAATCGGATTACCAAGGCGCTGGTCGTTTACATGCGAAGTGGACATTCGAACCCGGGAAATTAGTTAAACTCGAATACCAGTTTAGCCAACAGGGTGATGCTGATTTTATGGGCATTACCTTTGATTATCCGGAGGAAAAAATCACCGGAATGAAATACCTCGGCCGTGGACCATACCGTGTTTGGAAAAACAGGTTAAAGGGTCAGCAATTTGGTGTTTGGCATAAAGATTATAACAATACCATTACGGGTGAAACCTGGGGCTATCCGGAATTTAAGGGTTACCACGCTGAAGTCAACTGGGTGGTGGTCGAAAATAAGGAAGCGCCGTTTAGGGTTTATACTCCCGATCAGGACACTTACCTGCAGATGTACCGTCCGGCGCGCGAGGCCGCTGCATTAAGCAACAACAATGTAGAACCTGCTTTCCCCGATGGAAGTATCGGTTTTTTAAAAGGCATAAGTGCCATTGGTACCAAGTTTCAGTCGGCCTTAGCAATGGGCCCGCAAAGCCAGAAGAACAAAACAGATGGCAAAACCTTTAGCGGCACCCTGCTTTTCGACTTTATCCATTAAACACAACAATTAAAACCGATAATGAAAAAAATATCATCCCATCATACTGTTACCAGATTATTTTCGATGCGCACTACTGGCATATTCTCAGTCATGCTAATTTTATCAATGCCTGCCTTGGCACAAAAGAAAGCTGCAAATAAAAAGGCAGAAATTCCGGCAATTTCAGTGGGGGTACAGATAGTGGCCTCGAATATACAGGCACCTACGGCAATCGTTTTCCCGGATAATGAAGAGGCCTGGATTACCGAACAGTCGGGCAAAATCAGGGTTGTAAAGCAAGGAAAACTATGGGAAGAACCTTTAATCGATCTGAAAGATAAACTGGTTAAACTCAATAATGGTTACGAAGAACGCGGTCTGCTTGGAATCGCATTGCACCCGGCATTTAAAACGAACAAAAAAGTATACCTCTATTACAGCGTTCCTTCTGTTCAAAAGTCTAACCATACCGGTGTGCTGGCAGAATATAAACTGGCTGAAGGTGGAAGTAAAATAGATAGGGCAAGCGAACGTATCATTTTAACCATAGAAGAACCCGACGGAAACCACAATGGCGGCTGTTTGCAGTTTGGACCTGATGGATATCTGTATGTTTCTTTTGGAGATGGTGGTGGCCAGGGAGATGAACATGGTAAAATCGGCAACGGACAGGATATGAACACCTGGCATGGTAAAATATTGAGGATCGACATCAATACCGATTCGGGTTATAAAGTACCGAAAGACAATCCATTTGTGGATAAAACCGAGGTTAAACCTGAGATATGGGCCTATGGTTTCAGAAACCCATGGCGCTTTTCTTTTGATAAGGCTTCAGGACAGTTATTTGCAGGAGATGTTGGCCAGTCTGCCTGGGAAGAAGTAGACATCGTAAAAAAAGGCGGCAATTATGGCTGGCGCTTAATGGAGGGCACACATTGTTATCATCCTGATAAGGGTTGCGAAATTAAGGAAATGATTGCGCCCATTGCGGAGTATCATCATAGCGAAGGTGTTTCGGTAACAGGAGGGTATGTGTACAACGGAAGTAAAAATCCGCAGATCAAGGGCAAATATATCTTTGCGGATTGGACCGGAAAGGGTTATTATCTCCAACAGGCCGGAAGCAAATGGACCAGGGGTAAATTATCTTTCACCCATATTGCCGATAACGCTAAAATAACTGCTTTTGGCGAAGATCCATCTGGCGAACTATACGTGTTAACCAATACCGACACCGGTCCTGAAAACAAAAATGGCACAGTTTACCGCATCATTAAAAATTAAATTAAGCTGTTGTAATTTTAAAGAACTGGCTCAACTGTTCTGTACAGACCGGGAGTAGATTGAGACAAAACGTAGAAAGGTTGATCTATAGCGGTAGTGCTAAACCAAATTTCTTATGTTTCTTTGCCTTCTCCTTTAAAACCATTGGCTTTTGACGGAGAAAATGAGCCAGTTTAACACAACCAAATGAATACCTTACAAAGCAAGCAAATGCTGCCAAAAACCAAACAGCATTTTAAAATCCTAGATGGATTGAGGGGAATTGCTGCAATTTCTGTTGTAATTTTCCACTTTATGGAATTTGCCGTTCCCGATTATAAAGATAATTTTATTGCACACAGCTACCTCGCGGTCGATTTCTTTTTCTGCCTCTCTGGTTTTGTAATTGCCTACGCTTACGACAGCAAGGTAGAAAGTATGGGGCTTATCCGCTTTATCCAATCAAGGCTGATCCGTTTGCACCCGCTTGTAATTATCGGTGCGCTATTGGGGCTGATCACTTTTATATTCGATCCCTTCAGCAATCTTTATCAGGGCTACGGCCTGGGTAAAACCTTACTGATGTTTTTGTCGGCGGCTTTGTTGATTCCATATCCACTCGTGCACGAACGCTACTTTAACCTGTTCCACCTTAATCCACCCACCTGGTCGCTGTTTTGGGAGTATATGGCAAATATTTTTTATGTTTTTGTGCTCTACAAAGTTAAAAACCAAATGTTATGGGTGCTGATTGTAATTGCAGCCCTTTTGCTGGGTTATGAAGCTTACCGCATAGGCAATCTAGCGGTGGGATGGGGTGGCGATAATTTTTTCGGGGGAGGTGCCAGGATTTTCTATTCTTTTCTGGTCGGGATGCTTGTTTACCGTTCAAACTGGATCATTAAATCACGAATGGGTTTTATGGTGATGGGCATATTATTATTCGTAGTTTTCCTGATTCCCTTTAACGAAAAAATGAATTGGATCACTGATTCAATCGCCGTAATCTTTTATTTTCCATTTTTGATTGCGCTGGGCGCTGGTGCAACCTTGACTACGGGCTACGATAAAATCTGTAAATTTTTGGGCGATATTTCGTACCCGCTGTACATGGTTCATTATCCTTTTTTATGGATTTACCTCAGTTATGTGGAGACTAAAAAACCACCCATGAATGATATGGTGGTAGTTATGATTATTTCTTTATTTTTATTGATCGGATTGGCTTATCTCACCATGGTCTTTTTAGATCAGCCCATCCGTAAGCATTTAAATAACAGATTAAAGAAATGATCCCACAAATGAAAAATATTGCTTCCATCGGTTTGTTTAGCCTGGTAATCTCGCTCACGTCAAATCTACAGGCTCAAAGTCTTGACAGTATCAGCTTTAAAGTTGCTGCAGCTCCCGAATGGAGCAATCTGTTTAAAAGAACTGATGGCTGGTTTGGTGGCGATGGAATTTACAGCATCCCATTAAACGGAAAAGAATCCTCACCTCCAAAAGCAAAAAAAACGTTGCTTATTTTTAGCGATAGCATGATCGGGAAGGTGAGGGATGGCAAGATGCAGCCAGGTGCCAAAATGATCCATAATTCTGTTGCCATTTTAGATGGAAATGCGCCCGATCCCAATAAGATTAAATTTAGCTGGAAAACAGTAAAAGCAGAACCTGAATCTATTTTTTCGCCTAAAACCCCATTAACCGGGCCAAGTGATTATTACTGGCTGGGCGATGGTTTTGTAAACCAGGAACTGAACAATTCGACATTTATTTTTGGTTACCGGGTTAAGACAACTGAAGGTGGCGCTTTTGGTTTTGCTGAGGTAGGCAATACTTTAATCAAAATTAAGGCTAACGAACCTGTTCCATATTTAAACTATGAACAAAAAGACACCCCTTTTTATCTCGAAGAGAAAAGTGGCGAAATGGGGTCGTTCGGTGCAGGTATCTATGTAAATACAAAAGCTGCGGGGCAGTTAAATCCGGACGGTTATATTTATGTATATGGTACGCTGGGTAAAACCAAAAAACTCCTGGTGGCCAGGGTTGTACCTGCAGCATTTGAAGATTATAGCAAATGGACTTTTTGGGATGGTTCAAACTGGCAAGCTGATATCAAAAAATCGGCAGCCATAACCGATCAGGTTTCTAACGAACTGAGTATATCTCAACTGCCTGATGGCAGATATGCGCTGGTTTTTCAGGAAGGTGGTATTGGAAGGCACATTTGCATGCAACTGGGGAAAACCCCTTACGGACCGTTTGGTAAGGTATTTAAATTGTGGGATACCTCGGAGGCTATTGAACTCAAATCCTTTTTTACTTACAATGCAAAAGCGCATCCAAGTTTGTCAAAACCAGGAGAGTTGCTGATCAGTTACAATGTAAATTCGTTCGACTTTTTAAAAGACCTGGAAAACCATCCACATCTTTATCGACCAAGGTTTATTAGGGTGAAGTTTGAGGGGATGTAATAGGAGAAAGCTAATAAACCCGTGGTTTGTTAAGAGGATCTGCACAGGTTTCCATGCTTTTTCCGGCGAAAATCTGCTAGGCCGGATTGCTGGGAGCAGATAGCGAGGTGGAGAGAAAGGTATCCATAATTGATTCTATGAAACTATGAGGGGCTCGTTGTATCGTCATCTCGATCCCGAATGTTCGGGAAGAGATCTTTGTACGTTTTCTCCATAAATTCGTCATCCGATAGCTATCGGATCCTGAGCAGGCGGGAACCCTAAGGCGCTTGCTATGTTTTAATACAATGGGTGGGAGCTCCCCTTCTTCAGGAGGGGTTGTGGGAGGTTTTTACCCTTCGCACAGTCTTGCCTCGGCTCGCCGCCGCCGAAGGGGCTCTTTCTTTTTTTCAGTTAGGTTTATGTTTTTATAGGTCTTCAAGCTTGCTTCGCAGGTCTCTTGATAGAAAAGAAACAAACCTGAGCGCAGCGAAAGCATGCAAGCCTTTGAAAACAACAAACACAAAGGCTTAACATCAAGGCTTGGATCTGATGTCGGATAAATTCGTCAAAGCTTTTTTGGTCGCCAGCACAAGCCCCGATGAAAAATCGGGGAGGGTGTGCTGCCTCGGGGTAGTGGTAGGTTGAAACGAGGTGCTAAAGCTTTAACGTTTTCTCCTTCCATCATATCCGATGCCGGATGGCACGGTGCAGATAGCGAGGAGCAGATAGCGATTGCAGGGAGCAGAGACAGGCTCCGTAATTGATTCTATAAAACTATGGGTGGGCGCTCCCCTCGTTCAGGAGGGGCTGGTGGAGGTTTTATGCGTGCGGTTGATAGTTTTGAGCGTGCGGTCGATAGTTTTATGCGTGCGGTTGATAGTTTTGAGCGTGCGGTCGATAGTTTTATGCGTGCGGTTGATAGTTTTAAAGTCGCAGTAAGGAGTTTTATACTTGCAGTAAGAAGTTTTGAAGTCGCAGTAAGAAGTTTTGAAGTCGCAGTAGGAAGTTTTAAAGTCGAAGTAAATAGTTCTGAACTTGCAATTGATGCCATCCGCTCTCCGCTTTTCCCTTTGCACAATATTCATTACATTTGCTGCCAATGAAATACTTTGTACTGTTATTTTCCATTTATTTAATCCTTCTGGGCGTTACGCCTTGTCAGGATAGGGAGGATATGGTTACAAGTGTGCAGTTCGAAAAGGTGGTTCATCGTGATGCCGCTAAAGGCGAACATGCCAGTGGCGAAATGTGTCCGCCCTTTTGCAGTTGTGCCTGCTGTTCGGTAGCGCAACATTTTCCATTGGAAAAAACTACTGTTGTTATCGTTTCTGTTTTTCAGCAAGCTTATCCAGGCTTCTATTGTTCTGATCTGAAAAAGCAGCCTGTTGATGTTTGGCAACCGCCTAAACTCGTTTAATCAATAATTTCTCTATGGCCCCGGCCATAAATTTTAGCATGCGCTATACAAAAGACTTTAACTCTATTGGCTAGCCTATCCTGCTATTTCTTAATTTTTGATTATACCAACCATGTTGAACAAAATAATACAGTTCTCCATCAGGCAGAAACTGCTGGTGGGGATTATGATACTGGCGTTGATTGCCTGGGGGATTTACTCCTTAAGACAACTGCCAATTGATGCCCTTCCCGATATTACCAATAACCAGGTACAGATCATTACCAATTCGCCCAGCAATGGTGCCGAAGATATTGAAAGGTTTGTAACCTACCCGGTAGAACAAACTATGGCCACCATCCCCGGTATCGAAGAAATCCGTTCCTTTAGCCGCTTTGGCCTCTCGGTGGTTACTGTGGTTTTTAAAGAAAACGTAGAAATATACTGGGCACGCCAGCAGGTAAGCGAACGGCTTGCCGATGTAGAACGGGCCATTCCGAAAGGGATTGGAACGCCAGAAATTGCACCTTTAACCACTGGTTTGGGTGAAATTTACCAATATGTAATCCACCCCAAAAAAGGCTATGAAAAGAAATACGATGCGACTGAGCTGCGCTCTATCCAGGATTGGATTGTACGCCGTCAGCTTTTAGGGGTAGAGGGCATCGCCGATGTAAGCAGTTTCGGAGGCTATCTTAAGCAATATGAGATCGCGCTCAACCCCGATAAACTCAGGAGTATGGATATATCCATCAGTGATATATTTACAGCACTCGAAAAAAACAACCAAAATACCGGAGGTGCCTATATTGATAAGAAACCCAATGCCTATTTCATCAGGAGTGAAGGTTTGATTAATAGCATCGAAGATATTGAAAATATCGTAGTGCGGACGAATAACAATAGCATTCCGGTATTGATCCGCAATGTGGCTGAGGTTCGGATCGGTGCGGCAACCCGTTATGGTGCCATGACGAGGAACGATCAGGGCGAAGTGGTAGGTGCTGTGGTGATGATGCTCAAAGGCGCCAATTCATCAAAGGTGATTGCCAATGTTAAAACGCGGATGGAGCAGATCGCCAAAAACCTGCCGGAAGGTGTTGTGATTGAACCTTTTTTGGATAGGACCAAGCTGGTAAACAGCGCCATCGGTACTGTGGCCAAAAATCTGGCTGAAGGTGCACTGATTGTAATCTTTGTACTGGTTTTACTATTGGGTAATTTCCGTGCCGGACTGATTGTGGCTTCGGTAATCCCGCTGGCCATGTTATTTGCGGTATGTTTAATGAACCTCTTTGGGGTGAGCGGCAACCTGATGAGCCTTGGTGCCATCGATTTCGGACTGATTGTAGACGGCGCTGTGATTATAGTAGAGGCATCGCTCCACCACTTAGGTATCCGTAAGAACAAAAACCGCTTAAACCAGCAGGAAATGGATGCAGAGATTTTCGAATCGGCTTCTAAAATCCGCAACAGTGCTGCTTTTGGCGAAATTATTATCCTGATTGTTTACCTGCCCATCCTTGCCCTTGTGGGGATAGAAGGGAAAATGTTCAGGCCAATGGCGCAAACAGTGGCTTTTGCCATTCTTGGTGCTTTTATCTTATCGTTAACCTATGTGCCGATGATGAGCGCTTTGTTTTTGAACAAAACGATCAGTACCAAAAGAAATATCTCCGACAGGATCATGTCTTTTTTTCAAAAGGTGTATACACCAATGCTCAACTTTGCGCTGCGGGCCAGGTTGGCGGTTGTGGGCATTGCATTGACATTATTTGCCCTTTGTCTGCTTATCTTCAGTTATTTAGGGGCAGAGTTTATCCCCACCCTGGAAGAAGGCGATTTTGCGGTAGAAACACGGGTATTAACCGGGAGCAGCTTATCACAAACCATCGAGGCTTCTACACGTGCAGCAAAAGTGTTAAAAGCCAATTTTCCGGAGGTAAAAGAAGTCATCGGGAAGATCGGTTCCAGTGAAATTCCAACAGATCCCATGCCTGTTGAAGCCTGCGATCTGATGATCATCCTGAAAGATAAAAGTGATTGGACGAGTGCTTCATCAAGAGATGAACTCGCGGCAAAAATGCAGCAGAAGTTAGAGTTGTATATTCCGGGAGTAACCTTTGGTTTCCAGCAACCTATCCAGATGCGTTTTAATGAACTGATGACCGGGGCGAGGCAGGATGTGGTAATTAAAGTGTATGGAGAAGATTTTGCCAAATTGGGTAATTATGCATCAAAAATTGGTGCAATTGCCAGTAAAATAGCAGGGGCGCAGGATATTTATGTAGAACAGGCCTCCGGATTGCCACAGGTGATCATCAAGTTCCATCGGGATAAGATTGCACAGTTTGGCCTTAATATCGAAGATGTCAATACGGCTATCCGTTCGGGCTTTGCCGGTGAAGTAGCAGGTTCGGTATTTGAAGGCGAAAAACGTTTCGACATGGTGGTACGCCTGGAAAAAGAAAACAGGCAATCGCTGGAAGATGTAAAAAACCTTTTTGTAACCGCACCGAATGGCAACCAGATTCCATTAGAACAGCTGGCCGATATTCAGTACAAGGAAGGTCCGAACCAGATTCAGCGTGATGACGCCAAACGGCGGATCACGGTTGGTTTTAACGTGCGCGGTAGGGATGTAGAAAGTATTGTAAAAGAAATTCAACAAAAAATAGATCGCGAAGTCAGGTTCGCACCGGGTTACTATCCAACCTTTGGCGGCACTTTCGAGAACCTCCAGGCAGCAAATAAAAGACTTAGCATTGCGGTCCCACTGGCATTATTGCTCATTTTACTTTTACTCTATCTCACCTTTTCATCCATCAAACATGCACTGTTAATTTTTACGGCTATTCCATTGTCAGCCATTGGCGGGGTATTGGCTTTATGGGCCAGGGGAATGCCATTCAGCATCTCAGCAGGCATTGGGTTTATTGCGCTCTTTGGCGTAGCCGTACTAAATGGAATTGTATTGATCAGCGAGTTTAACCGCTTAAAAAGAGAAGGAATGAAAGATATTATAGAAATTATAAAAACAGGAACCTCGGTAAGGTTGCGTCCCGTGATTATGACCGCATTGGTAGCTTCACTTGGCTTTTTACCCATGGCGATCTCGGGCGGGAGTGGCGCTGAAGTTCAACGTCCTTTGGCTACGGTGGTGATCGGGGGACTGCTTTCTGCTACTTTACTTACGCTTCTGGTATTGCCGGTACTGTACATCTGGGTGGAAAAGATGGGAAGGAAAAGAATTAATCCGGCATCAGTAACCAGTGTATTGATTTTAATCCTGTCGGTTTTTGCTGTTCCACCATTGAAGGCACAAACTACTGGATTAACATTAAATCAGGCCATCTCATCTGCATTGCAAAACAACAAGGCCATAAGTGGCGTCACCTTAAGTGTGGGTTTGCAGGAGCAGCTGAAGAAAACCGCTTTTGAAATGCCCAAAACTGAGGTGTCAATGCTCTATGGGCAATACAATAGTCTGGTGAAAAACGACAACAACTTTACTATTACCCAAACGATTCCTTTTCCTACGCTTTTCTCGGCAAACGCTGCTTTAGGCAACGAACGCATCAAGGCGAGCCAGTTTCAGGTGGCTTCTACCAAAAACGAACTGGTCTATCAGGTAAAAACTGTTTACACCAATCTTCAATACCTGTATTCGAAAGAAAAATTATTGTTGCAACAGGATAGTATTTATAAGGGTTTTCTTAAATCAGCTTCGCTGAAATATAAAACTGGCGAAGGCAATCTCTTAGAAAAAGTTGCTGCCGAAACCCAGTTAAAAGAAGTGCAGAGTCAACTGGATCAGAACAGCGCGGATATCGATATTTACAACAGCCAGCTTTCCACACTATTGGGAAACAAGGCTATAGGTATTACCGAAAAGTACCTGACGGAAAATACGATGATTCCCTTAACCGACAGCGCTTCTGTAAAAGAAAATCCGGCATTGGTGTATTTTCGGCAGCAGATCATTATTGCCGATAAGCAACGTAAAGTGGAACTTGCCAGGGCACTTCCTGATATCACCTTGGGTTATTTCAACCAATCGCTTACCGGTTTTCAGAATGTAAATGGCAATGAAGTATTCTTTGGACAAAATAAACGCTTTCAGGGTTTTCAGGTGGGTTTAGCTGTTCCCTTGTTTTATAAATCCTATTCAGCAAAGGCAAAAGCCGCTGCCATAAGCAAAGATATCGCCACCAATGAACTTGATCTTCAGGAGCGGAGGTTAGCGGATCAGTATCAACAGGTGCTTCGCGAATATCTGAAGAACAAAGAACGTTATGGTTATTTTCAGACTTCAGCACTTAATAATGCTGTATTGATTTTAAAAAATAGCCGCATTGCCTACCAGAACGGGGAAATAGGTTATTCCGAGTATCTGCTTAACCTGAAGCAGGCCAATACCATTTACGAAGGGCACCTGATGGCTTTGCTACAGGTTAACCAAAGTATTAACCACATCGAATTTCTGATCGGAAACACCAAATCATTTTAAAAAGAAGACTTATGAAATCAATATATCAATATTTAGTCCTGATCACTGCTGTGGTTTACCTCAGTGCCTGTGGTAGTCCAAAAGAAGAAAAAGCGGTTGAAAAAGAAGCCGTTCACGAAAATAGTGATATCGTTACCTTAACCCCAGAGCAGCATAAACTTGCCGAAATTACCCTCGGGGAAATTGAACGCAAAGAATTAAGCGGAACTACCAAGGTAAACGGCATGCTCGATCTGCCTCCACAGAGTTTGGTTTCCATTTCTACACCACTTGAAGGGATTGTAAAAAGCACGGATATGCTGCAAGGAATGCGGGTGAAAAAAGGCGCACTGGTGGCGGTAATGCAAAACCCCGAATTTATCCAGATGCAGCAGGATTATCTGGATTATAAGAGTCAGTTGCAGTTTTTGAAACAGGAGCTCGACCGTCAGGAAGAACTGGCAAAAGAAAACGTAAATTCAAAAAAGGCACTACAGAAAGCGCGGAGCGAATATCAAAGTGTGAGCGCCCGTTTGCTAGGGCAGCGTTCTAAACTCTCGCTGATCAACATCAGTTTTGCCGCGCTCGAAAAAGGTCAGATCCTTAAAACCTTTAATCTTTATGCGCCGATGGCGGGATATGTAACGCAGGTAAATACCAATATCGGCGCATTTGCCAGTACCACAGACGAGCTTTTTAAAATCGCCGATACCGAGCATTTGCATGCAGAACTTACCGTGTTCGAGAAGGATGTTCCCAAACTTAAAATCGGGCAAAAGGTGCGTTTTACTTTGGCAAATGAAGAAAAGGAGCGGATGGCTACGGTACATTTAATTGGCAGGGAAATCAGTAAGGAACGTACGGTGCAAGTGCATTGCCATTTGGATAAAGAAGATACGCAACTGCTGCCCGGCATGTACCTGAAAGCTTACGTAGAAAGCGGAACAAATAAAGTAGAGGCTTTACCTGATGCAGCCATTGTAGAATTTGAGGGCAAGAAATATGTGTTCATCGAGCAGTCTGCTTCAAAATTAGCTTACCGCTACCGCATGATGGAAGTAAAAACAGATGTTGCCGAAAATGGCTACACACAGGTTTCATTTGCTGAAGCGGTTACAAAACCAAAAGTAGTGATAAAAGGTGCGTATGATCTGTTGAGTAAGGTGAAAAATGAAGAAGAGGAAGGAGAGGAACATTAGTTTATCGGTTCATTAGCGACAACAAATTGCCAACCCAATACATCATCCTGAACCTGTTTCAGGATCTATCTGGAAGAAATTAGTTTATTGACCGGAAAAGGGCCATTTCCCGATTGAGGAAATGGCCTTGTTTCCTAATTGCCATAAGTAAAAGATACTCTTGGTGCAATTTCGACATAAGCGTTATCTTTAAAATATGCCACAAAGTAAGTACCCGCAGCACTATTGGCAGGCAGTGTTAATGTTGTGCTTCCGCTTGCAAGACCATTGGTATATTTCCATGTGCTGGCATAATTACTGGTGCCGGGTACTTTGCCATTTTGATAAATACCTACCCAAGCCTGCGGATCGGTAGAACCGTTGGCAAAATTTACCGTAATGGTTTCTCCAGTTAAATAGGCAGTTTTATTTATGGTTAAAGTGGGTTGAACTGTTGTAATCGAAAAGGTGGTGATCAGGCCTTTATGATCAGAAGGCCATGTTCCTGTAGGGATAACAAAAGGGTTAGTATAAGTAGCATCCTCGTAACCCTGTCCACGTACTATAGAACCCGAAGGGCCAAATACAATAGATTCATCAACACTAATCCTGTTGCTGTTATCTGCATAATAAAGATAATCAATCCGATCTCTTTCGTCGGCATCTGGTGCCCAAACTAGCGATGATAAATTGGCACTGGTATTAAAAGCGGCCCAGGTAAAGCCGGGAGCTAACACAGGATTTGGATTTTTAACCCGGTACGAATCTTTAAATCCTTTGGCATATAAAGCTACACTGCTTTGCCAGGGTACAATGGTGCCATGATGATCGAACAGGTTTTTTTGCGCATCAACCCAGTCTAAATGCGAAGGTTCATTAAAATCTCCGCCCAATATTACAATTCTTCCGCTATCTCTTTCCAGCTTGGCATCGTTAATAAAAGCCGTAATTTGCTCATCTCTGCTCGATTGCAGGTTCGAAGCCAAAACAGCATTTACGTCGGTAATGGGTTTACTTATCTTTTTAAAGCTGTTGCCATCATAACCTCTTGGCAGGTAACAGGCATAATTTAGATAATCTAAATGTGCCGAATAAACCGCCACCTGGGTATTAACATTAAGTTTTATAATGGCTTTATCAAATGCATTTCCATATATAGATGCTTTAAAAGAAGCAATTGGGTATTTAGATACAATGCCCACGTTATCATCCTTAAAGGAGTAAAAAGTAAGCCCTTTTGCTTGCAATGCGGTAACAATCCTGGAACTAAAATTTGTATTGTTGTAATTGCGTACCTCACTTAAGGTAATAACATCGGCCCCCGATTGTACAATTGCATCAACAATGCCATTAAAGCCTTCTGTTACTAGTGTACCTTCTTGCCAAACGTTTAATTGTAAAACTTTTAGCTTAATCGGGGTTGATGTGCCGGTAACACTCAAGGTTTTTGGTTTAAATGAAGTACTACTGTTGGTGGCAGTTATGGGGTGATCTTTCTTGCAGCTCATAAAAAGAAAACCCATAAGGAAAATGGTTAGGCAGTTGTTTTTCATAGTTTTTATAGGGTTGATATATCCCAGGTACCTCATAATTGGGCACCTGGGATATAATTAGGGTAATGTGGTTAAATTAACACTTGGTGCAGTACCTGTAGCTGTTCGGGTAAAAGTGGTGCCATAAGTGGTGTAAGTAGCAAAGAAACCGCCATTTTTTAAATAGAAACTGTTGCCAGTTACGCCGCCCTGGTAATCCATACGCTGTTCTGCCGAGGCGGTAGCATCGTAAGTAAACCGGGCACCCGTAACTTCTGTCCAGCTGCCTGTACTGGTTTTGTACCATTGGTTGCCATAATTGCAGCTTCTTTGCAGATAGCCCTGGTCTGGATTGAAGTTTTCTACAAATGAATACATGCCAGTTAAATAAGCAGTTGTATTTGGGCGTTTCCATTGTGCGATAATTTTCCATGCGCCATTTTCTGGTGCATAAAACCAGGCTGTATAATCAGAGCCACCTGCACCATCAGGTTTGCCCTGTAACAAAAATTTGTACGTGGTGCCTGCTGCCCAGTTAAATAATAAATATGATTGTCCGCCGGTACCTTCGCCACCGAAACCATTGCTGGTGATGTCGGTTCCTTTTCTAACCAGGGTAGTGGAGCCTGTTGATGGATCCCATACAGAGAATAACACTCTTCTTTCGGTAGCCGAATTAACCTGCATGCCAAAATAACCGCCGTCAAAACCATCTGCCATAAAGTAAGAACCAATTTTATCTTGTCCGCTCGGCACAGTAAGTTCACTATAAAACCACTCTGTGCCTGATGGTACAGTATAGCCTAAGTGGCACGAAGGGCCTCTTCTCGACCAGTAATAATCGGCTACAGTATTGGCATATTGTACACCAGATGCAACAGTTGGCCCGCTGATTACCAGATCCGAAATATCGCCAAAGTAACTTCCCGTTTTGCTAACACCCTGTATGTCTACCCTAACATAACCTGCTGCGGCTATGTTTACGGTGCCAATTGTAGTGGTGGTGGCGCTAGTGCCCGTAATCGTCTTATTAAATACAGTACCGTTAATGGTTACTTTAATATTGCTGCTTCCCGAAGGTACGGTGCCTTTTATAGCTACAGTTAAACTGCCGGTAAGGCCTAAACGGAACCAAACACTGGTAATGGTACTTGTTGATGTCCAGTTGTGCAAACCACTGTCGTTAATTAATCCACCGGTACCAGCGGTATAGCCATTGCCGCCTAAACCTACATTTAGTGAAGTGCCGCCTAAGCTTTCGGTAGTTGCAATGCTGCTTTTAATTTTTGAGGCTTCTGTTTCTTGTAAAGTTTCTGTTTTTTTACAAGACGAAATGGCAAGTAATAATAAAATACTGACCAGTAATGAAGTTGTTTTTTTCATTTTTTTTGGGATTTAGTTGATATTTGGGTTGTTAGTAATTGTTTGCACGATCTGATCACCTTGTCATAACAAGAAATAATTTTGCTTTAACCTAGCCTCATTCTTCAACGGTAAATTACCTGCCTCAAGTAGGCAGGTATTATTGCTATACTTAGCCCCAATCCAAAACTTCGATATTAACGCGATATAAAAACAGGTATATTTACGTTAAGCTGGATTTAAGTTACTGACTAACAATCAGAAAAAAATCAATCTTGTCAACGCAAACGTTTGCCTGTTAATCGTTGTTTTTTGCCCGGAATTATGGATGCAGCACAGAATTGGTAAGTGTTGTAGTTGTAAGTAGAAGATATTTTGGCAGAAATGTTCCTTTTTATAAAAAGCCCTTTGAAACTACTTAGTTAGTAGTTGTTTGGGGCATTTTTTAATGTATTTTTTGAGTTAACACAAACGTTTGTGTGGAGAAATGTATTTGGTTTCAGGCATTCGCATATCTGAACTTATCTATATCAATTTCAGAAGTTTAAATCATTTTGCTACATTTGCACCTTTATAAAACTATTTAAATCTTGAGTCATGTAATTTCATTTGCACATTAATGTTAAATGACCTTTCCCCTCCGGGAAGGGAGTAATTACTGTTTATCTTTTATTTTTACTGATTACAATATGGCTATTTCACAAAAATATGGTCGTACCTATCATTATCCATTTTCGCCGGGAACAACCAGCGACGATAGGATACGGCACGACTATTGGGACAATCTACAACAGATCCCAACACTTATACATACCGAAAAACTAGATGGAGAAAATAATTGTCTCTCTAAATATGGCGTTTTCGCCCGTTCGCATGCAGCACCAACAACCTCACCATGGACAGAAGATCTTAGACGTTTCTGGCAGCTGATGAAAAATGATCTGGGCAATCTCGAATTCTTTCTGGAGAACCTGTACGCAATACATTCAATCGCATACCATAAACTCGAACATCACTATCATGTGTTTGGCATCCGCGAAAATGAGCGCTGGTTAAGCTGGGAAGAAACAGTGTTTTATGCAAAATTGATAGATCTGCCAACTGTTCCTGTGATCAAAATACAGCCGGCACCTGCTGATCAAAAACAGTTCGAAAAGGAGATGTTAATGCTTGTAGCAGGGCCGGGTACATTTGAACCCTTTGATGTACACGACAAAAGTAAAACAACTATGGAAGGTATCGTTAGCCGGAATGCCGATGGTTACGCCGTAGATGCTTTTGCACAGAACGTATTTAAATACGTAAGAAAAGGGCATGTTAAAACAGATGAGCATTGGACCAGAAGCTGGAAACGTGCGCCATTAATAAATGAAGGAGGTAAGCATGTGGACCTTTAGCGAAAATAAAGAATGGAATACCCTCGAAGATCGTTTCGGCTGGGTAAAAAGAATGAATGATGTTGCCCAAGATCCACGTTATCATGCCGAAGGGAATGTAGCCATACATACCCGGATGGTATTGGCAGCATTGCAAAGGGAGCCTACATTTAAAGCACTGGCCCTGCAAGATCAGGAAATTTTGTGGGCAGCTGCTTTATTGCATGATGTAGAGAAATACAGCACTACCGTTTTTGAAACCGATGGTAGCATTACATCAAACGGGCATGCCCGTAAAGGTGCCCAGTTTGTTCGCCAACTGCTCTATTTGGGTGGTAACACACCATTTGAAATCCGAGAGCAGATTGTTGGCTTGGTAAGGTACCATGGTTTACCGATTTGGCTGTTCGAAAAACCAGATCCGCTTAAAGCCTTAATAAAGGCCAGTATGGAAGTGAATACGGAATGGCTTGCCTTATTGGCGCGTGCAGATATGCTTGGGCGTATATGTAACGATCAGGAAGAGATGTTGTACCGGGTTGATTGTTTTGAAGAATTCTGCAAAGAAAATAAATGCTGGGGCAATCCCCGTCAATTTGCTTCAGAAGAAGCAAAAATGTATTACATCCAACATGAGGATGCTTATCCGGATTACATTCCATTTGAGCAGCCGGTTGCAGAAATGGTGTTGATGAGTGGTCTGCCAGGTGCAGGAAAAGATACTTTTATCAAATATACTTTCAAAGATTGGCCCATTATTTCGTTGGATACGATCCGTACTAAAAGAGGAATATCACCAACAGATAAAAAAGGCAACGGACAGGTGATACAGGAGGCAAAAGAACAGGCCAGGGTATATTTGCGCAAACAACAATCATTTGTTTGGAATGCAACCAATACCACCAGTCAGATGCGGATGCAGTTAATTGAACTGTTTCACGCGTACAAAGCAAAGGTAAGGATCGAATACATCGAAGTTCCTTATCAGCACCTGCATGGCCAAAACAAAAACCGCGAAGCCATTGTGCCAAACGCAGTTTTAGATAAATTGGTATATAAACTCGAAGTGCCTAGCTTATGGGAAGCACAGGAAGTGCTTTACCGGGTGAAGTAAGTAGTGCATTGGTCATTAGTTGGTTAATCGGTTAACCGACTTTGGACCCCAGACTTTGGTTAATCGGTTAATTGTTTAATCGGTTAACCGACTTCTGACTATCTAAAATATCCTCAATGTAAAATAAAATAAGGCATTATTATTGTTAAAGGCAGAGCAGCGTTGTTTTTAAAAAAATAGCGTAATTTTATAACCATAAAAACCAAAACAATTTTCAGCTTTAAAGGATTTTAACAAGATGCATTTCCCTCAGAATAACACATTGTCCCAACCACACTATACTCATGAACTATAAACAATTGCAGGAAGATGTACAAAAGCACGTTAGCGATTACTTCCATACCCATAACGATCCGCGATTGGTTTATCATAATCTGGAGCATACACAGGAAGTTGTAAATGCGGCCCAGCAGATCGCCAACCATTACCAGCTAAACGAACAGGATTTTTTCACGGTAACCGTAGCGGCATATTTTCACGACACCGGTTATTTTGAAGATGCATTAAACCATGAAGCTAAAGGTGCCGACCTGGCAGATGAGTTTTTGGCCAAACATAAAGTAAATCAGGAAGTTCGGGACAGTGTTAAAAGCGCGATACTGGCCACCAAGATTCCCCAGCATCCTAAAAATGAAATTGACAAGATTATCTGCGATGCGGATCTGTTCCACCTGGGCCTTGCCGATTTCCGTGCAAAAGGGAAACTGATGCACAAGGAAAATGAACTGATCTATAAAAAAGACATCAGCAAACTGGAGTGGCGCAAAAAAGATATCCAGTTTATGGAATCGCACCATTACCATACCGATTATGCAAATTTGTTGCTCAGCGATCAAAAACAGAAAAATGTCGAAAAGCTGAAGAGTAAATTAACCTCCCAGGAAGAAATCAGCACCGAACTCGAAGAGCCTAAAAACTTTGCCCCGGTAATTATACAAGAGAAAAAGAAGAAAAAAGATAAGGACGACCGCCCGGACAAGGGGATCGAAACCATGTTCAGGATTACTTCGGCCAATAACCAGCGCCTTAGCGATATGGCTGATAATAAGGCACATATCCTGATTACGGTAAATTCGATCATGCTTTCGTTAATTGTGAGTTTGTTGTTAAGACGCCTGGAAGATCATGGCAACCTGATTATACCCACCTTTATTTTATTGATGGTGAGTTTAACCTGTGTGGTGGTTTCTATTCTGTCAACCCGTCCATCTATCCCGAAAGGAGAATTTACACAGGAAGATATGGACAATAAAAAGGTTAACCTGTTGTTTTTCGGTAATTTCTATAAAATGAGCTTGCCAAGTTATACCGATGGCATGATCAAGGTTATGAACGATAAAGACTTTTTATACGGCACTTTGATTACCGATGTTTATTCGCAGGGCGTGGTATTGGGGAGGAAATATAAATTGATCCGCCTCGCTTATAACATTTTCATGTTTGGCCTGATCGCGGCCGTATTGGCATTTGTAATTGCTTACGCAGCTTACGGTAAACTTTAATGGAAAAAATGATTGAGACATCTTTTTTCAACAGAGATTTAAGCTGGTTAAAATTTAACGAGCGCATTTTAATGGAAGCCGAGCGGAATACCGTTCCATTGCTCGAACGTATTAAGTTCTTATCGATATTTTCTTCCAATCTTGATGAGTTTTACCGGGTGAGGATGCCTGTGCTATTGGCTTTGGAAAAGCTGAGCAACAAGGAAGATAACGATATCAGGATTGACGATAATTTACTAAATACCGCCAATCAACTGATTTCTGAACAACAACAACGATATGGCGTTGTGCTGAAATCGGATATTATTCCTCAGCTCAAAAAAAATAAAATTAATTTAATTTATGGACAGCCGTTTCCACAGGAAATCCAAACAAGTACAACCCGGTATTTCTTAAGTCAGGTAATGGCTTTTTTGCAGCCGGTATACATTAATGAAAATACCAGTTTTTTTCCTTCGAACAACGAGCTGTATTTTTTGGTTACCCTAAAAAAAGAAGCGGGTGCTGAAGTTATTATTTTAAATATCCCTTCCAATCAGTTACCCCGTTTTTATAAGGTAGAAGCAGGCGATGAAACCTTTATTGTTTTCCTGGATGATATTGTGCGTTTCCATTTAGACCGCATATTTCCTGAAGGAGAGGTTACAGGCTGTTATAGCTTCAAAATTACCAGGGATGCCGAAATTGACCTGAAAGACGAATACTCCGGCAGTTTATCAGAACAATTGGAGAAACAATTACTCAAACGCGATGCAGGTTTAGCCACGCGTTTTCTCCATCAACCGGGT
Source organism: Pedobacter humicola (assembly GCF_056490705.1). NCBI lineage: Bacteria > Pseudomonadati > Bacteroidota > Sphingobacteriia > Sphingobacteriales > Sphingobacteriaceae > Pedobacter > Pedobacter humicola. The sequence goes on along the minus strand of NZ_JBWJIG010000008.1, from coordinate 69,367 downwards.
ATCCCTACCAATGTGTTCGAACTGCTTAAAAAGCTTTTTAATTTAAAAAAGGCCAACAGGATGGAAGGCGGGCAATACCATAACCTGAAGGATTTGATGGGTTTCCCCGTAAATGTGCCCAAACTTTCGAACCAGAACTGGCCAAAGCTTTGCAATACCGATCTGATTGATGGGTCCTTAACCGAAGCCATTTACAAAAACGATATTATTGTACATACTCCTTATCAGAGTTACGACAGTGTGCTCCGCTTTTTTAACGAAGCAGCCATTGATGCAGATGTTCGGGAAATCTATGTAACACTGTACCGGGTGGCCAGCGATTCGAAAATTGTAAATGCTTTAATCAGTGCAGCTAAAAACGGTAAAAAAGTAACCGTGCTGGTAGAGCTTAAAGCCCGTTTCGATGAAGCCAACAACATTAAGTGGGCGAAGAAAATGAAAGAGGTGGGCGTTGATATTATTTATAGTGTAACAGCTTTAAAAGTACATGCCAAAGTAGCGCTGGTAAAACGGCAAAGCGGAGACCGGATGCGCTATTCGGGTTTGTTTGCCACCGGGAACTTTAACGAAAGTACCGCTGCCTTTTATACCGATCATATTTTGATGACGGCCAATAAGGAAATGCTGCGTGAGGTTGAACTGCTATTTATTTTCCTCGCCAAAAGGGTTAAACCAAGTAGCGCCGATCTGATTCAATTCAAACAGTTATTGGTAGCGCAGTTCAATTTACAGCAGGTTTTTCTTAACCTGATTGATAGAGAAATTGAACATGCCAAACAGGGCAAGCCATCGGGGATTACCATTAAGATGAACAACCTGGAAGAAAAGGTTTTGATCAATAAACTTTACGAGGCATCGCAGGCAGGGGTAAAGATTGACATGATCGTACGGAGCATTTGCCGTTTAATACCGGGTGTAAAAGGCATGAGCGAAAATATCAAGGTAACGCGTATTGTTGACCGTTATTTAGAGCACGGTCGTGTTTTTATCTTTCATAATTTAGGTAAAAATGATGTTTACCTTGGTTCGGCCGATTGGATGAACCGAAATATCTACCGTAGGATAGAGGTTTGCTTTCCGATTTATAATGAGCAGATTAAACAGGAAATTATGGATATTATAGAAATTCAGAAACGCGATAATGTACAGGCGGTATGTATAGATGATGACATGAACAATATCCCTGTTAAAAGTGGCGGGGTTCTTGTTTCTTCTCAACATGATATTTATGCGTTATTAAAAAATAAATAATACCGTTGTCTGTGTCTCCACGGACCACATGATTTTACTTATTGATGGTCTGTATGGACACAGACCATGGAAACTAAATTTATCTTATGAAATACAATACAACTTTTCTCGCTTCCAGTTTGCTCATTTCAGTTGCCTTTTTAGGTATATCCTGCGTTAACGGCAACCGTGATGATAAAAAAAGCGATTCAACAGCAACCGTTTCTGCCAGTACTGCCGCAAAATCAGATTTCCCTTACGATTTATCGAAACCGGTAAAATACAATATGCCGCATAACCTTTTCGAAATTTCCGGAATTGTATTTCATAACGGCGACCCAAAAGAAGTATTTGCCATTCAGGATGAAGACGGAGATCTGTTTCACCTGGGTTTAAGCGATAAAGAATCAAAATACACCAAATTTGGTGGTAAAGGCGATTATGAAGACCTGGCCATCATTAATAACTACATCATTGTTTTAAAAAGCAATGGCGAGCTGCATACTTTTCCGATTTCGGAAATTAATAAACCAGAAGTAACGAATGTAGTTAAAACCAAAGATCTGGTACCAAAAGCTGAATATGAGGGATTGGCTGCAGATGAAAAAAACAATATGATTTATGTATTAACGAAGGATAGCAAACCAGATTCCAAAGCAAAAGCTTCAAGCATTTATGGCTTTAAGTTTGGTGCCGATGCTTCATTAACCGCTGCGGGAGAATTTAGCCTGTCGCACAAAGAAATCGAAAAAGCATCTGGAAGTTCAAAATCAAGGTTCCGTCCATCGGCTTTGGCTAAAAACCTACAAACCAATGAATGGTATGTGCTTTCGTCGGTAAATAAAGTACTTGTTGTTACCGATACAGATTTCAAAGTTAAAGCTACCTATCCTTTAGATCCTGCTTTGTTTAATCAGCCGGAAGGTATCGCTTTTGATCGCGACAATAACCTTTACATTTCCAATGAAGGCGGAACTTTGGCCGCAGGAAATATTTTATTGTTTAAATTGAAAAAATAAAAAATGGTACTGTCACCTCAATCGTGCGTCATGCTGTCCCGAAGTTTCGGGATCAGCATCTTTCCACACTAAAGACCCTGAACTGAATCCGATAGCTATCGGATCAGGGTGACGTAATTATGGAATAGCACCTAAAAACAAAATAATTTTAAAATAACTATCTTTATACAAACGCAGAGTCTATGATCAAAAGATTTACCCTTTTTACTATTTTATTTTTAATCAATTTCATTGCCTCTGCGCAGGATGATGTAAAATACCGTGTAATTCTTTTTGGCGATGCAGGGGAGATGAATCCCGCACAGATGCAGGATCTTAAAAATGCGGCAAAGCAAATCCTTCCCAAAAAAACAACCGTTGTATATCTTGGTGATAATATTTATCCAACCGGGATGGGCCTTCCCGGAAGTGTAGAAGAAGAAGAAACCAAGAAAATCCTCCGCTCACAGTTCGAACCCATGCGCAAAATGGGTGCTGCGGTTTATTTTGTTCCGGGTAACCACGATTGGGATAAATCGGGGCCTAAAGGTTTAGCTAAGATTAAAGCACAAGGTGATTACCTTGCTGCCCAAAACGATCCATTGTTAAAATTGATCCCACAGAATGGATGTCCGGATCCTGTGGCCATTAAGCTCACGGATAAATTAACCATCATTGCTTACGATAGCGAATGGTGGGTTTTTCCCTATAACAAATCAAATCCCAATGGCGAATGCGATTGCAGAACCAAAGATGAGGTTTTGGTTAAAATGGAGCAGTTGTTGGAAGAAAATAAGGATAAAGTGATTCTATTGGCTTCGCATCATCCATTTCAAAGTTACGGACCACATGGTGGTTATTTTAACCTTCGAAACCATCTTTTTCCACTAACTTCCTTAAACAAAAACCTGTACATTCCTTTACCTGTTTTAGGTTCTGTTTATCCCATGTTGCGTTCTACTTTATTAAGTCCTGAAGATTTAAACCATCCGGCCTATAAGGATATGATCAAATCAATAACGGGTGTATTTGGCGATTATCCAAACGTAACCTATGTGGCTGGTCATGAACATGGCCTGCAGTTAATTAAAGGAAAGCAGCTGCAGATCATCAGTGGTTCAGGTTCGAAGGTATCGCCGAATAAAGAAGGCAAAACCTCACTGTTCCACGAAATGCAACAGGGTTACGTAGTGGCCGATCAGTTGAAAAACAACGATATGCGCTACGAATATTATATTTATTCGGATACCAGTGTTAAGAAAGTATACAGTTACATCAAAAAGTTCGAAACCATTCCGCAAAAGGTCAGAAACAGGGATAAGCCAATTACAGCCGATAGCATTTTTGTAAGGGTTAAGCCCGAATATGATAGTGTTGGCCGTTTTCACCGTTTTGTTTTTGGTGATAACTACCGTAAAGAATATGCGGGAAGAACAAAAGTTCCGGTGTTGAGGGTTTCTCAAATGATGGGTGGTTTAAAGGCGACACAGCGCGGTGGGGGCAATCAGTCGCGCTCCCTGCGTTTAGAAGATAAAGCTGGTAAAGAATATGTGTTGCGGAGTGTAGAAAAATACCCGGAAGTACTTTTGCCTGCCGCATTACGCGAAACCTTTGCAAAAGATGTAATCAAAGACAATATGTCGGCACAACATCCGTTTTCGGCCCTTGTAGTGCCCGAACTGGCTAAGGCTGGGGGTATTCCGCACAGCAACCCGATTATTGGCTGGGTTTCGCCAGATGATAACCTCGGAGAGTTTGAATCGGCATTCGCCAATACACTCTGTTTATTCGAAGAAAGAGAACCAACAGGAGAATCAGACAGTTCTCCTAAAATGGATAAAAAATTAACCGATGATAACGACAATAAGCTAGATGGACCAGCCTGGGTGAGAGCAAGAGCATTTGATGTACTGCTTGGCGATTGGGACAGGCACGAGGACCAGTGGCGTTGGAAAGAAACCAAAACCAAAGACGGTTCAACTTACTCGCCGGTGCCAAGAGACCGTGACCAGGTGTTTTTTAGGTCAGACGGCTTTTTACAACGTTATACCCAGTCTTCTTCCTTACTGCCAATGATGCAGGGCTACGAACGTGGCATACAGAATATCAATTGGTTTTTATGGGAAGGAAGAGAAATCAGCAGCCGATGGACAGCCGATATAGATGAAGAAGAATTTGATAAAATCGTAAAGGATTTCTGTGCGAATTATAACGATGCGGTTTTTGAGAAAGCATTAAAAAAACTTCCTGAACCAAGTTATTCCTTACATCATGATGCCTTTTTGGCACAGATGCGTAACCGGATAGCCACTTTGCCAAAATTAATGAACCAGTATTATCATTTCTTTAACCGTATTGTGGATATCGAGGTGACCAACAAAAATGAACTGATCCAGATAAGCGATGCCGATGAAAATGGTCTGCGCGTTAAAATCAATAAAATCTCTAAGGAAGGGAATATTAAAGATGAACTTTTCGATCGCAAATTTGATCCGAAGGTAACCAAAGAGATCCGTGTATACATGCACAACGGTAACGATAGTTTAATCCTGAACAATAAAAATTCGAATATCAAACTGCGCATTATCGGTGGCAAAGGCACGAAAGTTTACGATTTTGCCAACAGCAATGGTCCGGTAAAACTGTATGGCAGAACCGATAAGGCAACCTACAATGGCGAGGATGCCAGTAAAATCAGGAAAATTATCTCTAATGATACGTCGAATTTCAGCTATATTCCAAAAGATATGTACCGCAGAAATTCATGGTTGTTAAATGCAGGTTATAATCAGGATGATGGCATATTATTGGGCCTGATCTATAAACAGACCAATCCAGGCTTCAGGAAACAGCCATATGGCAATTCGCAGACCATTTCTTTTCTACACTCTTTCTCTACAAAAGCCTTTAGGTTTAATTATAAGGGCGAATGGTTGAAGGCTTTGGGTAAAGCAGATTTTATTGTGAAAGCAGACGCTTATGCACCTAACAATACGCAGAACTTTTTCGGATTAGGAAACGAAACACATTTTGACGAACATGGTGATGATATTCGGTATTACCGGGCGCGTTACAACTTGTATCAGGTTGATGCTGCGGTGAGGTGGCGCCGTCCAAAATCTACCTTTAGTGTTGGTCCATCATGGCAGTATTATAAATACAACAAGGAAGACAATGATGGAAGATTTATCGAAAATCCACCATTATTACACTCATCCGATTCATTAACTGTTCGTAATGAAAAGATGTTCTCAGGTGCATTCGTGAATTTTACCAACAATACCCGCGATAACGATTTACTGCCAACCCTGGGTAGTTATGTCGATTTTAAGCTTTTGGGTTACAAAGGGGTGAATAAATATTCCAACTCATACGGACAGTTTACGGCCAGTATCGCTTTGTACAAAAACCTTGATGGCAGAAAAAACTTCATTTTGGCAGACCGCTTCGGCGGCGGGCTAACCGTTGGTAAACCTGCATTTTATCAGGCTTTATATTTAGGCGGACAGGGAAATCTTTTGGGCTATCGCCAGTTTAGGTTTGCCGGTGAGCATATGTTTTATAATAATTTAGAACTTCGTGCTAAACTTGGCGACCTGGTGAGCTATGTTTTACCCGGACAAATTGGCCTGTTGGGTTTTTATGATGTTGGCAGGGTATGGAAACGTGACGAAGCATCAACAATATGGCACCACGGTGTAGGAGGGGGCGTTTACTTTGCTCCGGCATCACTCACGGTTGTGCGATTTGTGATGGGACACTCTTCTGATGGATGGTATCCATACGTATCGTTGAATTTTAGGTACTAAATTTGTGTAACATATTAATAGATGTAATATCCAAGTATTACGTTCAGCAGACGAATATTGCTTTTAGGAGTATGTATCTTTGCAATGAATTAGTAATTAAACAGATAACTATAAATTTTACACTATAGCAAACTTATACAATGAATACCAATGTAATACAGATACACAAAAACGAATGTATACATTGCCAGGTAGAATCTTCACTGTCTTTTCGCCCCCTTGTGGAGTATTTAAAAGGCAGATTGAAAACAGAGAAATCAGTAAAATCTGAATTTTACAGGTTTTTACTTCAAAAAATTGAAAAAGACGATGTGCTGCTTGGCAACATCAGTGCCGAAGAATTATCTAAATACAAAGATACCTTAGAATTGATTTTTACCATTCTAACGCCTTTGATGGATAATGAAGACGATTTGTTTTGGGCTTTAAGTACCCCGATTCCAGATCAGATTTTCTTTAGCACCAATGCATTCTATAAATTTTTTAAGGATCATGATCCTAAAAATAAAGTAACCAAGGATAACGAGCCTGTTGAGAAAAAACAGCTGAAGTTTATCTATAATACCATTTTAGCCCGTTTTTATAATTTTACTTCGGTACTTAAGAATGAGATTATTTATGCCCATGTAAACAAGGAAACAACCCTTACGCAATACTACAACATTCAAACGGATACCAAATTTGTGGATATTGTACATAAAGGCGATTTACCAGAGCTTAATTTTGAAGAGCTGGGCAAGCATTTTCAGGCTGAAACCGAATTGGAGTACCTGGTAAAACACTTACCATTACAAGATTTTCTATTTGAAGGTTTCAGCATCATCTCGATCACTGATGTGACGCTGCAACATGCCATTGACGGCATCCGTGATGCTCTGGTTAACCACAATTACCAGACAGAAGCATACACACACGTGATTCATGCTTTGAAAACGCTTAGCGGAAACGGAAAACTCGAATTTGGTTTAATGCCATTTTTAACCGTTAACAACAAGTTGGTTTTCGATAACCAGGAGTTTTCGCAGAGTATGCTCATCAATTCGGCAAAATCATCAAACCTCGAAGAAGAAGTTTTCTATTCGTTGGTTGATAAATATAAAGAAAACCCAAGGGCCATCTTTGTAAGCGCCATCAATGATGATCAGATTGATAAGGATCCTTTTTTAAGGGTTTTAAAAGCAGCTGGTGTTTGTTCTTATTCGGTATTGCCCATCTATTACAACAATCAGTTGGCTGGTGTTTTAGAGGTTTATTCTAATGAGGAAGTATTGGTTGATGATAAGTTATTGTCGAGGTTACGTCCGGCAATGCCATTGATCGGCCAGCTTTTCCAATACAGCATTGAAGAATTTGATGCGAAAATGGATGAAGTATTAATGGATAAGTTTACCGCTTTGCAACCATCCGTACAGTGGAAATTTAACGAAGCGGTGTGGCACTTCCTTCAGAACAGTGGCAATCAAAAACTAAAGGAAATCGAAACGATTACCTTTAAACACATGTATCCGTTGTTTGGGGCGATTGATATCCGTAACTCTACCATAGAGCGTAATAAGGCTTTAAAGGATGATATGGAAGTACAATTGAACAGTTTGATTGATACTTTAAAATCCATCCGCAAACACGTTTCTTTAGAACTTACCGATAAACTTTTGTTCAATTGTAAAGACTGGATTAAGCGAATTGGCGATTTTGCTTCATCAAATGAAGAAAACAAGCTGAATGAGTTTTTAGAAATAGAAGTGTATCCTTTCTTGTCGATAATTAAAGGCAATTACCCTCAAACCGCCGAATTTGTAGACCGTTATTTCGAGGTGATTGTTCCTGAAACGGGTGCTGCTTTTGCAAACCGCAGACAGCTGGAAATTTCCATGCAATTGATCAATACTGAGGTAAGTCAATATCTTGAAAAATCGCAGGCAAACCTACAGGCTTCATATCCTTGTTATTTTGCCAAATTCAGAACGGATGGTGTAGAGTATGATATTTATATCGGTCAGGAAATTGCTCCGGATAGGCCTTTTGATCTGTTATACTTAAAAAATATCCGCCTTTGGCAGTTAACATCGATGGTTGATATTGCACGATTATCTAAAGGATTGATCGGCGAAATGCCCCGTCCGCTGGAGACTACGCAATTGATTTTTATCCACTCAAATGCCATCGATATCAGCTTTAGGAACGATGAACGTCGTTTTGATGTAGAGGGTGCTTATAACATCCGTTACGAAGTGGTTAAGAAACGTATCGATAAGGTATTGATTAAAGGAACAACCGAACGTTTAACGCAGCCCCATAAAATCGCTATGGTTTATTTCAATCCTGAAGAAGCCAAAGAATATATGGAGTACATTAAATATATGCAGGTTCAGGGTTATTTAAACAACGATTTAGAGGAACTGGAACTGGATGAACTGCAAGGGGTATCTGGTTTGAAAGCTTTAAGGGTTGGGGTAAAATACCTGGAAAATAAAACGAGCACGAAAGCTGATGCAGCCAAAAAGCTTAAGCCTAAAGAGTTAAAATCAATCGAAAAAGAAATCGCTAAAGTGCTGCAACACTAGCAATCTTTTCTGCAATAAAAACACTGAATAAATCCTCTGGCATAAAACCAGGGGATTTTTGTTTTTAACCAAGGGAGCAGAGAGAAGTATAAATTATGCAGAGCTATATTGTGCTCTCCGTTTCTCCGTGGCAATTATCCGATAAGCTTTGCTAAGCAATTAAACTGGCGGTGAAGCGTCAAGCTATTAATATGCTCTTTAAAACGAGCGTAAGCCGGAATTTTATTGAGGTATGTATCAAATGGATTTGCCATTCCATCATCCATCTTACATTTTCCATCAAAACCTTCGCGGTTAAATTTTATTATTTCGCGAATAATAATTCTAAATACCTTGCGATATTTCTTTTTGCCAAGTTTTAAATTAATTTTACAAGCGATATTCCTTATTAATCATCCTTATTCTTAATTAGATTGGCAGAATACTCTGATATAGCCTCGTTCGAAAACTTGTTTAAGAAACATTATAAGTTTTTAGTGCTTGTGGCCTATCAAATGGTTAAAGATGAAGCTGCTGCTGAAGATATTACCCAGGATTTTTTTATCTACTTTTGGAATAGGCGTAATGAGGTAAATATTGAAACTTCTTTTCAATCGTATGCTACCCGTGCCGTTAAAAACCTTTCTTTAAGTTTTCTTAAAAAACAGCCGCTTTCAGTAGCGTTAACCGAGCAAATACCTTCTGTTCAAACCGATTACCTGGAAGAAGAAGAGGCTCTGCTATTAAAGGAAACTGCCGACGAAAAAGTGATGGGATTGGTTAATCTTTTGCCTGATGAACGTAAAAAAGTCTTTCTTCAATATGTGGTAGAAGGTTTAAGTTATGCCGATATTGCAAAAGCAAATCAAATTTCTGTTAATACCGTTAAAACACAAATGAAAAGAGCTTATGCTTTTCTAAAAGCCAAGGCCGCCGAAGATCCGCTTTCGCTAATTTTCATTGCCATCTTACTGGGTAAAGGCAAATTCTAATCAAAATATAGATTTTATTTAATTGATAATCAGTTGTTTGAGAATTATTTAATAATTTTTTAATACTGCTGTCACCCTAAATTAACATAAATTGTACTATATATTAACCTATCGGAAAAAATGGACGCATCAGAAAATATCTGGATTAAAGTAATCCAACAGTTAAACAGCAGGGAGTTGCCCGATCAACAGTTACTGGATCAACTTACACTGGAGGAAAAGGAACTGATTGACGCATTGCAAAATGATGAGATGATGGAACAGGCTGCTGCATTGGTTAACAAGATAGATGAAAATACAGCATGGAACAAAGTGCGGTTAAATTTACCGGTGAAAAAAGTAAAACTGTTACCAAACATATTAAGGTATGTTGCTGCGATTTTACTGCCCGTTTTGATATTGGCCGGAGGGATTTTCTATTACATGAAAAATAACGAACCTGTAGCATTGGGTTTAGCAAAACTGGCCCCAACCGATCATAACCGGGCTACTTTGGTTTTATCTGATGGCCGTTCGGTTGAACTATCGGAGCAAGCCAGCCAAAAATTGTCAGATGTTGCAGGAACAAGCATCACCAATAACAATAAAAAATTATTGAGTTATAAAGAAGAGGTTGCAACAGGTGGAACGCAAGTTTTTAACAAATTAATTATCCCGAGAGGAGCCGAATATAAATTGGCCCTGGCAGATGGAACTGTTGTAATGATTAATTCGGCTTCGGTACTTCGTTTCCCGGTAAATATCAATGCGGCAAATTCGCGGAATGTATATTTAGAAAAGGGAGAGGCTTTTTTTCAGGTAGCTAAGAACCCGAATAAACCGTTTATCGTACACGCAAATGGAATGGATGTAAAAGTGTTGGGTACAACGTTTAATGTAAACACCTATACCAAAACTACCCGTACCACTTTGGTTGAGGGCAAGGTGGAAGCCAAAAGCACAAACAACCAAACGGCTATTTTAGCGCCAAACCAACAGGCTTTTTTTAATACGCAAACGAACTCCTTAAGCAAAGCAGATGTTGATATAACCGCTTTTGTAGCCTGGGCAAATGGCAAAATTGTATTCGAAGAAGCTACGCTTGATGAAGTAATGGATCAGCTGAGTTTGTGGTACGATTACGATATAACATTTCAATCTGATCAAATAAAAAAGGTTCATTTCTCAGGTGAGATTGAAAGGTATAAAGATATACAAGTAATACTAAACATTATAGAACAAACCGGTGGGGTAAAGTTCAGCATTAAAAACAGGAGGATATATGTAGGTCAACGATAAATCGAAACATCTAACCACACCAAAATCAAAAATCAACCAAACTATTTAAAACTAAATGAAAAAATATTTACAAAATTATTTTTCGCCTGGATTGAACTTTTTAGCAAAAACGATAAGCGTCGCAATCTGTGCAATAGTAATTTTTAATTCATCCCTGCAAGCTCAAAATAAAGGCCTGTTGAGCATCAGCGTTAAAAATGCAAAATTATCTGATGCTGTTAAACAAGTAAGCAGACAGGCCAAAATGCAATTTTTCTATAATGCCGATCAATTGGATAAAAATCCAAGAGTTACGGTTTCTTTAAAAAATAAAACTTTAGAATCGGTATTAAATACGCTGTTAAATGGAACCGATATCACTTTCGTGATCGATAAAGATGTCGTGATTTTCAAAACGAAAACTTTTAGCTCTTCTGGTAAGCCTACCATCTCACAAAAAAAGATCAGGTTAACCGGTAAAATTACCGACGACAAAAATCTGGTTTTGCCAGGCGTTTCGATACAGGAAATCGGACAGCAGAACGCCACTTCAACAGATGATAATGGAAATTATGTGCTTTTAGTTGATGACAATAGCTCCATCCGTTTTCAGTATGTTGGTTATAAAGCTGAAGTAAAAAAGGTGAAGGTAAATGCAACAACCGAACTATTCGTGATGAATATCAAACTACAGGAGTTGGCGCAAGGGCTTAATGATGTGGTGGTTACAGGTTATCAGAACATTGCCAAAAGGGATTTTGTTGGTTCAATTGCATCCGTAAAAATGGAAGATATCAAGGTTGCCGGAACCAATCAGATTGATAAATTGTTACAAGGACAATTGCCGGGTGTTGCGGTTACCAATACCTCTGGTCTGGTAGGTTCGAAACCAAGGGTAAGGGTACGTGGTACATCAACCTTACTGGGTAACCAGGAACCGGTTTGGGTGGTAGATGGCATTATTCAGGAAGACCCGATTCCTTTCGATTACCAGCAGTTAAATTCAGTTTCAGGCCAAACATCAACCGATGCCATTAAAAATTTGGTAGGCAGTACGGTGGCCTTTTTAAATGTAGATGATATTCAGGACATCACGGTTTTAAAAGATGCCGCCTCTACTGCTATTTATGGGGTTAAGGCTGCTAACGGAGTAATTGTAATTACCACTAAAAAAGGTAAAGTTGGGAAAGCATCAATTAATTACAATACCAATTTTACAATTGCGCAAAAGCCAGGTTATAGTCAGTTTAATTTGATGAATTCGAAAGAACGGATCGATGTATCAAAAGAGATATATGCCAAAGGTTTATTGTTTGGCGTAACTCCCGATCCGATTTCTTACGAAGGTTTATCCGTTAATCTTTTTGATAAAAAAATTACCCAGGAGCAATTTGTTGCAGGTGTAAATAAATTGGAAACCAATAATACCGATTGGTTCGATGTGCTTTTTCAGAATCCAATCAGTCAGAACCACAGTTTAAGTGTTTCAGGAGGTTCAGATAAAACAACCTATTATGCTTCCATCGGATATATGAATGATAGGGGGAACACCAGAGGTAACGAACAGGACCGTTATACGGCTACAGCCAATATCAATAGCAGTTTAACCGATAATTTACGTATTGGTTTTAAGTTAAACGGATCAAGAAGCACAACGAACGGTTTTTATCAGGTAGATCCTTTCAATTATGCATTTAATGTAAGCAGAACTATTCCTGCATATAATGAAGATGGGTCGTGGTACTCGTATGCTGCTCCAAATACCCGGTCTGGTTCTTATTCTTATAACATTTTAAATGAGTTATCGCAAACAGGTAATACCAATAAACTCACTTCAATAAACATGGCTGCTAATCTGGAATACAAATTCTTAAAAGATTTTACATTTCAGTCTTTAGTGGGCTATGGCAGTAACCAAACTACTGCGAATACTTATGCTACAGAAACTTCCAATTACATTACAACTGTTCGCGGCTATGAATATGGTACTGCCTTGCCAGGCTCAATTGCGTACCTGGGTTCGCCACTACCTGTGGGCGGTATTTATAATGCTTTTTCGGTTAACAGCCAGTCTGTTACCTTTAGAAATAATTTAAGCTATGCTAAACGGTTTAGGTCGGGTAAGGATGGATTGAATATTTTGGTGGGTCAGGAAATCAGAAGTTCTAAATATGATGGGTTAACCCAAACCAATTATGGTTATCTGCCGGATAGGGGACAGTCTTTTGTTCAGATTCCTGTTACTTATACGGGTGCCACCGGAACCTTGATTAATAACCTGGTTGCCAGTACCATTCCAGTGATAACCAACAGGGTATCTAACTTTGTTTCCTATTTCGGTACAGCAACATATAATTTCAATCAGAAATATGTAATTAATGCGAACGTACGCACGGATGCTTCTAACCGCTTTGGCCAGTATGCTAACCATCGGTTTTTGCCAGTTTGGTCTGTAGGCGGAAAATGGAATATTGCTGAAGAGCATCTTTTCGATGGCTTGTCCTGGCTAAACCAACTTTCGGCACGGGTGAGTTATGGTTTTCAGGGAAACGTAGCCGAAAACTTCAGCCCTGACCTAATTGCGCAGATTCCATTAGGATCTTCCTCCATAAGCCCAATATCTGGTGATCCGGTATTAAACATTAAAAGCCTCGCCTATAAAGATCTCCGTTGGGAACGTAACAAAACAACTAATTTAGGTTTGGATTTTGCTTTTTTAAATAACCGCATTTCAGGAAGTTTAGATTATTACTTAAAAAAAGGTTATGATGTGATTGTACAAAAAACAATCCCTTTAGAGTATGGCCTACTGACTATGCCAATCAACGCAGGTAATGTAGATAATAAAGGTTTCGAATTATCATTAAACTTTATTCCGGTCAGAACAAGCATTTTCGAATGGAATTTAGGCTTCAATACTTCTAAAACCACATCAAATGTGGTTCAATCAGGTGCAATCTCTTTAAATAACTGGGAAACTGCTGCCTCTGGCGGACTATATAAAGCTGGTTATCCTTCATCAGGCATATTCTCTTTCGATTTTGCAGGACTTGATCCAACCAATGGAAATCCAACATTTAACGGTTTAAATGTAGCAACCAACCCTGAGGCGGCCAGTGATGTGACCAAAGCCATGGTCTATTCAGGTCAGCTTGATCCAAAATTTACAGGTGGAATCACCAATAACTTTAGGTATAAATCTTTCAGTTTAAATACATTTTTTTATTTAAGTACGGGTAACGTAAAAAGGTTAGCGGCATTGTATCCTACGGCAACATCTGCTAGTTCGGCACCATATCCTTTTCAAAATCTTTCGGCTGAGTTAGTTAACAGATGGCGCAATCCTGGTGATGAAGCAAATACAATCATTCCATCATTACCAAGTGCAGGACCTGTTTCGAGTACAAGTTTAGCCATTCCAAGTACTGCAGCTGTTGTTTTAACAAGAACAATGTACGATTATTCCAATGCCAGGGTTGTTGATGCCAGTTTTTTAAGGCTGAGGAACTTATCACTTGGCTATTTAGTACCCAACAAACAAGTTAAACAACTGGGGTTAAGATCATGCCAGATAATGGCTTCGGTTACCAACCTGTTTTATATTGCCGATAAACGCTTAAACGGTCAGGATCCCGAGGTTAATGGCAATAATTTACCCATTCCACGCACCTATTCTCTAACGCTAAACATTGGTTTATAATCAGCAGATGATGAAAAAATATTTTAAAATACTTACGCTAATTTGCTTAACAATAAGTGTTGTTTCCTGCAAAAAAGGCTTCTTAGAAGAAAGTAGCCAGGATTTGGTAAGGCCTACTACTACAACGGCCCTAAATCAGTTAATGGCAGGTGAAGCTTATCCTTTGGCAACAGAAGTTAAACTGAACGATTACCTGGATTTATTAACAGACGATATCCAATCTGATTTTAATGCCAATGCAACCATTGTTGCCGGCTTAAATAAATATGCACCTGTATTTACCTGGCAGCGTAACATGATCGATAAATTATTGGAAGTTGCACCTACAGGTAATAATACTTATTACAACTATTACGCAAGGATTAAGGGTTGCAACGTAATTCTGGATTATGTAGATCAGGTTGAGGGCCCTCAGTCAGAAAAGGAAAATCTTCGCGGTCAGGCATTAGCCTTAAGATCATATTATTATTTAATGCTGGTTAACCTGTTTGGGAAACCTTACACCGGAGCTACATCGCATCCCGACACGGATTTAGGAGTTCCGGTTCTTTTAACGGCCGATGTTTCTGATGCCCCTATTGCCAGATCAACCGTTAAAGAAGTGTATGATCAGATCGAAAAGGATTTATTAATGGCAATTCCATTATTGGATGCATATGGCGCAAATAACCATGCATTTAAATTTAATGGCACAGCGGCGAAATTTTTGCTTTCGAGAGTATATCTGTACCTGGGCAATTGGGATGCAAGTATAAAGTACGCTGATGCGGTGATACAAAAGAAACCTCCCCTACAACAGTATAATGCTATTGTATCTGCAACTGTTCCGGCCACCTTTGCAATCAGTTATCCTGTAACTTCTCCTGAAGTAATTTGGGGTTATGGAAGTGCTGCCGAACTCACTGTTATGCCATTTGGTTTAGCTGCAGGAGTGGCCGCAAAAGCAGCTTTCTCCATATCCGACAGCTTTATCGGTACCTATGAGGCCAGCGATCTTAGATTAACCTATAGTTTTCGGACCACAGCTTATTTTGGTGCTAGCGCTATTGTGAGTTACAGATCTGGCTCGGCCAAGTACCTAACTACCAATGCAACTGCAAGTAATGGAAAAGCTTTTAGAACCGCCGAGGCCTATCTTAACCGTGCGGAGGCTTATATTCAAAAGGCGATTGCAGGTGATGTTTCCGGGGTAACAAAAGCCTTGGCAGATATTAATTTTTTGCGTTCAAACCGGATTAAAACTGCTAATTATGTGCCAATTTCCATTACCGATCCACAGGAATTATTTACCTATTACAAAGCAGAGCGTAGGAGAGAGCTTTGCCTGGAAGATCACCGTTGGTTTGATTTACGCCGTTGGGGGATGCCCGAAATGACGCACACCATCCAGGTAGTTTTAGGTTCGCCACAAACTGTAACAATTAATCAAAACGATAGCCGGTATACCTTAGATATTCCTACCGAAGCTTTAAAACGCAACCCTAATCTGGTTCAAAATCCATAATGCTAACTCAAAAATAAAAATGAAAAACTTAAAATATCTATTGTTTACAGCCGCAATTAGTATGATGCTGTTCGCATGTAAGAAAGAAGAAGTTTTAGCGCCTTCTTTTATAGAAGTTCAATATAAGTTACCGCAAGGAAATCACGATTATGATCCCACCCTGGTAGAATTAAATAAAAGATATGGCTCTTTTTTTCTGTACAAATTTAGCATGGTAGATTTTGCGGCAAATCCTGTGTATTCAAATGGTGGTTTTAACGAATCTTATTTAGTTGATATTGCTGATGAAGCTTACGTTGGTAAAGTATTGACATTTATTCAAAAAAATTGGTTAAATTATTATCCTGATGCTTTTTTAAAGGCAAACCTTCCTTTCAAAGTGCTGCTAGGTCAGAATTTAAGGTTTAAGGCATCGCCAACTACAAAATATACGGTATTGTCAAACTTTAATCAAATCACTTTGAGCAACTTTTCTGTTGATTTTGATTTGATGACTGCCGCACAAATGAAAACGTATGTAAACAATTTACATGCGGAGTTTTTTAACTTTATTTTTACCAGAGGCAAACTAGATATTCCTGGCGAATTCACCACTGTAACTAACTATACCACGGCAACAACAACCACTAATTACAATGCTTTGGGTTATGTATCCTTAGTTGTAGCCCTGCAAACCGGCGACCGTTTAAACAAAGATTTTCTTTCTTATATCGCTTTAATTACCTCAAAAACTAAAGCAGAGCTTGATGCAAGCGTACTGAAACCGACAACCGATACTGGTGGACTGATCAAAAAGAAGTACGATATCATCATCAATTATTATAAAACAAAATATAACATTGATTTACAGGCGATCGGAAACGCTGGTGTAATTTAACTGCTTATGAAAACGAAATTATTAAGTCTATTTTTAATATTGCTCTCCTTTTCAGTGTTTTCTGCTACCATTACAGGAAGAAGGGCAGGTGCAAATGAAAAATCTTCAGGTTTTTTCGTAGAGGCTTTTTCTGCAAAGGGTAGGGTACTTTTTAAGTCACTAAAGTTTGATCAAAACGGGAAATTCACCTTGGATTTTCCAACAAATGAAGCGTTGGTTTACTGGATCGATAACTTTCCGGTTTATGTTTTACCAAATCAGAATCTGGATGTTGTTTTACCGGCTCGCCAATCGGGCGCGTTTGTGATCGGCGGACCAGCAGATCAAAAAGCCGCAACTCCCGAAATGGTGCTGGAAAGCAATATTAAAATAAACGGGAAATCCGACATTAACAGCCTTTTGATTAATGAGATCCATGTAACCTGGGCTGATTTAATTAAGGAAAAAAAAGGGGCACTATCTATCCAAGATATCGATCAGCAGTATATAAATGAGATGAAATTGATCAAAAAAACGAAGGAGCCAGGTTTAGTTTCAACTGCGAATTTTTATAACGATATGCGTTATATGGAAGTGAAACTACAATATTTGCGTAGTCATCAGCCCATTAAAGTGGACAAAAGTTTCTTTAATATCATCGGCAAAATCTCATTGAATAACCCTGCTGTAAATTCGTTAAAAGCCATTGGACTGAGATCGCTGATGACCAATTATTATACTTTTTTAAAGGTAAGCCAGGGAGTGGATATAAAAGAAGATGATTTAATTGATAATGGCTCCGTTGGCAAAATGGAACTTTTAATTAAGCAAGTAAGTAACGAACGGTTGATTAATGAACAATTGAGTCAAAATATCATTTACCATCTTTCAATAAGTGGATGGGACGTTCAATTGGATAAAATAATAGTTGCGGCTATTGGAAAAACTACTGATGAAACAGTAAAACAAAACCTGACCGACCTGCGAGAAAAATACAGTAAAGTTTCTAAAAATGCACTGGCACCAGATTTTTCAATCCCTGACGCCACCGGTAAAATGGTAAATCTGAGCGATTTTAAAGGTAAAGTTGTAGCGATAGATGTGTGGGCCACCTGGTGTATACCTTGTATGCATTCTTTGCCATATTTTCTGAAAATCCGCGATCAATATAAAAATAACCCGAATGTGGTGTTTATGTCGATATCTACCGATAATTCGGCATCAAAAACAAAATGGCTTGATTTCTTGAAATCAAAAAATATGAACGGTGTCGATCTACATGCTGGAGATAAAAGTGCATCAGCTTTCGAAAGAGCATATAATATTACAGGTATACCAAGGTATATATTGATTGGTAAAGATGGTAAAATCATAGAAGATCATGCCCCACAGGCATCAGAACCCGCTTACGAAACCTTAATTCAAGCCGCGCTCCAGGCCAAATAGCTATTAGAGAAAGAAATAAAAATCGATACGAAATGAAAAAAATTAGCAGACTACTTCTGGTCTTATTGCTACCGCTTTGCTTAAATGCACAGCAGAAAGCAGGCTTTTCCGCCGCTAAGAAAAAGGATTTATTTATTCATCATCCTCAAAACTGGCATCTGTTGTCGTTCGGAAAAGATAGTGTATTCGGAACTGAAGTAAACAGGGCTTATGCCGAAATTTTAAAAGGAAAAACTGCTAAAAAAGTTGTGGTCGCGGTAATTGATGCAGGTGTAGATATCAGTCATGAAGATTTGAAATCCATTATCTGGACGAATAAAGATGAAATTCCCGGCAATGGTATAGATGATGATCATAATGGTTATATCGATGATGTACACGGCTGGAACTTTTTGGGCAGTGCAGATGGTAAAACCAATATCGAATTTGCCACCAGCGAAGATGACCGTGAATATTTGCGGTTAAGTAAACTTTACGAACATACCGATACCACAAAACTGAAGCTTGCTGATCAGAAATACTTTAACCTGGTAAAACGTAAATCAGCCTTGGCACAATCAAAACGTTCGTTGGATGGTGTGCAGAATTTAGCGGTCAAAATTGATTCTATTGATCGGTATTTTAACAAAACGTTTCCAAATAAGGTTGTTACCATTCAAACCCTATACAACACCAAACCTGAGTTTGAAAAAGATAAGGAATTGATTTTAATGTACGAATTGTTAAAGATGCGTGCGCAGGCCAGTAAGTACAGTCCGGATCTTCCGATAAATGTGCTTTATAAAATTGCGCCATTTATGATAAACAGTGCAGAGAATAATCTTCAATCACAATTCGTATCTTCTTCAATGGATGGCCGTGCAATAGTAATGGCCGGGTTAAAACCCACAGAAAACTGGGGCAATAACCAATTGAGTTTTAAAAATTCTGATCACGGTACCCACGTGGCAGGTGCCATTGCTGCGGTTAGGGGCAACAATATCGGTATGGATGGTATTGCCGACAATGTAGAAATCATGCCCATCCGTGTGGTGGTACCACAGGGTGATGAATATGATGAGGATGTAGCAAGAGCAATCCGCTATGCCGTTGATAATGGCGCCACCGTAATTAACATGAGTTTTGGTAAACGAATTTCTCCAAAAAAGCAGTTGGTAGACGATGCGATTAAATATGCTGAAAAGAAAGATGTGCTCATCGTTCGCGGTGGTGGTAATTTTACCGAAGACACCGATCAATACGTTTTTTATCCTTCGCAATTTTATGCAAATGGCAAAAAAGCAAGCAATGTAATTACCGTTGGGGCAACAAGTCCTTTTGGCGAAATTATGGGCTTTTCTAACTATGGTAAAAAGTCAGTAGATCTTTTTGCGCCAGGTTTTGATGTGTATTCAACGGGAATAAACAATACGTATTCGGGTATGCACGGCACGAGCATGGCATCGCCGGTGGTTTGTGGTGTGGCTACATTACTTCGTTCCTATTATCCTAAATTATCTGCAGCTGAAGTAAAAAGCATTTTAATGCAAACCGTAACCATTGTACCAGAAGAATGGCAGGGAAAGCAAAAATTACAGAACATTTCGGTTTCGGGTGGAATTGTAAATGCATACCAGGCTTTAAAACTGGCCGATCAACACACACAATCAACTAAATAACATGAAAAAAATATTATTGGTAGGTTTATGCTTATTCGCTAAAGCTGCTTTTGCACAGCAGGAACCTGGAGATGTTCAGATAAAATATGCACTGCAACTCTTCGGACAGAACCTGAAAAAACATAATATAAAAGATATTACTTCGGTATTGGATGAAACCTTCCATATTGCCGAATACCGCGACCGTGATTTAACCAACGTATTGCCACAGTTAATCAATCCGGTAATACTGGATACTGTTTACTATGAAAATATCATTAAAAAGAACAATAGGATTTATGCCAGGCAGATAGCCATTCCACATCAAGGGCCAAAAATGACTTCCTGGGTAAGAATGAACAACTATCTGATGTTCGATAGGATTGGTCATTTTGAACAGCTGATGGGCATGTCAGACCCTGTTGGACAGGAACTACAGCCAGCCAAACTGCTTTCTAAAACTGCTATTAAATGGTCCTCATCCTTAATGTTTATAGAAGTGCAGATCAAAGGAAGCAACAAAGTTTATAGCTTTATGTTTGATAGTGGAGCAGGGGCGACTTCTTTAAGTGAAGATGTAGCGGCTAAATTGGTTTTAAAAGTAAACGAGAAAGTAATTGATATTAAAACAGCTGGAAATGGCGGTCAGTTTAAAACCATTGATACATTAAATTTAAGTATAGGCGGATTAAATGTAAAAGGTAAACAAGTTGTGGTAGCAGATTTAAAAGGTCTGCAAAAAGTAATCGGTCGCCCGATGGATGGTATTATAGGTTTTGATTTATTGAAAGATTATCAGGTAAACATTAATTTAGACGATAGCGAAATGAGTATTTATAATTTTGGCTATTTCGAAGGTGACGATAAAACTAGGCTATCCATCAGATTAACCAACAATATTCCCAAAATTGAAGCCACTTTAAAAGTAGATGGACTTAACTATAAAACCCGTATGCTTTTCGATACGGGCGCAGGGGGTGCTATTTCAGGTAATTATTTTCTAAATGCCTATACCAGTGGTTTAACCGATAAGATGAAAAATAAAATGGCATCTGCAGCTATGGATTTAAGTGGTAATGTAAACAGATCGGAGATGGGTACCATTGATGCCATCACTATAGCAGGTGCTACCCTAAACCATCCCGTTATTTCCTTAGATCTTCCAAAAGAACAGCCATCTTTTGGTTTCGACAGGCATGGTTTATTGGGGATGTCGCTTTTGGGTAGGTTTAATTTTAGGTTTAATTATAACCTGGGCTATATTTCCATTTCGCCAAATAAAACCTTTTCTGCACCAATGGTCCCGTTATATGCTTTAGGATTGGGTTTTGTGCAGGATGGGTCAAAATTTATGGTTACACATGTAGATGAGAAAGGTTTGGCCTATAAAGCAGGATTAAGAACCGGCGACGAGCTAATGAGTATTGACCAGATCAATCCTGCCTCAGTTGATCAGATTACGCAGCAATTGCGGCATTTGGCCAAAAATAAAATCGAAATAGAAGTAACCCGAAACCAGCAAAAGAAAAAGATAGAACTGAAAAAGTTCGAAATCTAAAACCATTTTAAAAAACAAAAGGCTTTCTGATCCGATCAGAAAGCCTTATTTCATTTGTGTGTTTGTGTATTATTTGATTGCTGCAATCTCTTTTTCTACCGCAACAGTTTCTACCGCGCTGATATTGGTTTTTAAAGCTGCAAATCTGTCGATGGTTAATTTTTGTGAGTTACCCATTACCAGGGTATGGTTGTCGGTAGAGCCACTTAATTTCAGATCTGCGTTGTCTGCAATTACAGTATACAAACCTTCAGAGCTGGTATTGATTTCGGCATGCGCATTTCCTTTTAAAAAGATCTGAAGATATTTTGTAGTTAATTTTCCTTCAGTTTTAACTACTGCATTTTCTGAAGCTTCAATTCTATAGAAGTCGTTTACATAAACTGTCAATTTTACTTTATCAATACTGGTAGAGGTAATTCTTAAATTATCACCATCCTGCATCACTTTTGCAGTTCCGGTATTGTCGTCGTTATATGAAATGCCGGCAGTACTTCTCTGGATAATAGTTAATTCTACGTTTCCTTTAACAGAAACTCTTTTAAAAGCTGTCAATTTTGAAATGCTTTCGGGATCTTTTTCTGTTGCAGATACACTTGTAGTAAATACTGCGGATGATAAAACGATAGCTGTTAATGTAGTTGCGATTAGGGATTTGATTGAGGTTTTCATAATATTTTTATTTAAAAATTAAATGTTAATTAATTGTTATATAATTGTTTAAGTATTTTTTTGTTTATGTTTTGTAGATAAGACGCCATGAAATGAAAAACGTTGCAAGCGATGTTGCGTTTTTATACAAGCGAGATGTAATACTCGACGAACAGGCTTTAATTCAAGACGAAAACTTGCAACATTTACTTATCAATTGTAAAATATTTTAAGATTCATTATTGGATTATTCTTTTTCATTATCTTTAAAAAGATTTTAGTCTGTTTATTTATGAAGAAAAAGGTTGTACTTGTTCAGGATAATAAAGATATCCTTGATATCATGGACCAGGTATTGGAAGAAGAGGGCTTTGATGTTACCCCATCGTTAACCACCGAACCGATAGACAAGATAGATGAAATTGATCCAGATGTGGTGATTGTGGATGATCACATTAAGGGAAAAGTGAAGGGATCGGAGATAATTAAAGCACTTAAATCCGATCCAGAAACAGAAGATGTATCTGCTGTATTAACTTCAACATCAAATAATCTGCCCCAACAAGCGGAAGACTGCAAAGCCGATGATTATATCGAAAAACCATTTGATATTGATCATATGGTAGAAGTGGTAAAGAAAAATGCTTAGATTTAGTCAACCAAATCGTATTTTTCCAGATACTAATAAAAAACTAAATTTTATGAAGAAAAATGTTTTTTACTTATCCTGTATAGTTGTATTTTTTCTGATCACTTCCTGTAAAAAGAACCCAGAAATTGGAAAATGGAGCGATAATATAAAATTATCTCAAAAAGCGGTAAATTTTAATGCTAACGTTAATTCAGTTGTGGTAACAACCGAATCAACAGGTTGGTGGTTGAGCGGCATTACCTATAACAATGTAAACGTTGATTTAAAAGATATCAACAGAACGGATCAGGGTTTTGTTGTTACCAAGCCTGATTTTCGTGTGGAGCGGAAAGATGGGAATAAAATTATGATTACCATGAATCAGAATACAACTAATTCTGATCGGTTATTAATCATAGGTCTACAAAACGGGGATTATTTTGATGGTGTGAAAATAACACAATCAAAGTAAAATAGACTTTAAACCCCATCAATTCACTAACACTTATTTTTACTTGTTCAATGTTGGCTTAAAGGTATCGGTTTTAACCGTTGCTTTTAGCTCATGTAAAATGGTATACAATCCGAAATTAGTTCTGTTAACATATATAAAGTGTTTTACCCCTCGCGCCTGTTTAAATTCTGGCATTTTAGAGATTTTTTCGCCATAGATATACAACTGCTCAAAAAAATCAGGTTTACTAAAGTCGAACGATTTACTGGTGTAAGGTCTGGCGAACAAACTGATCATTTCCCTGTAAGATTTATGGTAAAATTCGATCTGATCGGGTGTATCGTCTGCATGGATCATATCCAGTTTTCTAAAAGCGTCAATCGTTTTATTTTTATCGTTGATGACATCCGTAGAAATTAAAGCGAAAAACGGATAATAAAAGTCATCAGGCATCTCTTTAATGCAGCCAAAATCAATTACACCTAGGTTTTCGTCAGGGGTAATCATAAAATTTCCAGGATGTGGATCGGCATGTACGGCCCTGAGTTCGTGCTGTTGGAAATTGTAAAAATCCCACAAAGCCTGACCGATTGTATTCCTTAACTCCTGCGAAGGATTGGTTTGTAAAAATTCTTTCAAGTGTAGTCCATCAATCCAATCCATGGTAATAATCCTTTTTCCGGATAATTCGGGATAATATTTAGGGAAAATAACATGTCCGAGGTTTTTACAGGCTTCAGAAAATTCGATGGAGCGTTTAACTTCCAGTTCATAATCTGTTTCTTCCAGCAAACGTTCTTCAACCTCTTTAATGTAAATATTCAATTCCTTTTCCGACATGCCCAATAAGCGGAATGCGAAGGGTTTTACCAGTTTTAAATCAGAAGAAATACTGTCGCCAACGCCTGGATATTGAATTTTAACAGCGAGTTTTTTGCCATTAAGCGTAGCCTGGTGTACCTGCCCAATAGAAGCTGCATTGCTCGATTTTAAGTTAAAACTATCAAAGATATTTTCGGGTGTTTTACCAAAGTTCTTGGTAAATGTGCGTACAATTAAGGGACCGGAAAGGGGCGGAGCGTTATATTGTGACTGGGTAAATTTATCTACATAAGATTTTGGCAGGATATTTTTATCCATGCTCAGCATCTGCGCAATTTTTAGGGCACTGCCCTTTAATTCGCTTAATGACTTGTAAATGTCGGTTGCATTATCTTCGTTCAGTTGCTCACGGTCCATGTCCGGATTAAACAGTTTCTTGGAATAATGTTTAATGTAATTACCCCCAATCTGAATTCCTGTTTTAACAAATTTTGCAGAACGTTCTACCTTGGTTGTTGGAATACTCTTTTGTGTCTTCATCTGGTGTTTAAAACCTCATCTTATCTGCAAACTTTCCATTTCTAGACAAAAACTTGCCGTATTCCAATAAATTATCAATCGGTGAGTGCTGAAAAAGATCGAAAGTAACATTAATGCCTTTTTCTATTGCTTCATCACTTTTCTCGAAACCCTCGCTATCATCGTTGATCCAGAAATTAACGATAAATGCAAACTGGATCCATAAGGCATCTTTATATCTTTTACTTAAAAATCGGCGTTCGGCAAGCTCTCCGCTGTCCAAACCTTCTTCAATAATTTCCTGTGCAAAGTTTTCAAAAATAGGTTTTACACCAGCCAGAACATCAGGAGTCGAAAATTTACCGCGGTGGTTCTTTAGACTGTAAATTACAAAACTGCGTTCGTTTTTCAGATTTTCAAGGTAACTGTAAAAAAAGGAAAGCATTTTTTCTCTGGCTGTATACTGAAGCCAAACTTCCTGTTCTTTTATTTTGTTAATGGTTTCGAAAGTGAGTTCAAACCAAATGGTTTTTTCAATGCTTTCGAAAGAAGAAAAAAACTGATAAAAATCAGCTTCTGTAATTTTAAGTTTCTTTACAAAAACGTAAACCGATTTTGGTTTTTCGTTGTTTGTTAAAACATAATCTAAATATGCTTTTCTGATTTGTTGAGCGGTTGCCATATAGCTGTTTTTTACAATTATAACGTTTAATTTATTTCCTTGTTTTTGCAAGTAGTTTTTTATCGATCATGAAATTGTAATAATAGCTTTCAAAATATTTGAAAGTTGGTTTTTGGCTAATTTATTTAGTTTTTTATCGCATTTAATGTGGATAATTATTTATAATAAAGCTAAAATATTTAGTATTTTTGCTTTTAATTATTCCCTAATAAAGCAGATGATATGGTTCAGCTAAATGATTTTTTATATGGCAAAATGGAATTGCCTGAGGTGTTTTCTGATCTGTTGAAAACTGATGCCTTAAAACGGTTGTCTGGAGTACATCAAAGTGGTGCTATCTTTTTGGTTAATCCAGACATTTGTCATTCGCGCTTAGAACATTCTATTGGGGTTGCTATGTTAATCAGGATGCTGGGAGGTTCTGAACTTGAGCAGATTGCAGGCTTGCTGCATGATATTTCACATACTGCCTTTTCCCATGTGGGCGATTATGTTTTTGATCACACGGATGAAGATTACCATGAAAAGATTTTTGCAGAAGTTTTATGTAAATCTGAAGTGCCCGATGTAATGTTAAAATATGGCTATAATATTAATCAGATCCTATATGGAAAGTTTGATATTTTAGAACAGCCTTTGCCATTACTTTGCGCTGACCGCTTAGATTATACCTTACGCGATGGCATTCATGGTGGTATCATTTCGCGCCAGCGCGCACGAGAATTTTTAACAGCGATTGTGTTAAAGGATGGAAAAATTGCGGTGAATGTAGAAAATGAAGTATCGTGGATTAACGAGGTATTTGAAAAATTGAATAACGAATTGTTTAAACTGCCACTTCACCTTTACGCCAACGGCAAGATGGCCGAGCTGATTAAGAAGTTTTTGAATAAGGGGATTTTGGTTGAAAGCGATATGTTTAAAACCGATACGATGTTACTGAATAAAATCCGGACATCATATGAAGGATATGAAGCCATTAAATCGATCAAACAATTAAAAGGTTTTGCCGAATTTATGCGACACGGTGCAGTACCAAAGATTAAAAAAAGGACTTTAAATGCTTTGTTGGTTTAGGGTTTTGGTTAGGGGAAGCGCTTGGTATCTTGTTTGTACGTGTTTATTAGTCAGTTAATTATCTGGTTGATTTGCCTTGCGTTTAGGGATAGGCATTTGGCGTCAGTTAACCGATTTAAACAATTAACCGATTAACCCAGTTCACAGCTGTCAGTTTTTAATTTCCAGTTAAACCCATTGATTAATGAACCAATAAACGAATTATTAAGTATCTTGTATAAAATATAAAGAAATGTCTGCAATAGAAATTATTTTAATCGGAGTAGTCATCCTATTAATTTTTGGCGGTAAAAAACTACCAGAATTAATGAGGGGAATAGGGAAGAGTGTGAAAGAGTTTAAGGATGCCAAAAATGAGCCACCTGTTAAATAATTGTTGTAAACAAAACTTTCTGTTGAGGGTAATGTTGTAAATAAAATATAGCTCAACATGGAAAATCAAAATCAAAACCAGGCCAAATCAAAATCCGGTTTTACTGAAGAAAATAAAAAAAATCCTGTTAAAGGACAAAATGACTGGAACGATCGTTTAGATGAAAATCTGGAACCGGAAGATCACAACGATAGTGAAGCAGATGAGAAAGCAAAAGATTTCTCAGCAAAATATGGCAGTGGCGATCAGTCCGACCAAAATAGCAAATGAATATTTATAATCTAGCCAATTTTAACAAAATTGGCTTTTTTGTTTCCGTACCTTTATTCGTTCAAATTTATTCCTGTACCAACTTTTTTACACCACACTATCGCTTTATTACATAAAAGCTGGTTTTTATATTAAAAACTGTTAAAATTCCACTAATTGTTTTTTCTTGTGATTTGATAAATGTTATATTGCATACCCAGATTATCCAGATATGTATAACGTTTTCAACTAAACTGATAGGTAATGAACAGGCATTGGTTATTGGTTTTGTTTTTTTTGCTTTTTGCGAAAACCTTATCTTTTGCTCAGAATACATCTAATAAGGGGAAAGATTTTTGGGTTACCTATAGCGGGCACGTCAACGGAACTTCTTCTAAACTAACACTATTCTTATCTGCAGTTAGAGCAACAACATATACCGTTTACATCGGGAATGCAGTTATAGCAAGCGGCAATATTACGGCAAATACATGTTTGCCAGTCATTATAGATCCCAATAGCCGTCCGGTTTATATAGATGGAAGCGATATCATCGAAAGTAACAAAGGTATACATGTTGTTACCGAATCACCCATATCGCTATATAGTGTAATTTCTTTTAATGCAAGAACAGGTGGTACTTTGGTTTTACCAACCAATACGCTTGGAAAAGAATACTATACTTACAGTTATCAAAGCACCAACACAAACGGGAATTATGCCCAATTTACCATTCTGGCTGTAGAAGATGAAACTGAAATAGAGATTACACCTACAAGTGGAAACGAGCAGCATCTTGCCAATATAACTTTTACCATTACACTCAATAAAGGTCAGATATATCAGTTCCAAGCCAGAAATGATCTGTCTGGAAGTCATATCAGATCAACCAAGGGATGTAAAACAATAGCTGTTTTTTCTGGCAATACCTGGGCATCTTTTTGTGAGCAAGGCAGTGACCGTGCAGCAAATGGTGGAGACAATCTGTATCAACAGTTGTTTCCTGTTACGGCTTGGGGACGGAATTTTGTTACTGCACCTTTTTACAATACGATTCATGGCAATACTGATATTATCAGGGTAATTGTTTCAGAAGATAATACTGTTTTAACGGTAAACGGAAGTACTAACAACGCCAATGGAACTTCGCTTAGCAATCCTTATCGTAAAGGATCGGTTGTGACTTTTTTTTCTACTTCTGCAAATGTAATTTCAGGTTCAAATCCAATTTCGGTTGCACAATATCAAACCTCTCAAACCTGTAACTTAAACAACCGTGCCCAGGTAAATCAAAATGTCCATGATCCCTATGAAGGCGATCCTGAAATAACCGTATTAAATCCGGTAGAGCAAACCCTGAGTAATATAACCGTATATTCTAAACTGAAGAATGTTCCTACCAATATTGTGAAATTCTTTATAAATATAATTATTAAAACTGCCGATATACCTTCGTTCCGCTTGGATGGTAATCCTGTTTCAGGTTTTGTAAATATTGATGCAGAATATAGTTATGCCATTATAGATGTGACTTCAGCTCCACAAGATCAGCACCAGTTAACAGCTGCGGGAGGATTTTCGGCCATTGCATATGGTTATGGCTATGTAGAATCGTATGCTTATTTAGCGGGTGCAAATATCCAGAATTTCATTTTTCAACCACTAAACGAAGCAACAGGCAAGAATGTAACCAGTGGTTGTTTGGGGGAAATAATCAAACTTAAAATTAACCTGCCTTATCAGGCAACCGAATTAATATGGAATGTAAATAATGGTGATGGTGTAATTACGGAGACCGCACCCCATTCCTCTGATACTTTTACCGAAAATGGCATTGTTTATTATACTTATTTTTATCCTAACGAAATTAAGTATAATACTCCGGGTGATTACCAGTTTAAAGTGATTGCCACCAAACCTACTGCTGATGACTGTGGTAATACGGAAGAGTTGATAGCTGATTTTACGGTTGATAATCAACCTACCGCTGATCCTGATGCGCCGGCTACCGGTTGCCAATCTGTCGGGACTCAATTTACAGATAAAAGTAAATCCAATTCAGATACAAGAAGTATTGCAAGCTGGTTATGGGATTTTGGAGATGGGGAAACTTCTACAGAACAGAATCCAGTTCATATTTTTAAAAAGGCAGGGCTTTTCAATGTAATTTTAACGGCAACAACCGATTCTAAATGTTCGGATACACATGTACCGGTTTCCATTCTTATTAATCCCCAACCGCTATCTGATTTTGATGTACGTGCATTGTGTAAGGGAGAACCGATCAAAATAACTGAAAAATCAAAGATAGAAAGCCCAGGGAAGATTGTGAAATGGACCTGGAATTTTGGCGATGGTTCTGCTGATGATACCAATCAAGTCCCTGTACATCAGTATGCGGATCTTGGTTCTTATGTTATTACCTTAACCACCGAAAGTGACAAGGGCTGTGTAAGTGTTGTGAAAACTAAAACAGTAACCGTTGTTGACCCGAGACCGGCAGAATTTGAATTACCAGATTTTTGTTTAGCTGATGGGATTGCTAAGTTTAAAAATATCTCTAAAAATCCTGATGGTACCATAACAGGTTTAACCCCACAATGGACGTATGCTGATAACAATGGCAATGTATTAGCCAGTTCTGTAGGATTTGAGGGTGCTTTTCAGCCTATTCATACGGGAGATTATATCATAACGCTTACCCTGACCAACCAAGATGGATGTGTGGTGCAAACCGCTAAAAGATTTACGGTTAATGGTGATGTTAGGGAAGCTAATTTTGATATTGTAAATAACCGTAGTTGTGTTAGTGACGACATTCTTATCAAAAATACATCTACTGTATTTAGCGGCAAGATTACCAAAATTGAAATTTATAGAGACAATGATCGTGAAAGCACCATCTATAAAACCATTAACTATCCCGATGATAGTGATATTGTTTTGACATATAATACATTCGGGGGGACTGTTGACCGTAAGTTTAATATCAAGCTCGTTGCTTATTCAGGGGAGAGCTGTTCGAAATTTGTGATTAAAGAACTTACTTTAAAGCCAATTCCACAATTGATATTTAATGATATGCCAGCGGTTTGCGAAGCAGATGGAACCGTACTGATTACCCAGGCAAGGCAGAAAGCCGGAGAAGAAATGGCCGGAACTGGTGTATACAGTGGTGATGGCATTAGAGAAGACGGTGCTTTTAACCCTAAAATTGCCGGAGTAGGTTTTCACGAAATCACCTATACCTATTCTGGCAATAATGGTTGCCCAATATCGGTTACCAAAAGCATAGAAGTGTACAAATCGCCAATAGTCGACGCAGGCTCATCGATTTATATCTTGGCAGGTGGACAGATCCAAATCCAGGCTACCGCGGAGGGTACAAATTTAAAATATGCATGGTCGCCTGCCACAGGTCTGAACAGAACAGATGTGTTAAACCCAATTGCCTCTCCCGAAAAAGATACAGAATATACAGTTACTGCAACTACACAGCCAGATGGATGTACAACAACATCAAAAGTATTGATCAAGGTTTTACAATCTTTAAATCCGCCAAATGCTTTTACACCAAATGGAGACAATGTAAACGATACCTGGATCATTAAGTATTTAGAATCTTACCCAAATGCCACGGTAGAAATTTTTAACAGAAACGGAAACAAAGTGTTTTTCAGCAACGGATACAAGATCCCTTTCGATGGAAACTACCAGAATGAGCCTCTTCCCGTAGGCGTTTACTATTACATTATTAATCCACGGAATGGGCGAAAAACAATAACAGGACCTCTCACCATAATTAGATAAAATTGAAAAAATTCATCATCATATTTGCGCTTTGTATATCATTTAAAGGTTTTGCGCAACAAAAGCCGCAGTATACCCAATACATTTTTAACCAGTATCTGTTAAATCCGGCACTCTCTGGAATTGAAAATTATTTGGATTTTAAGGCGGGTTACCGGAAACAATGGTCGGGCATTAACGATGCGCCGCAAACTTCTTTTGTATCGGCTCATTGGGCCTTGGGCGACAAGCAGTTGTGGAGCAATGCTTTAACATCTTTTCCTGAGCAAACAGGAAATCCGATGGACCGGAATTTTATGCAAAACTACATGTCGTCGCCATCACATCATGGAATGGGGGTAACCGCTGTGCTGGATAAAACCGGCCCGATAAAAAGATTGGATGCAAATATTACTTATGCTTATCACTTACAGTTGAGTAATGATTTTAATTTATCTGCTGGTGTTGCAGCAGGGATTTCGAGTATTTCGTTAGATGTGAATGCACTTTCTTTTGATACGCCAATAGATCCGGTAATGAATAGAGCACTTATTAATCAGATAAAACCCGATTTAAGCATTGGTTTATGGTTATATGGCGCAAGGTTGTTTGCTGGTTTGGCTGTACAGCAGATTTTACCGCAAAAATTGAGCTTTTCCGGAGATAACAATTATAATTTAGGTAAAGAAGCACCACATTATTTTGCCACAGCCGGATATAAGTTTTTTGTGGACGACGAAATCTCAGCAATACCCTCGGTGATGGTGAAGTATGTATCACCTGCACCGGTATCTGTTGATTTAAATCTGAAACTGGCTTTTAAGGATAAAATCTGGTTGGGGGGAAGCTATCGTAAAGATGATTCCTTTGCCGCAATGGCGGGGTTTAATATCGGTAAGATGGTCAATTTAACCTATTCTTACGATTTTACCACTTCTGAATTGAATCAGGTGAGTAACGGCAGTCACGAAATTGTGTTGGGGCTTTTGCTTAATAATATCTACAAGGTACCGTCGTATATTAGAATGTGGTAACTCAGTTGGCAGTTGGTAGTTTTCAGTTGGCAGTTTGGAATTGGAAATTGCAGTGAAATGAAAACCAATTACTGAATACTGCCAACTGAACTAAAGTTCTTTTCTCAACCTGGCAACCGGGATATTCATTTGCTCACGGTATTTGGCAACTGTTCTTCGGGCAATGTTATAACCTCTTTCCTTTAAAATTTCGGTCAGTTTTTCATCTGCCAAAGGTTTGCGTTTGTCTTCATTACCGATGCAGTCTTCTAATATTTTCTTCACTTCCTTATTTGAAACTTCCTCACCGTTTTCTGTTTGTATCGCTTCCGAGAAGAAAGATTTTAATAAGAAAGTACCAAATTCAGTCTGTACATATTTAGAATTCGCCACCCTCGATACGGTAGAAATATCCATATCAATTTTATCCGCAATATCTTTTAAGATCATCGGGCGCATTTTACGCTCATCAGCCGTTAAAAAATATTCGTATTGATAGTGCATAATGGCATTCATCGTTTTCAACAAAGTTTGTTGTCTTTGTTTGATGGCATCGATAAACCACCTGGCCGAATCCAACTTCTGTTTCACAAACTGAACGGCTTCTTTCAGTTTTTTATCTTTCGATGAAGCTTTGTCATAATGCTCGAACATTTCCTGGTACGAACGGCTTACCTTTAGTTCAGGCGCATTTTTAGAGTTTAAGGTTAAAATCAGAATGCCATCATTATTGCTGATGTGAAAATCAGGGATAATCTGCATTTGTTTGGTGGTAACCTGGTTGGCATCACCCGGCTTAGGGTTTAAACGCAAAATTTCGTTAACAACCTCCTTCAGTTCTTCGCTATCTAAACCTAAACTTTTTTCTAATTTATCGTAATGTTTGCGTGTAAACTCATCGAGGTAGTTTTCTACCACATTCATGGCTTTCACAATGATAGGATTGCCAGGATCTTTTCTTTTTAACTGGATCAATAAACATTCTTTCAGATCCCTTGCACCAATCCCTGGAGGATCAAAACTCTGGATCAGTTTTAACATCTCCAGTACATCCTCTTCTTCAACCATCACATTTTGAGAGAAGGCAAGGTCATCAATCATCGAACCCAGTGGGCGGCGTAAATAACCATCGTCGTCTAAGCTGCCGATAATCTGTTTACCGATGATAAAATCCTGATCGGATAGGGGGATAAGGTCTAATTGTTCCTGTAAACTTTCGAAAAAGGTACTTTCGATGGCGATAGGGGTTTCTTTTTTCTCCTCATCGTCATCGCCGTTATTGTAGTTGGTGCTATAGTCGTTGGCAGCGTCGTCCTGCAGATAGTCATCCACATTAAACTCATCCATGCCCGTGTCTTCTGATGATTTTTCGTAATCCTCTGGTCCGTCGTTCAAATCATCATATTCGCTTTTTGGCTCATCCTGAGTCATTAAACTTGGATCTTCAAGCGCTGGATTTTCTTCCAGTTCTTCTTTTACCCGGGTATCTAAAGCAACGGTTGGCACCTGCAACAGTTTGATAAACTGTATTTGTTGAGGTGATAACTTTTGTAATAATTTTTGTTGTAAGTGTTGCTTTAGCATATTAAATATAAAAGAATGGGGCAAAAATAAACAATAGATTTCAGATATTATGCTGATTTGACCTAAATGCTATCGATATGTGTGGTTTTAAAATTATTTCCTAAACATTTGTATTGAGTTTAATGTTTGCTACTTTAGTAAATAAAAAAACTAAAACTGAATAAAATATGGGCTTTGTAAAAGAATTTAAGGATTTTGCGGTTAAGGGAAACGTACTTGACCTGGCTGTTGGTGTAATCATTGGCGCTGCATTCGGAAAAATTGTTAGCTCTTTGGTTGAAGATATTATTACACCAGCGGTTTTGGGGCCGGCACTAAAAGCGGCGGGTTTAGAAGATTTAAGTAAACTTACCATTGCGGGTACCGCTATTAAGTATGGTAATTTCCTTTCGCAGGTCATATCATTTATTATCGTTGCATTGGTTCTTTTCCTTATTATTAAAGCGGCCAACAACCTGAAGAAAAAAGAAGCCGCTGCTCCGGCAGCAGCACCCGTACCAACAAAAGAAGAGGTACTTTTAACCGAAATCAGAGATTTGTTAAAAGCTAAAGCATAATATAAAAAAAGCCGTCCGGATGTCAATCTGAACGGCTTTTGAATTTAATAGCTTCTTTTTACCGTAGGATCTGTGATAATGATATAATCACCAAGGTTTTTAAACTTCTCCCAATGGGGCTGAGCAAAATTTTCATCAGAAAAGGATGAAATGTTCAGAATTTTTAGTTTTGGATTCAATTTTGCCAGTTTCGACAGCGTACCCAGTTTTTCGTCACTATGAAAACGACCGTTGAGCTGTAAAACCTTTACACCCTTATTTGCTTTTACAAACTTATTGATAGCCCATGCCATAGTTGCATCCCATAAGTTTTGGGTTTGATAAATCTGCATCGATCCCATGGTATGGCCGCCTAAAGTTTCTGTGAATTTTTCATAATACCTGCCCTGGGTAGTATCAACAGGCAAGGGCGGCAAAAAATTAAATGATGTTTTGGGGAATTTTTCCAATACCTTCAGTCCGCCCATGGTTACCGCATTACTGTAACGTGTGGCCGCGTTGGACGCAACTATTTTAAGTTGATGCTGTTTCGCATACTCTACTAAAGGCCTGTAGTCTTTGTAATTCCCCCAGGCCCTTCCTTCTTTAATAAAGTTCTTTTCCGAAATTAATCCTGCTAAGTATTCATCTACCTGGGGCTGTATATCGGTATGAAACATTTCGAAAGACAGTGCAGTTTTTTGTGGGTATCGCGTGCTAAGTTTTTTAAATAGCTCTGCTTCTAAATAGTGCCCGATGGAATCATTATGGTCTTCGCCAAAAAACAGCACATCGTTTCCATTCATTTCAGTAATAATATCATCTATCGAAATGTTTTTCTGTTTTTTTACATCATAGATCTTATAATGGCTACTCATTTCCTGTGCATATAAGCCAGTAGAAATCGTAAAAACAAATATTAATAGGGAAAATTTCATGCCCTCAAAATAACAAAATAATTTTCACCGATAAAATAAGGGCACTTACCGCTTTTTACCGAGTTTTTGCATGCTACCTCTGTTATGAACGGGTGCTTAACCATACTTTTGGATTATTAATATGAACACACATGGAAAATCTAAATAATAACGGTAACAACCAGCTTAAAAACTCAGGAAGGGTTTGGAGCGGTTTCCTCATAGTCATCATCGGATTTGCATTTCTATTGAACAATATGGGACTAAATATTCCGAGATGGATATTCAGTTGGTCTAATTTTTTAATCGTACTTGGTGTATTTATCGGTGTCCGTCGTAACTTTAAGGGAGTAGCCTGGTTGATCCTGATTTTGATCGGCGTTTACAATACATTAAATGATATACCTGGATTGGATATAGATTTGTCTAAATATGCTTTAGGGTTGGGTTTGGTCATTGTGGGCGGTTTTTTAATCTTCAGACCAAAAGATACCGGGTTTTTAGGAAAGAGACGGAAGAATAAAGATAAAAACAAAGCTGATTTTGATTTTGGGACAGCTACCAACGATAAAACCGCAAATAATAACGATATTATTGATGTAATGGCTGTTTTTGGAGGCAGTAACCAGACCGTTTACTCTAAAAACTTTCAGGGTGGTGATATTACCGCTGTATTTGGTGGAGCTGATATCGTAATGACCCAGGCCGATTTCCCTGAAACGGTATCGCTTGATGTAACAGCGGTTTTTGGTGGGATTAAATTGATTGTACCACAAAATTGGGCCATCAAATCGAATGTAACTGCCCTATTTGGGAGTGTAGAAGACAAAAGATCGCATTTAACGCCAGTGGCAGAAATGACAAAGACATTAATTTTAGATGGGACGGCTTTGTTTGGGGGGATAGAGATAAAAAGTTTCTAAACATTTATTAAAAAACATCGCCTATGAAATGGTTTGCAGTAAATTGTATCTATCAGGTAATTTGTGGTGAGGGGAAGCATGCACCCCAGTTTAATGAGCAAACGCGTTTAATACTGGCAGAAGGTATAACGCAGGCCTTAGATAAAGCCAATTTGAATGCCGTACATTTTAATCCGTCTTTTAACAATTGCCAGGGAGATAAAGTAGTATGGAAATTTATAGGTGTAGGTGGAATATCGGAGGTTGCAGAACTCGCCGATGGTGTAGAAATAAGTTCCAAAATTGTTGAGCCCAAATCGGTTGATCAATATCTGGAAAAACTAAAACACCGCAATAAATCATTAACTAATCAAAACCATTTTGACAACTAGACCTTTATCCGTTC
This sequence comes from Pedobacter humicola, assembly GCF_056490705.1. Classification (NCBI taxonomy): domain Bacteria; kingdom Pseudomonadati; phylum Bacteroidota; class Sphingobacteriia; order Sphingobacteriales; family Sphingobacteriaceae; genus Pedobacter; species Pedobacter humicola. The sequence continues at coordinate 33,232 of NZ_JBWJIG010000008.1, read as the reverse complement.
CACAAATACAGAAAATATCCCTTTCCATTGCCATCGTATGGACTGTATTGTGCGCTGTAGGATTGCATTATGTGGTGAATTTTTCCTGGTGGATATCGGTAACAGATAGCTTTATCAATAATTTTTTACTCGCACTGGCCTGTATTGGGATCAGCAATATGTTGGGTTATTATCAGCCTAAAAACGAGCGGATACTTTACGTGCTCATTATTACGCTTGCGCTCACATTTGTAATCATTTTCGCTGCAAAATATGCTGTACTTTATATCTTTGCCGATTATAAAGAGTATAAAGATTTCTATAATTTCTCTTTTGCTTTCCGTGGGTTGATTTCTTTTATGTGTTTGGCCTGGTGTGCTTTGGCCAATATTCTCTGGTATAGATTGGAAGAACAATCGGAAACGCACGAAAGGCTTTCTGCTGTTAAAAATCTGGCTAAAGAAGCAGAATTGAATAAACTGAGACATCAATTACAACCACATTTTCTTTTTAACAGTTTAAACTCTGTGTTTGCATTAACCATGGTTAACCCAAAAGAAGCAGGGGTAATGATTATGAAATTAGCTTCATTTCTTCGTGGAACCTTAAAACGTGATGACGAATTATGGGTTTCGGTAGAGGAGGAAATGGAGTATATCCAATTGTATCTTGATATCGAAAAGGTAAGGTTTAGCCATCGGTTAAATATCGAAGTTAATGTGGCGGAAGATACGTTAAATCTTTGTTTACCAGGTACCTTATTACAGCCCATAGTAGAAAACGCCATTAAATTCGGACTTTATAATACCTCGGCAGGGATTACCATTAAGGTAGATGTTACTGTAGAGCATAACATTTTGCAGCTCCGTGTACAAAATCCTTTTGATCCGGAAATGAAAGCCGCCGGGGGAACCGGATTTGGTTTAAGTGCTATTAAACGTAGGTTATATCTGTTATTTGCGAATACTCATCTGTTACAAACCGATATTGAGGCAAATAATTTATATATTACCACCCTAAAAATTCCACAAAAAAATGATCAGAACAATACTAATTGACGATGAGCCTTTAGCAAGAGATATTGTAAAATATTACCTTTCAGATCATGCAGAAATAGAAATTGTAGCCGAATGTGGTGATGGCTTTGAAGGCTTAAAAGCAATTACCTTACATAAACCTGATTTAATCTTTCTGGATATCCAGATGCCAAAAATAAGCGGTTTCGAAATGCTCGAACTCGTTGAAGATAAACCTGCGGTAATTTTTACAACCGCTTTTGATGAGTATGCCATTAAAGCTTTTGAGGTGAATGCAGTAGATTACCTGCTTAAGCCGATCGATAAATCACGATTTGATGCGGCCATTAAAAAACTGCCCAACAAATTAAACCAGCCGGAAAATACCGAAGCTGTTTTGGATGCAGCGGCTTTAAGCCCGGCACAGAACAATAGGGTAGTGGTGAAGAAAGATGGTGTAATCAAAATTATTCCGGTTGCGGATATCAACTATTTAGAGGCTGATGATGATTATGTGAAATTAAGTACAATTGATGGTGCTTTCTATAAAAATAAAACCATGGGCTATTTCGAGCAAACGCTCGATGCCAGTCAGTTTATCCGTATACACCGGTCTTATATCATTAATCTGGCCCAGGTGACCAAAATTGAGCTCAAAGAGAAGGATAGTTATGTGGTGCTGTTAAAATCTGATATCTGGTTACCGGTAAGCAAAACGGGTTATGTGAAGTTAAAAGCGGCGTTGGGATTGTAAAAGTTTACGAATTAATCAGAAATCAATAAATAGATAAAATCTATTATCGTATTCTATTATACTGTGCCATTTTTGGGGTTTTTCTTTTCCCATTTGGTATTTTAAATACAATGGTAAGCCTAAAATATGAAACAGATGGTGGAAGTGATTGTATTTCTAAAATAAGTGGAGATAACCTTTGCCAATCAATTTTGCTAATGGAAATTCTTTCTGTAATATCTTGTTTGTTAGTGTTAGCGCTTTTGGTTTTTAAACGGAAGATCGTAAAATTACGATAACTAATTCTATCGGTTAATATCTCACCGAACGAAATAAAAATCTTTTTTTGGAAAGCAATTGCGTGCTAAAATTATTGTTAGCCCTGCTTTCCATTACTCCCGAAGAAGAATCGGGATCATTTCACTCAGGTTTATTTTATTGCTGTGGTTGCTGCTATTTGGGGCAGCTCCCTTCTACCGTTTCATTTCCATTCGTGTAGGTATCCTGCTCGTCCCATCGGGACGGATCGTGGGTAGAAAAAAAATATTTATATTTTCGTTCCGTAGGAACGTTTGATGAACAGCAACAAATTAAGCAAACAGTCAATTATAAATATGCCATTAGTCGAGTTTTTCAAAAGATTTTCTACATTTGCATTAAATAGAACAAAATAATAATTAATCACTCTTGCATTTGTAGAGAAATCACTTTATATTTGCACCTCTTAAATTTTACAATAGATAATATACAGTCATGAAAAGAACATACCAACCTTCGCAAAGAAAGAGAAGAAACAAACACGGCTTCCGCGAAAGAATGGCAACAGCTAACGGCAGACGAGTATTAGCATCACGTCGTGCTAAAGGAAGAAAAAGATTAACAGTTTCTGACGAACGCAAGCATAAAGCATAATTTTTGATTGCTTTTCCGTTCATTCGGAATTGGCAGATCAAAATCTGCAGTTATCAATCAAAAATATATGTACACATTCAGGAAAGAAGAACGGTTATGCAGCAGGAAATATTTAGACCTGTTGTTTAAAAACGGTTCTTCTTTTTTATTATACCCATTCCGGGTGTCCTATCTTTTCGTCGATCAAGCAGCTGATGTGCAGGCACAGGTGGTGATCAACGTTCCTAAAAAGAGATATAAGCGGGCAGTAGATCGAAATTTGCTCAAACGTCGCATACGCGAAGCTTATCGACTAAACAAACAAGACAAATTATATATTCCATTGCCAACCGATAAAGGATTACTTTTGTTTTCCATTCAGTTTGTAGGTAAGGAAAAATATGAATTTGCTTTTATCGAGAAAAAGCTGATTGCAACCTTTAAACGCTTTCAGAATTTAATCCAGCCCAATGAAATTCATTAATAAAATTTTCGGGTGGTTCTTTTTAGGACTTATTAAAGTATATCAATATGCCATTTCTCCTATGTTGGGTGCAAACTGCCGGTTCACACCAACATGCTCTCAGTATGGAATAGAGGCCATCAACAAACATGGCCCATTTAAAGGTGGTTGGTTGGCGCTGAAACGCATTGGCCGCTGTCATCCATGGGGAAAACATGGGCACGATCCGGTTCCTTAAAGGAATTCATTAGTTTATTTGCCATTGGTTCATTGGGTTTAATCGGTTAACTGAGGTCAAACCTCTATCTTCAACCCAAGGCTGACTAATCCGTTAATTTGGCGCCAAAAGCTCACCGCCAAGCGCTACCCATCTTTCATAATCCCTCTTCCATCTTCCATTTTATTAATATCTTTGCCTAATGGCTAAAATACTTCAAATAGAAACGGCTACTGCAGTTTGTTCTGTGGCGTTATCTGTCAACGGCGAAACGATTTCATTTAAAGAAGAGCAAGGGCAAAACCTGCATGCGGCTAATCTAACCTTGTTTATTAATGAGGTGCTTAAAACTGCAGGCTTAAGTTATCAGGATCTGGATGCTGTTGCAGTAAGTAAGGGCCCAGGATCTTACACAGGTCTTCGGATTGGTGTTTCCACCGCAAAAGGTCTCTGTTATGCATTAGATAAACCATTAATTGCTATTGAGACATTGGAGATGATGGCTGCAGGTTTTTTAACAAAGTACCCTGATTATACTGGTTTAATCTGCCCGATGATTGACGCCAGAAGGATGGAGGTTTATACCTCAGTTTTTGATCCTGCATTAAATATTCTGGCACCAACAGAAGCAAAGATTATTGATGAAACAAGTTTCGCAGATTTTCTTTCTCAGCAGCCTGTTACTTTTTTGGGTGATGGCGCGGCAAAATGTGCGGCAGTTTTGATACAGCAAAATGCAAAATTCGACACTGCAAATTTTAATTCAGCCATATATATGTCGCGTTTGGCTAACGAAACTTTCGATAAAGGTAATTTTGAAGATGTAGCTTATTTTGAGCCTTTTTATTTGAAAGATTTTGTGGTTACACCATCTAAAAAACAACAGGTGCAAAGTTAAGTCATTTTATCTCCGCTTAAATACTGAAAAGAGGCTTTTAAAGAAACTGCCCCCACTATCATTGTCGTTTATACCTGGTATTATATCTGCAAACTGCGGATGATTAACCGTTCTTCCGAATTTAATGCCAACCCCCATATAAAAAGAAGCGCCATTTGGTCCGTTGCCCACATTGGCGTCGTTTTTAAGTAGTCCATAAGCCTGGAAACTGGTCGCTACTAAATTATCGGAACCCATAAATATCTCGAAATTCGGAGTCTGGTATTTTCCCTGTAGCCCCACCATAAAAAAACCATTTAAATTGTATAATGGTGTAATACTGCCAGAAAGATCGTTAACAATAAAGGTGTTTACAAAAGCAATGTCTCCACCTTTATAAAATAGGTTTTTCGAAACAGCCAATGCCGGTTTGTAAAAACCGTAGCGCTTAGACAGGTATGCATCCAGTTTGGCATTTGTAGGTGCCAGAAACTTTTTGCGCTGCTCCGAAACTATAAAGATATCCTTTATTTCTTGATTGGTATTGGATTGATCTTCTAAATTTTGGATCACTTTATATTGATCTATCATCGATCGTTGTGTGTTGCTTCTCCACCAGATAAAACCTAAATCCTTGATGTTAGCCATTAGGAACAGACCTTTCTTTGTGGTATAATTGGTTCCAAGACTTAGCGATAAGCCTGGGTTTTTAAAACTAGGAAAGAAATTTTTTGAATCTATATTATCAAAACCTGAGAAGTTACTGGAGTAGGTGCCATTTAATCCGATCAATAATGCCGATACTTCAGGATCTATGTATAAGTAAGAATTAGCGATATCGAGCTTGTTATAAACGATCCCGCTCAATATACTCGCCTTTAGCCCAAAAGCAAGCCTTTTGTTCCAGTTTTCTCTGTAAGTAAAGCTAAACTGGTGGTAGCTTTGTTCATAGCCTTTAGTGTTGAATATCCCGTAGTATGGTTGTCCTCTGTTAAATCTTTCGAAAGAATCAAAAATCGCAAGTGTCTCGTTGGTGTATTGGATATTGGCATCAGATCTGATCTGCCATGCAAAGCCCATCTCTTTTTGGTATTTATAGGATTGAAATAACCGGAATGTGGCGAGATAGATATTGCTGTTTTCCTCAAAATGATTAACTGCTTCAGTCCCGATTGGCAAACCGTTTGTATTGAACTCACCTTTCTGCGTCAACCTGCGTATAATAAATTGAGAACTTCCCTTATTGAGGGCATTCACACCAAAATAGGGCAAGAAGAAATTTGAAGAGAATTTTCGGGACGAATCGAGCGTGAACGACTTTTGAGAAGGGTTTTCGAACGCATCAAACATGGTTTTGGTGCCGAAAAGTGCATATTGTTGCGCATTTGCAACCCCGAAGCTGGCTAAAGCCAGTAACGCAAGTAAAAGTTTCTTCATGTAAAATAGTTTTTTTGGCTTGTTTCTTATTAACGGTTACTTAACGAATCTGGTATTTCTGAACTTAAATATTTGTTTAAAAGCAAGTTAGTGATAAACTTATTTTTGTCAGCACTCATTTGATAATAAAAAGTGTCGAAACGCTTTAGTCCGCTATCTGCCCTCAGATGTTTGTAAAAGGGAAGTAGGATATTGTTTCTGAAAATATCTGCCGAATTTTTGGTGTTGATGTAATAGCTCACGTTAGAGGTTGTCGAAATTTGGTTTACCGCATCTAAATATTGAGGTGTTTGAATCAGCAATTTGTTCTTTTTATAATCATTTAAAAATGATTGCACTGTGCTTGCATTATTGGCTACAACCAAATTGTTATCTACAATGGTATAATATGGCCGGCCAAATTTTTTAAATGGTTCGCCAAAGTAGCTGTATAAGATATCAGATGATTTAAATAATTTAATATCTTCATTATAATCGGCACTCACATCAAGTAATAGCTGTTTCACTTTTTCACCATTGATTAAGGAAATAGCACCTAGTTTTTCGGTTGTACTTAATTGAAAAAGTATAAATTGATTTTTTGTATAGGCAGGAAATATCGCATTCAAATCTATCCGGTATTCATCTTTGATGTTTTTAATCACTGCATTGGCTTTATCTGTTCCATTAGTTAGCGCTTGCCAGTTGTTTAGCTTTTTAAGCCAATGACCATAATCATCATAAGCATAAAGCGCATAATTGGCGGTATTATCTGGTAAAATATTCTGTATTGATGTAGTTTGTGCAGCTGTGTTTTCGAAAAGTTTAAGGTAATTGAGTTGGTCCTTTAACTCGGTATTCCCGTTGAAAAGAATTTTTTCTTTGCTGAAATTATAATTGAGTACAGCAAAACTGTTCTGTTTATTAAAAATGCCAATTTCTCCATTAATATTGCCAGCAATAATGTTTTTGAGCAATAGGGGTGCTTGATTAAAATTGATATAAACATGGGCCAAAACGTTTTTAATCTGTCGGTTATTCTCTTTAATATATTCGGTAAATGGATTTTCCGTTAAGCGGATATTGGCGTCATTGATCAGTTTCAGAGAAGTTGAAACCGTTAATACCTGATTATGAATACCCAGATAAACAGATAAGCTGTCGTTAACCTTAACCGTGTAAAGTTCCTTTGATTTTTCATTGATCGCTTTTTTGAGTTTTAGCTGATCATAAAACTTTTTAATGTCGTTATCTTGCTGAATCTGTAAAGTGATCAGAAAGTTAAGTGTTTTATTAGAATCGGGCAGTACGCTGATATAAACCTGTTGATCTCTAAGGTAGCGGTTCAGAACGTGATCATCAATTACGCTGGACTTTAATTGTTTTAGCAGGTTCATTTTATCTTTTCCCAAAACCTGTTGCAGGAGTTGCTGTCCTTCAATAATATCGTAAAAACCTTTGTCGTTCTGAAAAGAAAAGACCAACGCAGCATTATTAGTTGCCGATTGCAGAGCCAGATCTTTCGCATCATTATCTATACCCAATTTCGAAAAATAGAAGTAGGCCATAAAGGCTACACCTAAAAATAATGCACTTGTTAGAATTGCGATTTTTTTCATCTGTTGTGCAACAAATTTAATTTATTACATTGATTAGTGAGAAGTTCTTTGTCAATTTATTAATTTAGCGATTGCTACTAGCAAATAAATATGAATAAACGAATAATCCTTACCGCTTCTTTTTTTGGTGCAGTTGCTGTTTTACTGGGTGCATTTGGTGCCCATGGCTTAAAAGCCTTAATTGATGGGCCGTCATTAGAAATATGGCAAAAAGGTGTTGATTATCAGTTCTATCATACGTTCGCATTATTATATCTATCTACCTTTGCCCGCTACCGGAACAAACTGATTAATATTGCTTATTTCTGTTTTACTTTTGGTGTCATTCTATTTTCTGGGTCCTTATATTTATTGGCTACCCGAAACATATCACACTTAGGTTTTACAGAATTTATTGGTCCGCTAACACCAATAGGCGGCCTTTTATTTGTGTTGGGATGGATAATGCTCTTTTTTGCAGCATTTAAAGATAAATAATGAATACTTACGAAAACGATATTTTTGCAGAAAGAGAAACTCTTTTTGTTGAAGTTATTTTGCCGTTATCTTTGGCAAAAAACTATACTTATCGTGTGCCTTTTGATCTCAATGACCAAATTGCAATTGGGAAACGCGTGGTGGTTCAGTTTGGGAAACATAAAATTTACACTGCTTTAATTAGCGGGATTTCTAAGTTGCCACCAACAGTTTATGAGGCAAAATATATTATCGATGTAGTAGATCACGAACCCGTAATTACACCAACTCAGCTTAGGTTCTGGACGTGGATGACCAATTATTACATGTGCAACGAAGGCGATGTAATGGCTGCTGCCTTACCAGCAAGTTTAAAGCTGGCCAGCGAAACCATTCTGATGCTCCGCGATGAGTATAATGAAGATACCGAACTTACTGATAAGGAAGAAATCATTATCCAGGCACTAAAACAACAGCAGAAGCTTACCGTAAACGATGTTTCTAAATTATTAGGACAGAAAACCGTATATCCAATCATCAACCATTTATTGGATAAAGAACTGGTCCTGGTAGCTGAAGAAGTGGTCCAGAAATATAAGCCATTGCTAAAATCATTCGTCATATTAAATGATTTTTATAGTGATCAAGAAAATCTTAGAGAACTTTTTAATGTTCTGGATAGGGCGCCAAAACAATTGGATGCCTTGCTTGCTTACCTGAAATTGCAAAAATCGAATCTGCCCATTTCCAAAGAACAGCTTTTAGAAGAAAGCAATTGCGGACCAGCTGCATTAAAAGCTTTGACTGATAAAGATATTTTTGTGGTCATGAAAAGGCCGGTAAGCCGTTTGGCCGCTCATGACGAAGAATTTAGTCTAAATTTCGAGCTTAATGATGGTCAGCAGAAAGCTTTAAGCAAGATTAATGCATATTTTGAAGAAAAAGAAGTGGTTTTACTGCATGGTGTTACCGCATCAGGTAAAACACAGGTTTACATCAAGCTGATCGAAAAAATCATTCAAAATACGGATGGACAAGTATTGTTCTTGTTGCCCGAAATTGCCTTAACCACACAGATTGTAGAACGAATTAAACGTTATTTTGGTAATGCGATAGGTGTTTACCATTCTAAATTTAACAATAGTGAGCGGGTAGAGATCTGGAACAAAGTGCGTACAGGTGCTTATAAGGTTATTCTTGGTGCGCGTTCAGCAGTTTTTCTCCCTTTTGAAAACCTGAAGTTGATCGTGGTTGATGAAGAACACGAACCATCTTACAAGCAATACGACCCGGCGCCACGCTATCAGGCCAGAGATGCGGCTATTTATTTAGGTTATCTACATCAGGCTAAAGTAGTACTGGGTTCGGCTACACCGTCTTTAGAAAGTTATTATAATGCTTTACAGGGTAAATATGGACTTGTAGAGATGAAAGAACGTTTTGGCGGGGTTCAGCTTCCAAACCAGCAAGTGGTGAGTATCTCCGAAGAAACAAAGAAAAAAACGATGAGTTCGTATTTTTCAAGCGTTCTCATCAAGGATATCGATCTGGCGCTTTCTAAAAAAGAACAGATCGTACTGTTTCAGAATAGAAGGGGCTATGCCACCATTCTGATCTGTGCAACCTGTGGTTACACCCCAAAATGTGTAAACTGTGATGTAAGTTTAACTTATCATAAAAGCAGTGGGAAATTGCATTGCCACTATTGCGGTTATCAGCAGAGCAGCGTAAATATTTGTCCGGCTTGTGGTTCAGTGCATGTAGAGCAAAAAGGATTTGGTACCGAACGGATTGAAGAGGAACTCAGATTACTTTACCCGGAAGTTACTATTGCACGCCTGGATATGGATAGTACCCGTACAAAAAATGGTTTACAGCAGATTTTAAATGATTTTCAGGAAAAGAAAACGGATATTCTGATCGGTACACAGATGGTGGCCAAAGGCCTGGATTTCGATAACCTCAATCTTATTGGGGTAATTAATGCCGATACACTATTAGGTTACCCCGATTTCCGTGCATACGAACGGAGTTTTCAGCTATTGGCGCAGGTGGCGGGCCGGGCCGGTAGAAGGGCCGATCAGGGCAATGTTTGTATCCAGACATACGATGCCGAGAACCGCATCATCAAACAGGTGGTGAACAACGATTACGAAGGCATGTACAACGATGAAATTGTGGAACGCGAGAAATTTCTCTATCCGCCATTTTCGCGCATGATATTCCTATACGTCAAACATAAAGATTCGCATGTTTTGGATCATGCTGCATTTACCCTGGCCAATATCCTCAAAGGGAAGTTCGGTAAAAGGGTTTTAGGACCCGAACAGCCCTTGGTAAGCAGAGTGCGGAATCTTTACATCAAACAGATCATTATTAAAGCCGATAAACATACCGCCATTCAAAAAGTTAAAGACGCGCTCAGGGAAACTTTGACTCAATTTAATGCTACAAAAGAGTTTAAGGGCGTTTTTACGCAAATAGATGTAGATCCTTATTAATCATAGAATGACAGATGGAGTGAATGATTGAATTATGTGTCCTCATTCAATCATTCACTAATGCTCTTATTCACTAATTGTCAATTGTGGATAATGTATCATTCTCTAATTCAGGGAATCATTTACCAATTCAATCATTCTCTCATTTTACGTTTGTATTGCCGTTCAAGAAACGCTAATTTTGAAAGGCATGGCGTATAAATTTGTTGATAATTACCGGGAACGTGGCGCGAGAAAAAAGCTGGTTGAGTTATTAAGATCCCGTGGGATTGAAGATGAAAACGTATTAACGGCAATTGGTAAAGTACCACGGCATTTCTTTTTTGATGAAACCTTTTGGAACCAATCTTACAAAGATATTGCTTTTCCGATAGGCGACGGGCAAACCATATCCCAACCTTATACCGTTGCTTACCAAAGTGAGTTATTACACATTAAAAAAGGAGATAAGGTACTCGAAATCGGAACGGGTTCGGGTTATCAAACCTGTATTTTAATGGAACTGGGTGCATCCGTTTTTACAATAGAGCGGCAAGAAAATATTTACAACAGAACCATTCAGGTTTTACCGGGAATGGGATACAGACCTACCTTTTATTGTGGTGATGGCTCAAAAGGAATTGCAGACCATGCACCTTACGATAAAATAATCGTTACGGCTGGAGCACCATTAGTTCCTGAGATATTATTGAAACAGCTAAAAATAGGTGGTATCCTTGTTATTCCGGTAGGAGATGAGAAAACGCAGAAAATGGTCACAGTGATCCGAGTTAGTGAAACGGATTACGAAAAGATCGTATTGGATACCTTTAGGTTTGTACCTTTAGTAGGCGACCAGGCATGGTGATTGAGTTTGGAGACTGGAGTTTGAGTAAAACTCCAATATAAAATTAATGCCTTCCAATTTTAAGCTATACTAAACAGGATGTTAATAGTTTTTGGCCTTTAACTCCGGCTCCAAACCCTCAACTCCAAACTAATTTACCTCTTCATCGCTCTATCGAGCTCCCTTTTCGTATCCCTATCTTTAATGCTATCGCGTTTGTCGAATTCTTTTTTACCCTGGGCCAGTGCAATTTCCATTTTGGCGAAACCTCTTTCGTTAATAAAAATACGTAACGGAACAATGGTATAGCCTTTTTCTTCGCCTTTAAGCTTTAGTTTTCTGATTTCTTTCTTCTGAAGTAATAAAGCACGGTCGCGCTTAATATCGTGATGATAAAAAGAGCTGTGGGTATATTCGGAAACATGAAGGTTGCGCACATAAAGATTCCCGCCAATAAACATACAGAAAGCGTCCGTCATGTTTGCCTTACCCTGTCTGATTGCTTTTATTTCAGTTCCTAAAAGGGCTATCCCTGCAACGTACTTATCTAAAAGACTGTAGTCGAAATAAGCTCTTTTATTTTTTATGTTGATGTCGTTTTTCAAAATTTAATAAATATAGGTTATTGTAATATCCAACAATTGTGTGAAATAACAATGCCGGGATGCAAATATCCTAAAAATTGATTGATAATTTTGTTTTTATTTATTTCTTGGTGAATGCGATCGTCATGCTGTTCCGGAGCTTCGGAATCAGTATCTTTCATACGAAAAATGTCCTGATTCTTATGGTAGTCTTTACAGGATGATGACTTCATGCAATTTATTATTAGGAAATGTGCGGGCAACGCTTTTGGTATCTTCAGTCCTGCTTTTTGCTACAACAAAAGCAGAAAAAGCTTTTGGTTTCCGCGTCAATCAGGTTTATTATTCTCAGTCCGTGCAGGAAAACAAACCTTTCATTAGCCTACCAATAATCTGAATCTCTTGTACGAAAAATGTTCATTCATTTGTAAAAGCTAAGGATATATTATTATGTTCGTATTTATTCATTTAAGTTTGAACTTTAAATATCTAAAATGAAATTCAGGAATCTACTTCTAATCTTATTGTTAGCCATTACTTTTCAGGTAAAGGCACAGCAGCCAACATTATTGCCCCAATTTACCTTTTACCGTTTGGATGGAAAGGCTTTTTCGAATACCGATATCAAACAGGGAAAAAAGAATCTTTTTATCCTATTTGATTGTACCTGTGAACACTGCCAGCGGGAAAGTAAAATCCTGAATGCCAATTATGCCAAATTCAAGGATGTAAATATTTACATGATTACTATGGATGAAGGCTATATTATCCCCCAGTTTTTCAATTCATACGCTAAAGGGTTAAATGCAAAGCCCAATGTATTGGTATTGCAGGACAAAAAACGCATGTTCATTCCTACTTTCTTACCTAAACAGTACCCGGCAATGTACCTGTATTCGGCTGCGGGCAAATTGTTAATGTACCAGTCTGGAGATGGTGGTATAAACAACCTGATGAAGGTAGTGAATAAATAATTTTACCTAATAATCAATACCGGAATTTTAACCTTATGTCTAACCGAATCAACCGTGGTGCCGAAAATAAGGTCTTTTAATCCCTTGTGTCCATGTGCACCCATTACCAATAGCTCCATTTCATTTTTATTGCTGATATCGGCGATGGCTTTGCCTGTATTTCCGAATCCGATAAACGGCGTGGAGTCGTAACCAAGATCTTCGAGATTGACCCTGTATTTCTCCAGGTTTGCGGCATCACTCTGTGTTTCATGGTCCATAACATCGTTGCCATGGTAACGGGCTGCCGCAGTTTCCACCACATGGATCAGGTAATAATGGGCATCTTTGCCGCCTTGAATTAAAGCATGACGGATGGTATTCCTGTCATTTTTAGAAAAATCAACTGCAATACCAATGCGTTTGTAATTGATCTTGTCTATTTTGCCGATATCCAAAGCATTTCCATGCGGAACCATTTGCCTGGCTTCGTTTCTCTTTTTTTCTAATAATGGATGGAAAAAAACATACAGCAACAATAAAACAATCAGAATTAAGGCCGGTATCACAATCACATAAATCCACCAGTTGTTTGCTTCTTTCGCCCAGCCACTGATCTCTTCTATTACCAGTTTTACATTCAGTGCGATAATGGCTATGGCACTTGCCCAGGCCAATACCTTCACCCAGGTTTTAATCGCGAAATCTTTCATCAGTTTTTTATCTGACGTAAAATGGATTAATGGAATAATGGCAAAACCCAGTTGCAAACTTAAAACGACCTGACTTAATACCAATAATCCTCCCAGGGCATCATCTCCGTAATGTAAAATGGTGAAAAATGCAGGAATGATAGCCAATAAACGGGTGATCAAACGCCTTAACCAGGGTTGAATCCGCAGGTTAATGTGGCCTTCCATAATAATCTGACCCGCCAAAGTCCCTGTAACTGTAGAGCTCTGTCCGGCAGCAATTAAGGCAATGGCAAATAGTGTTGGAGCTACGTTTCCAAAAATATTTGAAAGCAATTTATGTGCATCCTGAATTTCGGCTACTTCATGTAAACCATTTTTATAGAAGGCCGCCGCGGCAAGGATTAATATCGCCGCATTAACGAAAAAGGCCAGGTTTAGGGCAACCGTGGTATCAATCAGGTTGAATTTCAAGGCCTCTTTTATTCCCTTATTGCTGCGTTCGATTTTTCTGGTCTGTACAAGTGATGAATGCAGGTATAAATTGTGCGGCATCACAGTGGCGCCAATAATCCCGATGGCAATATACAATGCATCGCCATTTAGTATGGAAGGCTCAAATCCTTTTGCGACCTCTTTTAAAGAGGGTTCTACAATAAACATTTCAACCAGAAAGGAAATTCCGACAATAAAAACCATCGAGACGATAAAACCTTCCATCGCCCTCATGCCTTTGTTGAGCAGGAAGAGCAGTAGAATGGTGTCGAAAATGGTGATGGAAATCCCCCAGATTAATGGCAAACCAAAAAGCAATTGTAAACCAATGGCCATCCCGATAATTTCGGCCAGATCGCAGGCAATAATTGCGGTTTGTGCCAAAGCGAATAAGGGAATGTTGGCCCAGCGGGGGTAGGCCTGTTTGGAGGCCTGTGCTAAATCCAATCCTCGGACTATGCCGAGACGGGCACTCAACGATTGTAAAAGTAACGCGATAAGGTTCGACATTAGTAAAACCCAGATCAATTGGTATCCGAATTTACTACCGCCTGCTAAATCGGTAGCCCAGTTGCCCGGGTCCATATAACCTACACTAATTAAATAAGCGGGACCAATGAAAGCCAAAATCCGCTTCCAGCCTTTTCTTTTATCTGTATTTACGCTTTGATGTACTTCACTTAAAGACTCAGTTTTTGCCATTACTGCTGATTAAAATATGTTTCGCAACTTCTCTACTAATATTAACTTGTTTATCGGATAACAGGATTTCTACTGAACCATCGAAATCGGTAACATCATTGATCTGGATTTGTTTGCCCAAAGTGAGACCTAACTTTTCTAAATGTTTTAAAAATGCCGAACTGTGCTGACTAACACCGGTAATTGTGCCCGAATCGCCTATTTTTAACTCAATGAGTTTAATGAACTGGGTTTTGGCAAACCTGCCATTTTTATCAGGAATGGGATCGCCATGCGGATCTGCCTTTGGGAAACCCAAAAATTCATCTAATCTTTCTATTAATTCAACAGATTTGATGTGTTCTAATTCTTCTGCAACATCATGCACCTCATCCCACTTGAAGTTTAACTTATCTACCAAAAAAACTTCCCATAAACGGTGTTTACGAACAATTTCTATCGCCGTATTTTTTCCGGTCTCGGTTAAAGTAACACCCTGGTATTTAATATAATCAACTAAACCTTTATCGGCCAATTTCTTAATCATGTCGGTTACAGATGCTGGTTTTGTTTGCATTTGCTCCGCGATGGCATTGGTTTGAACGTTGGTTGTTTGCTCCGCCAGATGATAAATAGTCTTTAGATAGTTCTCTTCCGTGTAACTTTGCATTTATGTTTATCTAATTTTATTTTTAGGTAAATCTAAAAATTATTATTTAAAATATATATGATAAATTATGTTAAATTTTAGAATATAATTTGGTTATGTTTGTAATCTCAAATACCTTTAACACCCTATGGCATCTGAATTAGATAAAATTGACTTTAAAATTTTAAGAATTCTCCAGGAAAATGGAAGAATTACCAATTTGCTTTTATCCCAGGAAATTGGGCTATCACCTGCACCCACTTTAGAACGCGTGCGCAAGCTCGAAATGGCAGGATATATCAAAAGTTATCATGCACTGGTAGATGAAGAAAAACTGGGTTTAGGGATTAAAACCTTTATTCAGATTCAGCTTGATTTTCATAAAAACAATACCATCCAGATTTTTTTGGATGAAGTAAACCAGATTAAAGAAATCACCGAATGCCACCACGTTACGGGTCAGGCAGATTTTCTGTTGAAGGTTTATGTGAAGGATATCAAAGCCTACGAACGCTTAATTATGGATAAAATCAGTAAGATTTCTGTGGTTAAAACCTTCCAAACCATGATGATCATGTCGACCACGAAGAAGGAACCAATTGTGCCTTTAGAGTATTAATCCAAACGTGGAGTGTTGAAAAAGCTAAGGTGTACTAAGGTGGCTTAGGTGGTTCAATATTTTAATCGCTTAAGCTACTTAAACCAATATATTAAATTGTTGCGCTTTTAGTTTTTTCAACCACCTAAGTCAGCTAAGGTCATCCAAGTTGGGTATATACATTGCCACTTCCAATGCTAAGGCATTACGAAAGCCAGCTAAATTTGGAGTTATGGAATTGCGAATTAAGGATTAATATCATACATAAATTCATTTACGAAGCACTTTTTACCATTATGGACTATATTGGTTGAATTGAAATTAACCAGTAAGCCCTTTGGTATTCGAAGCAATTTCATGTAGGTCAAAATTTGTGCTTCATGGATTGGCAATATGTTCTCAACTGCTTTCAATTCCAAAACCAGGCAGTTTTCAATAACCAAATCTACCTTAAGTTCTGTATCTAGTAGCGTATCTTATTAAGAAAGTACAATAGGATGTTCTGCTTGAAAATTTATGTTTTGCATTTGCAGTTCTCTCATTAAACACTTTTGATAAACACTTTCGAGTAATCCTGGGCCAAGAATTTTATTTACCTCTATACAAGCACCAGTAACTTTGTATTCCAATTGATCGAGAAAAGACTTATATATCATCATAAAATGCATTAACTATTGAATAATGTTATTTGGGATGATTTTTAGATAATTCTTCAGTTGGTAGAATTACATGAGCAATTTATCAATAATTCCCGAAATTTCCGCTGCATTTTGGTAAACCATAAAATGGGTTCCCTTTTCGATTACAAAATCGGGCCGGGCCACATTTGAATATAAGATTTTATCATTGGTGCCATGGATGTGGTAAATGCCTTCCGGACGGGTTTTATTTTTCCAGTTTAGGATGCTCTCAATTGCCCATTTTAAAAAATAAGGATCGGTATCTTTAATAATCTTGCTCAGTAATGATTTCTCACTGCTCGTGTGGGTGCCAAAATAATAGTTCTGAGTGAGCTTGTTCGATGATTTTAAGAGTTTTGCAGGGATCAGTTTTAATAACCTGAGCTGGCCTGCAAGACGGTAAATTGCTGGCAGTTGGGCTGCCAGCATCGTACTCGAAATAATAATCGTTTTCACCGGGTTTAAAATTTTAGCCATCTCCACTGCAATCATTCCGCCAAAAGAAACGCCAACCAGTGCAAAAGGTTGTGATTGATCAATCACTTTACTTAAACGTTCGGCATATAAAGCCAGGGATTCATTTTTATTTGGTGTAATCCAATTGATATGAATAATATTAATCTTCTCGTTAAGATTTAACTTAGAAAAGATTCTTTTATCGGCACCTAAACCGCTAATAAAATAAGCATTCATTAGGCAGGCAGATTCCAGTCGATCGGTTTTAAGTTATTCTGCACCAACAGTTGATTTGCTTTTGAAAAATGTTTCGAACCGAAAAATCCATTATAAGCCGAAAAGGGTGAAGGATGTGCAGCTGTAAGTACGTAATGTTTTTTCTGATCGATTAAGGCTGCTTTTTGCTGGGCGTATTTGCCCCATAACAAGAAAACAATATGTTCGCGTTTTTGGGATAAAGCTTTAATAATCTCATCGGTAAAAATTTCCCAGCCACGGTTTTGGTGTGAGCCCGCTTCAGAAGCACGGACGGTTAAGGTTGCATTTAACAGTAAAACACCTTGCTCGGCCCAGTGGGTTAAATGGCCATGATGAGGCGTTTTAAAACCTTCAATGTCCGTTTCTAATTCCTTGTAAATATTTTTTAACGAAGGCGGAACGGCTACACCGCGCTGTACCGAAAAGGATAAGCCATGCGCTTGTCCAACACCGTGGTAAGGATCCTGACCCAAAATCACCACCTTAACCTGATCAAAAGGTGTCGTATTTAAAGCATTGAAAATATCAGCACCTTTCGGATAAACCGTTGCACCGTTATTTTTCTCTTCCTGTAAAAAAGACTTGAGGTTTTTCATGTAGTCTTTTTCAAATTCTTCTTCTAGTACGGCTAACCAACCTGGCTCTAATGCTGCAGACATGTTTTTTAATGTAAGTTGTATAATATTTTATTTTTGATCAATGGTTTGATGGCCTATTGTCAATAGTTTGGATGTTCATTTTGAGCGGTAGGCTAGGGCTACCTGGCTATCAATCATGGACCATTAACTTATTCACTTAAATTTTAAGGTTTTTTCTGGTATATCGCTAACAAATCACCTTCTAGTGTAGTTTTTGGCCCCTCAACAATCCTTCCCAATTCTTTTCCTTTTTTATCATATACAATAAAAGTAGGTACCCTTAAAATGTCCAGACCATCTAAAATGCCATTTTCGGCTTTCTTATTTCCGTCAACGGCAATGATTTCTACATTTTTGCCTTTAAAATGAAGCGCGTCTAAAATTTTAAAAAAGTTGGGAACATTTACCTTACTGTCGCCGCACCAGGTACCAAAAACAATTTTAATTTTCTCGTTTTTAATGAGTTTTTTCAGTTCGATCATTGTGGCCGCATCTGGTACATAGGCCGCATAAAGCGGATCGTACATTTCCTTAAACTCTGGGAAAGTGCTAATTCCCTCACGCGTACAGGCGTTAATCAGAATATCTTTATTGTGGACTTGATCGTGGATTTTTTTATTCACTTCTTGTGCAGAAACGTTCATTGCAAGTACGATTAGGGTTATGGATAAGAGGATTTTCATATTTGTGAGATGATTTTTAAATGCTTTGAAATTTTTAATGAAATTATTGTTTTAAAATCTAATTTCTGCCATTTAAACACGATATTTGCAAAAAAAAATAATTAGAATAAAATTTTATGCCAAATATTATCAGATTAATTGCGGGGTTTGCTTTACTGGGTGGCGCAGTAGCTTTATTTATTTTCGGTTTCTGGCCGTGGGGTATTGTTGCCATCTTATTGGGGATAATTGTACTCGTTACTTACTTCTTTAATGAGAACATGCTTTTAGCACAATGGTTCCTTAGAAAAGATAACATGCCTAAAGCAAAAATGTTTTTAGATCGGATTACCAATTACGAAAGCCAGTTGATCAAAGTCCAACATGGTTATTATAATTTATTGGTGGGTTTAATTGAAAGTAGAACTGCACCAATGCAGAGTGAGAAATATTTCAAAAAATCACTTGCTTTAGGGATGCAGATGGACCATAACATTGCATTGGCAAAGCTAAGCTTAGCGGGTATTGCCATGGCTAAACGCAACAAACGTGAAGCAACCATGTATCTTGCTGAGGCAAAAAAGGCAGATAAAAGCAAATTATTAGCCGATCAGATTAAACAAATGAAGGACCAGATGGGCATGATGGACAAACAACAGCAAGTTCGTTATAGATAGCATTGATTGTACTTATAGAAAGCCATTTCATCATTTGAAATGGCTTTTTTTATTGGTTAGTTTTTTGTTCTTATTGGAAACGAAAGGGCAGTATTTCATTGGGGCTGTAGTCCCGTTTTCCGTTATAAGCGCCGCTGAAAAGAGGAGGCTTTACACGTCAATCGGACTTATAATGAAAGGGCTCGCCTGAAATACAAGATGTTAATTGCCTTGGGGTGTCATCCTGAGCTTGTCGAAGGACCCTTAGCAATAATTACGGTTTATCCCTCCCGATAAATCTTTCTTCGCCTAAAAGAAACCGGATAGCCCGTTTAACATTTTTATCTACAGAATCTTCCGTTTTAAGGTTAGTAATATAGCGTGTAATTTCTTTTTGTAAATAGGGGGCAAGGCTGTCAAATATTTTTTTAGCCTTTGTGTTTTCTGCCAGTGCCTGGGTCAGTTTTGGGTGCATGCTTATTAAACGCTCTTCTGCATCAAACTCAATTTCGAAGTTTGCCCTATCGCCAACATCTTTACCTGCTGCCTGGCGCATAGGCGTATTTAGGTATAATCGCCAATCACCTGCGTATTTTACCAGGGTTTGCTTAAATTCATGACCGTCAATTTTCATGATAACGGGTAATTGCCCCTTGTTTTTACCTGCTTGTTTAAAGATATATCCTAAGGTTTCTACGGGTACAAATACAAAAGGATTAATGCCTATAATTTTAATCACAGCATTAAAAGGTTTCGGTTTTTTAATCTCCATTGCTTAAAGATATTGCCTTTCATTAAAAATCCATAATCATAGTCCAATAAATTCATCCCCTCTGGCTTTGCTTTGCATCGCCCCACGCACTCCGTCAATCACAAAAATTCAAAACCAAATTCTATTTTCTATTGTAGTTTATATAAAATCTTATACTTATGGCAACATCACAAGAAGGAAGTACTAACAATACTCAGGAAGAAAATAATATAAAAGATCTGGACGGTAAAGCGGCTATCGAAAAACTTAGAGAACTGGCAGGGAAAGCAGAAAGCTGCTTTTTTTGTACCAATATTAAAACTGGTATACCTTTATCGGTAAGACCTATGGCCATTCAACAGGTTGATGATGAAGGCAATATCTGGTTTATGAGTATGAAAGACAGTCATAAAAATGATGAAATTTCAACAGATCCTTTCACGCATTTATTGTTTCAGGCCGGTGCACACTCAGGTTTTGTAAATATTTATGGTATTTCTGAAATCAGTAGAGACCAGGCGAAAATAGATGAATTATGGAGCCCGTTTATAAAAACCTGGTTTCAGGGTGGAAAGGACGATCCTAATATTACCTTGATTAAAGTAATCCCGTCGGAAGGGTACTACTGGGATACCAAACACGGCACTGCCGTAGCATTTTTGAAAATGGCAGCGTCTGTGATTACTGGAAAAACTATGGATGATTCTGTAGAAGGGACTTTGGAGGTGGATTAAATTTTACGTCATGCTGAATTTATTTTACAAGTTGAAATACCATTTTCAATTGCCTTGTAGCTACTTCGTGCTCAGCATCTTATAGACCCTTAAATAATTCAGTATGACGAGTATTTATTATTTATCACCTAAATAATCAAATCCTTCTAATTCTTCTCTCTGAGCTCTATTACGTAAGATATCTTCTTCTTCGGCCTGAACTCTTGAGAAGAATAAAGCTTCGGCCTGGATTCTTTTTATTAATTGGCGAACCAAAGTTAAATCGAAAGCATCTTTACTTAATTTGATGCAGTATTCTCTTTCGTTGATTTCTAAACTTGACGTATACATATCGCAATGATTTTTAATTATCGATTGCTGTAAATATAGAGAAGGCTTGCTAAATAATTGTTAGCAAGCCTTTTAAGTTTGTGTTATATTTGTGTTAACACTAAATTCATGATTTTCCCGTTGGGGTGCGTTGAATCCGTTTATTTATGCGATAGAAACAAACCTTTGTCGGCTTTGGCAACTTTTAAAATGCCTTTACCGGTTAATGCTTTTAATGTTGTATCCCATTTTTTGTTGCTCCAATCGGCCAGTTTTGCTCTTATTTCTGTTAACAGGTATTGTTCGCCTTCCGAAACCAATGCATATAATTCTGCTTCTTCTGGTGTTAACTCTATTTTCTTTTTCTCCGGACGCATCTGAGGGAAGAATAAAACTTCCTGGATGGTACTTTGATTGGTCATTAGCATGACGATACGATCGATCCCGAAACCTAAACCTGAGGTAGGAGGCATGCCATACTCTAAAGCACGGACAAAATCATCATCCATTGCCATTGCCTCGGCATCGCCACGATCGGCTAATTTCAACTGATCTTCGAAACGCTCTTTTTGATCTATCGGATCGTTCAGTTCCGAATAGGCATTTCCGATTTCTTTACCATTCACAAATATTTCGAAACGCTCTACCAATCCTTCTGCACTGCGGTGTTTTTTAGCCAATGGGGTCATTTCGATTGGATAATCGGTAATGAATGTAGGCTGTATTAAATTGGCTTCTACTTTATCGCTGAAAATTTCGTCTACTAATTTACCACGGCCCATTGTAGAATCGGTTTCGATACCTAAAGAAGCACAGGTTTGTAACAATTCCTCTTCGGTCATTTTCGAAACATCAATTCCGGTATATTTTTGGATCGATTCGTACATGGTTAGTTTTTCGTATGGTCCTTCGAAATTGATTTCGTTTTCGCCAACTTTAACCACGGCTGAACCATTGGTTGCGATGGCTACTTTTTCTAAACATTCTTCAACCATAGCCATCATCCAGATATAATCTTTGTAGGCTACATATATTTCCATCGAGGTGTACTCCGGGTTATGCGTACGGTCCATCCCTTCGTTGCGGAACATTTTACCGAACTCATAAACACCGTCGAAACCTGCAACGATTAGTCTTTTCAGATACAGCTCATTTGCAATACGAAGGTAAAGCGGCATATCCAATGTATTGTGGTGCGTAGCAAAAGGACGTGCTGCGGCACCACCATGGATAGGCTGCAGGATAGGGGTTTCTACTTCCATCCAACCTTGCTCATCAAAGTAATTGCGCATGCTGTTAATAACCTTGCTGCGTTTGATAAAGATCTGTTTATAATCTGGATTTACCGTTAAATCTACGTAACGCATGCGGTAACGCAATTCAGGATTTGTAAAGCCATCGTATACATTGCCCTGATCGTCGCGCTTAACAATCGGTAATGGACGCAAAGATTTAGAAAGCACTTTAAATTCAGTTACATGGACAGAAATTTCTCCTGTTTGTGTAGTGAATACATAACCTTTAACACCAATAAAATCACCTATATCAAGCAATTTTTTAAATACGGTATTGTATAGGGTTTTATCATCACCGGGGCAGAGTTCATCACGCTTTAAATAAATTTGAATTCTGCCGGTCGAATCCTGTAATTCGGTAAAAGAAGCAGCACCCATAATATTGCGGCTCATAATTCTACCTGCCAATACTACCGTCTTGTATGCGGTCTTATCCACATCATAGTTGGCTAATATGTCTGCAGCATATGCATTTACTTCATAAGCTTCGGCAGGATAAGGCTCTATGCCCAACTCGCGTAATTGTTTTAGCGACTCACGTCGTAGTATCTCTTGTTCTGATAATCCTATACTCATTTCAGGTATTTTTTGCAAATTAATGGTTTGCAATATGTTTAATAATTGTGATTAAAATCTGGCAAATAAAAAAAATCAATCATGACGGATTTCTCTCCTTTAAATTTAGATGTGCGCAAAGATAAGAAAGCTATTGTAATTACTAAATGCTTTATTCGATATAACGTTGCATTTTAAGGTGATGTAATCGGGCTGGCAATGTTCAACGAAGAACTATTCCAGGTCATTTAATGGGTCCCAAAATACCTTTCGAAGGTTTTGGACTTTTAGGTTTTTAATCTCTACGCCTTCGCGCTCCAACAATTGCTGTCTTTTATCTGTAGAGGACGGATCTCCGCTAAGTAAACCGTTACTGCTGATTACCCGGTAATAGGGTACTGGTGGCTGGGCACGCCCACATGCACCAATGGCACGGGCAACCATCCTCGAAAGATTAGGCATACCGATGGCTTTGGCAATCGCTCCGTAAGAAGTTACCCTGCCTTTGGGGATTTCTCTGGTTAAATCCCATACCTGTTCAAAAAAGAGATCCTGATCCATGGTGAATTAAATGATTATAAAGCTAGCCAATATCGTGCTCTTTTGAGTAATTAGATCTCAAATTTAATGCACTAACCCCCAAATTTACGTACCCTGTAGATCAGTGACAACATAAAATAACGGCCCAAGCGATTCACCTGCCTATCTACAATCACGTTATCAAATACATCTCTCGAAATACCTGAATTCTGGTCAAAAAGATCGAATCCCTCAACGCGGATGGCAGCCATATCATTCTTCATAAATTTATATTCCATGGATAGGCGCAACAATGTGGGATTACGCACGGCTCCATTGTCAAAGCCCGAATTCACCTGTTTTGTGAAATCATAGCCCAGAGTAAGGTCTTTAAAGAAATAGTTGCGACCTTCTATGCCACATTCGAAGCGGTTCGATTGGCGGTCGGCAAAGGTATCGCTACTGTAATTGGTTAGATTTTGAGAATAAGAAGTCTCAACCTCGAAATTGGCAATATCTTTAAGATCAACCCTAAATTCGAGTTCCTGTCGCCAGGCAATGTTTCTGGCTTCAATTCTGCTATTGTCGGTAAATGTAATGTTATTGTTCAGTTGCCCTGAGCCAGAATAGCCAATGGTAAATTTTCGTTCTGCAGAAAGTGGTCTGCTAATGTTATAATCGCCTTGTAGGGTATAATAACCATCCGCATTTATGTAACTGGTAAGCTGATTAACTGTGCCAGGTACACGCTCTTTGGTGGTTACAATCCTGTCGTCGGTACGCTCGTACTTAAAATTGGCCATTATGATATTACCCGCACTCCAATCGGCCTGTTTGTAATGTGCATTAATGCTTTGGATAAATTCTGGTTTTAAGTTTGGATTTCCGGTAACCACGTTCTGTAGGTTAGAATTGTCGGATATGGGCTGTAACTGCAAGAAACCAGGCTGGTTGTTTCTTCCCCAGTAATTGATATCCAATGATTCCTGATTGGAAAACTTATACGAAAACCGTCCTGATGGGATCAGGTTAAAAGTACGGTTTACGGTTTGAATACCATTGCTTAGGTTTTGTCCGCTTAGCAATGCAGGTTGCGCATTTAAACCCAGCGTATAATTTAATTTTTCGCCGATATAACGATAATTTAATCCAGCTTTATTGGTGATGAACTGATAATCATAAATATTGCTCAGGTTCGCGTTGAACACCTGATTGCCATCCACTACATCATAGGCATCTCTCGAATTGTTTGTTGCCGATCGGTTCCAGTTGTAATTGACTTCTAAAAAGGTTTTTTTCCAGAGTGGTTCCATGTATGACACGCCAGCGTTAAGGCCAAAATTCTTGCTATCCTGATTGTTCAGCTGGTTTTGGATCACTGAATCGGCTGCATTGCCATGGGTATTGATATACTGGTTAAATACCTCTCTGTAGTTTTCACCGTTCGAATAATTAATGTTGCTCCAGGCGCTGAGGTTGCGTCCTTTCTTTGGGAATTTATGATTATAGAAGGCGTTGGCCCTTGCATTGATGTTATTGGTGTTACTGAAGTTTGTACTTTCTTTGCGGGTAAAGAGGGTATCCTGTGTAATTAAAGAACCTCCAGTGCTGTTCCCGGCATTTGTACTATAAGAAAAATTTGGAGAGATCTTCAGGTAATTCATCGTATCAATTTTATACTCCAGGTTACCACCAATCCAATGGTTGTAATTGTTGCTCTTACCATTGTTGTGCGCATCTTCAATCCGGCTGATCGGGTTCTGGTTTGCATCCTGTAAAGCATTCTGTGTATAGGTCGAACTGATGGTATTATTTTTATCGTTGTTAAAGTTGTAAGCAGCATCTGCAGACAATTTGGTGCTGAACTCGTTTTTATAGTTAAGTCCAATGGCATTTCTCGTCGTGATACCATCACCGCCACCACCACGCATATTGGCATTGGCAGAAGTTCCATCAAAGGAAATCTGCTGTTCGCCTCTCATGCTATTGCCCCTTATATTGGTATTGTAGCGGTCTGAATTGCCTACACCTGCAGAAGCCCTGGCAAAATAACCTTTCTTTTTATCCTCCTGAATGGTAAGGTTTAATATTTTCTCTGGCTCACCCGTTTTGATCCCTGTGAGCTTTGCCTGGTCGCCATAGTCGTCTATAAACTGAAGATTCTTTATAATATCGGCCGGAAGATTCTTGATGGCTGTGGCCACGTCGGTCCCAAAGAAGTCCTTGCCGTTCACCCTTATCTTGGTTACAGGTGTACCCTGACTGGTTACATTACCATCCTTATCTACTTTGATTCCAGGAAGTTTTTTGAGCATTTCATCAACCGCATCGCCATCTCTTACCGGGAAAGCCCTGGCATTAAAGCTTACGGTATCTTCGGTTACCTTAACTGGTGGAACGCCCGAAATGACCACGGCATCGAGGGTATTCGACGACGGCTTCAACTTAATATCGGTAATGTTTAAGGCATTGCCTTTTTCGATCAGATATTGTTTGATAAAGGTATCATAGCCAATAAAGGCGGCCGATAAAGTAAATTGTTTGGATTTAATTTTGCCCAATATAAAACTTCCGTCAGGATTTGCAGAAATGCCCACACTGTCGGTACCAGATTTTATCCTTACCACGGCGCCAGGGAGCGGCTGACCGGCAGTATCTAACACCATACCCTTAACAGTGTAATTTTGTGCGTTACTGTTTGTGAAAAAGCCCGCAAAGAGCAGGAGTAGCAAAATCGATTTAGTAAAAAGCTTCATGAATGATTTGTGTGTGCCATAAAAATACGGAGTGCAACGCTAAACCTGTTCAGCGTAATCAACATGTTACGGATGTGGGATGCTGTAAATGTGGCGATTGCAAAGTCAATCAGCGATGCTTACAGTCTCCTGAGTGTGTATATGGCAGAATTTTTTGTTCGGGATAAGATCTCCTTTGATCAGTAATTAAATTTTTTACTAAAAATATTAGTATTTTAAAAAGAAAAATTGTAAGTTTGATTTAGATATAAAAATACAATTGTTTATAAAATCCAATACAACATAGGAATTACCAATGCTGATCGATCTAGATTATTTCTTTAAAAACCCTGACGGGGAAACGCTGATTTATCG
The DNA here is from genome assembly GCF_056490705.1 of Pedobacter humicola. Taxonomy (NCBI): domain Bacteria; kingdom Pseudomonadati; phylum Bacteroidota; class Sphingobacteriia; order Sphingobacteriales; family Sphingobacteriaceae; genus Pedobacter; species Pedobacter humicola. The sequence continues at coordinate 6,963 of NZ_JBWJIG010000008.1, read as the reverse complement.
GCTGATCCAGTTTTCAATAAACGGGCCCTGGTCTGTATTGGAAGGGGATGAATTTTTAGGAAGCATTGAAAAAAGAGAAGGGAAATGGATGCCGGTTTTAGGTGAATATCTATCTCCTGCAATGGTACAAGAGGCAGGTAAACTGATCGACCAGCAGCATTATCACACTTTACCAGCTGAAATCTGTGCGAGATGGCCTAAATTAATTGCTGAAGTGATCGCAAAAACCGATCGCGAATATGTGGTTGTTTGTAAACCACTGATCAACTTTGAAACCTTCGAACGTATTTTTACCAAATTCGTTCCTGGTTTGATCAAGGATGAATGGTCTGTTGATTTCCAGGTCTATAACCATGATTTTAGCGAAGATTTTGTATTGGAGTCCATTGGGAGGGAAGAAGCGTTTCGTAATGAATCTATTAACCGTTGGAGATATTAGCACAACTTGCGATTTTGCTTGAATAAGGCCCGGCAAGAAGTTGAAAGGGATCAGTTTGATATAATTTTTAAAAGCAATTATGTTGCATTTATTTGGAATAATCAATTGTGATCATTATTTTTGATCAGGTATTAGGTTAATGAGTTGATTGTTTGGAGGGGTAGTGGTTCACCCCTCCTTATTTAAGCATTAGGTATAGGTGAACAGATTTCAATTAAAAATCCGTTAATATCCTGAACATAAGCCACTTCCTGTCCCCAGGGTTTTATTTTTATTTTTTCTAAAGGGTTAGCACCCATTTCTACCGCTTGATTAAAAACAAGTTCTACATTTTCGGTTGTAAAGCCCAGCTCTACGCCAAAAGGCTTTTCACCTTTTCTACTTTCCTGAAAACCGTTTGATAGATTTGAATTGGCAAGTTGTACATCTGCAAATGATATTACCGTATCACCACTTAGCAGTTCTCCATAATTATTTTCAGGGGTAATAAATTTTCTTTTAAAACCGAATGCCTTTTCATAAAATTCTATCGATTCGGTCACATTATTAACGTAGAGTATTGTATAGCTAAATTTCACCATGATTTTGTTTTTTATCTCATCAAATATAGGGTGAAAAGTAAGAATTGACTTTGTAAAAATGCGTCAAAATCTACAGCTGCGAAGGAGCTGATCCCGTAAATCTTTTTATCTCTTTTGTAAGGTGGGCATGATCATAGTAACCAGACTCGAACGCGATTTCGGCTAAACATTTACCGGCAGTATTGTTTTTTATTTGTCGGCTGGTAAACTGGTAACGTACAAGACTGATCAAATCTTTTGGACTTACACCGACTGAATTTTTAAAATGCCTTTCCAACTGTCTTGGTGTGGTAAAGTGTTTCTTAGCAAGGTCGCTTACTTTTAACTGGCCATTTAACGCATGTATATCCTGAATAATCGGTAAGATAGAGTATCTGGGTAAAGATAATTTTCTAAGAAAAAAACGATCAAGGTGGGTTATAGTATTTTCGTCGATACGCTGAATTATAGGAAATTCAATATTCCTAAGTTCAATACTTTGGTCCGTAAATTCATGTAAAGATGAAAGTTTAAAAAAATAACAGAATGCCGCCGGTTTAAACCGGACACCCAAAAGTTTGACTTTACCGATAGTATTATATTCTTTGAAGCGCATCATCGTACCGATCAGATAAATGGCTTCACTTTTCATCAATAAGGTTCCGTTATCAGTTCGGTAATCATCCTCAACATTGAAAATAATATCTATACAGCCATCCGGAAGGATTTTGGTTTTGTGAAGGGCATCATCAGTAATTTCAGATACCCAATAGGCATCGATATAAGTTTGTAATGCCGGATGTGGGTGTATTTCTGAATAGGCCATTATTTAATATGCTACAAATACGATCTATTACTAGATTATTTTCGAAAAGGAGGCATCTTAGATTTGCTTTTACTCGGCTTCAATGCCTTCTTCATACATCTCATTAATCGCCTCGGCATATTTCTTTTCTACAATACGGCGTTTTACCTTCATAGTTGGGGTGATTTCTCCCTCATCTATATTGAAAGGATTGCGCTTGATTTTAAAGTTTTTAATACGCTCGAATTTGGCCAGTTCATTGGAGATTTTTTTAATATCCTGTTCCATCCAGTCCATAATTTCCTGATTGCGGATAAAGGGGTCGGTCTCTTCGAAAAACGATGGTTTAAGCTTAAAGGTCTCTTCTAAAGTTTCTCTGTTCGGAATAATGATGGCAGTAATAAATTCACGCTTATCCCCAATTAAAAAGAGTTGATCAATCTTAGGACTTTTTAAATAAATATTTTCGACTGGCGTAGGGTAAACGTTTTTGCCATAAGCGTTTACGATCATATTTTTTAAACGATCGGTAATCTGTAAATTACCTTTGTAAAAACGGCCAATATCTCCGGTATGGAACCACATGTCCTTATCTATCGCTTCTGCCGTTTCTGCGGGTTTGTTAAAATAACCTTTCATCACACAATGACCACGAACGATCACTTCACCTTCGGCGCATTCGAATTCTTCGTTAAAGGTATGATGTGTTTGAATGTTTAATATTTCCTTGCTTTCCACATCTTGTATTCCTACTTCAATCCCTGGAATTATGCGACCAACGGTACCGTAAACTTGTCGGTGGTATTCGGTAACCGACATCACTGGTGAAGTTTCTGTTAAGCCAAAGCCCTCTAATATTTTAATGCCCAGGTCGCCAAAAAACTCACCTACATTTTTAGGCAATGCGGCACCACCCGAAATCATAAACTTTAAACGTCCGCCGGTTTTTTCCTTAATTTTACTGAAGACCAGTTTTTCTGCTATTCCTTTTTTAACAGACAACATTAAGCCTGGGTTTTTGCCAGCCTCTTTTGCCACACGGTATTTATTTCCGGTTTCTAAAGCCCAGGTAAATATTTTTGCTTTTGTACCACCGCCAGCAGTGCCTCCCTTGATCGCTTTATCATGTATCCGCTCTAACAATCGGGGAACACAGCTCATTACTGTAGGACGTACTTCGCCCATATTTTTGGCCAAAAGTTCCAAGCTTTGTGCAAAAGCTATTTTACAGCCCTGTGCACAGCAAACGTGATAGGTTGCTGTACGCTCGAATACATGCGAGAGTGGTAAGAAAGAAAGAAAGGTTTCTGTTTGATCGATCACCGGGATCTGTTGTAAACAAACTTCAACATTTTTTACAAAATTATAATGGGTAAGCATTACGCCTTTTGGTGTTCCGGTTGTTCCGGAAGTATAAATCAATGAAGATACATCTTCAGGTAACACCAAACTTCTGCATTGGTCGATCTCTGCTTTTTCGGCAGCTGTAACCTGATGCTTGAGTGCAAGGATATCCGAAAAGGCAATTACTTCTACGTTGACATCGGTAGGGATTACCACTTTTTCGAAATCTTTAAAAGCGGGAATGATATATTTTAGTGCTTTACAGTTGGATGCTACCTTAAGCACCTTGCGGTATAAAAAATTATTCCCAACAAGAATGGCTTTTATTCCCGAATCATTAATGATATAAGCCACTTCCTGTTCAGAAAGTGTAGGGTAGATCGATACATTAATTACCCCGATCTGTTGTATCCCCTGATCGTAATAAACATATTCAGGCGAATTTTCGATCATTAAACCTAAACGGTCTCCTTTTTTTATTCCCTTTTCTAAAAAGAATGCAGAAACAGCGTCGGCTCTTTTTAACGTATCTTCATAAGAAATTTCAGTCCATTCGGTACCTTGTTTATGGATTAAAAATGTTTCCTGAGGTTTATGGATGTTTTTTACAACATTCCGCAACAAGGTAGGTACAGTTGAAAACTCGTTTATTAATGGCATGCTCGTATTGGTTCGCTAATTATAATTAACAATTATAAGGCTTTTTGGTTTAAAAATACAAATTGGTGTTAGCGTTCATTGCGCCATTCCGCAGATTATGCAGGGAAGAAAGGCAGATTCAAGGCGATTTTAACTTAGATAAATATGATTTCTATATTTGGCCCAAATTGAAAATACAATATTAGATTAAATTTGTACACCTTAGGATTTTAGATCTGCGAAAATCTATGAGAGAAAATATCAAAATCTGGTTAAACGCAAAAAAGGTTTCATAAAATGAAACCTTTTTTATAAGTTATGTCGATTCAATTAAACTGAAAAGCTTTCGCCACAGCCACAACTGCGACTGGCATTTGGGTTTATAAAGTTGAATCCCTTTCCATTTAAACCATCTGTGAAATCTAATTCAGTACCGGCTAAGTAAAGGAAAGATTTCATATCCAAAGCAATTTTGATTCCTCTGTCTTCAAAAAACTGATCGCCTTTTTGTTCTTCGTTATCAAAATCTAAATTGTATGATAAACCCGAGCAACCACCACCTTTTACCGAAACGCGTAAAAAGTAATCAGAACCCATTTCCGAATCCTGCATTAAGTGGGTGATTTTTTCTTTTGCTTTATCTGTTATTGTGATCATTGTGATAGAGATTTGAGATTTGAGATGTTGGATTTGAGATTTATTCGAACATATATCGCTCATATCTCAAATCTATTGTCTCACATCTATTCTTAGTGGTGAGATTTTTCCAATACAATTGCCTCTAAGCCATTTTTAACACGGTAATCGTTAATAGCCGATTTAATTGCATCTTCTGCTAAAACTGAGCAGTGGATTTTTACCGGAGGTAAAGCCAATTCTTCAACAATATCCATGTTATCGATAGATAAAGCCTCATCAATTGTTTTTCCCTTTAACCATTCAGTAGCTAAAGAAGAAGAAGCAATAGCCGAACCGCAACCAAATGTTTTAAATTTAGCGTCAGTGATTACGTTATCTTCTCCAACCTCAATCTGTAAACGCATTACGTCGCCACACTCAGGTGCACCAACTAATCCTGTTCCTACAAATTTACTGTCTTTATTTAATGTACCTACGTTACGCGGGTTATTGTAATGGTCAATTACTTTTTCTGAATATGCCATGATTTCTATTTCTTAAACCTCCTTTCGGAGATAGTTTTATTTATTAATTATTAGTTGCCAGTTTTCAATTATCAGTTAGCAACTCAAAACTGCGAACTCCAAACTGTCCTAGTGTTCTGCCCACTCAATTTTACTCAAGTCAATTCCTTCTTTAAACATTTCCCAAAGTGGAGAAAGTTCTCTTAAGTGATTAACCGCTTTTTGCGTTACTTCAATGGCCTGATCGATTTCAGCTTCTGTTGTAAACCTTCCTAAACCATAACGGATAGAAGAGTGTGCCAGATCATCAGATAAACCTAAGCTTTTTAAAACGTATGATGGTTCTAAAGATGCTGAAGTACAAGCCGATCCTGACGATACTGCCAAATCACTCATGGCCATCATTAAACCTTCGCCCTCAACATATTTGAAAGAGATATTGGCTACATGTGGTAAACGGTGTTGTGTATTACCATTCACATAACTCTCTTCCATTTTGTTCAAAGTAGTTTCCAACTTATCGCGCAAAGCCGATAAACGGATTGATTCGCTTTCCATTTCCAAGCGGCAAAGTTCACAGGCTTTACCTAAACCCACGATACCAGGAACGTTTAAAGTACCAGAACGCATTCCGCGCTCGTGGCCACCACCGTCCATTTGTGCAGTAACCTTAACCCTTGGGTTTTTACGGCGAACATAAAGTACACCAACACCTTTCGGACCGTACATTTTGTGTGCCGAGAAAGCCATTAAGTCGATTCCATCAGCATTTACATCAACTGGTATTTTACCAACTGCCTGCGTAGCATCAGTCATAAATAAAGCACCAAATTTGTGCGCAATAGCTGCAATTTCTTTAACCGGTTGGATCACACCAATTTCGTTGTTGCCATACATGATCGAAACCAAAATAGTTTCCGGCGTCATGGCAGCTTCTAATTCAGCTAAATCAATTAAACCATCTTCTTTAACACCTAAATAGGTAACACGTGCTCCGTTTTTCTCCAGATGTTTGCAAGTATCTAAAACCGCTTTATGCTCAGTAACCGCAGTAATAATGTGGTTACCTTTTTCCTTGTACATTTCAAACACACCTTTAATCGCCAGGTTATCGGCTTCGGTGGCACCTGATGTAAAAATAATTTCTTTTTCAGTACAGCCGATTAATTTGGCTACCTGCTCACGGGCATAATCTACACCCTCTTCAGCCACCCAGCCAAACGCGTGATTACGACTTGCGGCATTTCCAAATTTCTCTGTAAAGTAAGGTAGCATTGCTTCCAGTACCCTTGGATCTAATGGGGTGGTAGCATTATTATCTAAATATATCGGCTGTTTCATCTCTATTCTGTTAATTATAACACAAAGATACGAAAAAACTTATTTAACAATTATAAATAATAGCTATGACCTTATAGAGAAAAGCTGCATTTTTACATTCACATAACCTTATAATCTATGAATAAGATAGAACACATTGGCATTGCGGTAAAAGACCTTAACAGTTCTATAGATATTTATCAGAAACTATTGAATACCGATTGCTATAAAACTGAGCAGGTTGCATCCGAATTTGTAAATACGGCTTTCTTTAAAACCGGCGAAAATAAAGTAGAACTGCTTCAGGCCACTACCCCCGAAAGTGCAATTGCTAAATTTATCGAAAAAAAAGGGGAGGGGATCCATCATATCGCTTTTCTGGTTGATGATATCCTGGCTGAAATGGAGCGTTTGCATAAAGAAGGTTTTGTGCTGCTGAGCGAATCGCCAAAAAAAGGGGCAGATAATAAAATGGTGTGTTTCGTGCATCCAAAAGATACCAATGGGGTGCTGATTGAAATTTGTCAGGAAATTAAATGGATTTGATGGATGTAAGATGGAAAGTGGAAGGATATCGTCATCCTCGCGTATGCGGTGATTTTAAAGCGGTCAGTTTTGCTTATAAATTTGAAAACGAAGGGCTCCGTATTCCATCGTATCTGTAGCCCTGCTGTACATTTTAGGCCTTCCTTACCGTCAGGCGCTGCCATTTCC
>NZ_JBWJIG010000007.1:0-272036 GCF_056490705.1 Pedobacter humicola | reverse complement strand
CAACCGTTTCCTCCGAAGCGGGATGCAAAAGTAGGGAATTTTACCGTACCCGCAAAACATTTTTATGGAATGGAGCAGGGATTAACGTAACCCTATGGCTTACAGACAGAAAAAATGTTAGGATTCCCAAAACTTTTTAGGAAAAAGACTGTTTATCGGCATGCCGCCTCAAAACACTTCCGAAGTTTTCCCTGCGCCCGGCCGTTTAAAACCCCGGAGGTACCTGCCCGGTAAACCTGATAGCAACGGCAGCCCCCGGTTTTTTCTACCGGGGCTATAGTGGATAGCAGGGCTAAACCTAAATAATAGCACAGTCCCTGCTTTACTAAAAAAAATAAACACACTATATATAGTACAAGAATAACGGGGGCATCCCCAACAGACTTTCGAAGTTTTCCTTACCCATTTAAACTTCGGAAGTTATCGGATATATATAGTATATGCCAACAATATGCTACAGATAAATACGCTACATTATATATATGTTAAAAATTGTTAACTGTTATATTGTACTGAATTGCTTTGCATAGCTTAGCGGCCAATTGTTTTTATTGATGTTATCGTATTATTAATTATCTTTGCAGAATGTTTAAAGTTAAACACTTAATTATTTTAGTATTTGTTGCCGCTTTGGGTATTGCGGGTTGTAAAAGTCGTTTCGAGAAATTGAGAGCGAGTAACGACGTTGCAAAAAAATATCAGGAGGCTCTTCGTTTGTATAATAAACGCGATTACAGTAAAGCATTGGTGCTTTTTGAGGATCTTTCTCAAAAATACCGTGGCCGTGCAGAAGCTGAGGATTTGAACTATTATTATGCTTATACCTTATATAGATTAAGTGATTATACAACGGCCAGATACCAGTTTAAAAGTTTTGCAGAAACTTACCCGGCAAGTAAAAATGCCGAAGAGGCCAGGTATATGGGGGCCTATTGCTTCTATTTAGAATCTCCGGCTTTCTCTTTAGATCAGGAAAACACTTATAAAGCTATTGATGCCTTACAATTGTTTATCAATTTATACCCAACCAGTGATCGCGCTGCCGCAGCTGGTAAATATATTGCCACCTTAAGAGGTAAGCTAGAGGATAAAGCTTTCGAAAACGCTAAAATGTATTTAACTACCGGCCCAAGTAACGTAGATAATTACAGAGCAGCGGTTATTGCTTTAAAAAATGCACAAAGAGATTACCCGGACATTAAATATGCTGAGGAAATGGACTTTTTGATGATTAAGGCACAATACCTATATGCCAAAAACAGTTATGTGATCCGCCAGGAAGACCGTTATAATGAAGCTAATGCCTTATATACAGAGTTTACTGAAAATCACCCGGACAGCAAATTTACCAAAGAAGCAAAACTGCTTAAGGAGGATGTTGATGCGGGTATTGTAGCCACAAAACAAGAACTTGCATTATATGCAGCTGATCAGGAAAAATACAAGCAAATGTTGATTAGAACAGGTAAATTAAAAGATACTGTTTCTCAAAAACCAACTAACGCCGATAATACGAATATTAAAAACAAGTAATACATGAATACTAACAAACCTGCTGTACCAAATACTACAGTAACCAGAAACGTACACGATTTAGATAAAACTACAGATAACTTATACGAATCTTTAGTTGTTATTGCTAAAAGAGCAAATCAGATTTCGAACAACGTTAAAGAGGAGTTACACGGTAAATTGGCAGAATTTGCTTCGAGCAACGATAATTTAGAAGAAATTTTCGAAAACCGTGAGCAGATTGAAATCAGCAAGCACTACGAGCGTATGCCTAAGCCTGTTTTGGTTGCTATTGATGAATTTTTGAACGAAAAAATTTATCACAGAAATCCTGCTAAAGAACAACAAAAGTAACTGGCATAGCGCATAGCGTTTAGGGCAAAGCGTTTAGCACTACGCTCTATGTTTCCTGCCTTACGTACTCTGCGCACTATGCTAAAAAATAAAAATATAATCCTTGGCGTTTGCGGTAGCATCGCGGCATATAAATCGGCCTTTTTGGTCCGATTGCTCGTTAAAGCTGGTGCAAACGTTAAGGTTATTCTTACCCCTGATGGTGCTAATTTCATTACACCACTTACCCTTGCTACGCTTTCTAAAAATCCTGTTTATACCCAATATTTCGAAGAAGAAACTGGCGTATGGAGCAACCATGTTGAATTGGGCCTCTGGGCCGATTTAATCATCATCGCCCCGATAAGTGCCAATACTTTGGCCAAACTGGCAACAGGAATCTGCGACAATTTATTAACTGCCGTTTATCTCTCTGCCAAATGCCCGGTTTATGTTGCCCCGGCCATGGATCTGGATATGTGGAAACACGAAACTACCCAAAGCAATATCCAAAAGATCATCAGCTTTGGCAATACGGTTATCGCACCTGCCAATGGCGAACTTGCCAGCGGACTATGGGGTGAAGGCCGGATGTCCGAACCTGAAGAAATCGTTTCCTTCCTGAACAATGCCATACAAAAATCGATGCCCTTATTCGGCAAAAAGGTAATGGTAACTGCTGGTCCTACTTATGAAGCCATCGATCCTGTGCGTTTTATAGGTAATCATTCTTCTGGAAAAATGGGTTTTGCACTTGCAGATGAATTGGCGAAACTCGGTGCCGAAGTTACTTTAATTGCCGGACCAACTGCCCAGAAGGCAACTCAAACTTTAAAAAGAATTGATGTGGTAAGTGCGCTGGATATGTTCGATGCCTGTTCATCCTTATTTCCTGAAACTGATATTACCGTGATGTGTGCAGCTGTGGCCGACTATCGTCCGAAATCGGTTTCGACGCAAAAAATCAAAAAACAAGATGGCGATCTGGTTTTGGAACTGGAAAAAACTACGGATATCCTGGCCTCTTTGGGTGTAGCAAAAAAAGAACATCAAATTTTAGTGGGTTTTGCATTAGAAACCAACGATGAAGAGAACTATGCGAAAGGCAAACTGGAGAAGAAAAATTTAGACCTGGTTATTTTAAATTCTTTAAATGATAAAGGCGCAGGTTTTAAATCGGATACCAATAAAATTACTATTTTTAACAAAGCTTTAGAACGGACTGTATTTCAAACGAAATCGAAAACAGATGTGGCTAAGGATATATGTGCTGCCATTTTAAAAATTACGAAATGATAAAAAAGATTGTTTGGATATTCTTATTGGTTGGTTTCGGAAAGCTGCAGGCGCAGGAATTAAATGCAAGGGTAACTTTGCTGGCTCCTCAGGTTTCTAACATCAGCAAACCCACTATAGAGGCTTTACAAAAAACAATCCGCGATTTTTTAAACAACAATAAATTCAGTAACGAAAGTTACAAACCCCAGGAACGGATTGAGTGCAGTTTCGTCATCACCATCAACTCCTGGGATGGCGGATCTGGTTATACCGCCGAAGCCCAGATTCAGAGCAGTCGTCCGGTTTTTAACAGTTCGTACAACAGTACCCTGTTAAACATGAGCGATAAAAATTTCGATTTTAGCTATCTTGATGGCGCTACAATCGATTTTTCTGATCAGAACTACATCTCCAATATCAGTGCCCTCCTCTCCTACTATGCGTATACCATTATTGGTATGGATAAAGATAGTTTTAGTAAAATGGGGGGAACTCCTTTTTATAAAAAAGCACAGAACATCATCAACTTAGCTCAGGCTTCGGGCAACACCGGTTGGAGGGCAGCAGATGGTTTACGTAACCGCTTTTGGTTTAATGAGAATGTGTTGAACCCTATCTTTAGTGAACTCCGTAATTTCATCTACAGCTATCATTTAAGTGGCCTGGATCAGCTTACCGATAATGATAAGGGACTAACACAGATTGTTGCCGCACTGCCTGCATTACAACAAATGGACAAACAGAAACTGGGCTCTATTTTCCCTAATGTTTATTTCGCCTCGAAAGCTGAAGAAGTAACCAATGTACTTTCGAAACTCAATGGACAGGAACGCATGAAAGCTTATAACATGTTGGCCGATATCGATCCGGCGAATATTGGCAAGTACGAGGGGCTGAAGAAAAATTAGTGCCGTTCGTCATCCTGAATTTATTTCAGGATCTTTCTTACATATTAGAAATAATAATCGCGAAGCAGTTATAAGGCATTTGAAAACCCTACAATAACTCATAACCAGTAAGTTGTTCTCTGTTGTCGTAATTAATTTTCTGAAAAGCAGCATCAGCATTTCAATTAACGCTAGTCCTGCTTTTTGTTCATACGCCTGCAGGCCTTACACACAGGCCGGTATACACGTCAATCAGGTTTAAACATCTAAGTCAGTTTTTCATAGGCGGCTTTTCCTTTCCAAAGCCTAACAGGCATGCAACACTTTTTACATTATTGTGTCTTATCTCCAAAATCGGCCTTGTAAAATTGATGCACAGTTAACCAATTTGTACAGTTAACCGATGCCAATAGTTAAAAATTTGTTAAAATATTTTGATCTTACGAATATCTTCGTACATTTGAATACGAAATAATTCGTACAACTTGTAACATATGACTAATCACAACATCAAACCAACAGAAGGTGAAATGGAAATCCTCCAGGTGCTTTGGCAAAAGGGGAATGCAACGGTAAGAGAAGTTCATGAGGCATTGAATAAAAAAGACTCTGGTTATACCACTACCTTAAAACTGATGCAGATTTTACATGAGAAAGGAATGGTAGAAAGGGATACCAATCAAAAAACGCATATCTACAAAGCATTGGTGAGCCAGGATAAAACTGAAAAGCAATTGGTAAACAAAATGATCGATAACGTATTTAATGGATCGGCAGCAAGATTGGTAATGCAGGCTTTGGGTAACCACAGCGCAAGTGCAGATGAGATTGATGAAATCAAAAGATATTTAGATAGTCTAAAGTAAAACACAGTAGAGGGTTGAAAGGTGTAGGGTTTAGATCCCTAATTAAAAAATTAACATTTCGGGTGATCCCGGTAAAAAATTAAAACCACCGTTATGGAAACTTTATTACAACAGTTTATCAAAGCATTTGGCTGGAGCATATTAAACTCCCTTTGGCAGAGTGCTGTTATTTATGGCATTCTATTTATCGTCATGCTAAGCATCCCAAAAATGGCGGCAAAGTATAAGCACAATCTTGCTTTTGGCGCCATCATCTTAATGTTTATCGGTTTTGGTTATAATTTTGTTCATCAGTTAACGCTGAATATTAGCAATCAGGCAGCCGCAATTACCCCTCAGAACATACAGGTTTACCAATATTTCAACAACCTCCCACCAAGCTTTAGCAGCAAGGCAGAGCAATACTTCCCTGTTGTTGTAGCGTTTTACATCATTGGCATTTTGCTACAGTTGTTCGTGATCATTAAAGGATATGGTCAGCTTTCCAAATTCAAAAAAGAAAGTTTAAGTGCTATTCCCGACAGCTGGAAAACGATTTTCGAGCAGGTAACCGCACATCTTAAAATCAATAAGACCATCCGGTTCCACCTCTCTTCAATTGTTAATGTGCCTTTGGTTATCGGATATCTAAAACCAGTGGTATTGTTCCCGCTGGCCTTGGTAAACCAATTGGATAACGATCAGGTTGAAGCCATTTTAATCCACGAACTATCGCATATCAGAAGAAACGATTTTCTGTTGAACCTCATTAAAACAGCTATAGAAACTTTATTGTTCTACAATCCATTTGTTTGGATGGCCGGCAGGTTTATACACATCGAACGCGAACATGCCTGCGACGATCTGGTTTTAAAAGTAACAGGAAAACCATTGAATTACGCCCATGCCCTACTCAAACTCGAGCTATTAAAAGATAAAAACAGTCCGGCTTATGCACTGGCAGCAACAGGCAAGACTCAAAATTTATATCAACGCATTAAAAGAATAACCAATATGAAAACAAATTATTTAAACGCCAAACAACAAATGGCAGCCTTAACACTGGGTGTAGCTTGCCTGTTTTCTATAGCATGGATCAATCCAACTGAAAAGAAAAAGGAAATCAAAAAACAGCACAAACAGGAAATCTTAACCCTACAGGTCTCGAATGGAAATATAACCCACATGATCTGTACCGATACCACCAAGAAACGTAAAATCAAAATCGTTACCATTGATGCAAACGGAAAGAAAACAGAGTACAATTCCGTTAAAGAAATGCCAGATAGCTTAAGGAAAGATTTCTATAGGGACGAACTTTTTGCTGATAAAAGCATCTACCGTATCCATGCCGATAGTTCGTTCAAATTCAGGTTTAACGATTCGTTGTTACGCGGCAAAATCTTCAAAGAGTACAATTCACCAGAAGCCCAGGCGAAATGGAAAAAATTCGGCGAAGATATGGCTAAACAATACAACTCGCCAGAAGCACAGGCGAAATGGAAAAAATTTGGTGAAGATATTGCCAAACAATATAACTCACCAGAAGCCCAAGCCAAATGGAAAAAAATGGGCGAAGATATGGCCAAAGAGTTTAATACGCCAGAAGCCCAAGCCAAATGGAGAAAGATGGGCGAAGATATGTCGGCTAAAATGAATACACCAGAATTTAGGGCGCAATTAGATAACATCAGGATACAGGCTTTAAAATCTGGAGAGATGGCAAGATTATCTGGACTAACAAGGATTACTTCGGACTCATTGTTTAAGGGAAACAGGAATATGCTCACCGGTCCGGATGGTACCCTATTCTTTTACAACGACAACAATAATACCAATAGCAAAGTAAGGCAGACTGAAGAATATAAAAAGCTAAAAGAAAAGTTCGACAGCGAAGTGAAAGAGCTAAAAGAGAAAATGGAGAAAAAAGAAAAAAAGGAAAAAGTTGAAGGCGGTAATAAAAGCTCGCAAATTAGTCCAGCAGTAATGCTTTACAACAATAAAGATCTTTCAAGCCCTATAAAAGCTTTGAAGATTGAGAATGCGATGGTAACCTATAAAAAGGAAGATTTTAAAGTTGCCGATCAATTGGCATTAAAAAGTTTTGTTCAAACGAATGATATCGCTATTGCCATTCAATCCGCAATTAGATAAAATAAAAAACACATATAAAACCAAACAGATCATTAACAGCGGAGATTATTCTCCGCTGTTTTTGTTTTGTACTATCCTGTTGAATAAATTTTAATATTTTTGCTTAGCATGCTACAAAAACTTTCTATACGTAATTACGCGTTAATTGATAGTCTTGATATCGAATTTGATAAAGGCTTAAATATTATCACAGGTGAAACCGGTGCAGGTAAATCGATTATACTTGGCGCATTGTCGCTCATTTTAGGTCAGCGGGCAGAAAGCAAATACTTCTTTAACCAGGATAAAAAATGTGTTATAGAAGGCAGCTTCACGTTAGCGGATGAAAATCTAAAAGAACTTTTTGAAGAAAATGATCTTGATTTTTCGAAAGAAAGCCTTTTACGGAGAGAAATATCGATAGATGGAAAAACCAGATCCTTTATTAATGATACCCCTGTTAATTTATCAACGCTGAAGCAGGTTGGTGAAAAGCTGATCGATATCCATTCCCAGCATGCTACACAAGAAATTAATGATGCTGATTTTCAATTATTGATTGTAGATTCTCTCGCTAATCATCAATCGCTATTGCTGAATTACCGCAGCGGATTTAAAAAACTTAAGCAAGATAGCAACCTGTTAAAAAAAATAGTGGCTGAGGCAGATGAAGCCAGAAATAAACAGGATTATGAACAGTTTTTGTTTAATGAACTGGAACAGGCAAAATTACAGGAAGGTGAGCAGGAAGATCTGGAACAGGAATTGGAACGTCTGACCCATGCCGAAACCATAAAAAGAGCTTTACTCACGGCTTCAGGTTTAATTAACGAAAGTGAACCTTCTGCTTTACAGATTTTGAAGGAAGCTTCCTTACAATTGCAGAACATCGAAAAGTTCGATCCTGCAATTAACGCACTGTACGAACGTTTACGCTCCTCGATTATTGAAATCAAGGATATTACCGATGAGGTTTCTACTATAGAGGGAAATACCACACACAGTGCCGACCGGCTGGAAATTGTTAACCAAAGACTCGATCTGTTTTATACCTTACAGCAAAAGCACCGGCTTGCCAACAATACTGAATTGCTGACCTTTCAAAAACAGCTGGAAGACAACTTAACCAAACTGTTGTCTTCTGATGAACATATTGAAAAACTGCAGAAAGAAATCGATCAGCTTAAAACAGAACTGCATAAACAGGCCGGTCAATTGAGTGCCAACCGCAAAAAAGCCATTAAGGTGGTAGAAGAGCAAACCAGCATTACACTGAAAAAGGTAGGCATGCTGAATGCGAAGTTGGTATTAGATCAAAAAACATTAGCAGATCTGAATAAAGATGGTCTGGATGAAATTAACCTATTGTTTACCGCCAATGCTGGCCAGGCTCCAGCCCCTGTAAATAAAGTAGCCTCAGGAGGTGAGTTATCGCGACTGATGCTGGCCATAAAAGCACTGCTCGCCAAACACACTTCCTTACCTACTATCATTTTCGATGAAATTGACACCGGAATTTCTGGTGAAACCGCATTAAAAGTGGGCGAAGTCATTTCAGATTTAGGTCAGCATATGCAGGTAATTTCGATTACCCACCTGCCACAGATTGCAGCCAAAGGAACATCCCACTATTTTGTACATAAAAATGAAGACAGTGGAAAAACCACTACAGGAATCCGCAAGCTTAAACAGGAGGAACGTATTGGGGTAATTGCCGAAATGTTGAGTGGTAAAAATCCGGGAGCATCGGCAATCGAAAATGCTAGGGATTTGCTGGGATAATTATGGAAATTGACTCCCACAGCATCTTCAATAAATGAAAAAATATATTTTACTCCATTTATTGCTCATCATTACATTTAGCTTAAAAGCACAAAAAGGCCGGGATAGTATAATTGTTAATGTAGATACCATCAATATTTATGGAAAAGTTATAGATGAAAAAGGTAGCCCAGTAAAAAATGCTACCGTATTATCAGATTCTCATTACACGGGTACAATAACGGACCAAAATGGTTTGTTTAAATTAGATGGTATAAAACCTACAGATTGGATTAGGGTTAGGACTGCCACTACGGCGATTGAAAAACCAATCAATGGAAGCAGGTTTTTATTGCTAACCATGGGACCATTTCATCCGCTTGATTTAAATAAGGATCCGGTAGCTTTTAATATTACGGCAAAAAGAATTTCTTCAAAAGAAAAATTGATTATCAAAATAAAAGACACCACCATTATGTACGATTTTCATCCATTCGGCCATACCAAGTCGGCAGAATATCCCGGTGGTGTGAGAAAATTTTATGAGTTTGTTAAAACCAATATCAAATACCCTCAAAAAGCAATAGTAGAAAATATGGAGGGCCTGGTAATCATCAGATTTATTGTTGATGGAAAAGGAAACTATAAAGATTTCATCACGCTTCAGGATATAGGCTATGGGTGTGCAGCAGAAGTAATCAGGGTGATTAAGAGTTCAAAAAGATGGAGCCCTGCTGTAAGTGGCCTAACTGTTGAACAAAGTTTTATTCTTGAGATCCCCTTCAAGCTGATTGATTGACCAGATTATTGACGCAGTTTATCGAACAGCCCTAAATCGTATTGTGTAAGACTCAAAACTAGTGAGTAATTTTTCTTTTGCATCAGAATAAACTAATGAATTAGTTTTATATTTAAAGCATGAGATCCTTAATACTTTTAATATCATTATTATTTATTGGTCAATTTTCTTCTGCGCAACAAAGTTATGTTCTTTCGGGTATAGTTAAAGATAAAAGCGGGGAAGCCCTACCCGGTGCCGGCGTTTACGTAAGCGGTTATAAAATTGCTACAGTTACTGATAATGATGGCCAATACACACTACCTTTAAAACCCGGAAATTACGATATACTGATACAGCTTATTGGCTTTAAAGCTTTAAATAAAAATGTAGTGATTTCGGATAAAGCCGTAAAGCTTGATCTCACTTTAGAAGAAAGTATCACACAATTGGCCGAAGTAACGATTAAACCCGATCCCAACAGAGCACATTATATTGAAATGTTTAAAGGTTATTTTATCGGCACCACGCCCAACGCCGAACAATGCAAAATCATTAATCCGAATGTACTAATAATCGATTATGACAAAGCAACACTTAAACTTACTGTAAAAACCACACAGTTTCTTATTATCGAAAATAAAGCTCTCGGGTACCGGATTAAATATCTGCTGAACAATTTCGAATACGATAGTAAAACCAGGATTATTTATTATGAAGGTTTTCCTTATTACGAGGATCTAAAAGGATCGGAACGCAGAAAGAAAATCTGGGCACAAAAGCGGCTTACGGCATATTTAGGTTCTTCACAACACTTTTTTAAGTCGATTTTTAATCAACGCGCAACCGAAGAAGGCTTTATCATTAATAAACTGATCACAAAAGAAAACCCCGATAAACCATCTGACAGTATCATCAATGCCAATATTAAACATTTAACAAAAGTGCAAACCGGTTTAACCCGGCCACTAACCATTACCGTGGGAGATTCTTTAAGCTATTGGATTAAAAAGAAAAACCTGCCTGGTGGAATATCTATTTTAAGTCGCGCGCCTGTTCCCCAGGATACCCTGGTACATGTGGAGAACCAAAATATAAAAAGCATCAATTTTGCCGATAAACTTTATGTGGTTTATACTAAAGAAAGAGAAGATCCGGCTTACGCCAACCGGATTGGTTTGTCCATAACCAGACCGCTCGATATGCCTGATTATCAGATTTCGACCATCACCCTACAGCTTGCTCCAGTATATTTTTACGAAAATGGCTCCATATATAATCCCCGCTCTATGCTCTATTCAGGGTATTGGGCCTGGGAAAAAATTGCCGACAGTGTGCCAATGGATTATGTGCCGCCCATTAATGCTGAGCAAAAAAAATAAAGATTTAATCTATTTTGGAAATTTTGCTTCACTAAGTCTTCGGGCTCTCCACTCCGCTCGAAATAACGATTAATTTCAAATGTTAAAATTGTTAAAAATCTTTTTCGTTTTTAATAAATATTAAGCCTTTTGGTTACATTCGTCTCCATGATTAAAAGCTTTTTAGTAGCCCTCATGCTGATCATTCTGGGCACTAATGCCATTGCTCAAAACACCTTCTCGATTAGTGGTATAGTTAGGGATCAAAAAGATGGATTACCTGGCTCCAGTATCTATTTGAGTGGTTATAAAATTGCTACGGTGGCCGATAATGATGGCCGGTTTAAACTTTCAAACCTAAAGCCGGGCAGTTACGATCTGCTCGTTCAGATTGTAGGTTACCTCCCCTATTCGAAAAGTGTAATCATTTCCGATAAGTCGGTACAGGTAGAGCTGGTTTTAAAAGAAAATGTTGCCCAACTCGAGGAAGTTGTTATCCGGGCCGATCCTAACCGCCAAAAATACATCAATCAGTTTAAAGACTTTTTTATTGGCAAAACACCCAACGCTACACAATGCAAGATCTTAAATCCACAGGTTTTAAATGTAGATTTCGACATTACCAAAAGCACCCTAACCGTTTCTACTACTGAATTTCTGATCGTCGAAAATAAGGCTTTAGGTTACCGCCTTAAATATATGCTCGATCGTTTCGAGTATAATTCACGTACCCATATTATTTATTATTCCGGTCACCCGTTTTTTGAAGAATTAAAGGCTTCGGCAGCGAAAAAGAAAAAATATATTGCGGCAAGAGAAGTAGCTTATTATGGTTCATCTCAGCATTTCTTCCGCTCGCTTTATGCCAACAAAACACAGGAAGAAGGGTTTATCATCAACAAAATGATTAAAGTGCCCAACCCTAACCGTTATCCTGAATACGTAATTAATACCAATTTAGAGAAAATTAAGGCCGTACCCGAAAAAACAGGCATCAGACAGACTAAAGGTAAAATAGATACTGCTTTATTTAACTTTTGGATGAAACAGAAGGAAATGCCAAAAACCATTGACAGATTTTCGAGAGCCGACGTGCTCACCGATACTTTGGTGCATTATTTTAATCAGAATTTAAAATACCTGAGTTATACGGATGCCTTGTTGATCCAATACACTAAAGAAAAAGAATCTCTTGCCTATTCCAATACCGGTTTCTGGATTTTCAGACCACTAGATGTGCCTGAAAATGAAATATCTGTGGCCAATTTAACAGGTGAAGGCGTCCGTTTTTATGAGAATGGTGGCATTTACGACTCCCGGTCGCTGTTGTACGAAGGCTTCTGGGCATACGAAAAAGTAGCCGATATGGTCCCCATGGATTATGTGCCGCTCTCCAAAAAGTAAAATAATTGAAGGCCAACATTAAATTGTTGAAAAGTCCATCCTGATAACACCTTAAAATTACTAAAAATATTAGTAATTTTAAATCATGATTGGTGAAGAAGAAAAACAATATTTTAAGGGCCGGGGTGCCCAGGTAAATCCACACAACAAATTTTTAAAAGATGTTTACGTAAAAGAACATCAGGAAGGAATAGACGATTGGGAAGAAAGCGATCGTAAAACTGCGTTTATTTTTGAAAATTCGAAAACCATCGTCAACAAGGTAGATAGTCCGGATGTGGGTATGGCATACTCCTTAAATCCTTATCAGGGATGTGAACATGGCTGTACCTATTGTTATGCGCGTAACTCTCACCAATATTGGGGTTATAGTGCAGGGATAGAGTTCGAAAGAAAAATAATCGTCAAAAAAGATGCACCCGAGTTATTTAAAAAATTTCTGGAGAAAAAAGGTTGGGATGCTACCACGATATCACTTTCTGGCAATACCGACTGTTACCAACCTGCCGAAAGGAAATTTAAACTGACCAGGCAACTGCTGGAAATCGCACTGGCTTATAAACAACCTATCGGGATGATTACCAAAAACTCCTTAATCCTCCGCGATCAGGATATTTTACAGGAAATGGCCAAATTAAACCTCTGCATGGTATATGTTTCCATCAATAGTTTAAATGAAGATCTGCGGCAGGTAATGGAACCGCGGACTACAACTGCAAAACAACGCTTAAGGGTGGTTGAAGAGTTGAGCAAAGCCGGAATACCCATGGGGGTGATGGTTGCGCCCCTTGTTCCGGGGTTAAGCGACCACGAAATACCAAAAATATTAAAAGCGGTTGCCCATGCCGGGGCAATTAAGGCCGGTTATACCGTAGTACGGCTAAACGGTGCAATTGGACAGATATTTGAAGACTGGCTGCGCAAGAATTTCCCCGACCGTTTTGATAAGGTCTGGCACATGATTCAGAGTTGCCACGGGGGTAATGTAAACGATAGCAGATTTGGCGACCGGATGCGCGGTGATGGAAATATCTCGCAAATGATCAGGGATAATTTCAGGTTACATTGCCGTTTAAATGGCTTAAATGTTAAGGATATTATTTTAGATCACAGCTTATTTAAAATCCCGAGCAATCAGGTAAGCCTGTTTTAGTTCAGTCTCTCCGGAAGTATTTTTCAGCTTTTCAAAGCAGTAGATTTGTAATCTACAATCATTAAACTTAGTTTTAGCCCCATGAACATTGCATTAATAACCTATCTGGATCAAGGGGCATATGATACCACTACTGTTGAAAGTGAAGATGATAAACTTTTAGATTTTTTAAAAGAAAAAGGGCTTAAGATTGAAAAGGTAATCTGGAATGATCAAAATATAAATTGGGAAAATTATGCACTGGCCATTTTAAAATCACCATGGGATTATTTTGACCTGATTGAAGATTTTTGTAAATGGCTCGACCATTTGGAAGAAAAAAAAGTTCAGTTGCTCAATTCAATAGATATCGTTAGATGGAATTCGAATAAAAGGTACCTTCAAGAGATTGAAACAGCAGGTTTAAAGATAACGCCCAGTATTTTTATCAATAAAAAAGAAAGCATAAACCTGAACCATTTCTTCGAAAAATTTAATACCGATAAATTAATTGTAAAACCCTGTGTGAGCGGTGGTGCAAAAAATACATTTAAGGTAACAGCCGATAATGTGCATGAAATTAACCATAAACTCCAGCAGCTGGTTCAGAATGAAGATTTTATTGTACAGCCATTTTTGCCCGAAATTTTACAAAGTGGAGAATGGTCTTTCGTTTTCTTTAATGGCAAATACAGTCATTCCCTAATCAAGCAAGCTAAAGCGGGCGATTTTAGGGTACAACCAGCACATGGCGGATCTGTACATCCACAACAGCCAAATGAAGACCTAATTGCAATAGCGCAAAATTATGTGAGTTTATTTGCTAAAAACTGTCTTTATGCCAGGGTAGATGGCACCTTTGTAAATGGCGAATTTTTATTAATGGAATTGGAACTGATTGAGCCTTTTCTATTTTTGAATACTGATCCGGAAAATTATAACCGCTATTATCAAGCATTACAGGATTTAATTTGAAAAAAATATTATTTTGAATCTCCAATCTTTCTAACCTGACTGGAAATCAAAGTCTTTTCCGTTAAAGTTGGGAATAGACCTGAATGCTTTACTTCGCCGCAAAAACCTGCACCCAATAATACTCTGTTTTAGCGGCCCCCATTTGTTTGAAAGCAGCATTCATAATATTTTTGCAATGATCTTCGCTTCTAATCCAATCGTTAAAAACCTGTGTTTCGGAAGTTTGCCCTGACGCAATATTTTCGCCAACCACCGTCCAGGTATATCCGGTGGCTTTAACTCTTGCACCAACATTGTCGCCATTTGCAGAAGTGTGCGATAGTGTTCTGATCGATGCAATATACTTACTGTGGCCAATTGCGGCAGAACTTAAATTCACACTCCAGTTTAGTGCACCCACTGGTGGCATAACAGTTGTTCCACAGGTACAGCCAGTTATTCGGGTGTCGTTTACGAGCTTTAACAGGGCATCATTATTAATATTGGTTGTTGTGGAAATCACTGATGGATCATCTGTTGGTGAAGAATCAGAATCAGTTCCTTTTTTACAGGATAATGCAAAACATATCGTTATGCATACCAAGGGGTAAACGATAAATTTCATATATAGTAGATAGCTTAACGAAATATACGATGATCTTCTGTAAAAAAATAATTTATCTTTCACCCTTTAAGCAACCGGTTTGTTTGCAGACTCCCTTAAAGAATTAAAACAAAAAAACTCCCGACTTTCATCGGGAGTTTCTTATTTATTTACTCGAAGAATCTTCTTCTTGTTTCGGCTCTTCTTTTTTCTTTTCGCCCTTTTTGTGGGCGATTGAGATCAACTCGCTAGTTTTATCATAATCAATCTCTAAAACATCACCCTCGGTTAATTCACCTTTAAGGATCTCTTCAGCAATTGGGTCTTCTAAATACTTCTGGATCGCTCTTTTTAACGGACGGGCTCCAAAATTACTATCAAAACCTTTGTCAGCGATATATTCTTTAGCGTTATCGGTTAATGCAATCTCATAACCTAAAGTATGCACACGACCGAATAAAGCTTTTAACTCGATATCGATAATTTTGAAGATTTCTTCTTTGCCCAGGCTATTGAATACCACCACATCATCCACACGGTTTAAAAACTCAGGAGCGAAGGCACGTTTTAAAGCACTTTCAATTACGCCACGACTGTGGGAATCGGCCTGGTTTGTTTTCGCCGCAGTAGAGAAACCCACACCTTGACCAAAATCTTTTAGCTGACGGGCACCAATGTTCGAAGTCATGATGATGATTGTATTTCTAAAATCAACTTTACGACCTAAACTATCGGTTAACTGTCCTTCATCCAAAACCTGCAATAAGATATTGAATACATCAGGATGCGCTTTTTCAATCTCATCCAATAGGATTACTGCATAAGGTTTTCTCCTTACTTTTTCAGTTAACTGCCCACCTTCTTCGTAACCCACGTATCCCGGAGGCGCGCCCACTAAACGTGATACCGCGAATTTCTCCATGTACTCACTCATGTCGATCTGAATCAGAGAATCATCACTATCGAACATGAAACGGGCCAGTTCTTTTGCCAATTCTGTCTTACCTACACCTGTTGGGCCTAAGAAAATGAATGAACCAATTGGTTTCTTAGGATCTTTTAAGCCTGCTCTTGTACGTTGGATGGCTTTGGTCAATTTCTTGATCGCATCATCCTGACCGATAATTTTCTCAGCCACTTTATCGTACATATTCAACAGTTTGGCACTGTCGGTCTGTCCAACACGTTGCACCGGAATACCCGTCATCATCGAAACCACTTCAGCAACGTTATCTTCTGATACTTCGTAACGTTTAGTTTTGGTTTCAGCTTCCCACTCTGCTTTTGCTTTATCTAATTCTTCAATTAAATTTTTCTCAGTATCGCGGAGTTTTGCAGCTTCTTCATATTTCTGGCTACGTACAACCTTGTTTTTCTCTAACTTGATATCTTCAATTTTAGCTTCGATATCGATAATGTTCTGTGGAACATGAATGTTCGTTAAGTGAACACGGGATCCTGCTTCATCTAAAGCATCGATAGCTTTATCTGGTAAGAAACGGTCAGAAATATAACGCGATGTTAAAGTAACGCAGGCTAAAATTGCTTCGTCGGTATACGTAACACCATGGTGTTCTTCGTACTTATCTTTAATACGGGTTAAAATTTCTACAGTTTCATCTGGTGTAGCAGGCTCTACCATCACTTTCTGGAAACGACGGTCTAAAGCGCCATCCTTCTCAATATACTGACGGTATTCATCTAAAGTTGTGGCACCGATACATTGAATTTCGCCCCTTGCCAATGCAGGCTTGAACATATTCGATGCATCTAATGAACCTGATGCGCCACCTGCACCAACAATGGTGTGGATCTCATCAATAAATAAAATTACATCTGTCGATTTTTCAAGCTCGTTCATCACGGCTTTCATACGTTCTTCGAACTGGCCACGGTACTTAGTACCAGCCACCAATGATGCTAAATCTAAGGTCACTACACGTTTGCCAAAAAGCACACGCGAAACCTTACGTTGAACAATGCGTAAAGCCAAACCTTCTGCAATTGCAGATTTACCAACACCTGGTTCACCGATTAAAATCGGGTTGTTCTTTTTTCTACGGGATAAAATCTGTGATACACGTTCGATTTCTTTCTCGCGGCCAACAATCGGGTCTAAACGACCTTCTTCTGCAGCCTTTGTTAAATCACGACCAAAGTTATCCAAAACCGGGGTTTTAGATTTTATATCCGAAACCTTTTTAGGTGTACTAAAGCTTTCTTCTTCACGATAATCATCATCACCTCCTGTAGAGGCACTGTTTGAGATATCATCTCTGAAACCATTCTTATTCACTTCAACCTCCTGTTTAAAAACATCATAAGTAACGCCATATTGTAACAGGATCTGTGAGGCAATGTTATCATCATCTCTCAAAACCGATAACAATAAATGTTCGGTGCCAATTAAATCGCTTTTAAATATTTTAGCTTCTAAGTAAGTAATCTTTAAAACTTTTTCTGCCTGTTTAGTTAATGGAATATTGCCCAAGTTTACTGTAACACTCGAAGTACCGCGAACGGCATCTTCAATTGAGCGGCGCAATTTACCGGTATCAACCCCTAACGATCGTAAAATTTTTATAGCCATACCATCGCCTTCGCGGATGAGGCCCAATAATAAATGCTCGGTTCCAATGTAATCGTGCCCCAAACGGAGAGCTTCCTCCCTACTAAAAGAGATTACATCTTTAACCTGTGGTGAAAATTTTGCTTCCATAATACCTTTCTTAACAGCTACGTCCCTAAACTATAAAATAAATTATAAAAGCGACTGTACCATTTCGTTTATTTTATCAACAATTGCGCCATTTGGGTGGATAAAAGGCAGTATACATATCCCCCAGCCTAAAAAATACGGTAAGAATATCGTTTTGATAAATATATATTCCTTTATATCTATCTACGTAATAACTGTTTTATAGGTTTTAAAAGGGGCTTTATTCTTTAGTTCCCTCTTAAATTATCATTTTGTCGGTTTATTGTAAGGATTTTTTCGGTTCGAATAACTGACAATTTGTTGCTTTTTGTTAAGGCAATTTACAAGTTTTGACAGAAAAACAAAAGGAACGTGACATCATTTAACAAATTCACTATACAATTATCAATAACCTACAGCCAGCCACAATTAAATACCCATAATGTGATTACGAAACTAACTGCAAATAGGTTGTTTTTGTTTTGAAATATGTAAGGTCTTTAAGACTATCCTGAAGCTTTTAACCTTTTTTTAACTGCTTAATGTTAAAGCTACAACGCTATCATTAAAGATTTAAGGACATTCAGAGAAACATACGTTAATACAATTGGATATCTGAATGCTCCTTAACTGCTTAATGGTAACTACGAAACCATTAATATATAATGACGTTAGAGGTTAAAAGAAATCTAAAGAATTTGTCGGGGAATTTAAAAAGATTTCAACACAATCATTTTCTTTTAAAAAACAATTAAACAAATTATTATTTACGCTTTAAATAAAAAAAACCAACACAAATTCAAAATTATTCAATCATTCTCTTTAAACCGCCAAAATAAATAACCTTAAACCTAAAAAAAGAAGGCTAATCAACAAAAAAGGCAAACGTTTGCGCTCTATAAAATCCAATTTTACTGAACACCTTAATAATAGCGTATTCAAACCGCTTAATTCTTACACAATCCTGCAATCTCATCAATATTTCACACAAACGTTTGCGTTGCATTAAAGATTGATATTAATTTTTATGGTTATAGTTTAGTAGTAATCATTTTATACAAAGTATATTATTTATGAATGTAAGAATAACTTTTAGTCCTCCATAATCTGATTAATGTCCCTCAGTAATAATAAAATAAACAACTAACCTCACCTAACCTAAAAAAACATGAAGAGATTTCTTTTAATGATCTCCCTTATTGCCTGTATTTTCACCGTAAAGGCACAAAACCGTACCATATCGGGTACAGTGACAGACAGTAAAAAACTCCCGCTTCCCGGAATTACCATAACAGTTGTAGGTACGAAAAGTGCCGTACAAACCGATGCCAATGGAAAGTACAGCATCAGCGCGGAAGAGGGAAGCATACTCGAATTTAAAGCCCTGGGCTTTACCACAAGAACCGCTAAGCTGGGAACAAGTAATTCGTTGGATATTTCTTTGACGGATCAGTCAACAGAGTTAGATGCAGTAACTGTTGTTGGTTATACCACAAAGAAGAAATCAGAAATTTCCAGCGCGGTGACTACCGTAAGTGGCTCACAACTTAATGATGTAACGTCGGTAAATCTCGGCAACCTACTCCAGGGTAAAGCACCAGGTGTAGTGGCCAGCTCTGCCTCTGGCGATCCAACAGCCGGCTCAAAAGTAGTAGTACGTGGTGTAGGGAGCATCAATGCAGGTACCGGGCCACTAATTGTTGTGGACGGAAATATTGGTGGTACTTATAATCCTGCAGATGTAGACAACATCACCATTCTCAGAGATGCCGCTGCTACAGGTTTATACGGATCGAGAGCCGCCAATGGTGTTATTATAGTAACTACCAAAAAAGGAAAGGCGGGTGAAACCAGATTTAGTCTAAACTCAACTATAGGTATTGCAAAAGCCACTACCGGCAATTTTAAGCTGATGGATGCACAACAGCTTTACGATTACCAGAAATCGTTCTTCACTACTCCTCCAGATCCATCATTGGTCAATACGAATACGGACTGGTGGAATGAAGCCTTTAGAACAGCGTTGATAAATAACCATACCTTAACCGCATCAGGAGGGAGTGAGAAAACTCAATTCTATATTTCGGGCAATTATTTTAAAGAAGAAGGAACTTTAATCAATAATGATAAAACCCAATACAGTTTAAGGGCCAACCTTACTTCGCAGTTAACCAAAAAATTAA
The DNA here is from genome assembly GCF_056490705.1 of Pedobacter humicola. Taxonomy (NCBI): domain Bacteria; kingdom Pseudomonadati; phylum Bacteroidota; class Sphingobacteriia; order Sphingobacteriales; family Sphingobacteriaceae; genus Pedobacter; species Pedobacter humicola. The sequence continues at coordinate 252,173 of NZ_JBWJIG010000007.1, read as the reverse complement.
AACTGACCGCTTTGTTGAGTGGAATTGTAATCAACGACAATTATAATCCTGAAGACGCTGTTTATCAAGCCTATTTAAATATGCCTTTCGACCCGGCATACGATGCTGCAGGCAATCCGACAGATCCCCGTAATATCCCTTCGTGGAAAGGCAGAGACCGTTCTAATTTTTTACAAAGCTTACAATATAACTATTCAAAAGCCAGAAGTTACACCACTACCGGAGATGTAAACCTGGATTATGACCTACTCAAAAACCTGACACTTTCCAGCTATAACCGGGCTACAATCGCAAATGGACGATCAAACAGTTATTATGATAGAAGAAGCCAGAGTGGAGCGACAAATTTAGGTACAGCATCTTTAGACAATACATTTTCAACAACATTATTAACTTCCAACAGGGTTAAGTATAATGTGAATGTTGGCAATCATAGCCTGAGTGTTTTAGGGGTTGCAGAGGTAGAAAGTTACAAATATGATGCGTCCGGAATTACCGCAAAGGGTTTACCCGCAGGATTAGATGCTATCAATACGGCAACCGATATTACCGACAAGCCAACGGGTAGGTACGATCAATATCAAAACATCAAATACTTGGCTCAGGCAGATTACAGTTATCAAAGCAAATATTATTTAGTCGCCTCGATAGTTAACGAATATTCTTCACGGTTTGGAAAAAACAATCCTGCTGCAACTTTTTACCAGGCAGGGGCATCATGGATTCTATCGAATGAAGATTTCTTAAAGAGCAATACTACACTTACCTTTTTAAAACTGCGGGCCAGTTTTGGTACTACTGGAAACCAGACATTCAGGGCTGACGACAATCCAGATGGCTTATACGAATCGCTCGGTCTCTACAACTTAAATGCCGCAGCATCTTACAATGGTCAAACAGGTGCTTTTCCTACACAAATAGCTAATCCAGATTTGACCTGGGAAAAATCAAGCGCATATAACCTGGGGCTGGATTTTGGTTTATTTAAACGTATAGACATTACTATCGATGCTTACGACAAACGTAATTCAGACCTATTATTTGCAGTTCCTCTTCCCTCAACCGTTGGTTATGGCAGTATTCGAAGAAATGTTGGTGAGGTAAGAAACAGAGGTATCGAGTTTACCATTAACACTAAAAACATCCAGCAAAAAGACTTTAATTGGGAAACCAGCTTTAACATGTCTTTCAACCGCAACAAAGTGATGGAGTTGAATCAGGGATTACTGGTTGTAAATAGTGGTACGCAACCAATCGCATTAGGCCACGATATGGATGAATGGTACATGCAAAAATGGGCAGGTGTAAATCCGGCAGATGGCAAGCCTCTTTGGGAAAAATTAGATGATCCCAGCGGTGTCACCAGTACTTATAATCAGGCAACCAGACAATATACAGGCAAATCCGCGGCACCAAAATTTAGTGGTGGATTAACCAATACACTGGCTTATAAAAACTTCACGCTTTCAGCCTTTTTAAATTTTGTATATGGCAACTGGGTATATAATGATAGCCGCTTTTATTTCGATAACGATGGCGTATACGAAAGTTATAATCAACAGGTATTACCTAAGGGTTCGGTAAGGTGGACAACCCCAGGCCAAACCGATGCTACACATCCACAGGCTAAATTTGGAGGAAATGCGCAATCGCACCAAAGCTCAACCCGTTTTTTAGAGGATGGAAGTTATCTGAGATTGAGAAATGTAACTGTAGGATATAATCTGCCTGCAAATTGGTTAAAGAAGGCTTCGATAAATTCAGCCCGTTTATATGTTAGTGGGGATAACCTATTTACCGCTACCAAATTTTCGGGTGTAGACCCTGAGGTTGATTTAACTAATGGTACATCATCTTTCAGATACCCAACAAGCAGAAGAGTTGTTTTTGGCGTTAACCTAACATTCTAACTATTAATAAGATTATCATGAAAATATATCAAAATCACATTATAAAATTCGCCATTGCAGCCAGTGTTCTTTTTACCGCACCTGCTTGTCGAAAAACATATTTTCCTTCAGATAAAGTAGAGGATGCCAATCTTTTGACTACCATTGAAGGTATGCGAACAGCTACATTAGGCAACTACGCCACTTTAAAATCGTTAAATTACGAAAACAACTATCACTGGCTGGCCGAACTCCCTTCTGATGAAGTTGCCCAGGGTCAGGGCTCATCAAGTGATGTGACCAATTTGTATAAATATACACATCTGGTAAATTCAGCGAATGCGACTGCTTATTTCCAGCAAGCCTACTATATTGTCTCGGCTGCAAATAAGATTATTAAAGTTATACCAGATAATGGCTCGGCAGAATTATTACAGATTAAAGGGGAAAACCTATTCCTTAGGGCAATGTTACATTTTAATTTGGTACGGATGTTCGGAAGACCGTATCAACAAAACCCAATCTCGAACCCTGGCATACCAATTTTGAACGAAACAATCAGTGAAGCCGATGCCGCAACAATTAAAAGAAGTACCGTAGCCCAGGTTTACGATTTCGTTATTGCCGATCTTTTAAAAGCTTCGCAATTCCTAACCGATGACAAAAAAGGCAATAGCTTTGCTTCAAAATTAGCTGCCTATGCACTTCTTTCAAGGGTTTATCTCTACATGGACAATAACGCCAAAGCCATCGAATATGCCAATATGGTAATTAGCTCAGGCAAATATCAATTGCTACAGAATGAAGCATTCCAAACCTATTTTAGAGGCGATCCTGAAAAAAACACTGAAAATATTTTTGCCATTAAACATACCAAAACAGAAAACTATGATTATTCGGCCATTGGTTCGTTATATTATAGTGGTGATGCCAATGGTAATGCCTTAGGCCAGGGAGAGAGTGGCTGGGGAGAGATTTATGCTTCGGTAAAATACTACACCTTCCTTAATAAATACCCTCAGGATAAGCGCAAGAGTTTTATCTCTCCTTATATCATTAATGGCGTTCAACAGTTAAACCCCAAATTAACGCCTGCTACCCCAATCTATTACGTTAATAAAAATAACCTGCAAGAGGGCGTTATTAATTTAACTTCTCCGGTTTACCTTCGATTGGCAGAACAATATTTAAACCGGGCTGAGGGAAATGCAAAGCTGAACAATACCCAGCTGGCATTGGATGATGTTAATGTGATCAGGACCCGCGCCGGGATTCCAACATATACCTTGGCAGATGTTACACCAGCCCACAGCATTTTAGATATTGTACTGGAAGAAAGATGGCTTGAACTGGCCTTTGAAGGCCATAGGGCTTACGATCTGTTTAGGAATAACCGCCCGGTGGTAAGAGATTATCCAGGTACACAATCCACGATCAATGGCTCGGTTAATCAAACCATCAACCCAACAGATGCGAGGATAATTTATTTTATTCCACAAACCGAAAGAGATAAAAATCCTAATTTGTCTCAAAACCCTTAGAAAAAAGTAAATTTCATATTATTAAAAATTGCAAAAGCCTTTCAATCCTGAAAGGCTTTTTACATTAACTAATGTTTACGGTTTCTACTAAGAATTAATCCGCTGGCTAAAAATAAAACATTTGTAGTGGCTTGTATAAGGTGACAAAACTTATGAACGAAATATGATAATTACATTAAAACAGGATTAGAATGTGCTGGTGAATTGTTTAAATCATTAAACTGAAAAAATATCTGCGCATACCTTCTTGATCTGAAGGAGTCAATTTTATGATCTCTCACTTAGGGAAAAGCGAATCAAAGCTTTATATATCCTGTTCCAATATAAAATTTCAATCGTTAGAACTGCATGGTAACGATTATATACTACTAAACCGTAATAATAAACACACAAAATAAATATAATACGTTTACATTAGTAGAGATAGGGTACTGGAATTGGATTTATTGACTTCAATACATTGTATGATGACATAGGAGAAATAGCTTTTCTCTATATGCCTATTACGTGCCTATCATCGTATGATGAGATCATAACCTAAATATAAATCACTAACCAATTAATTGAAAAACTTATGAGAAATGCAACAAAAACATGGCTTGGAACACTGTTCGCCCTTATAGTGCTATATTCCTGTAAAAAATCAGAGATCAATCCCGATCAAGGCAGCGATCTTTTCGAAGGCAAAAAAAACGAAATGGCCGTCGCCTCACTTATCCCAGGCACCTCCTTTAGAGTGGTAGGCTATATGCCCTCTTGGGCGGGTGCTGTAAATCAGATCCAGTTCAGTAAACTTACCCATGTTAATTATGCCTTTGTACTGCCCAATTCAACCGGTGGACTTCAAGCGGTAGAAAACCCTTCTAAATTGCAAAGCCTGGTGAGTTCGGGCCATGCCGCAGGTATAAAAGTGCTTATTGCTGTTGGTGGATGGAACAACGGCAACGATAGTGCATTCGAAAGTCTTGCAGCCAATTCGGGTTATAGAACCAATTTCACTAATAATATGATCAGTTTCGTAAACCAGTATAACCTCGACGGGGTAGATATCGACTGGGAATATCCAGATAATGGGAGTTCGGCCAATAATTATACGCTCTTGATGCAACAATTGAGTACCGCACTGCATAACAACGGAAAACTACTTACAGCTGCTGTAGTTTCTGAAAATGGTGGGAGCATTCAAAGTGGCGTTTTTGCCGCAGTGGATTTTTTAAACCTGATGGCTTATGATGGTGGTGGTGCCAACCACTCTACCTATAATTATGCAGTAAACTCGATCGATTATTGGCAAGGGCGTGGACTTTCAGCAGCGAAAACTATTGGGCGTTCCTTTCTATGGACGTTCGTCTTCTTCTTACCTCGATTATAAAGATATCCTTGCGCAAGGCGGGAGTCCAAATTCAGATACTTTTGGCAATATTGGTTACAATGGCATTCCCACAATCAAAAGCAAAACCAATTTAGCTTACGACCGTACTGGAGGAATCATGATCTGGGACTTGAATGCTGATGCCACAGGAGGCAACTCTTTGTTAAGCGCGATTAACGATGCGATTATTGCACGTGTAAACAATGGAGGCTCAAACATTCCATTCGGCACAGTGATTTCGCTAAAAGGTTTCAACAACAAATATGTGAGTGCACAGAACGGTACCGCTGCCATGACCTGTACCACTACCACAGCCACATCAACTGAACGGTTTACCGTTATAGATGCCGGAGGTGGTAAGGTGGCCCTAAGGAGCATGGGCAAATATGTATCGTCAGAAAATGGTACGCAGGCCATTACCTGTAACCGAGCAACCATAGGCGATTGGGAAAAATTCGACTGGGTTGTTGCGGCAGATGGCAAAATTGCTTTCAGGGGAAACAACGGGAAATTCATTTCAAGTGAAAACGGCACACAAGCCATGACCTGTACCCGCGTTACCGCTTCGGGCTGGGAGTATTTCACTAAAAACTAATAATCATTAACCGCTCTAATTTCACTGATCAATGCAGAGCCTTTAGTTCTGCATTGATTATAAATTTACCTTCTGAAAGCTAAATTCTTCTTAATACGACTAAGCGTTTCTGGTGCGATGCCAAGATAAGAGGCAATAAGATTCTGTGGTATGCGGGCTATGATCTGTGGATTAGATTCCACTAGTAAAAGATATTTTTCTTCCGCACTGTGGGTGATGGAACTCATCAATCTGCGCTCTTTCGTAATCAAGCTATTTTGATAAAGTATACGGAAGTACCGGTCCATAATGGGTACTGCAAGCGTCAAAGCATCATAATCGCTCCGCGAAATCAAAAGCAGTTCTGAATCTTCTATGGCATCAATGTTGAACAATGCGGGCTCCCCTGTTAAAAAGCTATTAAAATCAGATATCCACCAACCCTCCCAACCGAAAATACTCATGTGCTCATCACCTTTGCTGTCAACATTATAAGTACGGAGCAGCCCCTTGGCTACAAAAGTCAAATGTTTGCAAACATCACCTGCCTGTAACAGATATTGTTTTTTCCTCAATTTCTTAGGAGAAAAAAAGGATTGTACAGCTTCTTTATCCCGATCGCTAAGGGGAACTTTTTCCTGAATATGTTTAAAAAGTACATCAATCATAGCGAATAAACCTTTACGAAGCACAAAGATAATTTTTTCAACGGATCACGCTACAAATACACTTGATCCAGATCAAGCGTATTATTTGACTCAGGTCAAGAGTAGAGCAAGCAGCCAGCACTAGTTTTGTTAAAAAATTAGAACATCATGAGCAAAATAGCATTAGTGGTAGGTGCGAGCGGAATAGCAGGTAGTAATCTGGCTGAAAGCCTGATAGCCAAAGGCTGGGAAACCTATGGTTTGGCCCGCACACCAAATAAAGAAATAACGGGACTTAAGCCCGTTGCGGCAGATCTTTTAGACATCAATAGCTTAAAATCAGCATTAGAAGACATCGCTCCTACCCACATTTATATTACCACCTGGATGCGCAACGACACCGAAGCCGAAAACATCAGGGTGAATAGTTTGATGATACGCAATCTGTTAAATGTATTGTCTGAAAAAAAATCAGTCGAGCATGTAGCCTTAGTAACCGGATTAAAACATTATCTCGGTCCTTTTGAAGCTTACGCAAAAGAAGGTTTTCTACCCGAGACTCCATTAAGAGAGGAACATCCGCGTTTAGAGATGGAGAACTTTTATTATGCACAGGAAGATGAAGTATATGCCGCAGCAGCACGTGACGGTTTTACATGGAGTATCCACAGGCCGCACACGGTTATCGGCAAAGCAGTAGGAAATGCCATGAACCTTGGCACCACTTTAGCCGTATATGCCACTATCTGTAAAGAAACCGGCCGCTCGTTTAAATGGCCAGGTTCTGCAGCGCAGTGGAATGGCCTTTCGGATGTTACCGATGCGAATATACTAGCTGAGCATTTGATCTGGGCCTCAACAACTGAAGTAGCCAAAAATGAAGCTTTTAACATTGTTAATGGTGATGTGTTCCGCTGGAGCAGATTATGGAAATGTATAGCAGTCTATTTCGATATAGAACCATTAGGTTTTGAAGGTAAGATTCAAACTCTGGAAACAGAATTGGCCAATGATGCTGAGATCTGGCAACAAATCGCCCAAAAGTATAGACTAAAAGAAGAAAATCTAAGCCGTTTGTCATCGGCATGGCACACCGACCTTGATCTGGGAAGACCAATTGAAGTCATGACCGATATGTCTAAAAGTAGAAAACTAGGGTTTACCTTGTTTCAGGATACAGAGGAATCTTTTTATGCACTGTTTGAAAAGTTGCGTGCAGCGAAATTAATTCCTTAAGAACCGTTTTTGATGCGCATCTCCGACTGTATAAAGCAGGGGCATTTAAATTTAAATACCCCTGTTACAATGATTTGATAGCGCAATCTGATGTTAATGATTAATTTTGATACCAGCGGAAATAGTCAACTACGTATTCATTAGGAAATCCTGTTCCGTCAGTGTCATTACATTCTACCCCATTACTTAAAATAACATACATGGGAACAGCAGGCACACTTGTTCTGGTAACGGTTGATTTTAATACATCATCTACATAAAATTTCAAAGATCCTTTCTCCCAGAGCAGGCCGTAAGTATGCCATCCGGTAAAGTTTCCTGTAGAGTTTGGTTGGTATCAGAAAAAAAGCAAAACCTCGACTATTGAAATCAATGAACAAACTCTTATTGTCCAGAAAAGGATTTTTACAAATTTAAACCAAAAAACACTTATATCCTCTATACCTGCGTATTTCACTAAATCTGGTTCTTCCCCACTTTTGCCGGAATACACATATAAGTCAACGATTGATAAATTCATGATGAAGATAGTTATATTATAAAAATAAGTGCCCTAATTCAAGATATTTACTGTCTGCGCTTAATCGAATAAAATTTAGGAGGGTTTAATTTTTATCTTTAGCTAACAATTAATTATGCCTTTTAAGATGGACCTTACTAAACTAAAATGTCCAAATCACTATAATAATTCTGGTTTTAAGGAAGATAGGCCCACTTATGAAGCCCGACTCGAAAATGATCTTCTTTTATGCAAGGTTTGCTTACGTGAAAAAACCGCTTAGCCGCGGAAGTTAACCGCTTGAAGGCTTTGCTAATTGAAAAGAACAGAGCCCTAGAACTTCAAGAAAAATTAAACAAAATTCAGCTAAATACGATTTCACTACTAAAAAAAGGCCAGTTCAGGTAATAGCTATATTTTCTACTCCTAGTGGCCAGAACTACTACACAGTTATTCTGTTTCTTTACTAATATCAGCTATTGTTAAATTCATATTCTTTTTCCACCCATGACCATACAAGTCTATTCTTTTGCTATTTCCAGTACGATCCGCCCACTGATATCTCCCTTTTTCATATTGTCAAATACCTGATTGATGTCTTCCAACTTTGCGGTATGGATACATGCATGAACTTTTCCATCTACGGCAAAATCAATGGCTTCCTGCATATCTTTCCGGGTACCGACAATGGATCCCCTGACGGTGAGTCTTTTCAGAACCGTTTCAAAGATGGGAAGATCAAAGCTACCGGGCGGAAGCCCGTTAAGCGAAAGGGTTCCTTTTTTTCTAAGCGCGGAAAGGCCCTGTGAAAAAGCGATAGGAGATACCGCGGTAACAAGCACGCCATGCATACCTCCTGTCTGCTTCTGCAGAACTGCACCGGGATCCTCTTCGCTGGCGTTGACAGTGATATCAGCACCAAGCTTTCTTGCCAGTTCCAGTTTATCATCCGCAACATCGATTGCAGCGACCTGAAAACCCATTGCCTTGGCGTACTGAACGGCAAGATGTCCAAGCCCGCCGATGCCTGATATCGCAACCCATTCCCCTGGCTTGGCATCGGTTTCCTTAAGCCCCTTATAGACCGTTACCCTGCACAGATGATGGGAGCCATTTCAGAGAAATTAATATAGGAAGGAAACCTGGCTACATAGCGGCTATCTGCGACCACATATTTGGCAAAACCTCCGTCAACGCTATAGCCGCCGTTCTGCTGGTCATCACAAAGGGTTTCCCATCCGGTAATGCAGAATTCGCAGCATCCGCAGGCACTAAAAAGCCATGGTACGCCCACAACATCGCCTTCTTTCATATTCTTTACACTATGGCCCAGAGCTGCTACGATCCCGATGGCCTCATGCCGGGGAATAAGCGGCATCTTGGACTTGACGGGCCAGTCGCCGCTACAGGCATGGAGATCGGTATGGCAAACCCCACAGGCAAGCACTTTCACCAATACCTGATATTCTCCGGGTTCTTTGACGCTGACCTGCTCAATCTGCAGGGGTGATCCAAAGCTGTGGGTCACGGCGGCTTTCATTGTTTTGGAATCATTTTGAATATATTTAGTCTAGAGATTTTTAACAGACAACGGCCTTATGGCCCTGGGGAAATACGAGCAGCGGGAGTTCGGTAAGCCTGGCCATTTTTTGGCTATGGCTACCCTTTAGCACCCCGTCGAGAAAATCATGCGGACGATGTATCATGGCGAGGCAATCTACTTGCCCGTGTTCACTAAGCCATTCCAGTCCTCCCTCGACATCCTTATTGTATACATTTTTATAATAGATTTTATCGTAGTTGATGTCCGTCTTAAGCTGGGTGATAAAGTCATTGATCTTCCCTGTTCTTTCGGGCCCCGCCCCATTCTCGACAACGTGGACGATAAGCAGTTCTCCATTGAATGCTGCCGCCAGCCCCGCAAGGGACTGAATGGCCTCGAAGTCCGCTGTGCTCAGATCGGTTGCGAACGCGATCTTGGTAAGGGGGCTGAATTTTACATTTTTCGGTATGAGCATCAAGGGTAGCTGCGCAGCATCTATCATGTCCCTGGTACTGCTGCCCAGAAAAAACCTCCGCATATCCCCGGCACCGGAAAGTCCCATCACTGCCAGATTAACCCTGGCGGTCAGAACTGCTTCACGCACTAGATCCGAGAGGTCGCCCACCTCTGCTTTTACAGAAACTTTGGGAAACGCTTTATCGGGGAGACCGCTGGTATCAACGATCAGATTGGCACAGTCCTTCAGCGCCCTTTTGCTCTGGTCAATGACAGAATCATAATCCATTGGCCAGACCATTCCTCCTGGGATGGGCTGTGAAAGTGAGACGGTAATGGCATTGCAAAGTATCAGGTTAGCCTTAACCCTTTTTGCAAGTTCGAATGCATAACGTGACGCATTTTCAGCAGATTCTGAAAAATCGGTCAAAGCCAGTATTGTTTTCATCGTTTTCGCAATTAATCGGTATTACCACCAGACATTATGCCCAGAAGACATTGTGTTTCGAAGATCAATATTTCCGAGGTCCGCGCCAATGATGGTTATCATCTCTATAAATACTTCTGATCATTATTTAATAAAATGTGCAGAAATTATCCTTAGAAGGTCAATTGAAAACCGGAACATGAATGCTGATTACCAACTTTCCCGATCTATTCTTTTAGATCATCGCCATGTTCAAGTTTATCTCGGAATATATCATTTTAAAACAGTATAAAACATTGCAATCGACGCTCCTGCCATGGCCAAAAAGGTAACTAGTAACAGTATATTAGAAAACCAGCCATTTTTATATTCTTTCATTATTTTATCTTTTCTGGCGATATTAAAAATCAGAAACAGCAGCGGGACTGCCGCAACCCCGTTCAAAACTGCGGCATAGATCAGCGCCTTAACCGGATCTACACCAATAAAATTCATCACCAGACCAATAATGGTTGCTGCGCAGATTATAGCATAGAAAGCCGGTGCCCTCTTCAGCTTTAGGTTCAATCCCGATTTCCAGTCAAATGCCTCACAAGCGGCGTAGGCAGCTGACCCGGAGAGAACCGGTATTGCCAATAAGCCCAGACCAATGATACCAAAGGAGAAAATCAGCTTGGCTAACAAACCTGCATGGGGAAAACTGTGAACAAGCGGCTCTATGGCTTTTGCTGCATCTGCAGCAGTTTTAATATCTTTAACATCGCTGCTATGAAGCACGGTTGCACTTACAATTATTATACTCCAGGTCGTAAATTCTGAAAATAGCATGCCCACAGTATTGTCAATACGCATGCGCCTGATCTGGGCCCAACTAACCTGGCGGCTCCTCTTCAAGACCCTGTCCCGTTGTTTCTGCTCTTCGACTTCCTGGGATGCTTCCCAAAAAAACATGTATGGCGAGATCGTAGTCCCCAAAACGCCGGTAATGATAAACAGGAAAGTGAAGGAAAACTCAAAGTGCGGTATGATGGTAGCCTTAAAAATAATTCCCCATGGCTGATTGATGATGAGCAAAGTAAGCGGATAGGCAATGAGGGCAAGAGCTAGCCATTTCAATATCTTGGAATATAACTTATAGGAGGCAAATAACTCCAAAATAAGAATTGTAGCCGTAAAAAGCAAGGTTAGAATAATAAAAGGCAATGGCAGCAGCAACTTTATCGCCGCTGCCATTGCCCCAATATCCGCGCCAATGTTTATGGTATTGGCCACCACCACGAGTCCGACTACCAAAAGCAGTATTGTGCGGCTATAATGTTCCTTTATAACGGCAGATATCCCCTTTCCAGTGACCAATCCTATCCGGGCACATGATTCCTGAACGGCTATCATAAAAGGCAGCATATATAATGCGGTCCACAACTGACCATAACCGAACTGGGCTCCGGTCTGAGAATAGGTAGCAATTCCCGAAGGATCATCATCTGCGGCCCCAGTTACAAATCCCGGACCTAAAATTTCAAGCAAACGGCGGATTTTAGTCTTGCGTTTTTTGGGAGATAGTCCTTTATTCATCTTATTTATAACTCAAAACGTTTATTTATTACTTACTTATTCCCTTGTTGGTCTTCACTATCCGATTTCTCAGTTTAACTATTTCAAACCATGCAACAGAAACAAATCCCAAGGCAATGCTAATCAAGAGTCTAAGTAAACTAAGGGACTGAAATCCAAAAAACGATGCCAAGGGCGGCATATAAATCAACGTACCTGAAATAGCAACGGTAATGGTTATCATGATTAGAACAAGGTTATTTTTATACCTGATGGTGGTAAAAAGCGAGTAGAAAAAAGAGCGGTCGACCAGCGTGAGCGATATATTTGCGGATATCAGGCAGCTGAACACCATGGTACGGGTGATAGGCTCATCCGCACCATCATTTACTGCATACTGATATGCAACAAGGGTTCCTGCAGTGATGAACAATCCCTGAATGATACTCATGGATAATTCTTTCCAGCTAAAAAAGGTTGAAGTCAGAGACCTGGGTTTTTGCAGCATTGTATTTTTCTCGATCGGCTCATTCTCATAGATTATCGAACAGGTTGGGCCCATAATCAGCTCTAAAAAGATGATATGAACAGGTGAGAAAATATTGGGGTAAATCCAGCCCATTGCCAATGGTATAAAAACGGTTAGTACAATAGGAATATGAATGGATATAATATACTGTATAGCCTTTTTCAGATTGGCATAAATGCGCCTGCCCATGGCCACCGCATCAACCATCTTGGATAAATCGTCTTCGAGCAATATCAATGAAGCTGCCTGCTTGGCAATTTCAGTACCTTTTTTACCCATAGCGATGCCGATATGCGCTGCTTTCAATGCAGGTCCGTCATTCACCCCGTCCCCGGTCATGGCTACTATTTCTTTATTCGCTTTGATGGCATTGATGATCTTTAGCTTGGCCTCAGGAAACATCCGGGTGAAAATATTTACAGATTTAACTTTTTCACCGAGCTGCGCTAAAGATAGCGGCATCAGCTCATCGCCGCCTATGCAATCTTCAGCACCCTTGAAATCAATCTGCCTTGCGATGGCGCCTGTGGTTTGTGCATTGTCTCCTGTGATAATCTTAACAGCGATACCCGCAGCGTAAAAGGCATCCAGGACAGCGCTGATATTTTTCTTTGGTGGATCGTAGAAGGCAAGGAGACCTTTAAATGAAAACTCATATTCCTGCTGGTTTTTTGGAAAATTATCTCCTTCAAAGCTTGCCTGTCCTACCGCCAAAACGCGGTACCCCTCTTTAGCTAAAGAAAAAATCGCTTCATTGATGTTTTGTTTTTGAATCCCGCTAAGATGACTTACCATCATAAGCGCCTCTGGTGCCCCTTTGGCTGAGATAATCCGCTGCCCATAGGAGTTTTCAAACAGGTGGGTCATCATTGGCGGCTTCCCTCCCAGCGGATACTCATGAATCATATGGAATTCAGCGCGCTCATCTTTTGCTGAATTTTTAAGGTATGCATCATGCAGGGCGACTTCCATTGGATCGAAGGGTATGGGTTCACTGGCCCACATGCCCAGGGTTAAGATTTCCCGGGTGGCCGAATCGAAAAGATCACCTTCAACATTATTGATTTGATTGGTCTGGAGGGCATATATTTTTGTCAGGCTCATCCTGTTCTCGGTCAGGGTTCCGGTTTTATCGGTACAGATCACTGAGGCACTGCCAAGGGTCTCCACGGTTTTCATTTGCTTGACGATGATCCCAATGTTCATCATGCGCCAGGCGCCCAGTGCCATGAAGGTCGTGAATGCCACAGGGATTTCTTCGGGCAAAATGCTCATTGCCAGTGTCAGGGCCTTGATCAGGCTGTCCAGAATATGCGGAAAGCGGAGATAGTTTATTAACCACACGGCGAGAAATACAATCCCGCCAACCATTACCATTTTTTTAACAAAACTGTTTATCTGCAGCTCAAGTGGTGTTTTTTCTTCTTTTATCGACTCCAGGCTATTCCCGATCCTGCCCAGGCGGGTATTATTTCCTATAGCCTGTACCGTGGCAATAGCCAGGCCGCTTGCAACGGTGGTTCCGTGAAAAATTAAATTTTCCTCTGAAGAACTATCTTTATAAACGGCCAGGGACTCACCGGTGAGGACGCTTTCGTTGACAGAGAAATCATTGGAATGAACAATCACTGCGTCAGCCGTTATTGATTTCCCTTCTTCAACCATCAGGCAGTCCCCGATGACCAGCTCTGCTGAACTGATCTCCATCACCGTCCCGTTTCTGATCACACTGCATTTGGGCTGCGAAAAATCCTGTAATTTTTCCAGGGCATTTCGGCTCCGCGAATCCTGATAGAGTGAGATGGTTGCCACAACCAATACGGCAAGGGAAAGAAAAATTCCGTCACCAGGTTTCCCAGTGAGAAAATAAATCAGGGAAGCAGCCAACAGCAAGACAACCATTGGCTCTTTTATAATTCTTTTCAAGGCATCCAGGAAGGCATTTTCCTTTTTATAAGCCAAGGTATTTATGCCGTACTTTTCCCGGGAGGCCTTTACCTGAATATCGCTCAAACCGCTAAGCCCAAAAGTATTTATGTTCATTATCGGTGAATTATTTTTGCAAGGTTTTATAACACTATTTTATTCAGATTAAAAAACGCCATGATCGGCTTTACCCTGCCGCTCTTCAGCTATCTGTTGATATCCCAAAACCGCTCCTGTGTACACTCCGTTCCACGCTTAACCCACCAGATATAAGATCCATAAAACCGGCAATCTGCTTCAGATTTTAAAAAATCAGCGAAGCGCATTTGCAGCGTTGAATAACCTAAACGAAAAAAAAATTCTCAACAGACCTGAGGTAATGAATAAAAGGGCCATCCAGGAGACAATGTTGATCATGCCCATAAGTGGATTATCAAGGATTAAAAAAGAGAAAATGAGGATGATAAGGCCGGGCAATAGGAAAACAAACCAATGCCGTCCTGAATAGGCTGTAGTATTCAAGGACCTACCGACCTCCATAAAACCGTTCAATAACAGCCAAATCCCAATCAAAACAGGTAAAAGGATAATGGTCAGCATAGGGAAATAAAACAGATAAGCTGCTAATGCAATATCTATGATTGCCCCGCTCAACAGCCATAACCAACCGGAAACCCTTCTGCGAAATGTAAATGCCAGATATAAATGAAAAAAACCGGATAAACCTAAGCCCATGGCCAATATCAGGCTTAATGAAAAGTATGCCTCTGACGGACTAATGAGTACATAAATGCCTATAATAATCATCATTATTCCTGAAATCAACATCATCGGAAGAATTGGCATTATGCCCCTTATTGAATATTCGTTTTTCATATATTATAAATTTTAAGCCTCTGGTACCGAAGAAATATGCATACGGGAGCTAGGGTATATACTAAGTTTTGCCAAAATTGACCATTGAAAAAGATCCAGAAAGGAAGTCACAATATTTATCGTAAATAAAGCTTTAACTGGTCATAATGAATTTACCGGGGTTTTCTGAATAAATCCTAAACTGTATACAAAATTACTGTATCTGCCCGGACCAGCTATGATTCTGATCAACCAGCGGGATGATACCGGTCAGCATTTGCCATATTATTTTTAGCCATATTTATTATATAAAACAGGAAAATCATGAACACCAGGAAAAAAGCATCCACAAAAATGATCCTAATGCTTACAGAATTCAGCAACAGGGATAAAAACGCTACAGATGCAGCACTAAAACTGGCTGCGAAACTTGGGCTGAACCTGATGCTTTTGCACGCCTACCCCATAACGGGCAATGAGCAGTCAAATGCCCTGATGGAGAATACTAAATACCTATCAGAGATCGACAGACATTTTGAAAGTGAAAAGGAAAGGCTGCTGGAGCTATTAAAAATAAATCAAGGGGGCGTTTTCCAGCCCATCATCAAAAGCTGTTCGGGTGAGGGCAGTTTGTCGGACAACGTCTGCGGAATACTTGAAAAAGAAGACATCGTCATGATCGTTATGGGGGGACGTCCTGCCAGGGACAATGACTACCTATTCTGCACAGAAATAGACGAGATACTCTATAAAACACATCGTCCGGTACTCATCATTCCCGAAAAGATGGGCCTGGAGATTTAAATGTTGGTGGAGTGAGAAATCTAAGGCACCCTTCTAACAGCATAGTCACGGAATAATCGGCTGTCCACGCATAATATAAGAATTCAAAACTGATGTTTCCCGCTGCAATTTGCAGGCCTCTGAGCGCTGGCTTAAAGCGCCATCGATTTCCCGAAAATGTTGCGGGTCCTGTTCTCTGGCAGCTTTACTGTACAACAACAGCAAATCTGAATCGAAAGGCCGGTTCATTTCTGCCGTACAGCAATATAGGCAATGTCCCTGGCATCAAGATCTGAGGCCAGGTGACACTTTTAAAACCCCGGAATTTGGACAATCCGGGAATAAGCAGCAGCGGAAGGTCACAATTTTCTATGGCTGATCTTAACGTACTTCCGCCGATTAGTCTATTGAAACTCGGTGCCTTGGTTATACACAAGACAACAAGGTCCATTTTTTCTGCATCAACCTCATCAATCACATCTCCCCCTTGATCCGCTTCCGCTATTTTTTGGTTCCTGCAAGCTGAACCTTCGGGGGAAACATCATTTGTTCCAGGGCGGCATCCCTTTTATAGATGTCAGGATAAGACCTGAACATGCCATCATCGATCTCACAGGTAAAATAAGTAATCTTTATAGGTACCGGATGAGTTAAAGCGAAATTTCTTCTTTGCATTTTTTCCAGTGATTCGTTCATCTTGGGAATCCTGCCGGCCGGTCCATCATATTCCAGAAGTAACCTGGCCAGACGGTCTGCATTTTCCACCCGGACACAGCCGTGACTGAAAGATCTTGACTCTTTTTTGAAAAGTTTTTGTTCCGGTGTATCATGCAGGTAAATATCAAAACGGTTTGGAAATCTAAAGACAATTTTTCCAAGTGCATTATCACATCCCGGTGACTGCCTTGCAAGGTAAAGACTTGGGTGTGCGGATATTTCCTTCAGTTTTTTGTGGGTAATGACAATATAGTTTCCTTTTAGATCGTAAATCCCATAGTGGTTGTTGTTCAGGTAACTGGAATCCTTTAACGCTTTAGGCAACAGTTCTTTTGCAAAAATCTTTTGGGGAACTTTCCATTCAGGTGCCGTGGTCATGTAGTTAATCTGACTTTCGAGCTCCGGCGTCGGGGTGGAAGGTTTTCCTACTACGGTCTTGAAAAGTATGATGCTATCCCCGCGCAGAAGTTTAAGTGAATATGATGGAATATTAATGTGGATATAATAGTCCTCGCCGGAATTTATCCAGCGCATCCTTTCCATGTTGATCGCCATTTTCCTGGCATCACCTTCGGGAAATTCGTAGCAATCCTCGATGTACTGTCCTTTTACCAGATGGAGATAATCCTGCAAAAGCCTGTACATCTGCATTTTTGGCTGCGCCGAGACTACCGCTTCCATGAAGTCCCTTGCATAAAGGGCACCGGTTAAATGCGCCACCGGATCAAAACCGCTCTGCTTTCCCCCTTCCAGAACCTCCGAGGTGTACACGGGATTAAACTTGCCATAGTGCAGATGGATGACCAGAGTAATGAGCGCATCGGTTAAATAAACATCAAAATTACCCTTCTCCTGTGGATTTGACCGTGCCTGCATCAGTGGCTTTAAGAGATCATAGGTTAGTTTACCGGGATGAAAATCATCTCTGTTTAATCCAAACTGAAGTACACAGTCCATTAGAAGCATCGATCTGTAAATCTCCGACTTCACGGTGTCCGGTTTGACCCATATAATGGAGAATCTCCGGTTTTTGTAGAACTGCTCAACCAGTTTTGGATAGTTCAGCTGGGGTGATATTTGAGAAAGTGCAATTTTGACATAAGTGGAATCAGCCAGGGCTATTTCAGGTTTTGAGTGATCGGTATTCTTTACCGATGGCGCGGATGCAGCCACTGAAGCTGAAAAGCCGCATAAAAGTGCACAGGAAATAATTGTTCTCCTTAACAGGTTTTTCAGGAAATAAAAATTCTGAGTTTTCATAATGAACTGTCTTATGTAGTAAAACTCATAAGAATCCGGCTTATAAATAATGATCTGGATCATTACGCGTGCTGATTATCGACACTATAAGGCAAAGGCGATCACTGACGCTCAAACAGCCAGCTAAAGGGACGGAGTTTCTTAACTTTTTGCAGGCCGAATTTTTTGATGCTGTGCAGCTTGATGAACTCCTCGGCTTGTGAAATATCGTCGGTGATCAGAAAAAGATTGAGATCAGCTTCGCTTATTGTCCCATTCTCCCTCATTTCAGCAATATGGCTCAATAGGTTTTTGTGAAATTCTTTTCCGAATATGATTACCGGAAAATCATGGATTTTGCGGGTCTGGATCAAGGTAAGGGCCTCAAAACACTCATCAAGAGTCCCATATCCACCGGGAAGGACAACGAAAGCAAAAGAATACTTTACAAGGAGCACTTTACGGGTAAAGAAATGATTCATGTTGACCCACCTATCCAGGTAAATATTGGGTTTCTGTTCCCTGGAAAGAGAGATATTGCAACCCACTGAGCGGCCAGCTACGTCTTTTGCGCCCCGGTTCGCGGCCTCCATCAGCCCCGGTCCGCCTCCGGTCATGATGGTAAAACCAAGCTTTGCAAAAACGGAGGCTGCTTTTCTGGCAAATTGGTAGTGCGGATGATCCTGGGAAAAACGCGCTGAACCAAAGAAGGTAATACAGGGACCAACAAAATGGAGACCCCTAAACCCTCTTACCAGATCGACCATAGTCCTGATGACAAAAATAAATTCCTTTATTCTGGAATGCGGACCTTCAAGAAATTCGATCTCTGATTTACTGTTCATATTTTGGCTAAATGATAGGTTGTCAATTCTATTAAAAATGGTACAGGTTACTCTCTGAACTACCTGAAATTATGGAGATAATTGTAGAAAGAAAATTTTTAGGATAAGCGGTATATATTTTTGCAGTAGCCCGATCAGAATCATTTAATTGCCTACGATTTTAATAAAAGTAACTTTGGCTGAAATTTTCTACCTGTGCCTGTTGGTCCGGATGTCAAGGGCCATGTACACGGGGCAAAACCCGAAGATTCCGGTCCACAACAATATACCTGCAATACTGATCAGCGCCAACTCGGCACTTGCATTAAAAATACCAAGGATGTATGCCGGCAAAATTGCAATTGCCAGCAGCGTCCTTAACGCCCTATCCAGTAGTCCCATATTTGTTTTCATTTCCATCGTCCTAATTTTTACAATATACTTTATCATTACTTCAGGAATTCTATTTGCTTAACGCTAAGCCAAATCAAGGTCTGCAGCGGATTTCAAAAAACAATATGAAAACCCTGTTCGCCTGATCACCAAATTCGCTAAAAATACTTAAAGCTAAAATGAGCCAGGTCATGGGTGATGATGATTGTTGATCTGTCAAAGAGAGGTTATGGAGAGAACTGAAGACTTCAGCTAACGCTAATCATTAATGCCAATGATCCCGATCAGCTGAGCGGCTGGCTGGTATTACTAACTTTAGAAGTATACTCAAATTAAGCTAATGCAACATACATTCAAATCCCAAGGGGAGGGTTCAACAGAAAATGGTACCGGCGTCTACCTTGCATCCTTCGGTGCGGCAGAGACCGTGACCGGGTCAAAACATATCCTTTATACCTCAGAGTTGGACATTCTCATTGATTGCGGTCTTTTCCAGGGGATCAAGTCGCTAAGAATAAAAAACTGGGAAGCGCCAGGTTTTGAAATTGAACGCATTGGTGCCTTATGCCTTACCCATGCCCACCTGGATCATTGCGGTTATATCCCAAGACTGGTGGGGGCAGGATACAGGGGAAAGATCTACATGACCGCTCCCACCCGGGAGCTTGCTGAACTTATTTTAAGAGATAGTGCAAAAATCCAGGAAGAAGATGCATGGAAAGCGAACCGTTACGGCTATTCAAAACACCATCCTGCAAAACCGCTATACACGCTGACCGATGTCGAACGTTGCCTACACCAGTTTGTAACTGTTGAACCCGGGGTAGAGATCAATATTGCAGGACAGGTGAGTATGAAGTACCTGCTATCGGGCCATATTCCGGGGGCATGCTCCATAGAATTTACCGTATCTGATAAGAGAGTGCTCTTTTCAGGCGATATTGGACGCACGCACTCGGTTTTTTTGGATGCTCCCCAGCACGGAGCGCCTGCGGACGCGGTTATTATGGAATCCACTTATGGGGACAGGCTCCATGGAATGCAATCGGCTGAAAGCGAACTGGAGGATGCCATCAACTGCACCCTTGAAATGGGCGGAAATGTGATGATACCTTGCTTTGCAGTCGGCAGAGCGCAGGAAATCATCAGGATTCTATATCTGCTCAAACAGGCAGGCAAAATCCCGCTGTCGCTACCAGTTTATCTGGACAGTCCCATGGCCGCGGCAGCATCCGAAATCTTATTGCGTTATCCGCAGTGGAGTACCTTGAGTGAAAATGAGTGCAGGATGATGATGAAGGGGCTTATCATCAATGAGAAGCATGAAAACATGATCGGCATCATCAAAAACAAAAAAAGCAAGATAATCATTGCTGGCAGCGGGATGCTCTCGGGTGGGAGGATCCTGGAATACCTAAAACATTATGCCGGAGACAAGCGTAACTGCCTTATACTTTCCGGCTTTCAGGCTGAGGGTACCCGTGGGCGGGCACTGCTGGAAAAAACCCATGAGATACGCATAGACGGCCAATATTTTCCGGTACGGGCAAGGACGGTTTCGCTGAACAACCTTTCCGCACATGCCGATCAGCATGAACTTATTGAATGGCTGAAATCATCATCAAAAAAAGAAACCCAGGTCTTTCTGGTACACGGCGAACCCGGGGCCCAGGAATCCCTAAGGGTTAAGATCAGGGTTACGCTGGGCTTTGAGGTCCGGATCAGCAGGGAGGGGGAAAAAATCAAGTTATTTGATACGCCCGGCGCTCAGCCTGAAAAAACGGATAAACTATTAAAATAAGGAGCAGATAACATATTACCGGATCGAAAATCAGACTATAAAAAATAAAAACAAAATGGAAATACTAACCAGCCAAAGCACTTTTGTGCTAAGCGATGAACTCTTAGAGAAAATGGATGCGTACTGGCGTGCAGCGAATTATCTCTCTGTGGGACAAATCTATCTTTATGACAATCCGCTACTCAAAGAACCCCTGCTGTTGTCGCATGTAAAACCGATGGTGGTGGGACACTGGGGAACCTCCCCCGGTCAGAACTTTATCTACGTGCATCTAAACCGGGTGATCAAGAAACACGCTTTAAACATGATCTACATATCCGGTCCCGGACATGGCGGACCTGCACTTGTTGCCAATACCTATCTGGAGGGAAGCTATAGTGAAGTCTATCCGGACATCAGTGAGGATGAGCAGGGAATGAAAAAGCTTTTTACCCAATTTTCCTTTCCCGGAGGCATCTCCAGCCATGTTGCGCCCAGTACGCCGGGATCGATACACGAGGGTGGAGAGCTTGGCTATTCACTGAGCCACGCCTTCGGGGCGGTTTTCGATAATCCGGACCTGATCGCCGCATGTGTTGTCGGGGATGGAGAAGCGGAGACCGGCCCACTGGCGACAGCCTGGCATTCCAATAAGTTTCTTAATGCAAAAAGTGACGGGGCAGTATTGCCCATCCTGCATTTAAACGGTTATAAGATCAGCAATCCAACCCTGCTCGCACGCATTCCGCATGAAGAGCTCGAACAGTTCTTCCGCGGTTGCGGATGGAAGCCCTATTTTGTTGAAGGATCCGAAGCTGGGGACATGCACCGGAAAATGGCATTGGCTATGGAGCAGGCCATCAACGAGATCAGGACATTTCAGAAAAATGCCAGAGAGAAAGGGGATCATAAAAGGCCTTTGTGGCCGATGATCATCCTTCGCTCGCCAAAAGGATGGACGGGACCAAAATCAGTAGGGGGGAAAAAAAATGAGGGATCCTTCCGCTCCCATCAGGTCCCCATACCCGTTGACCAGGCACATGCAGGCAATGTGGAACTTTTAGAACAGTGGATGAAAAGCTACCGTGCAGAAGAACTTTTTGATCAAAGCGGAAGGCTTATTTCTGAATTGGCAGAACTGTGTCCAAAAGGCGATAAACGCATGGGCGCCAATCCCCATGCCAACGGAGGGCTGCTGCTCAGGGAAATCAGGTTACCGGATTTTAGGGATTTTGCATTGCAAGTCTCTTCCCAGGGCAGCGTCCAGGGACAGGGTACTGTAACATTGGGCAACTACTTATCCGGCGTTATCAAACTTAATGAAAAGAATTTCAGGATATTCGGCCCCGATGAGACCCTATCAAATCTATTGGGTGCGGTCTTCGAGGTCAGCGACCGCCAGTGGGACGCGCAGTCGATGGAGGGGGATGAATTTCTGTCCCCTTCCGGGCGCATTCTGGATGCCCAGCTTAGTGAGCACCAGTGCCAGGGATGGCTTGAAGGATATTTGCTCACGGGCAGACACGGCATGTTCAACAGCTATGAAGCCTTCATCAGGATTGTGGATTCGATGTTCAGCCAGCACGCCAAATGGCTGAAGGTAACCCGGGAACTTCCCTGGCGAAGGGATATCGCCTCACTAAATTACCTTCTGGCCTCACATGTCTGGCAGCAGGACCACAACGGATTTACCCACCAGGACCCCGGGTTTTTGGACCATGTGGCCAGTAAGAAAGCAGACGTGGTCAGACTGTATCTCCCTCCTGATGCAAACTGCCTGCTGAGTGTGATGCACCATTGCCTTGGAAGCAAAAACTACGTAAATGTCGTTGTTGCGGGCAAGCACCCCCTGCCCCAGTGGCTGGGGATAAGGGAGGCGGAAATGCATTGCGCACAAGGCATTGGTATATGGCAGTGGGCCAGCAATGATCAGCAATCAGGCCCCGATATCGTGATGGCGAGTTGCGGGGATACGGTAACACTGGAGCTGCTCGCAGCAGTTTCCATTCTTAGAAAGCACTTTCCGGAACTGAAGGTCCGTGTGGTAAATGTAGTTGATCTGATGAAAATGCAATCTGAGCTTGAGCATCCGCACGGGCTTAGCGATGCTGACTATGATTCGATATTTACCTTAGATAAACATATCATATTCAACTTTCATGGTTATCCGTGGCTGGTGCACCGCCTGAGCTACAAAAGGGCAAACAGGAACCTTCACGTCAGGGGATACATTGAGGAAGGAACCATAACCACCCCATTTGATCTCAGGGTACAGAACAAGATTGACCGCTTCCACCTGGTCATCCAGGCAATTGACAGGTTGGGAAACCTGGGAAGCAAAGGTGATTATCTCAAACAGCAGCTCCAGGATAAGCTCCTGGAACACAAACATTACGTGCAGAGATACGGAAAAGATATGCCCGAAATCGCCGGTTGGGTCTGGGGTGAATAGCATTTATAAAAAAGCGGCAGGCAGTTGTAGAAATCGACAACTGCCTGCCGCTTTTATCATGAAAAATCCCTATCGGGGTTTCAAAGAATATTTTAAGCTCCAGGGAGAGGAAAAAGGCCGACATTTTTGTAATCCCTGTCTGACCTGATACAAAAGAGTCAAAAGGATCATACGAATTTAAAAAACACACAGTGCATTCAAATCAGATCACCTTTGGGAAAGGTTACCTAAATTTTCATTGCAGCTGGCACTATAAAAGCGGAATTTGCCGCGCTTAAAATCTATGCCCTGTTTTTTGTCCAGATAAACGCGCCCGAGGTTTTTCATGATTTTACCCGTTCCCAGGATCAGTGAATCCCCTTTCTTCAACAGTGCCAGCGGATTGGTAAAAACGGCATCTGCAGGTTCGTCCGAGCGAAACCTGTAAGTAACAAAAAGCGTATCCCCTTGGTAGCTACCGGTAATGCTACCCTCATTTTTTTTGTGGTTGGAATAGAGAATCCAAAGATGCCCGCTCACCGCATCTTTCCCTGAGGTACTGATTTTTAAAAAAGCTGAATCTTTGCCATCTACCGCCATAAAACAGTCCCAGCTGGGCGGTGATTGTACGAGTTTTTCAATACTCTTATTTTCCGGGCTATTGCGGCACATCATCAAAACCGGAAGAGAGAGGATGAGCAGGTAAATATATTTTATCTTCATGGTTTGTATTTTTAAGGTCGGGCGTAATTTTATCACGCTTTTTTTTCAATATAGTCTGGAGGAAATACCAATAAGGGTGTGGTGGTATACCTTGCAAAATGTTTGGTTCTGCTTCCGCTGAATATTTTATCGAGTATGTTATGCTTCCTGTGGAGCATCGAGACAATGTCTATATCTTCCTGTTCCGCTATCCATTCGAGCCCCTGATCGATATCGCTGTTCCAGACCGGTTCATAACGGATTTTATTGTAGCCTGTAAGTATTCTCATCTGGCCGATAAAATCCTCACCGATAGCCTGCATACCGGTGTTAAGATCCTTTCTCATCTCAATGATGTGCAGCACGCAGACTTCAGCTTTAAACCATGATGCAAGTTTACAAAGGTATTCCAGTGGCTTTATATCTTGCGGCGTGAGTGACCCGGCATAGACTATTTTCTTTATCCCGTAGTATCGCGCGCCGAAAGGGACAAGAAGTACTGGGCGATCACCTTTTTCAATAATCGCCATGCTATTACTGCCCAAGATAAAATTTACAAGCCCACCCGCTCCGGACAGCCCCATTACGACCAGGTCAGTATCAATCTGTCCAGAAATCTGTCCTATCACAGAAAGTACCGGACCTTCAGCGCAACGGTAGTCTACCATAGGACAACTGGCCGGTTCATCCGAGCAGGAATCGTCCAGTAGTTTTTTGACCATGAGGTCGAGTTCACCGCCGATATTCCCTTCAAGATCCGCAGTATCCATAACCGGCCATAGACCGCTTTCCGATACAGGTACGGGAAGGACAAAAGCATTGACGATAGTTACCCGTGCATCTAACACCTTCGCCATGGAAATGGCATATTTTGCCGCATTTTCAGCGGGAGCCGAAAAGTCGGTCGGAACAAGGATTTTTTTCATTTCTTATTGTTTTTTTTCGGTAAAACCGCATTTAAGCTCATCTGTCATAGTCCATTTATTTTCCATCGCTTTATTCACCATCATGTTGGGCTTTTCCAAAGTTAATACCTGAAGGGAATATCGGGAGATGACCGGGGTTAGTCAAAAGAATGATTTAAGACATCCGGGAAAGAAAAAATAAGCGCGGATCTTGCTTTATAAAGAAAAAATCTGGTACTGTAGAATGAACGAATATAAAATTCATTCAATAGCTGCCCCATAAAAAGCCTTCGTTATTTAATTCAAAGCCAATCAGCCGCCAAGAAGGCGTTTGCCGGTAATTGAATAAAATTCTCCGGAAAGTTTAATTATGCAATTGCCTTTCGCCTAAGCTGGCGGAACCGGAGCTGGTAGCGAAGCCCTGGGGAAAGATAATCAAGGGCACCCGGGTCCTGGAAATCATTCTTAGGGTTTTATCTCCCCCGAAGAGTTCTCCTATCATACTGTGCTTTTTGTGTACCATTGCCAGCATATCCGCTTCACTATTTTTTTCCAAAACCGCTAATGCCTCCTCAAGGGTATCCTTTTGTTTGTGCCTGTAAAAAACCTTAGGGTAATCAATTGCCTGGGCTACCTTGTCCAGAAATTTTTTCTCTTTCTGCAGGAACTGTCGTCCCTTCTCAGCGGATATCCTGTTATGAAAAATAAGCAGATCTGAATGATAAGCAGACGCGATTTGAGCTAAAAAATCAAGTGCTGTGATCTCACTATCCCCAAAGTCAGTAGCGAAAACAATCTGCCGGATCGGTACAGGAGGAAAGTTCATGGGAACAAGCAGCACGGGCACACTGGTCCATTTGATCAGCTTACGGATCGTACTTCCGGGCAAAGTTCCCAAATATCTTTCCTCAGGCTTGATCCCCATGACAATCATACCCATATCCTTCTGGTTGAAAAAGGATTTTATCCCGGCCGCAGGAACACCAATTGTTGAGAAAACCTCGATGAGCGGCTTAAAGCCATCACCGCACAACTGGTCTGCATCCAGATTAAGTTTTGCTGCGAGTGCAGACAATCTCTCCAATGAATCCCTTTCGGCAAAGTCATATAAGCTGTCCTGGGAAACCATGGCCCCCTCTGCTACCATTGGTAAGCCAACCGAGTAGATGTGCACTATGGAAAGGTTCATTCCGCATGAGCATGCCACCCGTAGTGCATAATCTGCCGCAGAAGCTGCTGCCCTGGAAAAATCTGTGGCAATCAATATTTTATACATAACAACTATTCTATTTTGAAGATATAAATCTGATAAAACCAAATTTTGGAGCAGGTGAGGGAAATCAGCGGTACCGATGATACTGGAAATAAAACAACAGAAGCCATGGGCAGGATTATTACCGGAGCTGACCGTGGTCATCAAAAAAACAAAGTCCTTCCCCTAGCTTAGCCAGATGAAAACAATATTGGTCATGACCGATTTTTCCAGGGCTGCGAAAAATGCTGCTCAAGCCGCTCTAAACATTGCGGAACATTTTGGGGCTGAGCTACTGCTGCTGCACAGCTATCACCTGCCCCAAATTATTCTCGCTGAACCTTTAAAAATGGATTATAAGGAAATTGAGGAGAAGGCTGCAGTTTCGCTTGAAAAAGAAAAGGAAAGACTTTTAAAACTAATGAAAACCCGCCAAGGCGGTATCAGAATCCACTCGATAAACACCATTGCCCCGATATCTGAGATACTGTACGACATCCAGCAGGGCGAAAAAGTCGTACTTGCTGTGATGGGCAGGCACAAAAGGCATAAAAGTAATTTTCTTTTTGCAAACCATATCCATATTGCCATGCGAAACAGCGATTGTCCGCTGCTTATATTATCATCCAGTGAATTCCTTCCGGACAGATGCAGGATAAATTTCGCTTCCGACCTCAATGAGAAGGACATCACTCTGCTTGAATCCATTGATAAGATCCGCAAAGCGTTCAAGGCCAGCCTGTCGATCAGTTACGTAATGGAGAGTCCAGGGCTAATTGCTGATTTCAATGAAGAAGGCCGTATAGCATCTTTTCAAAGCGTCTTGCGGAAAGATAAATTCAGCGATATCCCCTTTCATGTTTTAAAATCTCCTTCGATCGCCCATGAAATCGACCGTATGTTTCCTCCATCTAAAGATAATCTTTTACTACTTGTGAACAGGACCCATGGGTTGCTTCATGAGATTTTTCATTCCTCTCACTGCAATGCAATTATTAAAAAGCACCGTGGGGCCATCCTGGTCTTGCCTGAACATTGGAAACCGGCATGCCGGCCACTTACAGGCACAGGAGCATTGGAACAGGTTTAAACCTGCTGGCTTGATCCTGCCTTCACGATTTCGAAGCCGATAAAATCATGGCTTCATCCACCCGAAAAAAAACATAAGTGATGGTGGTAGCCCGCTTAAATCAAATCCCTTTTAAAAACAATATGACAACCATCATTGACCCGAATGATCCCGGTCATTAATTAGTGTAAAAAAAAGAAACAATTTTAGCTATCAGTAGCGATCTGCATATCATCAGTTGAATAAAAACTGTATATGAGCGGACGATTTACACCTCACAGGAATCCCGGTGATTAATTTTTGTATATTTATGAAGTATGCTAATATGTCTTTCCACCAAAAGATGAACAAAACCACGGGAATTGGTTTCGACCCCTTATTTGACAATGCCTCCATGGGTATTATTGTTGCCAATGATAGCGGGCATATTGTGATTACCAATCCATTTTTAGAAAAACAGTTTGGCTATGGTCCGCAGGAACTTAGCGGAAAGCCGATTGAAGATCTTATTCCGAGCAGGTTTACAGACAGGCACCAGCATCATGTTGAGGGCTATATCAAGCAGCCCAGGTCACGGCCTATGGGACTGGGACTCGATCTTTTCGGACTTAGAAAAGATGGAACTGAATTTCCCGTCGAGGTTAGCCTGAGCAGTTACCAGACAGATCAGGGAAAATTTGTCATCGGGTTTATAAGTGATATCTCAGCAAGAAAAAAAGCGGAGCTGGAGCTTAAGGTCTTAAACGAACAGCTGGAGGCCAAGGTCTTAAGCAGGACACGCTCACTGACAAGTACGGTAAAGCAGTTAGCAGAGCTGATCACCGAAACCGAGCTGAAGGATGTGGAGCTCAACAGGGCAAACACTTTTTTGCGGAGTATTTGGGGCCACGCAGAAGTTATCCTATATGTTACCGATTCAGGCGGAACGATAAAGATGTTCAATCCAGCTGCCGAGCGGGAGCTGGGATATGTTGCCGAAGAAATCATCGATAAACTTAGTCCCTCAGTCTTTCATTCTGCCCAAACACTTCAGCAAAGTGCGGACGAACTTACAAAATCACTTGAGGTGCCTGTTGCTGCCGACTTTGAGGCCCTAAAAATAAAAACTGATCTGGGATTGGCGAATGAACGGGAAATTGAATACCTGAGAAAGGATGGGAGCCGTTTTCCTGCCTCACTTACCATAACTGCGATGCATACAGCAGCCGGGGATATCGAGGGCTATCTGGGGATTGCGATGAACATTTCTGAACGGAAAAAAGCTGAAGAGGAAATTCTCCAGCGCCTGAAAAAGGAAAGGGAGATGAGTGAGTTCAAGTCCAGGTTTGTCTCAATGGCCTCCCATGAATTCCGGACCCCTTTGAGTACTATACTTTCTTCTGCCTATCTGATATCAAAATATACCACTGAAAATCAGCAGCAAAAGCGGGAAAGCCACGTTAACCGGATAGCCTCCACGGTACAGTCTTTGACCGATATATTAAACGACTTTCTATCCCTAGAGAAAATTGAGGAAAACAAGGCAGAACCGCATTACAGTACTTTTGAGCTAGCGGATTATATCAAAAACGTGATTACTGAAATTGAAACCCTGAAAAAGAAAGGCCACCTCATCCGGTTTTCTCATCAGGGAGAAACCCGTGTATATTTAGATCAGGTCATGCTCAAGCACATCATCATCAATCTTCTTTCCAATGCCATCAAGTTCTCCCCTGAAGACAGCCACATTGATATATGCAGTTCAGTTGACCAAAACCAGATAACCATTAAAATTAGTGACAAGGGATTGGGAATCCCTGAGCGGGATATGCATCATCTCTTTGAAAGGTTTTTTCGCGGAAGCAATGCCAACAATATCCAGGGGACGGGCCTGGGACTGCATATTGTCTCAAGATATGTTGATTTAATGGGCGGAAAAATTTCCTGTAAAAGTGAACTGGGATCGGGAACGGAATTTACTATAGAATTTGTAAAAACAAAACAGACCGAATTATGAAGAGGATTTTAGTTATCGAGGATAACCAGGACATCAGGGAGAACCTTTCAGAGATCCTTGAGCTGGCCAACTATAAAGTCGACCAGGCTGAAAACGGAAAGCAAGGTGTAGAAATCGCGCTTCAGCGAAGACCCGACCTGGTACTTTGCGATATCATGATGCCCATTCTGGATGGCTATGGCGTACTGCTCATGCTTCAAAAAAACCAGGCAACTGCGAACATCCCTTTTATTTTCCTCACAGCCAAGTCTGAACGTATTGAGGTGAGAAAAGGCATGGAAATGGGGGCAGATGATTATATCATAAAGCCTTTCGACGGAACCGATGTAATTAATGCCATAGACGGGCGGTTGCGAAGGGCGGCATCTCTAAGGGAAGAGATTGCTACAGGAATAAACGGCATGGACAGGCTTATCACGCTTAACGGTGGGAAAGACCATCTTGATCTGCTCAAAGAAAACCGCAGCCAGAACCAGTACAAGAAAAAACAGATTATTTATACTGAAGGAAACCTTCCTTCCAAGTTATTTTATCTGACCAAAGGAAAGGTCAAGACCTACAAACGGAACCAGGATGGAAAAGAGCTCATCATGGGGCTTTACAACCAAGGCGATTTTTTTGGGTATCTGCCTTTGCTTGAAGGGAGGAATTACCGTGAATCTGCCGAGGCTTTAGAAGATACCGAGCTTGCAGTGATTCCCCGTGCGGAGTTTGAGCAACTGATGGGCAGTAACCCACAGGTGATGAAAAAATTCATTTCTGTTCTTGCAAAAAATCTGATTGAACGTGAGGAACATCTACTGGCCACTGCATATAACTCCCTGCGCAAAAAGGTTGCAGATACACTGGTCACCCTTCACGAAAAATACAATCCTCAACAGCAGCAAACCTTCGAAATTGACCTGACAAGGGAGAATCTGGCTGCTATTGCAGGTGTTGCCAAGGAGTCCATGATCAGAATGCTTGGTGAGTTCAAGGATGAACGGCTCATCAGCATTACCGATAGTGTCATCCATATAGAACAGATCGATAAATTAAGACACATGCACAACTGATCTTCGGTCCGGGCATGATGCCTCAATGAAGATACTTTAAATATTTCTTTTGCCTATGTGCCAATTATTTACTCGCAGCGCAAAAAGATCTTTACAAAACTGCGCACCCTGAGCAAACAAATCCCGGGATAAGCAGCTACCGGAAGACCGGAAGCTGCGCTGATTGTTTATTTTGGGTACTGGATATCAAAGCTATATTATAACTATCATTCAATGGCTATCTGCCTTTTATGCTGAAGCTTTTTCCCACTTGACCTAAGTTCAAGTACCAACAGGCCATCCTTGTAACTGGCCTTTACCCCTTCTAGCAGTATATCTCCGGGCAGATTAAATGTTCTCTTGAAGGAGGACATAGAGAATTCTTTGCGTGTGTATTTATCTTCATCTTCTACCTTTTCCGATTCTTTTTCCGCGCTAATGATTAACAGGTCATCCTGGGTTTCGATCTTGAAATCCTTTTTATCAAATCCGGGTGCTGCCAGCTCCAAACGGAAACCTGTTTTGGTATTGCTGATATTGACTGCCGGAACGCTCATCCCTGCGCCCAAAGCCCCGGTAAACATATGTGGATTCAAGAGTTCATCCATTAAAGATTGAACAACGGGATATAGTGTTGATTTTGTTAGTGTTGTCATGACGATGTGTTTTATTTTTTTTTTGTTAAAACCTGCCGGCGGATTGCCAGCAGGAATAAAAATTGTTGATAGCGGAAAACTTACCTGTCATCCGCTCTGAATTACCGGGAATAACCGGCATGAATGTTAGAAGGCAAATTCCGGCTCCACCACTTTTAAGTGGCTCTCCACTCGCATCACCCCGGGAGCGGACCATGCGGCATGTTCTGCCTGTTCTTTTTCGGCAAAGGAGTTTACAGTACCGGTGAGTACTACCTTATCACCCTGAATGGAAACCTTAAGGTTTGCCGCATCCAAAATGGCATTTCTGGTAAAGGCAGAAGAAATCTGACGGCTGATCTCCAAGGAGGTAACCCTAGGTTTCAAAGTGATCAGATTGATGACTGATTTTACGCCCAGTAAATGTTCAATGGCCCTACGGGCACTGTTTTTCTGAAACTCCCAGTCCACTTGTCCCTCCAATCGCACCACACCGTCTTCCACTTTGATTTTGATTTTTTCCTGTTGTACTGCAGTATGCCATTTTAGTGCATTTACCACTGCTGAGGCGATCTCAGCATCTGTTTTACGATAAATGGGGGCCAAACCGACCTGAATATCTTCGGCTATTGCCTTCACACCAGAAATCCTTTTTGCTGCATGCTCAGCAGCAAGCTTTTTTGAATAGCTATCTACCTCCCCCGATAATGTGACGATGCCGTCTTTCACGGAAACACCAATTTCGGCTGCATTTAATAAAGGTTCCCATTTGAACTCATCGAGAACATCTTTTTGAATCTGATTGTCTGTTTTCATAACTTTTAAAATAAAATGTACTGTTTAATTTGAATAATCAAAGAGAGCTATTATACGCTAAGCCTTCAAGAACCCTGCTCAGTAAAGCCGATGATATTCATTAGCGGGATGGAAGGAGAGGTAATCAAAACCCATGGGTCTACAAATTCAATGGGCGGTGGGGGAAAATTTCTTTTCAAGGATCAGACGTGCGGTTCTGACCCTGGTTTTTACTGTCCCGATGGGCTGGGCAGTTGCCAGGGAGATCTCACGATATTTATAGCCTGCACTGTACATGGTTATCGCCTGCCTGAGCGGATAAGGAAAACTGTTGATCACCCGATGGACATCATCGGAGATGAATTTCGAGAAAACGGTGCTTACCGAACAGCTGTTTCTGGAGGCTATTTCAATCTGCGTATGGTGTTCCATCACTCTGGAAGTTCTGTTGACCCTGTTAATAAAGGTGTTTCTCATGATGGTATACAGCCATTTGCGGATATCGGTGTCCATACAGAACTTCTCATAGAAGCGCAATGCCTTAAGCAGGGTATCCTGAACCAGATCCTCGATTTCATCTTTCTCATTGACAAAGTGCCTGGCCATACTTTTTAAGCCCCTGACTTCTGCCAGCAGCAGTTCTTCAAAGGATTTACGTTCGGTAAAAGAATCTATCGGCTTTTCCATGTTTTACTTTTTAATGCCAAAATCCAAAAACCGGTACACTTATACGATGATTTCCCTCATGCGTTTCAATGATGCGAATGAGGGAAACATAAGCTGCCGGTCAAGGGACCATTCTACCGTAAACCTGGCTTAAACCTATTGTCTGTTCAGGAAATCTTCACATGCTTTTTCACTGAAGGCAGCTTGCCGGTTTTTGTGAGTGTCAAAGAGAGAATACCATCCCTGTATTTGGCGCTTATATGTTCGGGAGAAACATTTTCAGGAAGGCTGAACGCCCCGCAGAACGAAGAGCGCGAAAATTCTCTTCTCCGATAATTTTCCTCATCGGTAGCTTCATGTTCGGCAAGGATATTGAGTACTCAGTTTTCAACATTTACAGAGAAATCTTTTTTTCGAAACCCGGGCGCGAGCACCTCGATTTTGAATTTGGTATCCCTTTCTATAACATTTACGGCCTTCTTTGGCTCATTAGGCTCATCAAAGAATTCAGGATCCCAAAAATCCTGTACCATGGAGCCTATCTCTTTTTTGTTTAAATTTTCTGTGACTGACATAACTTTTTTTATATAAAGTTAACCTGCCTGAAACCGGGTTTAATTGATACCCGTCATTATCTGCTATGAGTTTGCTCGCCGCGATGCTACCTGCGGATTTTCCGGCAAGGGCAACTAAAGGATGTCCGTCGTCAAAAGTTATGATATACTTCACAAACCATTTTGTAATGGGCTTGTTGTTTCTATCTTTGTACCCGGTCTTGGCATTGCCACTTTCGGGACTGGGATAAATGTACGGTTCGGTTTAACTGAATTTTTTCATAGCAGGTTAAAAAGTAAATAAATTTTGCAGCTCTATGAACGACCGAAAAATGGATTTTGGACAATCAAAAAAATCCCCGTAAAATCCCCGCTCAGATTGAAAAGTGCCTTTAAACAATCTAATATAAGAAATTAACATGTCAGACGAGAAAATCATATTTTCAATGGCAGGTGTAAATAAAATTTACCCTCCACAAAAACAGGTTTTAAAAAATATTTACCTTTCTTTCTTTTACGGTGCCAAAATCGGCGTTATCGGTTTAAATGGTTCTGGTAAGTCGTCCCTTTTAAAAATTATCGCGGGCTTAGATAAATCTTACCAGGGTGAAGTGGTTTTCTCACCAGGTTACTCTGTGGGTTATTTAGCACAGGAGCCGATCTTAGATCCCGAAAAAACCGTTCGCGAGGTAGTTGAAGAAGGTGTGGCCGAAGTCACCGCTATTTTAAAAGAATACGAAGAAGTAAACGAGGCTTTCGGATTAGAAGAAAACTACTCTGATCCTGATGCCATGGATAAACTGATGGCCAGACAGGGTGAGCTTCAGGATAAAATTGATGCTTTAGGTGCCTGGGAAATCGATTCAAAACTCGAAAGGGCCATGGATGCCTTGCGTTGTCCTGATCCTGACACTAAAATTGGTGTACTATCTGGTGGTGAACGCCGTCGTGTAGCAATGTGCCGTTTATTACTTCAACACCCTGATGTTTTATTATTGGATGAGCCTACCAACCACTTGGATGCCGAAAGTATCGACTGGTTAGAGCAATTCTTACAAAACTACGAAGGAACCGTTATTGCCGTTACCCACGATAGGTATTTCTTAGATAATGTTGCCGGATGGATTTTAGAATTAGACCGTGGTGAAGGTATTCCATGGAAAGGAAATTACAGCAGCTGGTTAGATCAAAAAGCTAAACGTTTATCTCAGGAAGAAAAAACTGAAAGCAAACGCCAGAAAACTTTGGAGCGTGAGTTAGAATGGGTACGTATGGCACCAAAAGCACGTCATGCAAAATCTAAAGCCCGTTTAGCCAACTATGATAAATTAGCTTCAGAAGACGGCAGAGAAAGAGAAGACAAATTGGAGCTTTTTATCCCTGCCGGACCGCGTTTGGGTAATGTAGTGATCGAAGCGACCAACGTAACCAAAGCCTATGGCGATAAGGTATTGTTCGATAATTTAAACTTCTCACTTCCTCCGGCAGGTATTGTGGGAATTATTGGCCCCAATGGCGCTGGTAAAACCACATTATTCCGTTTAATTACCGGACAGGAAGAAGCTGATGCTGGTACTTTCCGCGTTGGTGAAACGGTAGAGCTGGGTTATGTAGATCAGATGCACAACGATCTGGATGCCGATAAAACGGTATACGAAAACATTACCGATGGCTTAGACAATATCCAGTTGGGTACTAAAGCGGTTAACGGACGTGCTTATGTGTCGAAATTCAACTTTAATGGTGGCGATCAACAGAAAAAGGTAGGCATTCTATCGGGTGGAGAACGTAACCGCGTACACCTGGCCATTACCCTGAAAAAAGGAGCTAACGTACTGCTGCTGGATGAGCCAACCAACGATATTGACGTAAATACTTTACGCGCATTGGAAGAAGCTTTAGAGAACTTTGGTGGTTGTGCTGTGGTGATCAGTCACGACAGGTGGTTCCTGGATCGGATCTGTACGCACATCCTGGCTTTCGAAGGTAACTCAGAAGTTTATTTCTTTGAAGGTAACTATTCAGATTATGAAGAAAACCGCAAAAAACGTTTGGGCGATGTTGCTCCAAAACGGATCAGATATAAAAAATTAGATTAAAGCAAAGTCCCGGCGAAAACCGGGACTTTTTTAATTATTGCCCCAGGCGTAAACAATTAAAGCTGCAAAGCCTACCAATCTTAATAATTGACGATAATTAACGTAAGCAAAAAAGTGTTTGGTTTTAAGTTTTGGTTTAATCCCAAAATAAAAACTAAGCAACATGCAAACCATACTTAAGCTAAGTAAGACTGGAACATAATTAGCCGAAAAAAGCTGTGTTTCAAATCTGGTTGATTGATTAATTAAAACCAATAAAAGGAATAAAAACCCTAAACCAAGAGTGATCAATTCTATTTTTTTATTTGTTGTAATTTCTGCTTTATTCATCATTTATGGATATCTTTTTAGAGCCATCGGTAAATGAATTGTTACATTTTTTTTTCATATCAACATCAAAACATCTTAGTTTATAACCTAGTGTCTGTTCTTTAAAGCTTTTTTAATCGCAAGCTCCGTTACACCTTCCATGATTTTATAACCGGCAAGGTTGGGGTGAACACCATCAACGGTTAACTCAGCACGTTGTCCTTTTCGTTCATCAACCAAGGGTGTCCAATAATCTAAAACCGTATAATTTCTTTCCTTGGCATAAGCTGCGATCATTTCATTTAAGGATACGATGATTTCTGCCGGTTTAATGCTTTTGTTCCAGGCATATTGGTAAACTGGAAGATACTTGCAGAGTACCACTTTAATATGATGTAACCGGGCCAGTTCTGCCATCGATTTAATGTTGTCCATAATTTTTTCGTTGGTAACATGTCCCGTGTTCCCAGCGATATCGTTACTTCCTGCCAAAATAATCACCACTTTTGGTTTAAGGTTAATCACATCCTGCCTGAAGCGGATAAGCAACTGTGGTGAAATCTGCCCGCTTATTCCCCTATCCAGGTATGGATTATTGCTAAAATATTCCGGATCTTTTTGCTTCCAGAACTCGAAGATAGAGCTTCCCAGAAAGACAACCCTTTTTTCTTTTCTTGTTGGGGGCAACAAAAGTTCATTTTCTTTTTGGTACTTGGTGAGTGCTGCCCAATCGTCGGCAAAATTTTCTTTCTTCGGTTTATTGTTTAATGAATCTGTTTTCTGATCCTGTGCAAATAGACTACCGGTAGAAATCAGCAAAATAAAAAATAGGAATTTACTTTTCATGGAATATTGAATAGGTAAGCGAGCGAAATGCTAAACTAAATAATTTGGCTTTAATTATTTTATTCGTCTGTATTAAAGTTACTATTCGTTTTGCCTTTTCTATTTCCAAACTGACTTAAGTTGTAACCCAATGTTGCCTGTACAAAGCGGCTGATAAATCGTGTTCTGTTTTCTGAGATTGAGTTGTTGCTGATGCTGGTACTAAAAAGTGCGCCCTGGTTAAACAGATCGTTCGCCTGTACAGCAAAGAGGAGTTTATTGGCTTTTAGGAAGGAGGTGTTTAATCCCACGTTTACCAACAGGGGGTTTCCCGCATAAAGGTTATAGCCAAAATTTAAACTTTTCGCCGCAGACGCATTGATTCTAAAGCGTTTTCCCGGAATCCAGCTCGCACCTCCGCTTAATGCCAAAACCTGGACATTTTTGATATTTTGGTTCATCACAGAATACGTGTTCGAACTAAAACTATAAGATACACTGCTATTGAAAGTATATTTTTTCTCGTTCAGGTTAAATCTCAATCCGTTCGAAACGTTAATCCCACTACTTCTGTTCAATACGTTCTCCGTGTAAAAAACATTGCGGCTATAAGCAATATTACCATTGATGGATAAGGAAAGTTTATTATCCAGCATTCTTTTATTGAGTGAGTAATTGCCACCAACATTGTAAATGCCATTCACGTTCTCGTAGGTAGTTTGCTGTTTTAAACTGTTTAGTGTATCTCTTAGAAAAACCGTATTGCTCACTACGCTATTAAAAGCAAATGTACCCGATAAACCTGCCATAATACTTAAGCCCGATTTGAGGCCAAATTTATTATAGCTCAGATCGGCAGTATGACTTGATGTAGCCTTCAGATCAGGATTACCAATAATGAGGTTCTGTACATCGTTATTGTTTCTAATGGGCTGCAGTTTATTAAAATCAGGCGAACTGGTATAACCATTATAACCGAAACTTAAATTCCCGTTATCTTTAATCTGATAACTTAAATTGGCCGATGGCGAAAAATTTAACTGATAGTTTCTTAGTTCCTGACCTGTATTCTGATATTTACCAATAATAATGCTTGGTGAAAAATTAAGCCCGAAATTATAGCTGATCCGCTTTGCATTGGTATTAAAACCAACACTAAAATTCTGATTAATAAAATTAGACACATAATCCTGCCCCAGCGAATCGACAACAAAACTGTTCCCAAAAGGATTGGTAACCGTAGTAGTTTGCAGGTTCTGGCTTCTGCTGACCGAAAAACGGTACGATAAATTGATAAAACTATAATTTCCGGAACTATCGTTCACTTTTTTCAACGAATTCGAAAATTGGATATTCCCGCCAAAATTGGAGCTTGAAGTATTGTTATCTACCAATCTGTTTAGGAGTGAATCTTTAACAAGTACATTAGTGGTTTCGTTATAATATCGGATGATATCGTTAATCGTACTGTTCGTATTACCCCCGCTTGTGCCAAAGTTAAAGCCCATAGATAGCGATCTCTTATTGTTGGCCAGGCGGCGCGACCAATTGATACTTCCATTAACATTCGGATTGCTGTTCCGTGATCCGGTATTGGAAATCAGATCCTGCCTGATAAATCCGGTTTTATTTGAGGTCGAAAAAGCATCGTTCCGGGTATCGGCCAATGCACCGGCGAGTGAAACATTAAAATAATTCTTCTTTGTGGCCCCATTTAAACCGAGGTTAATATTATTGTTTAACGACTTGGAATTATTGGCGCTTTCCCTTAAATCGAAAATGGTCCCCTGCGGATTAAAGGTTTCCAGGTAATTACTCTGAATGGATTTATTGGCACCGTTACTAAAATTATAACTGCCATTAACGCTAAATTCCTTTGAAATTTTATCCCGGATATTCCCATTTAAGGCGCCATTATTTAATTTGGCAAACTCATTATTGGTAATGCCGTAACGGCCGCCAAAACCAATCTGTTTTGTTTTTTTCCAAATGCTACCATTACCACCTAAGTTATGTGCATTATTGGTAGCAGAATTCATGTTTACCCCACCAAAAACACCTTTATCCATACCGGGCTTGGTTACCAGGTTTAACATTTTTTGTGGTGTGCCCGTCTTGATCCCTGTAAAATTGGCTTCATCACCGTAATCGTCAATCACCTGAAGTTTGGCTATAATATCGGCGGGTAACTGCCTGATGTAATCTTCTACATTACTGGTAAAAAAATCCTCGCCATTTACCCGCAGCTTGGTCATCTTTTTACCCATTGCCGTAACCGCACCCTTATCGTCGACCTCAATTCCCTGTAATTGCTTTAACAGGTCCTCTACTTTGTCGTTTTCTCTTACGGTATAGGCACCGACATTATATTCAATGGTATCTTTTTTGATTTTGATCGGATCTGCCTTTACCTTAACCTCCACATCTTCGAGGCGGATGGTTTCCGTCTTGAGCATGATGGGCTCCAATACCGAAGTTTCCTTCGAAGATTCTATTTCGTAAACCGAGGCAAATGGCTTGTAACCTAAGGCGGTAATGCTAATGTAGAATTTGTTGTGACTTACCTTTGCGAATGTGAAGTTCCCCTTCGCATCAGAATTTGAGCGGAGGGTATCTTTATCAGTAATTAACCGGATACTTACGCCCTCAATGGGCTTTTTCAAAGAATCGATTACGTGACCACTTATTTTAAACTGAGACTGAGCGAGAGCGTTAGAAGAAAGAGTAATCAGTATAAAAAATAATAAAAAGCATACATTATTGCTTTTTCTCATCCCTCGGACCTCTTTTGTAAATTACCAAACCATTTAAAAAATTTCGCAAAATCTGGTCGCCGCAAGGTTTAAAATTCTCGTGATCTTCATTTCTGAAAATATCACCCAGTTCTGCCTTGGTTACCTTAAAACCAACCAGGTCGCAAATGGTAATAAAATCTTCTGTTCTTAGTGATAAGGCTACTCTTAGTTTTTTTAAAATATCGTTGTTGCTCATTGTGAATTGTTGTAAAGTTATAATGTTTTAAAGCTACGAAATGCTTAAAACTCTTAATTGGCCACCCAGACTCCCGACTTCGGACTCATCTAACTGGCTACTTCTAATTTAAGTTTTTTTCCTTTAATTTTTTCTCCGCTTAGGGCTTTCAGTAATTTTTCTACCTTGCTTCTTTTAATGGCCACATAACTGCTGGTATCTTTAACTTCAATCAGACCTAAATCTTCTTTTGTTAAATTACCTTTCTGCAAAAATAAACCAACAATATCAATTTTATTAATCTTATCCTTCTTGCCGTGGGCTAGATATAAGGTTACCCAATCGCTGGCTTCCGGCAACTGATATTTGTCAGACAAGGCCTCTTCTTCGATATCCTCAGGCAGATATTTATAATTTTCTTCGGTGGTTAAAATGGCATAGGCTGTTCCTTTCGCATGCATACGTGCAGTTCTGCCGTTGCGGTGGATATAAGCATCCTCAGTATAAGGCAATTGATAATGCACAATATGTTCAACTTCAGGAATATCGAGGCCCCGGGCAGCTAAGTCTGTGGTGATTAAGATCCTGTGGCTACCGTTTCTAAATTTAAGCAAAGCTTTTTCACGATCAATC
Organism: Pedobacter humicola; assembly: GCF_056490705.1. Lineage (NCBI taxonomy): Bacteria > Pseudomonadati > Bacteroidota > Sphingobacteriia > Sphingobacteriales > Sphingobacteriaceae > Pedobacter > Pedobacter humicola. The sequence goes on along the minus strand of NZ_JBWJIG010000007.1, from coordinate 212,514 downwards.
TGCTCCATACCACCATGAAATACATCATGTCCTAAACCGTTTTCAAAGAGTAAATCACTGATGCGGTCTACCGTTTCCCTATGGTTACAAAAGACCAATGTATTTTTATTGCCGATTTTACTGAGCAACCTAAACAGGTAATCCAATTTATCAGCCGCCGGGACGGTTATTTTTTTAAGTTTTAAGTCGGGCTTGGCTTCGATATTTTTTGAAAAATCTACTTCAACTGGCTGGATCAGTTTCACAAAAGGTGGAATTTCTTCCATTTTGGTCGCAGAAGTAAGCATTCTTTGTTTTAAAGAAAGTAACGAACCGATGATATAAGACATGTCTTTTTCGAAACCAAACTCCAGCGATTTATCAAATTCATCTAAAACCAGGGTTTCGATAAAAGATTCGTCAAAATTCTGATGTTCTAAATGGTAAGCCACCCTACCCGGGGTTCCAATCAGGATGGCCGGAGGATGTGCAAGGTTATTTTTCTCTATCCGTACAGCATGCCCACCATAACAGCAGTTTACCTTAAACGAAGTACCCATTTGTTTAAAAACCTGTTCAATCTGAAGGGCAAGTTCGCGGGAAGGTACCAAAACCAAAGCCTGAACCCCCTTAACCCCTGTTCTTAAATTGGAAAGCAATGGCAATAAAAAGGCCAACGTTTTCCCCGAACCCGTTGGCGCAATCAATATTACATCTTTACCAGTCTTAGCTGCTTTTACAGAAGACTCCTGCATCTCATTAAGCGCAGAAATGTTTAATTTTTTTAAGGCATTTTCTATCATTCCGCCATAAAGGTAATCATTTCTCTTTAGGGCAAAAATGGCACTCTCGCTTAGGGTTTGAAAAATCTGTTCCTGAGTTTGCGAAGGGTAGAGAAATTTAATCTTTTATCTAACAACATGAGCATATTGCCACGTTTAGACATGGAGGATAGCACTTTTTCATTAACGGCATCAACTGAAGATAAAATCCTGTCAGCCAGTTCATCCGCAAATTTATTGGCTCTGCTATTTTGTAATAATTGAAGTTCTTGAATTAGTTCTGCTCTCATAATTAAGAATTTTTAATGAATGTACAAATATTAACGGCCCGAAGTATGATTTGTTTCAATAAATTATCAGCCGAACTGAAAGATTATCACTAACTTGTTGATAACTAACTTTTTGTTAGCAAATAAACAATCTGCACTTAACATATATTTAATTATAAGCACTTATTTTTATAAAAACCTGATTACCATTCGTCCCAAAGGGATTCCTTTGGAATTAACCTCAAAAACACAAATGTATGACGTGGAAAAAATTTAGTGGTGAAATTATTCAGTCTTCCATCCTCGAAGAAGTAGAAAACGCGATTATCAGAGAAACAGAAAACGGCTATAAGCTTAAAGTTTGCATCGGTACCGATTCGCAGGTTAAGGGTGCTGTAACCGATTTTGCAACCGTAATTGTTCTGTTAAGAGAGCATCATGGTGGTTTTATGTACATCCACCAGGAAAAGAGTACCCAACAGGTAAGTATTAAAGAAAGAATGTTAATGGAAGTGCAGAAATCAATCGAAACGGCTTATTCCATTTGCGATTTACTTGATATTTATGATGTGGCTTTAGAAGTACATGCCGATATCAACACCAGTCCATCATTTAAATCGAACAAAGCGCTAAACGATGCCATGGGTTATATTTTAAGTATGGGCTTTATTTTTAAAGCCAAACCGGAAGCATTTGCCAGCTCTACCTGCGCCGACAAAATGGTGCACTAGGCAATAAGTCCGAAAGTCAGGAGTCGGCGGGGCAGCCAAAGGCCCATTTTTACCATCGCCAAGAAATCTATCAACAGGTTATTGGAGATGTATGGCCCCACAAGTCTTTCATTGCATTCCTGTAGGGATGAACGATCTCTTGATGCCCAACACTTCGACCTCAGCGCCATTTCCTTGCAGTAATTCTAACAAAACCGCGAATTTATTGTTGTGCAATAAAATAAGAGTTTGAATACGTATAGATTAGAATTTACCCAGAAACTCCCAGTGGATATAGATACCGCCTGGGATTTCTTTTCATCGCCATTGAATTTAGCCGAAATTACGCCCAAAGACATGACTTTTGATGTAACCTCGCCAAATATGGGTAACACTAAAATGTATCCTGGCCTGATCATCACCTATAAGGTTTCCCCTTTGTTTGGCATTAAACTAAACTGGGTAACTGAGATTACCCATGTTAAGGATAAAGAATATTTTATCGATGAGCAGCGCTTTGGCCCATTTGCTTTCTGGCATCACCAGCACCACTTCGAAAAAATAGAGGGCGGTGTTTTAATGCACGATACCCTGCACTATAGTATTGGCTGGGGGCCAATCGGTACTATTGCAAACGCAATACTGGTGAACAATAAAATCAACGAAATCTTTAAATTCCGTTATCAGAAAGTGGAAGAATTATTTGGTAAATTTTAATCTTAACCGGTTACCACGTTTTAGTAGAAATGCTTTCTGTTTTCTTTTTGGCTTTCGCTACCCTATTGGTGGCCAAATATTTTTTAAAATCATCGCCAAATTTTTCAATCTTGCTATAGGTGCTGTTTAAAATATCTTTCCACGCACCTGCATTCAGCTTACCTGGTGTACGCTCTAAAGGCACACCAATCTTTGTGGTGGCAACAAAATTTCCGTATCGGTCTCTCTGATACGGGATGAACAGTAAATCGGTTAACCAGAATCTATATTTGCCATTCCTTGCCTCAAAAACAAAATGATAACTTACCTCCCCGCTCGGGTGGCCCGCCACTAAAATGGTTTTATCAATTACCATTGTCCCTTTGGCCAGGATTGAAGAATCGGTAATACTTTCTTGTAGCATCGATTTTTTATAAGCTACATTGACGAAAGCTTTGGCTCTTTGCAATAAAGTATCCTTGCTTAACATTTGCGAATCTACAACCTTATAATAGATAAATTTACCATGATCATCTTTCGAAAACTGTTTTTGCTGTGCGGATACCTGAATTGAAAAAAAGGCAAGAATACTAAAAAGAAGCTGTTTCATTTGTAATCGGTTAATAGGTAAATGTAATAATCTAAAGGTAAAAAAAAGCCGCCCAGATTCACACCTGGGCGGCTTAATCATGAACAATTTTATTTCCTTAAAAAGCGTAAACTGCTGCTAAAGAGAATTGACCTCCATTTGGTGCCGCCGCGCCACTTTTATTAAAGAAAGGTTTATCACTGTTATGGTCTAATCTTACCTCTGGAATAAAGGTTAAACCGCCGGATTTAATGTTTGCCGTAAGTGTTACTGCAGTAAAAGATGTAGCCGGAACCGCTCCCGCTTCTTTATACTTAAAGTATTCTCCCCTTAAACCTATAGTTACAGCATCCAATACAGCGTATTGAGGATATAAAGCCCCACCTACATAACTTCCCGGTACCGAACTATCCTTGATATCATAGTTAGCAGCATTTAAACCCAGTTTAAATTTTTCAGTAATCTGATATGCGGTGGTTAAATCGATAATGGTTCCATATCCACCAAAACCAGCACCAGATAAAGCATTGATATAAGCTGTCCAGCCTTCAACCGGCGCAACCATTAGCTGCCCACCTACTGCAGAAACACCACGTGTTGCACTGTAAACGTTCCAGTCGTTGAATAAACCAGCCATTAAACTTACTTTATCGCTGAATTTATAGGTGGCTTTAATACCCGCATTCTGGAACGGACCATTGGTAAATAAATATGAAGTTGAATAGTTGAAATTTCCAACAGGAGAAATTACTTCGTACCCGATAAATGTACCCATATAACCGGCAGTCATGCTAAACTGATCCGTAAAATCATAGTTAACATATAAGTTCTGGATATTGAAAGATGAACCTTCTGCAGCAGCATCAGGAATAGATTGCGATTGTCCTCTTGGGCCAAAAGAAAGCTCACCAACAAATGAAGCCTTGCCTGTTTTTTTCTTTAGTGCAATATCAATCATACCTAATGATACCGAATTGTGGTCAGTTACAAAAGATGTTTTTCCGTTTAATGGATTTTTAGCAAAATCATATTTAAAGTATGTATCTACCGACCCTGAAATTTCAAGTGGTGATGTGGTGGTCTCTTGCGCCAGGACACACGTCGTGCTGGCCATTGCGAAAATAGCGGTTAAAAGTTTCTTCATGTTTGAGCTTGTTTTGAGTTTAGATATATAAAATCCTTAAGATATTGATTCGGTTAACGGACTGTTTTTTTCGATATAGATCGCTCTTTCTTCAACTAACAAAGTACCTTGAGAATACTTCTCGTCATGTTGAGAGGCATCAAGACCCATTTCTTCTTCTTCTTCTGATACGCGGATCGGCTGAATTAAGTTGATGAATTTGAAGATGATGAACGATACTACAAAACTGAAGATGATTACGATTGCCGCACCTTTTAATTGTGTTATAAAGAACGCTGGGTTGCCATAAAACAAGCCATCAGCACCAGCAGCATTAACTGTTTTTGTTGCGAAAACACCTGTTAACAACATACCCACTATGCCACCAACACCGTGACAAGGAAAAACGTCTAATGTATCATCTAAACTTGTTTTTTGTTTCCATGAAACGACAAGGTTTGAGATTACTGCGGCAATAGCACCAATAAATATACTGGAAGGAATACTTACAAAACCTGCACCTGGTGTAATGGCAACCAAACCAACTACCGCGCCGATACAAAAACCTAAAACTGAAGGTTTTTTACCTCTTGCCACATCGAAGAACATCCATGATAAACCTGCAGCACCAGCCGCGGTATTGGTAGTTAAGAATGCGGAAACAGCCAAGCTATTTGCACCTAATGCAGAACCCGCATTAAAACCGAACCAACCGAACCATAATAAACCTGTACCAATTAATACATATGGAATATTTGCAGGCGGAACTTCTTTATGTTCTAAGTGAGATTTTCTACGTTTCAAAACCAATGCACCAGCTAAAGCAGCCATACCAGCAGAAATGTGCACTACGGTACCTCCGGCAAAGTCTAATACACCCATTTTAAACAAGAAACCTTGTGGATGCCATGTCCAATGTGCCAGTGGCGAATAAACGAATATTGCGAATAAAACAATAAATAAGATGTATGAGGTAAAACGGATACGTTCTGCAACTGCACCAACCACTAAACCTGGGGTAATAATGGCAAACATTAATTGAAATACCGCAAATAAAGAAAGCGGAATGGTCAGGTCAGCTCCTCCCTGAAGGTGTGGTGCTCCAGAATTTACACCTTTAAAGAACAAAAACGTTGATGGATTTCCGATAAAACCACCAATGGTATCGCCAAAGGCTAAACTAAAACCAACTACCGTCCATAAAACTGTAATTACTCCTGCTGCTACAACACTTTTAATCATTGTAGATAATACATTTTTACGATGAACCATCCCACCATAAAAGAATGCAAGGCCTGGAGTCATTAAAAATACAAGTGCAGAAGCGATTAAAATGAATGCAATATCTGGTCCGCTATACTTGCCTTCGTCAAAATTCGGAAGAAGTGGAATAAATAGAGCGAAAATTGCGACAATCATCAATATCGCAAAAGGCGCGTACTGTTTAAAGGAGAATTTACTCATAGTTTTTAGTTTAATTTGTTTGTATTGTTTAATTATTGATTAAATACTTGATTTATTTTTCTAAAAATACGACTTAATGTAGTTTTTACACTATTTAATTTAAATATTTTAACAAAAACGAGTGATTTTTATAAAACAACACAAAAATTAAGCTCAAAATTAAAAATAACAAAAAATAAGGGGGTTTTTAATGTAAGTTTTTAATAAAAACAAAATCACATATTAACCATCATTTATATGATTTTACCCAAAATTTATAAAAAATTAGCCTAAAAAATCATAAATAACAGAAAAACCCATGAAATTTCATGGGTTTTTAAAAAAATTATAAGAAAAATTAGATTTTCACGAAAAATAAGCGGAACCCTGAATAATACCTCTTTTTTCTATTTCTTTATCCATATAGGTTTGAATTGCTGATTTGTTAAGTCCCCAGTTGGGTGCAATCAACAGATCCCAATCTGAAATACCAAAGAGTCTTTGAATTACAATATCGGGGCGCAACAGGGGAATCAACTCACAAAGCAAGTCGGTATATTCTTCAAGAGAAAACAGTTTAAAAGGCTCTTTTTTATACTTCGCGCCCATTATAGAGCCCTCAACCACATGAAGATGATGGAATTTCACAAACTTGATCTGGGGGAAACGGTTAATTTCGTGAATATAACCGTACATCTGTTCTCTTGTTTCCCAGGGGAAGCCAAAAATGGTATGCACACATAAATCGAGCTTACTGTCTTTTAAAAGCTCTACCGCAGCAACAAACTCCCCATGACTACATCCCCTATTGATCTGATCGAGGGTTTCATCATAAATAGATTCCATTCCCATTTCCAGGTCTACATCGAAGCGATCGGTATAACTTTCCAATAAAGCCACCTTTTCGGCGTCGATACAATCAGGCCGTGTACCAACCGCAAAGCCAACAATATCTTCGGTATTCATAGATAAGGCTTCATCGTACATCATCTTTAAATAATGTACCGGTGCATAAGTATTGGTGTTGGGTTGAAAATATACAATATACTTATCGGCCTTGTATGAAGTTTTAGCCCTTAACATGCCCTCGGCAAGCTGATCTTTGATATTTGGATTTTTACGTGAGGGCTCAGGCGTGAAAGAATCTACATTACAATAGGTACATCCACCAAAGCCTTTGCTCCCATCCCGGTTCGGGCAGGTAAAACCACCATCCACAATTACTTTAAATACACGCTGCCCCTTGTACTTTTCGCGCAGATGTGTGCCGTAATTTTTATATCCCTTTATGCCTGAATCTACTAGTGTTCCCATTAATTGCAAAAATACGGTTTTTGTTTGAGACGTAAGATGGGATTTGAGATATTAGAGGTGAGATGTGAGATTGGGCGTACAATTGAGGGTTAGGGGAACACTCTTAAACAAGCAAGTCTTAAAACATCAGTAATTTATTTTAGGAAAGCAAAGCCTGTGTTTCATGGCAATGCTAGTCCCGCCACATGCCCATACCTGCCCATTTGTTCAGGCGGGCGCCTGCAGGCCTTAGGCGCAGGGCCGGTATCCACCATGTCGGGTTTAGGTTTTTGGTTTACTGCACAGGTTTAAGATAATTAAACCCGATAAAAGCGAACACGATTCCCGGTTTTTTCAATCGGGATGAGTAAAGCGGATAACGGGGCTGTCGGAACCGATTGATGCAGAACCTTGCTTTTCTTATGTAAAATGAGATTTGAGATAGTAGATGTGAGATTTGAGACGATAGATATGAGCCAAATATCTATAAAGAAAAACCCAAGAAATAAAAAACCCCGCAGTTTTAAGATCCACGGGGTTTGATTACAAGCAACAGCGCTTATGATTATGTAGTCAACAGATTAATGCTGTTCTTCTTTTTTATTAATAAAAAAGTAAACCGGCACCCCTATCAGAACAATCACAAGTCCCGGCCAGGTATATTGTTGTTTATAAATGAGCAGCAAAATGCAAAAGGCCGCCCCGATCAATAAATAAATAATTGGGGTAATGGGATACAACCAGGTTTTGTAAGGCCTTTCTAAATTAGGTTGTTTTATCCTTAAATAAATCACACCAAATACAGTAATCATATAAAAGAGCACGATCACAAAGGAAATCATATCTAAAAGATTGCCATATTGTCCGCTTAAACATAATACTGAAGCCCAAATGCCCTGCATCCAAAGCGAACGCTCAGGAACGCCATTTTTATTGTTTTTAAGCGCAGCTTTAAAAAACATGCCATCTTTTGCCATGGTCTGAAAAACCCTTGCTCCTGCCAATACGATTCCATTAACGCAACCAAAAGTAGAAATCATGACCAACAGGGCAATTACAATCGTACCGATACCGCTCCCAAAAATTTGCTCAGAAGCCGCAACAGCTACACGGTCGTTAAGGGCAAAAGCAATACTGTCTCTGTTTAAGGTATTCAGATAGATAAAGTTGACCAATAAATAAAGGATCATTACTGCCGAAGTACCCAAAACCATAGAACGTACCACATTCTTTTTAGGGTTTTCGATTTCCCCTGAAACAAAAGTTACGTTTTCCCAGGCCACACTCGAAAATACCGAGCCTACCATTGCAGCGGCAATGCCACCCATTATTGTCATTCCAGAAATGGATTCCCATCCTGATTTAAGGAAATTCCCGCCCGCATCTGTTTTGAGATTATTGAAAGCAGCCCATCCATGCCCCATATTGTCAGCCCAAAAACTGTTCTTCACCAGAAAAAAGCCTAGAATAATCAAAGCAATTAAAGCAATAATTTTAGATCCGGTAAAAATATTCTGCAATATTTTACCACCTTCAACACCCCGCGTATTAATATAGGTCAATAGCAAAATCACACCGATCGCTAAAATCTGGATCCAGGTAATTTTATAACCGCCACTTTGAAAAATGGGTGCCGCATCATTCAATGCAGGAATTAGATAGGCTGTAAATTTACCAAAAGCAACAGCAACCGCTGCAATTGTACCTGTTTGAATTACGGTAAATAAACCCCAGCCGTAAAGAAAACCCATCATTTTACCAAAAATCTCCCGCAGGTAAGTGTATTGCCCGCCTGCTTTAGGAAACATAGAAGAAAGTTCTCCATAAGAAATGGCTGCCGCAACTGTCATCACCCCGGTGATTATCCAAACCACAATTAACCAATAACCAGAACCCAGGTTCCGCATGATGTCGGCGCTAACAATAAAGATACCACTCCCGATCATCGAGCCCATTACCAGCATGGTGGCATCAAAAAGGCTTAATTTTCGTTTAGAAGGCCCATCTTCCTTTTCAATTTTCATTTTAGTTCAGTTTAGTTTGGGGCTAATTTATTTAAAAAAAAGAAAATAGGATGCTGTTCTGCTGTATTATTTTAAGGAGGCAAAATTTTATTCAGCTCTGTTGTTAAAATTTCAATCACAAGAAGAATATTTTATTATCTTGCTAGATATAAGTGTAGCGTTCAGCGCCTAACGTTTGGCGCAAAGCGTTTGGTATGAATTAAACACTAACCAGTTTAAAAAGTTCACTGATTAAACAACAACATAAACAACTAACCAAATATAAATTAATTATTAACTATGGATTTTTTACAAAACAATTTAATTTACTGTATTCCGGCGCTGGGCCTCGTTGGAATTATAGTTATGATGATTAAAAGCGCCTGGGTAAATAAGCAAGATGCAGGTGATAAAAACATGCAGGAGCTTGCTGGCTATATAGCCGACGGTGCTATGGCCTTTTTAAAAGCCGAATGGAGAGTATTGAGTATTTTCGCTGTTTTTACGGCAGCGCTATTAGCTTATTCCGGAACCATTACCGAAATTAAAGGCGTTCCGATGCATTCGAGCTGGATTATCGCTATATCCTTTATTATTGGAGCGGTATTTTCTGCAACAGCAGGTTATATCGGAATGAAATCAGCCACAAAAGCCAATGTAAGAACCACACAGGCGGCAAGAACAAGTTTAAAACAAGCATTAAAAGTTTCTTTTACAGGCGGTACAGTAATGGGTTTGGGTGTTGCCGGACTTGCTGTTTTAGGCCTGGGCGGGTTATTTATTGTTTTTTTACAGATATTTCATGTAACCAACGCCAATAGCGTAGAAATGAGAACCGCTATTGAAGTTTTAACAGGGTTTTCTTTAGGTGCCGAATCTATAGCTTTATTCGCCCGTGTTGGCGGTGGTATTTATACCAAGGCTGCCGATGTAGGTGCCGATTTAGTGGGTAAAGTTGAAGCTGGAATTCCGGAAGATGATGTGCGTAACCCTGCTACCATTGCCGATAACGTAGGCGATAACGTAGGTGATGTTGCCGGTATGGGTGCCGATTTGTTCGGTTCTTATGTGGCAACCATATTGGCTACCATGGTTTTAGGACAGGAAATTAAGGTAACTGATAAATTCGGCGGCATGTCGCCCATCCTATTGCCGATGGTCATCTGTGGATTGGGTATTTTATTTTCGATAGTGGGCACCTGGTTTGTCACCATTAAAGACGATAAATCAAATGTTCAGTCAGCTTTAAACTTAGGCAACTGGTCGTCGATCTTGATAACAGCAGTAGCTTCGTTCTTTATCGTAAAATGGATGTTGCCCGAAACACTAAACCTACGTGGTTATGAGTTTTCGAGCATAAACGTATTTTACGCCATTATTGTGGGTTTAGTAGTGGGTACCATTATGAGTATTGTTACTGAATATTTTACCGCAATGGGTAAAGGACCTGTAAATTCTATTATTCAACAATCGTCTACCGGGCACGCCACCAATATTATTGCAGGTTTAGCTGTCGGAATGAAATCGACTGTTATTCCGATTTTGGTTTTGGCCGGAGGGATTATGCTATCCTACCACTTTGCCGGTTTATACGGTGTAGCCATTGCCGCAGCAGGTATGATGGCCACTACAGCCATGCAATTGGCGATTGATGCTTTCGGACCAATTGCAGATAATGCTGGTGGTATTGCCGAGATGAGTCAACTGCCGCCAGAAGTACGCGAACGTACCGATAATTTAGACGCTGTTGGAAATACCACCGCTGCTACCGGAAAAGGATTTGCCATTGCATCGGCAGCATTAACCTCTTTGGCTTTATTTGCTGCTTTTGTGGGAATTGCTGGCATTACCGCGATTGATATCTATAAAGCGCCTGTTTTGGCAGGGTTATTTGTTGGGGGAATGATTCCTTTCGTCTTTTCAGCACTTTGTATCCAGGCAGTAGGTAAAGCGGCAATGGATATGGTCCAGGAAGTTCGCCGCCAGTTTAGGGAAATCCCAGGCATTATGGAATACAAAGCCAAACCAGAATATGAGAAATGTGTGGCCATTTCTACCAAAGCATCCATCCGCGAAATGATGATGCCTGGTGCCATTGCCTTGATTACGCCGATAATTATTGGTTTTACCTTTGGTCCTGAAGTTTTAGGAGGATTATTGGCCGGTGTAACCGTTACCGGTGTATTAATGGGTATTTTTCAGAGCAATGCAGGTGGTGCATGGGATAATGCCAAAAAATCTTTCGAGCAGGGTGTAATGATCAATGGAGAAATGCACTACAAAAAATCAGAACCGCATAAAGCTTCTGTAACCGGAGATACCGTTGGAGATCCTTTTAAGGATACTTCCGGACCTTCGATGAACATTTTGATCAAATTAATGTCTATCGTTTCACTAGTTATTGCCCCATATATTGCAGTTAAGGCAATTACAGCTGAACACAGAACAGAAGTTCGCAAAGAAATCAGAATTGAGCAAAAAACGGACAGTTTAGGCCAGGTAATTATGGATACTTTAACAAATACAACTGACACATTGAGGCATTAGTTGTAAAAACATTGATAAATTAATAGCTAAAGGGATTTTTAACCAAAATCCCTTTTACTTTTCCGTAATTTTTAATTACGTTTGGAGCTGAATTTATTATTACCAAAAAACTATAAAACACTTTAACTAAACTTTTATTTATGAATTTTAGAAAGTCTATTGACTTACTTACACAAGAAGCACAACAAAGTGGAGAAGGGACGCTCAAGCGGACCTTAGGGCCTACAAGCTTAGTTGCATTAGGTATTGGAGCCATTATTGGTGCGGGATTATTCTCCATCACAGGTTCTGCTGCTGCAAATAATGCAGGTCCGGCAATTACCATTTCCTTCATCATTGCAGCTATCGGATGTGCTTTTGCAGGCTTATGTTATGCAGAATTTGCATCGATGATCCCTGTAGCAGGTAGTGCTTACACTTATTCTTATGCTACCATGGGTGAATTTGTTGCCTGGATCATAGGCTGGGATTTGGTATTGGAATATGCGGTAGGTGCAGCAACCGTATCCATCAGCTGGAGCAGGTATCTGGTCAAGTTTCTCGGCTATTTTGATATACATCTCCCCGCGCAGATGGTTATGTCGCCATTTGATACTGCAATTTTAGCAGATGGCACTACAGTAACCGGAATTCTTAATCTTCCTGCCATATTTATTGTGGTATTAATGTCGTTAATCCTCATTAAAGGAACTAAAGAATCAGCTTTTGTAAACGGTATTATTGTAGGTATTAAAGTTGTAATCGTATTCATTTTCATTATTTTAGGCTGGAAATACATCAATACTGAAAACTATACACCATATTTTATCCCTGCCGATAAACCAGGTCACCTGGATTTCTTTACGAATGGATGGGGCGGTGTAATCAGAGCAGCAGCAATTGTATTCTTTGCCTATATCGGTTTTGATGCCGTTTCTACAGCAGCACAAGAAGCTAAAAATCCTAAAAAAGATATGCCAATCGGTATTCTTGTTTCCTTAATTATCTGTACCGTATTATACATCTTATTTGCACACGTAATGACGGGTGTGGCCAACTATGATATGTTTAGTGGTCAGGATGGAATTGCTCCGGTAGCTGTTGCCATTGACAACATGGGCGCGAAAAATGCTGCCGGTGTGGTCACTCCTGCTTACCCATGGTTAAACAAAGCCATTATCTTAGCGATATTAGGTGGTTATTCATCAGTGATTATGGTGATGTTAATGGGCCAGTCGAGGGTATTCTTCTCGATGAGTAAAGATGGTTTATTGCCAAAAGTATTCTCAAGTGTTCACTCTAAATTCGGTACACCATCAAAAAGCAATTTATTATTCATGGTTTTCGTGAGTTTATTTGCTGCATTTGTACCAGCCCGTGTGGTAGGAGAAATGACCAGTATCGGAACATTATTCGCCTTTATCCTGGTATGTATCGGTATCGTAATTTTAAGAAAACGTATGCCTGATTTACCAAGAGCGTTTAAAGTGCCTTTGGTGCCTCTAATTCCAATTCTTGGTGTTGTGGTATGTTTAGGCATGATGGTGTTTTTACCATTAGATACCTGGGTTCGTTTATTGGTATGGATGATCATTGGTATCAATGTTTACCTGTTCTATGGAATTAAAAACAGTGCACTGTCCGACAATAAGGTTACTACCTTAATCAGAAGCAACAAAGTGGTTTCATATGTTGGTTTAATTTTAGCAGTATTATTGGTAATCGTAGCCTTAATACACCACCATTTATCGTTGCAAGCCGCAGAATTAGATCCTAAAACAACGGCTGATTTTGGATTGTATTATTTCTCTCTGGCTTTTGCCATTTTACACATCGTCATTTATAGCTTCAGAATAATGAGTGCAAAATCTATTCAAGCTAAATAAATAAGCAATTATTAACAATATTTAAGGCCCCGACTAAAAGTCGGGGCTTTTTTTGTGTTAAATAATTGTTAATAAAACTACCTTTGCAAAAAATCGATAACATGAACCGCCATTTTGCCAGATATAAAAGGGTATATTTTCTGATCATTGCATTTCTCCCATTGTTTTCTTCAATAAGCTATGGCCAAAGAACCATTAATGATGTAATGGATTCTACAACAGTAAATCATTTACTCATTATCTCAAAGAAATACGGCTCCCTATCCTTTAGCGGATATTTACAGCCTCAATTTCAGGTGGCACAATCGAATGGTACACAGGCAGAATACCAGGGCGGCAATTTTGGCGAGTTTACCAATAACCGCTTCAGGTTACGCCGGGGCAGATTAAGGGCCGACTATATGCTTTTAACCGACGATGGCGCTCCCTCTACCTATTTTGTACTCCAGTTTGATGGTACAGAACAAGGTGTAGCCGTTAGGGATTTCTGGGGGCGTTATTATGAAAATAAATGGAAACTCTTTGCCGTTACTATGGGCCTCTCTGGTCGCCCGTTTGGGAATGAGCTGCAATTATCATCTTCGGTTAGGGAAGCGCCTGAACGTGGCCGGATGTCGCAGATTTTAATGAAAACAGAGCGTGATCTGGGCGTTACCTTTAGCTTAAATCCCCGCTGGAAAGATGCCAAACTCAAAAACTTTGTTTTCGACTTTGGTATTTACAACGGGCAAGGTTTAGCTGGCGCCGGAGAATTCGACAACAGCAAAGATTTTATATTCAGGTTAAGCCATAAAACCTATGCCTTTAACAATTTCACTATCGCAGGTGGCATAAGCACCCTACAGGGTGGATTAAACCACCGTTTGCCAGTAAGTTACAAGATGGACAGAATCAACGACCGATGGAGCATGGTGAAGGATTCGTCGGCATCAACCATTAATAAAGTTGCCCCAAGGAGATATTATGGTGCAGACGTTCAACTTGCGACTAAAACCAAAAGCTGGAAATCAGAATTAAGGGCCGAAGTGGTATCAGGCCTGCAAACGGGTACCTCTACCACATCAACCACACCAGGCTCCTACCCTGTAGATAATAAATCGGTGGCGTTACCTTATTATACCAGAACCTTTAACGGTGCTTATCTTACCTTCGTTCAAACGTTAAATAGTACCGATAATCAACTGATCTTAAAATATGATTGGTACGATCCGAACGCAAAAGTAAAAGGCCTTGATATTTCCAGCGACCGGGGCTTATCTCCGGCCGATGTGCGTTTCGATACTTTTGGTTTTGGTTTTTTACATCATTTTAATCCTCATTTTAAAGCTGTGCTTTACTATGATATCATCAAAAATGAATCGACAAAAATTGAAGGTTATACCGCTGATAGAAAAGACAATGTACTTACTTTAAGAACCCAGTTCTATTTCTAATAAATAACGGCACAATTGAGGAATTGAAACAAATTCCGCTACCTTTGCTTAAAATTGTCCCGCTATGAAATTCGATTTTATGACGTTCAACTTAAGCCAGATCCTATCGACCACGATGGTGCTCTTTGCGATTATCGATATTTTAGGGGCTATCCCTGTTGTGATCGAATTGCGTAGAAAAGCAGGCCATATCGAATCGGAAAAAGCATCTCTTGTGGCTACAGGCCTTATGATCCTCTTTCTGTTTGTAGGGGAATCGTTATTAAAGGTAATCGGATTGGATGTAGAATCTTTTGCCATTGCGGGTTCATTCGTGATCTTTTTTATTGCTATGGAAATGGTTTTAGGGTTAACCATATTTAAAGAAGAAGCACCAGAAACCGTGTCTATCGTTCCGTTGGCTTTCCCCTTAATTGCAGGTGCCGGAACAATGACCACCCTGCTTTCGCTAAAAACAGAATACCATACCCAGAATATATTGGTGGGTATTATCCTCAATATGTTGTTTGTATATTTCGTATTGAAAAATACCAACAGACTGGAAAAGCTATTCGGAAAGTCGGGTTTAAATATCCTGCGTAAGGCTTTTGGCGTCATTTTATTGGCTATAGCGATTAAGCTGTTCAGGAACAATACAGGGCTCTAAGAGATGGAAGATATGGGATGGGAAATGGATGATGTAACTTCAAGCTTGTAGGAACAACAGACTGCTCTAAATTTTTGGCTAACAATCTACTGTGATTGCCACCTGCTATAGTCGTAGATTGCCTGCAGGCTTCGTGCCTATCGTCTGATAGCTATCGGATGACGACTTCAATAAAAACATAAATGACATTCCTTCGATCGATCTGTAACAATAATTCCGTATATTCATCTAACAATAAAGCTCATATCATGAACAGCTTTGAAGAATATACCATAATTATCGGAGCAATAGCCGTTTTAATCGAAGCGGTGAAGTACTTCAGAAAGAATTTCAAATCCTGGTTTGAACATACCTAGGATGGGTTATGCGCGGCAACGTCACCCTGAATTTATTTCAGGGTCTATTTTGCAGGAAGATGCTGAAACAAGTTCAGCATGACGATCGTGAGGAAAATGTCTCCAAAAAATCCTTAATAAATCTAGCTCAATTTAATAAACCTGATCTTAAAATACTTTAATCCTAGCCAATCCTGATCAGTCCTGGCTTTTCTTAATCAATCTGGCCACAAACATCGTATCGGCATTATTTCCATAGCCCTTAATCAATTCCATCTTTTCCAGCTCCAATGGCAAAGTGTCGGTCATGTGCTCCACAACCGCTGCATTTTCAGCTTCAAAAGCAGAGCAGGTAATGTAGATTAAAGGTTTACCCGGTTTTAAGTATTTCACAATATTTTGAACAATCCCCTTCTGAATGGCGGCAAACTGATTGATTTTACGTTCTTCGAAAAAAGTAAGCATTTCGGGCGTCCGCCCCCATGTTCCTGAGCCGGTACAAGGCGCATCTAAAATAATCCCGTCAAATTGATAGTGGTGCAAAACCTGATCATTATTCTGCAAAAGATCCAGTTCCTTTTTATGGTATTTTTTTATCCCTGCCAAGCGGAAACGTTCATCCAGGTTCAGGAGTACGCTTTCCCGTAAATCTGAAACCAGAAGTTCGATCACGGGCTCAAAACTATGTAAGAGCAAGGTCTTACCGCCCGATGCCGCGCAACAATCCCACCATTTATCCCATTTATTCGGTTTAAAATATCCGCCGGTATATTGCGACGATAAATCCTGAACCTGATAACTCCCTTCCTGTAAAATCGTTTCTAACTTTGTCCCATTAGGTAAAGCCAGAGCAGTTTCAGAAACCGCTTTAACCACAATGTTTTCATCTTCCAGTTTAGAAATGATTGCCGGAGCATCTTCTGCTGCCACCCTGATAAAAAGATCGGGTTGTTTAAAGAAGGAGGTGAAAAACGCCTCTTTATCAATATCAGCAGAGAGGGTTGTATGAAACGGATAAACCTGTTCTAAATCAAAGTCAGGGTATTTAGCTTTAATCATCGCTAATTTCTCTTCCAATGGTAATGTGATGTGATCCTTTAAATCAGGGAGATTTTTCTCTACAATAAGGCTGAGCGTATTATGGCACAAGAAATCAGCAATGCTCAAACGTTGTTCAGGCTGAAGTGCAGATAAGGCTTTACCTAGCCTAAAAAAGCTATAAATATGACGTGTAGCCCATCTCCTGTCGGATGAACCCATTTGTTTATGTTGCTTAAAATAAGCTGGCAGAAAACGGTGTAAAGGCAAACTTCCATCGTAACTACTTAAAATCTGTTCAAAGGCTCTTAACTGATGGTCTGCTCTCATGCAATAATTAAAATGGAAGAAATTAATAGATTATTCTACTGGGCTCAATGCAAAGTTTTTAAACTTCAATAGCATTAAACTGGTGTTAATATAGCCTAATTTTTCATCATGGATAAATGAAAAATTATTATGGAGTCCTTTGTATTTCTCCTTTACGATATAATCTTTATAATCTTCACCGTAGGTAACCAATAACTTACCAAAATAATAACCGATATCAAAGCCCTTAAAAGCATATTCACCGGGTTCGAAACCATATTTATAACGGTATTTTTTGATAAAAGTAATTACATTACCGCTTTTGTAGTCTATTTTATAGGATGAGCTGATAATCGTATTCAAATCCTGCAGTTTATCAGTAGGATAATTCTGTTTTACCCAGTTGGGGTGACCAAACAGATTAATACTATATCCTCCTGTTGGAAGATGCTTTAATTTGTACAGCTTTTCTATGGTTGGCAGCACAAAAGCCCGGTCGGATGAAGTAACCACAACCACGTACTGTTTGCCTTTGATCATTTTGGTTTCAAAAGTATAGGCTGAGGCATACTCCTGTACCAAAAACTTGGTATTACTCTGCAAATAACTTCTGATCGGTGCAGCAAATTGCTCATCTTCCGTTTTCTTTGGATTAATAAGTACCACGATAGTATTTGCGGGATTAAAGCTTTTAGCGATATAAGAAGCCATTTTCTTGCCGTGCAAACCAATATTGTTTACAACAGAAACCAGATTGGGATTATTAAATTCAGCAGGTTCTGTAGCTGCTAAAGGAGAAACAATGGTCGCGTTATTCTCTCTTGAATAACCGGATATAAACTTTAACCCTTCAGGAAAAACGGGACCTATAATTAAATTGCTCTGCTTAAAACGCTCATTTTTATACAGTGTGGAGATATGTGCATTATCGTCCTGGGTATCGAAAACATTGAGCTTAAAGTTCAAGCCTTGTGCAGCTGCCGAATCCAGTCCCAGTTTAAAGCCCTGATAAAAATCGATTGGCATGGCATATTTCTCGATATCGGCTTTTGTAGCTGTTTTTAAATGCAGTTCATCCAGCTTAAAAGGAACAAGTAAGGAAACACTGGCCTGCGAAAACTTTTTGACCGGCTTTTTATCGGCAGGCTTCTCTTTTTCTTCTGGTTTCTTTGTTTCGGGTTTAGGTGTCCTGATTTTAGGCGAACAAGCACCCAAAAACATAGTAAACAAAACTGGCAACCAATAAACCTTCCTATAATTCATACCTATCGTTTTTAACAAAATATGCCAGCAAAGTTTATTCCACCTTGCCAGCATACTCTTTATTTTATATAATTTGGACTGAAAACGCCAAACTGAAAACTCACAACTGGATTATTCCCACTCGATTGTTGCTGGTGGCTTAGAGCTGATATCGTATACCACTCTATTGATACCTTTAACTTTATTGATGATTTCGTTGGAAATTTTAGCCAATACCGGATAAGGCAAATGGCACCAATCTGCCGTCATCCCATCAAGTGATTCAACTGCTCTTAAGGCAATTACGTTTTCGTAAGTACGTTCATCGCCCATTACACCAACAGATCTAACCGGTAAAAAGATTGCACCAGCCTGCCATACCTGATCGTAAAGACCTGCTTCTTTTAAATTATCGATATAAATTTTATCGGCATCCTGTAAGATAGCTACTTTTTCCGGGGTTACCTCACCAATAATACGGATGCCTAAACCTGGCCCTGGAAAAGGGTGACGGCCTAAAATAAACGACTCTAAACCTAAAGCAGTACCTACTCTTCTTACTTCATCTTTAAACAAAGTTTTAAGCGGTTCTACCACTTTTAGTTTCATAAAATCGGGCAAGCCGCCTACATTATGGTGCGATTTAATAGTTGCTGATGGACCTTTAACCGAAACCGATTCGATGATATCAGGATAGATTGTACCTTGGGCCAACCACTTCACGTCTTGAATAAGATGCGATTCTTCGTCGAAAACTTCGATAAATACACGGCCAATAATTTTACGTTTTGTTTCCGGATCTTCTACCCCGGCCAACTGACCCAGGAATTTATCCTTTGCATCAACGCCTTTAATATTTAAGCCAAAATCCTTGTACTGCTCTAAAACACTTTCATATTCGTTTTTACGCAATAAACCATTATCAACAAATATACAGTGCAGGTTTGTGCCGATGGCTTTGTGCAAGAGAACAGCAGCAACACTGCTGTCAACACCTCCCGAAAGGGCTAAAACAACTTTATCGTTACCTACTGTAGCTTTAATATCGGCAATGGTGGTTTCAACAAAAGCTGCAGAAGTCCAATCCTGGCTACAGCCACAGATATCAACCAAAAAGTTTTCTAAAAGGATTTTGCCATCAATACTGTGCGTTACTTCAGGGTGGAACTGAATGGCATAAGTATCAGAATCTTTGATATGATAAGCGGCTACTTTCACGCTATCGGTACTGGCAATCAGTTCAAAATTTTCCGGAATGTTGGTAATGGTATCGCCATGACTCATCCAAACCTGCGAATCGATGTTGATCCCTTTAAATAATTTATTCTCCTGGTTTACAAAATTTAAGTTGGCCCGGCCATATTCACGGGTTGAAGATGCTTGAACTGAACCGCCAGAATGTTGGGCAATGTATTGTGCACCATAACAAACGGCCAATAATGGGTATTTTAAATGGTACTTCGACAAATCGATTTGAGGCGCATCTTCCTGACGAACAGAGTATGGGCTACCCGAAAAGATAACACCTTTTACGTCCTCGGTAATCTCAGGAAGATTGTTATATGGATATATTTCACAGTAAATATTTAGTTCGCGAACCCTACGGGCGATGAGTTGTGTAAATTGCGAACCAAAATCGACGATAATGATTTTTTCTTGCATCCGCAAAGGTACCAATTAGATATGAGATTTGAGAGGGAGATTTGAGATTTTTAGGTGGAAAAAAGTTAAGCGCTTAGCGCATGTGATTCGGCGTTTGATTAATCGATTTAACAATAAACGAATGACAAATAAACTAATGGATAATGAACAATAATTACCAAACAACCTTTAAACCTGCCGATTGATATTTATTAATGTCTTCATCTTTGCTGATTAAAGTTATATTTTTTTGAATGGCTTGCCATATTAACAATCTATCAAAAGGATCTCGATGCCAGGTGGCATTTAATTGATGATAATTAGCTACATCATCTGGTAAAAGAGGCAAAAGTTCGTAGCCAGCCTCGATTGCAAGTCCAGGTAAAGCATCCGGTACGATTCTTAAAATGTCAAGTTTATTCATCGAATGCTTTAAAGAAATTTCCCAAAAACTAATAGTACTTACAAGAATTGTGTTTTTCTTATTCTTTAAGATTTCTAAAGAGACATCCGAAAGCTTAGACGAATACATTAACGACCAAATTAGCACATGGGTATCTAACAGGTAAATCATAAGCCTAAAAATTCTTCTTCTGTAATTTTGAAATTATCTTTAAAAATAATTTCAGCTTTCCCATCCAGCAGACCTATTTTACGTTGATTATTGCTTTCTTCTAAATCAGGAACGAAGTAACCAATAACTTTTTTTTTCCTCCCATAAGTTACTGCAATACCAATACCCGCTTTAACATCTTCAAGTACTTCAGAAAAGTGAGCTTTAAATTCTCCAACCGACATTGTTTTCATAGCTAATAGTTTTATAATCAAATATAAACAAAACTTGTCAAGTTGTCAAGATGTAATTAGACGATGTATTTAGATGACTTTCAGTTAACCGATTAAGCCATATAACTAAAAGTCGGAAGCTCGGGGTCAGTACCCCTCCTCAGGCTTACGAAGTTTTGTCCCATACGACCTACTTCAAACTTCGTAAGGCACCGCGCGATTCACCAATGAACAAATAACAAGTGAACGAATGAACCTTTAAGATTCCATCAAAACCACCTCTACCCCAAATTTCCGTAAAAAATCTACGCCTTCATCGCTGGGCAAACCTTTATAGGCCGCATATGATTTGGAATAATACACCAGTTTAATTCCTGACGACAAGATCAGCCTGGCACAGGCAATACAGGGCGACAAAGTGGTGTATAGGGTACAACCTTCTATCTTCGAACCGTTTTTAGAGGCATACAGAATTGCATTTTCTTCTGCATGTAAGGCCAAAGAACAACTTCCCTTGCTATCGCGTGCACAGCCATGCTCCGGCCACTCCTCGTCGCAATTATGTGTCCCCGCCGGCGGACCGTTATAACCGATAGAGATAATCCGGGTATCTTTGGTTAATACCGCACCAACATGTGCACGCACGCAATGCGAACGGGCAGCCAGATCGGTGGCGAGGTTCATAAATATCGAATCGAAGGTGGGTTTGTTGGTCATGTATAAAATTAAAAAAGCCACAGCGAAAATGAATCGCTGTGGCTGCAAAAATACTTTATTAATAATTAATGTCCGCCAGAAATTTTCTGGTCGAAGTTAATTCCCTGTGATCTTAAGATGCCTGCAACTTTCCAGGCATAAAATGCCAGGTAAGCAAAACAGATAATACCTACCACATAGCTGTATTGGATACCAGTAAATTCTGATACCGCACCCTGAGCCCAGCTAATAATACCACCGCCCATAATCATCATAATTAAGAAACTACTGCCCTGACTGGTGTGCTTACCTAAACCGCTTACCGCTAAGGTGAAAATACATGGCCATAGGGTGCTACAGAACAAACCAACACTGGTAATGGCGTAAACACTCACCATGCCTTTTGTAAGCATGCCGATCAACAAAGCGGTAATACCTATTGCAGAAAAGATTAACAACATGCGTGCAGGATTACCCTTACTCGCCATATCGGCACCGATTAACACCAAAATAATCAAGCCGTATACATAAAATGGAGCAAGATCATGTTTGGCAATAGCATTTACAGCTAAGAAAATACCAAAGGCTAAGTATGGTGCAATAAAACGCAAAATCTTTTGTGTACTTACATTATCGGTAAAGGCTTCAACAGCACCGGTCCATCTACCAATCATCATACTTGCCCAGTATAAGGAGATGTAAGGAGCAATATCTTTAATGGCAAAACCCAAATCTTTCTCCATATAGGCTGGCAAGTTACTTGCTGTAGAAACCTCTACACCAACGTAAACGAAGATAGCAATCATACCCAGAACCAATTGCGGGAATTGCAAAGCAGAACCCTTAATCGATTTAGTATCTTCAACAACAGCTTCAACCAAAGCAGGTCTATCAGGCAATGACGACATTTTTAAGAAGACAGCAACGGCAATAAAGGCAACACCTAAAATCAGATAAGGAATTTTAACACTTTCGATACTGATATTCGTGCTTGCGTTGGCAGCTGAACCAAAAATGGCAAAACTTACAATAAGCGGCCCGATTGTTGTACCAAAGTTATTGATACCACCCGCAAGGGTTAAACGCTGTGAACCGGTTTTAATCGGACCCAAAGCAATCGCCAATGGATTGGCCACCGTTTGTTGTAATGAAAATCCCAGGGCCACGATAAATAAACCCGAAAGCATTAAAGGAAATGAGTGCAGGTTTGCGGCCGGGTAGAATAACAGAGTTCCAAGTGCAGAAATAACCAAACCTAGTGCCAACGAATTTTTGTAGCCCAATTTATTTACAATATCCTGCCCGATTAAAACAGAGATACCATTATAAATTAAAGCACCCACGGTATAGGCAATATAAAATGCCAATGAAACCAATTGGCTTTCAGCCTGTGATAAATCAAAAGCTTTTTTAAATACCGGTATTAAAATATCATTACTGGCGGCCACAAAGCCCCAGAAAAAGAATACCGTGACCAAAGGAATAAATTGCCCCCACTTGGTTTGTGTTTGTTCTGAACTCATTTTTAAATTTAGTTTTTAGTGGCTCTAAACATAAATAAAAAAAACAATAAACAATACATATAAACAAAATTAGTGTACACTGAACACTATGCCGCTGAAACAACAAAAACCGGACGTGTGTTCAGTTCGCCCGGTTTATAATTCTTTATTTTGTTTATCAGGTTTACCAGGTTTTTTCGCCCTTTTTCATCTTATCTAAAGTTGCCTGAAAATTGGCTTTTGCGTCATTGGATACTAAACTTATCGCCTTCTCTTCCCACTGAATGGCCTCTCCTGTTTTACCCGATTTGTGTAATAAATTGGCATAGGTATCTATATAGGAAGGAACCTCACTTTTTGTACCTTCTACACTTCGTTTGCTCCAGTTTAAAGCCTCTGCAACACAGGCCGGATCCTGGCAGTTTTGAAATACGGCAAATGCCAAATCATTTAAGGTATTAGTATCCACTTCATTTCCATATTTACGCATATAATTTAATGCAGCTGTCTGAAAGGCTGGCCAATCTTTCTTATAATACTGATACCATTGAATCCTAAACAGCGCAAAAGATTTAGATAAATCTACTGATGGGTATTTCAGCTTCATTTTCCTCTCCAATTCATCTACATTTATCTCTGCCCCACTGTTTGCCAAAGTATATACCTCGTCATTCATGATAACAGGATTTAACATACTGCTGGCTTTTCCCTTACCTAAAACCGCATCAACTTTAGCCGGATCTTTCATAATGATCTCAAAACCCTTACTCTTACTGCTTGTCATAGCGCTACCTAAAAATTCCAGGTTTTCTTTGGTATATAAATCTTTTTGGGTGGCCAAGTATTCTGCTGTTACCTTATCCTTAGTATCACGATCATTTGCTTCTTTGGCTGCATACGCAAGCGCCTTCAAAAATGCCGGATCCTTTTCTCCCGCCTGGTACTTTTTAACTAACGTGAAGTATTGTGTTTCAGGCTTTAGCCCCTTATTTGCCGCAGCAATAAATCCATCTGCCTCTTGGCTACCTAAAAATTGATGCACCAGCTCTCCATCAGGAGAAAATATTAAATAAGTAGGGTAGGCTTTAACCTTGTACTTTTCGGCGATACTTGCGGCATCAGCGTACCAGCCCTTTATTTCCTCATTATCCTTCGCGGTTTTATCCATCTGGACTTCAATGGTTACAAAGTTTTTATTAAAGAAATCGCCTACTTTTTGTTGCGGAAAGACCTCATTTTTCATCACTTTACAGGGGCCACACCAGGTGGTATAGCAATCTACAAACAGGTATTTGTTTTCCTTTTTAGCTTTTTCCTTAGCTTGTGCCCAGCTCAAACCCTGTTCAAAGCGGGTACCACCTTCCTGTGCAAAAACTGCGAAAGGTAACATTAGCATTAAAAAAAATAATCTTTTCATTGTTTCAGTCTATTATGGTTTATAAAAAAAAATAAATACCAAACAAAAAATGCGGTTCACGCTTTCTTTATAAGCTTAATAAGGTGGGATGATTAATTTTCAGATCTTAAATTATACCCAGGGATGTGGCATTACGAGATCTTATTTGATATAAAACCAATACTTGATTTGAGCATATTGGATAGTATAAATATAACAATTATATGGAAATTAAAAAAGAACCGTTAAAATTAATTCTATAAATCAACAATTGTCATTTAACAAAATAGATTACATTATTTCATATATGTTTAACTATAAAATTGCATATTCGCAATTCGTAAATACAAAAACGCATGTTTGAAGCCATTTTATTAGGTATAGGTGCAGGGATTATTTCGTCGTTTTTAACAGGGCCTGTATTTTTTGCAATGATCAAAACCAGCATAGAAAGGGGCTTCAAAGCTGGGTTTTCTTTAGCCGTCGGCGTGATTATCAGCGACATAGTCCTCATTGGCCTGGTTCTTTTTGGCAGTCAGTTTTTCGATTATAAAGCAGAATTTGATAAATATGTAGGCTCCATTGGCGGCCTATTTTTGTTAGCGGTGGGCATATACTACCTCGTTTCTAAAATCACCGTGCATTACGACAGCAGCACTTTGCAAAAAGTAAGTAAACGGGGTTACGTCATCAAAGGGTTTTTAATGTGTATCCTCACCCCTTCTACCCTCATGTTCTGGATTATCGTGAGCGGCATTATCTCCGTGAAGCTCAACAACATGCTTAACGAAAAATTAGTCTGCTTTTTTATCGCAATGGCCACCCAACTCAGCATCGATGGCGCAAAGAGTTTCTACTCCAGTAAACTCCGTTATAAAATCAAGGAAGATGCGCTTAAAAAACTGAATAAAATTGCAGGTGTGGTGATCATCTTTTTTGCCTTCTGGTTGATCATTAAAACTTATTTAAAGTTTTACGCATAGGTTTATCGCAGCAGTTGCAACAAAAATCACCCAGGAGATCAAGTTTTTTTAGCCATGGAGGGGCAGAATATCCTTAAGTTTTGTCATCCTGAGCGGAGTCGAAGGCTGATCAAAGATTTATCAAACAAATGTTCATCATGTAGCTTTGTTTACAATTCTCCAGCCCCTTGTTTACCTTCCCCTACCCTTTGTAGGTACCAAGTTAACCCCAGGTTAACCCTTTGCTTACCTATTCTCTACCTTTTCTTTACCTATTCTCTACCTATTGCTTACCTATTCTTTACCTATTGCTTACCTAAAGAGTAAAGCCAGGGGCTGGATTAGGCCTTTTCTGGGTAGTCCAGATCCGATGTTGCCCATAAGCAGGTATCAAGGGTATGATAATCAAAAGAAATGACAGGAGTTTTTTTAGCAGTGATAGGCTGCCATGAATCGTCATTGCGAGAAGGATTTTTCAGCCGACGAAGCAATCTTTCTTGCTAGGATCGCCAATAGAAAAGATTGCTTCGTTCCTCGCATCCGATAGCTATCGGATGACGACCGTTCTTTGGAATCTGTCAATAGTCGTGGAGTCGAGGGAGAGAACTAAAGTTTATCAAACACGATTTTTTTTTGAAAGCATTGGTAGTACTACTATTACCGTTAGTCCTGCCAATGCTTCAAGTCCTCACCCGATGCTAATTGAGTACCGATTCATCGGCAAAGCATCGGGTTTGCGGGCTTTCCGCGAATGTCAGGTTTAGATGGGGAAAAACAGTAGCATTAAATGAAGATGAAAATCTTGTTTGTGCCTGAGTGTCTTGGTGGTAAACAAAAATAGCCCATATCGACATGGGCTATTTGTTATTCAAGTCCCCTTCAGGGGATTTAGGGTTTAGTAAGCCCTTTGGTTATTTCCTTCTTTCCAGTTAACGAAAGCTTTATTCACCACTTTATTACCGCCCGGGGTTGGGTAATTTCCGGAGAAATACCAGTCGCCTTTGTTTTTCGGACAAGCTTCATGCAGGTTCTCCAAACTCTGGTAAATTACTTCCACCTCTGCAACAGTACCTTTAGGGGTAATAATCTGTGCAATTTTGGCCGAAATTTCTTCAGGGGTAAAGGGTTTATAAATTTCCTTAACATGGTTTACAATTTCCTCTTTTGGTAAAAGTAACGAAGCTTTACATTTGGTGTAAACATCTTCAATTACCTGCCACATGCCACGTTCGGTTAGCAACTGGATCGCTGCATCGAAAGCTACAAACTGGCCCATTCTGCTCATATCGATACCATAACAATCGGGGTAACGGATCTGAGGTGCAGAAGAAACAATAATAATTTTCTTAGGGTGCAAACGGTCTACAATTTTAATGATACTCTGCTTAAGTGTTGTACCACGA
Organism: Pedobacter humicola; assembly: GCF_056490705.1. Classification (NCBI taxonomy): domain Bacteria; kingdom Pseudomonadati; phylum Bacteroidota; class Sphingobacteriia; order Sphingobacteriales; family Sphingobacteriaceae; genus Pedobacter; species Pedobacter humicola. Next base: position 185,826 of record NZ_JBWJIG010000007.1, on the reverse strand, counting down.
ACGATAGAATCGTCTAAGGCCACTAAAGTATCCTGGTGGTTGTTGATGATGCCATAGGTCGTATCGTAAACGTGCGCCACCATTTCGCTCCTGTCAGCATCCTGGGTAATGAATGTTCTCAGTTTTACATCCTTAACCGCCAGTTTTTCAACCCTTGGTGCCAGCGATAACAGGTCATCTAACTGCTGATCGGTTAACTGTTCTTTTCGGTGTAGAAGGGTCTCTTTCTGGTGATTGCGCACATAACGCTGTACACCATCAACCATTCCAAAAAAGGCCACTTCTGCCGTGTTGGGAATAAAGGAGAATACCGTATTTTTTAAATCGTAATTAACGGCCTGAAGAATTTTATCGCTCAATAAACGGCCTAACTGTTTACGTTCGCGGTAAATCTCCACATCACTTCCTTTCGAGAAATAGATGCGCTCAAACGAACAGGAAAGTCTTTCGGTAGGCTCGCGGAACTGCTCCATGCTCACCTCGCCGTTTTTCTTGATGATTAAAGCATGACCTGGATCGATCTCTTTAACATCTTTGAACTGAATATTAAATGCGGTTTGTAGCGCTGGCCTTTCGGAAGCCGCTACAACGATCTCATCATCATAATAATAATAAGCCGGGCGGATACCTGCCGGATCGCGCATAATGAACGAATCGCCATTACCTACCATACCACAGATTGAGTAACCACCATCCCAGGTTTTGGCCGAACGGCGAAGGATGTTAGCAATATCCAAGTTATCAGATATTTTGTGTGTAATCGCCACATTGTCGTGCCCTTCTTTTTTGTACTGATCGAAAAGCTCCTGGTTTTCATCATCTAAAAAGTGACCGATTTTTTCCAATACCGTAACGGTATCTGCTTTTTCTTTTGGATGTTGACCTAACTCGTACAATTGCTCCAATAACTCATCAACATTGGTCATGTTGAAGTTACCTGCAATAACCAGGTTACGCGTCATCCAGTTGTTCTGCCTTAAAAAAGGGTGGCAATTTTCGATGCTGTTTTTACCATGCGTACCATAACGCAAATGGCCCATTAACACCTCGCCGATAAAGCTTACGTTGTTTTTGAGCCATTCTGTATCCTGCATTAATTCAGGAGTGTTTTCCTGGATATCGACAAATTTGTTCTGTACATATTCGAAGATATCAGCTACCGCATTAGATGCCATGCTCCGGTATCGGCTGATGTACCTACTGCCCGGTTTCATATCCAGTTTAATGGTGGCAATACCTGCGCCATCCTGGCCCCGGTTATGCTGTTTTTCCATTAAAAGGTATAATTTGTTAAGGCCGTAAAGTGCTGTACCGTACTTTTGCTGGTAGTAAGAAAGTGGTTTTAACAGGCGAATAAAAGCGATTCCGCATTCGTGTTTTATCTGATCACTCATTGTGTGGGTTTGAAGCCGCAAAGTTATCCTTTTAAACCATTACAACCTAAACAAAAATGCTTTCTTTTATTATGATGAGTTTAAACTGACAGATGTATCATAAGTGTGGCTTAATCTGGCTCTAACTCCAATCTCCCCATTTAAATCATTCGAATATACCTAAATGACCAGCTTAGATAGTGTAAAGTATACACACTCATTTAAAATACAGTTTACGGTTGGCAATTTGCAGTTGACCGTTAAGCGATTCAAACAGTTAACCGAATTCACATCTTCCCCGATTCCACTGCTTCGCCAAAAAATATTGATGCATGTTCATCAAAAGCCGCCGGATCGCCGCTGGTATAGAAATGTCTTTCGCCCTTTTTAGCTAGTTTTTGTTCGATCTCCGGATGTCTTGCCAAATAATCAACCAAACTCCAGGCAACAACCTCACCCTGCGTTAAAACGTTGATATGACCGGGAAATACCTTTTTAAGTTTAGGCATCAATAAGGGATAATGTGTACAGGCCAGTAACACACAATCGATATCTTTTGATTGACGCAATAACTGATCACAGTACTCCTTGATAAAAAAATCTGCTCCGGATTGTAAGTGTTCATTATTTTCGATCAGGGGCACCCACATCGGGCAGCTTTGCTGGTAAACTTTGATCTCAGGAAAAAATTTATTGATTTCTAAAAGATAAGATTGAGAATTGACAGTACCCCTGGTTCCCATTACGCCGACTTGTTTCGTGCTGGTATAGGCATCTATCACTTCAGCAGTAGGCCTGATCACCCCCAATACTCTCCTATCGGGATATTTAGCGGGAAGATCGATCTGCTGGATTGTACGGAGTGCTTTTGCCGAAGCCGTATTACAAGCCAGGATAACCAAATGGCATCCCTTTGAAAAAAGCCATTCCACACATTCTAAAGTATATTTATAAATGGTTTCGAAAGAATGATCACCATAAGGCGAACGGGCATTATCGCCCAAATAGATATAATTGTAACCGGGCAGTTTATCGGCAATAGAACGGAATACCGTTAAACCACCATAACCTGAATCGAAAATACCTATGGGTGATGATTGCATCGTACTGTAAAGTTGAAATGTTGTAGGTTGTAAAGTTAATTGAAATGTCGGAATATTTTGGAAAGGTAGATAGTTATCAGGTTGAAACATTTTATTGCGCCCTGAACAGAACTTCCAACCTTTAAACATTACAACTTCTTGCAAACAAAAAAGCGGAACTAAGTTAAACTTAATTCCGCCTTATATCTTGAACAGGTTAGGAGACTCTCGACTCCGAACTCATTACTCTTGACTATTTCTTAGGTGCAGCTGGTTTTGCGGCAGTTGCAGAAATGCCTAATTTAGTTTTCACCGAAGCAGTAATATCATCACCACCTTCCCAGAAAACTAAATTGTTGCCACCCTGACCGTTTGCGATATCGAAAACATAAGCCAAGCCTTTTTCTTTAGCTACAGCAGAAATTGCAGTTGCAACTTTAGCCTGGATTGGCTGGAACAATTCGCCTTGTTTAGTACCTATATCTTGTGAAGCTTTGGTACGGGCATCAGTGATACGTTTTTCTAAATCCTGTAATTCCTGACCAGCAACTTGTAATTCTTTTCCTACAGTTTCTTTGTTGGCTTCGCTCAAAGTTTTTTCTTTGGCCTGAGCTGCTGCCAGTTTTCCCTGATATTCTTTGATCATTGCATCAATATCAGCTTGTTTTTGTTTACCTAAGGTCTCTAAAGTTGTTTGAGCTGCTTTAGCCTCTGGTAAATTTGCAAATACCTCTTCAGAATTAATGTGACCCAATTTTTGTTGTGCACTTGCCATATTCGCTGTAAACAATAAACCTGCTGTTACAAAGAATACGTTAATTAACTTTCTCATCGTTCTATTTTACTTTTTTATTTTTTTCTAATTGTTTTTCTAAAAATCAGGGGCGAATATACTAATTATTTACAGTCCCTGGCTTGTAACCTAATTTTACAATTACATCATTACTAACATCGTAGCTGCTGCTTGCATAAATCATCATGGTAGCTTCACTGCTCTTGTCGAAAATAAAATCCAAGTACTTAGATTTTGCAATTTGTTTAATTGCTTCGGCCACTTTATCCTGAATGGGTTTAATTAATTTCGTTCTGCTCTGGAAAAGATCGCCATCGGGACCGAACTTCGACCGCTGAAATTCTTTGGCCTGTTTTTCCTTTTCGATGATTTCGTTTTCACGGCGCTTGCGCATATCATCGGTTAATAAAACCTGATCTGCCTGATACGCTTTGTACATCCTGTCGATTTCAGAAAAATTCTGATCAACCTGTTGCTGCCATTGTTTTGAGGCAACATCCAATTGACTGAGCGCGGATTTATATTCTGGCAAATGTTTCAAAATATACTCCGTGTCTACATAAGCAAACTTCTGTGCAAATGCACCAAAAGAAGTGCAAATCAGGAATGCGATAAAAAGATACTTCTTCATTTGTGTGTGTGTTAATGATAGTTTAATAACCTAAGCTTTCTTTAAACTCATCTTGCAATGATTTATTGCATAATTAGTTAAATTTTTGTTCTTTATCAATTAAAATCCACCTAATTGTTGTGCGATACTAAAAGTAAAGTTCTGCTTACCGCCATCTGCCACACCAGGGATGCGATCAAATGCATGTCCGTAATCGATACCCAATAAACCAAATATAGGTAAGAAGATACGTGCACCTACACCAACTGATCTTCTCACGTTAAAAGGATTGAAATCACCAAACCTGTTCCAGGTGTTACCAGCTTCAGCAAAGGCCAAAACAAAGGCTGTAGCCTGCTGACTTGCAATAACCGGATAACGTGCCTCTAGCACATATTTGGTATAAATCGGGCTACCAGACTGTTGTGCCACATTTGGATCAGAACCATTTGGAATAACGGTATTGTTTGCATAACCGCGCATCGCGATCAACTCAGAACCCTGTAAGAAATCGAATCCCTGCATACCGTCACCACCCAGTTTGAAACGTTCAAATGCAGATTGGCCTACAGCTTTGCTATACTGACCCAAGAAACCAAATTGTGCTTGTGCTTTAATAACTAAGTTACCGGCAACACGTTGGTACCATTGCGAATCGAATTTCCATTTATGGTATTCGGTAAAACGGTATTTTTCCTTATCAGATGCCGTTGCATAATTCACTTTGTTAAACAATGAATATGGCGGCGTTGCCTGAATGGTGAAACGTAAGAAAGATCCTGATTTAGGGAAGATTGGCGAATCCCTTGAATCGCGGCTAATCTCCTGTGATAAACTTAAGTTATATGAAGTACCCGTGCTAAATAAATATCCTGAATAGTTATTTAAGATATACTGTTGCAAGCTCACCGCATGGGTTAACTGGAAATAGTTATCCGGCCAGTTTAATCTTCTGCCCAAACTTACAGTTACACCGTTTAAACGTATTTTCTGAAATGTAGGATCACTGTTACTTAATCCATTGGATTGTAATGAAGTAAACGCACTCACCCCAAAACTTACCGGTTTCTCGCCACCAAACCAGGGTTGAGAGAACGAGAAACTGTATGATTGGTAGTATTTACCATTGGTTTGTCCACGTAAGCTTAATTTCTGGCCATCGCCTTTTGGTAACGGTTTGTAAGCTTTTAAGTTAAACAGGTTACGTAAAGAGAAGTTATTGAAGGTTAAACCTAATGTACCAATGATACGGCCACCACCGAAACCACCTGATAGCTCAATCTGATCTGAAGGTTTCTCTTCTACCGCATATTCGATATCTACTGTACCATCGGCCGGATTAGGGCGAGGTGTAGGAACCGTTTTAGATTCGTCGAAGTTACCCAATTGGCCAATTTCACGGATGGTACGGATTAAATCACTCTTGTTAAATTTCTGCCCCGGTTTGGTACGGATCTCACGCAACACAACCTTATCGTTGGTAATGGTATTTCCTTTTAAGGTAATGCGGTTGTTGGTGTACTGCGGTCCTTCATACATGCGCAATTCTACATCAACCGTATCGCCGTAAATTTTGGTCTGTACCGGATCGATGTTAAAAGTTAAGTATCCGTTATCGGTATACATGCTGTTAATGTCGCCACCGTTTTCGCCACCACCATTTAATTTTTTGTTTAATCTTTCCTCACTGAAAACATCACCTTTTTCGATGGTTAATACTTTCTGAAGAATACTATCGGGATAAATGGCATTACCTGCCCAGCTAATATTACCGAAGTAATATTTTTTTCCTTCATAAAGGTCCATCCTGATGTTTACCTTTTTCTTGTTGTATTGGTAAATGGTATCTTTTAATAATTCAGCATCACGGTAACCTTTTTCATGCATTTTAGCAATCATTTTTACCTTGTTCTCTTCGTATTTCTCTTTCGCAAATTTTCCGGAACCCCAAAAACGCCACCATGCAAACTGCTTAGGGCTTTTAAGGTATTTTCTGAGTTTAGCTGCTTTAAAATCTTTGTTTCCGGTAAAATCAATGTGCTGTACTTTAACACGGTGGCCTTTATTGATATTGGCTTCTAACACGACACTGTTTTCCGCATTTGGATCTTTACGTGTTTTGTAATCGATCTGCGTGAAAAAGAAACCTTTATCCAACAAATACTTTTTAACAATGGCCGAAGTGGTATTGTATAAGTTATCATTTACGATTTTACCCGTTTTATCATTCAACTTTTCCTGAATGGCTGTCTTTTCAGATTTACGGATACCTTTTAAATCGATAGAGCTTAAACGCGGACGTTCTACGACTTCAATTTCGAAATAAACCGAATCCTGAACAAACTTTTCGATATTAAGTTTAACATCATCAAACAATCCCTGTGCCCAAAGCGTTTTAATTGCATCAGAAGTGGCTTCCCCAGGAAGCACAATTTTGTCGCCTTTGGTTAATTTAGATAAGGTAATCAATACTTCTTTATCTAAATATTGGGTTCCTGTTACTGTGGTACCACCAATGATATATTCTTTTGGACTAAAATAATCGAGATCTAAGCCACCAACCTTTAAAGAAGGGGTTGCCGGTGCCTGACCTTGTGGACGTACTTGAGCGAAGGCCGGAGCGGCTAAAACTAGTAGAATTAAAACTTGAAATATTCTTTTCATTAAAATAATTTGTTCAGTAATGGCCACGAAGGTAACAATGTTTTATAAAGCAAAATTTTCTTTATTCTGTTTCCCTTATTATGGTTTCATTTATCGTATAAAAGTGGTGCTAAGTTAGTTTAAACGCTTGTTAAAAAGTGTTAAAAGAAAAATTAGTTTAATTGTTCACTAATTTTACCAAAACGGCGTTCGCGTTTTTGATAGTCTACAATAGCCTCAAAAAGATCTTCCCGTCTGAAATCCGGCCATAAAACATCGGTAAAATAAAACTCGGTATAAGCCATCTGCCAAAGCAGATAATTGCTGATCCGGTGTTCACCGCTTGTTCTGATCATCAGTTCAGGATCGGGTATATTTACGGTTGTTAGTTTTGATGAAAACAGATCCTCATCAATATCATCCAAAGAAATGGTATTGTCTTTTACAGCGGATGCAATTTTTTTCGCGGCCTCTAAAATCTCCCATTTTGCGCTATAACTTAACGCAAGGGTTAAGGTACATTTTTCGTTATGGGCCGTTTTAGCCATGGCTTCTTTCAGATCATCAATACATTCTTGAGGTAATGATGCAATGTTGCCAATCGCATTCAGCTTAATATTATTTTTATTAAGTGTTTCAGTTTCTTTGTTAATGGTCGAAATCAGTATCTGCATTAAAGCATCCACTTCCTCTTTCGGTCTGTTCCAGTTTTCAGTAGAAAAAGCATAGAGTGTTAAGTATTCGATACCCACTTCCACGCAACCCTCTACAATGTCTTTTACCGAAAGTACACCTTGTTCGTGACCGAAAACGCGCACTTTACCCTGGCCTTTCGCCCATCTTCCATTACCGTCCATGATTACAGCAATGTGCTTTGGCAGGCGGTTATAGTCTATTTGTTCTTTAAATCCCATTAATTATGTCAAAATCAGCTTAAAAGGAATAGCATTTTGAGGATACAAAGGTAAAAGATATGCCAACACTAACAAATAGATAAGTGTCCCTTTTTCGAAAATCACCTCTTTGTGTTCCTGGTTGTCCGATTTGATAACGTGAAGGATCAGATAAATTGACCTGATTTTGGCCATTTCCCACGAATACCGGGTTAACCGGATAGCGGCCGCTAACATCGTCGATATAATCAGTAAGTGGTGTCCGGTAACCTATTTCGCTAAAAACACTCCAGGTATCTTTGTAATTATACCTTAGCCCCACCCCATAAGGAATGGTTATAACAGCATTATTATACCCATTTTCCTGACCCTCAGTACCCAATCGATCTAACCGGTATCTTTCACCGTCAACTTTTACGGTTGGCTTAAAAATAACCAGGCCGGCCCCGGTAAACAAATAAGGAGTAAACTGTCGGTTACCGCCGCCAATATAGAAGTTAAAAAAATTAAAATCGATTAAGCCGCTAAATTCGTTCAGCATCGTTTTAAAGCGCAGGTTCCTTTCGCGGAACTGTTCATTGCCAGAATAAGAATCATCAGCCTTGACCTGACCATAAGTATAATTTAAGCGTACCCCCAGGTATTGATTAAAATTTCGTTTTACGTAAACACCACCAGATAAACCGCTTATCTGCAAAGGATTGTTCTGGTTGAGATCGCCCATATAACCTGCAACACCACCCATTAGGCCAAGCTCCCATGTACCTTCTTGCGCACTGACAACCTCGCTGCCAGTAATGAAGAAGAAAATGAGTAATAGGAGTTTTTTTGGCGTCATACTTAGTAGTTACGGGTATCGATGCCCCATAATAATTTATTCCTTAACGTGTTTAAGTACGTTTCATTGTTAAGGCGGATAAGATTTACACAGAAATCTGCTTTTTTTATACTGATTTTTACCGATCGCTCTACTGTTACCGTGCGGCTATCGCATGAAACCAGAAATTTCGATTCCCTGGCCTCTACCTCAAAAGAGAGTTTGTTGCTATCTGACACCACTACCGGCCTAACGTTCAAGTTATGCGGCGCAATAGGTGTAATGACAAAATTTTCAGAATCCGGATAGATAATCGGTCCACCGCAGCTTAACGAGTAAGCGGTTGAACCTGTTGGGGTGGCAATAATCAATCCATCGGCCCAATACGAATTGATAAACTCGTTGTTCATGGAGGCGTGGATAATCATCATGGCCGAATTATCGCGGCGGTGAATGGTAATGTCGTTTAGGGCAAAATTTTCTTCGCCAAATAAGCCGTTATCAGATTCTAAAATTAAAAGTGAACGGCTATCTAAAGTATATTCCTCATTAATTAAGGCATGTAACGCAGATCCGATTTCATTTTTATTGATACTGGCCAGGAAACCCAAACGGCCAAAATTGATCCCGATTACGGGTATGCCCGAATTGCGGATCAAGGATAGCGTATCTAACAAAGTCCCATCGCCACCCAGGCTTAACAATACATCGGCATGTTGCTTTAATTCGGCATGGTTATGAAAAATGATGGTATTGGCTGGCAGTTTTATTTTGCCATGGAGGGAAGTTTTAAACTTCGAATATAAAACAGGCTGGATATGGTGTTCGGCTAAATGATCAAAAACCTCCTGAACATAGGGCAAAACCGTATCATTAAAATCTCTCCCGTAAATTGCAATCCTCATAAAGTAGGTTTATACATTTAAATAGTTCATGAACGAATCGTAACGCTCCTGCGACCCATCATCAATCTGTGTGTTGTTGTATACTTCTTTTACCAGATAATCATATCTTTCGAAAGAAGCTACCAATGAAGTAATTTCTGTTTTATTTACTTTTAATGTGACCTCTAAGCGCGTAGAATCTTCGAAAGCGTTTACGTAAGAAGACAGGATCTGTGCGTTATCGGCCTCCACAATCTGGGCGATATGTGCCAGGGAATTATCACGGTTGCTAATTTCCAGAACGATAATTCCGCCGGGTTCGTTTACGGCATATTGCTCGGCTACTGCGTTTACCATATTATTGATGGTAATCGAACCAAGATAGTTTTTCTGTTGATCTAAAACCGGAACAACAGTAAGTTTGAGCTGGCCCAATAATCTGATTACATCATAAGTATGGGCATTACTGAGTACGAAAACATTCAACATGTTTATCGCAGCATTGCTCAAAAGGGTATCATGATCAGCAATGTTTAATAAATCATCTTCAGCAACCAAACCCAACAAAGTAACTTCGTTAACAACAGGCAAATGCTTTAGTTTAAAATCGTTCATACGATCTAAAGCCTTTTGCACCGTGTCACCGGTTTTTAATGATGGAATTGCATCCGATATGATTTCTGCCGCAAACATTATTTCAACAATATTCTATCTAAAAATTTCTCTAAATATGCATTAAATTCTTTCGGATGCTCCATCATAGGTGCATGTCCGCATTTATCAACCCAGTTTAATTCAGAATTTGGCAGCAATTGGTGAAATTCTTCTGCCACTTCCGGCGGGGTAACTTTATCATTCTTTCCCCAAATCAGGGAAACAGGGATGGTAATTTTCGACAATTCTTTGGCCATGTTGTGGCGGATTGCCGATTTCGCCATGGTTAAAATCCGGATTACCCTCGACCGGTCGTTAACCGTTTTAAACACGTCATCAACAAGCTCTTTGGTTGCCGTTGCCGGGTCGTAAAAAGTAAATTCAACCTTTTCTTTGATATAATCGTAACTCTCCCTGCGCGGGAATGAACCCCCAAAGGCATTTTCATATAAACCAGAACTGCCGGTTAGCACCAGGGCTTTAACAAACTCCTGGTGGGCAACGGTAAATACCAGCCCAACATGACCGCCAAGTGAATTGCCAACAAGCACCACCTGACTTAAATTTTTATATTTCAAGAAGCGGTTAAGGTATCTCGAAAGTGCCTTTACGCCTAATGTTAAGATAGGCAGGTCGTAAATGGGTAAAATAGGAATAATTACACGATAGCGATCTTTAAACTGTTCGATAACCAGTTCCCAGTTGCTTAGTTCGCCCATTAGGCCGTGCAGCAATACCAGTGTCTCGCCTGTTCCAGCTTCGATGTATTTAAATCCGTCTTCTTCTATTATCGGGTAAGTCATATATATTCTAGATGGTATTGTGCTACTAAGTTAGTAGAGTAAAATTAAATTTATGCATTTCTATGCCATTTTTCTGAAATAAAACCGAAAACGGTATAAAAACTTTATTTGTAATGCGTAGAGCGGTAAGCGGCTGGCAATAAATTGCCTTCAACCTTTCTACCCTCCTACTTTTTACCTCATTTAAGCCAGTTTTTCCTTAACAATCTCGGCAATTAATTTACCATCTGCTTTACCAGCCAGTTCTTTGTTTGCCATGCCCATTACCTTACCCATATCCTTAACCGATGTGGCGCCAGATTGTTTGATTACCGCCTCGATAATTACGGCAACCTCTGTCCTATCCAACTGTTTTGGTAAAAATTGATTGATTACTTCAATTTCTTCTTCCTCCACCTGATATAAATCTTCACGGTTTTGCTGTTTGTAAATATCAGCAGATTCACGTCGCTGTTTAATCAGTTTTTGAAGGATTTTAAGTTCGGTTTCTTCTGTAATTTCTTCAGTAGAACCTTTTTCGGTTTTAGCCAAAAGTAAGGCTGCTTTTATAGCCCTTAATCCCCTTAACTGGGCACTGTTTTTAGCCAGCATGGCTTTTTTAATTTCCTGATCTATTGTTGTAGATATCATTTTTAACCCCAAACCCCTAAAGGGGCTTTCCTTTCATTAGTTTAAAATAAAAATTACTTTGTTATTTCCCTCCCAATCTTATGTTCCCCTTCAGGGGGCTAGGGGGTTTTATTTATAATTGTCGCTGTAGCCTGTGCTGTTGGCATAATCAGCATATCGTTAATATTCACATGTTTTGGTCTGCTTACCACATACCAGATGGCATCGGCAATATCATCTGCAATTAAAGGTTCAAAGTTTTCGTATACCTTTTTTGCACGGTCTTCATCTCCTTTAAAACGTACTACCGAAAATTCAGTTTCTACCATCCCCGGATTAATTGCCGTAACTTTTATACCATGGGCAAGCAGGTCAATGCGCATACCTTTGGTTAAGGCATCAACAGCATGTTTACTTGCACAATATACGTTTCCATTTGGATAAACCTCTTTCCCGGCGATAGATCCGATATTAATGATGTGGCCAGACTGGTGCGGGATCATCCAGTTGGAAACAATTTTGGTTACATAAAGCAAACCCTTCACATTGGTATCGATCATGGTATCCCAATCGTTGGTATCGCCTTTATCGATCGGATCTAAACCCTGGCTTAAACCTGCATTATTAACCAATACATCAATCTTTTTCCACTCTGCAGATAAAACGTCTAAAGCGGCGGTAAGGCTTTCCTTATTGCGCACATCAGCCACAACCTGTTTAATGGTAATGGCATATTTATCCTCTAAATGATGGGCGATTTTAGCCAGGCGGTCTTCTCTGCGTGCTAATAAAACCAAATGATAACCTTGCTGGGCAAATGTATGTGCGCAAGCTTCGCCAATACCAGAAGTTGCACCTGTAATGAATGCTATTTTAGACATCTTTATGAATTTTAAGTTGCGATAAATCTTTAAGACGAAATCCTCTCGATTTACCTGCTCTTGCAAAGGTAAGTTTTTTTGGTTTGCAGGACTATTGAAAAATTAAACTGAATGTTAATTGACGTAATTTCAACTTATCAATTGGATTGGCATAGGCGGTATCGTCATGCTGAAGCAGATCGTTTGTAGAATACGACAGCTTAATTTCAGGCGACATTTTAAAATATTCGAAGTAGATATCGAAGCCGATACCCGTTTCGTAAGACAGGTAATTCCTCCGGTTTTTTAACAGTTTATTAACGGCTGTTTCCCCTTCATCGAAGGTTTTCTTTTTCGAGGCAATGTCTATCGAATATTTTGCACCTCCTAACCAATACACCCGAAGATCTTTAAAGCGATCAGATTTTACTTTTAGCCCCAATGGAAATTCGAACATGGTAGCCTGAACTTTTCGTTCCACTACCGATTGAAAGTTTTTAGTTTGCCCATTACCTACATTAATTGGGGCCATGGGCTCGTACTCGTAGGTTACTGATCTGTCGCTAAAAATAAGGGAAGGCGTTGCCCTGATATCAAAGTTATCCGAAATCATCCTGTTCATTACAAAGCCCAATCCAAAACCCTGTGAAGGTGTACTGGAAATGGAATTTAGTTTTGAAGTAACGGGAACACCCGAATTGGGGTCGTAAGAAACACCAAAAGAATTTGGCACTTCATAAAAGGGTGATCGCCAATTGGCCTTTTTTAATATTTTGTATTCGGCGGATATATATTGAAAATTGAAACCAAAACTCCAGTCTTCATCATCAATGCCACCACCCCAGTTTTGAGCAAAGGCAGTTGTAGAAACAGTGAAAAGTGAAAGGATGAGGCTTAATCTTCTGATCATTTGGTTCCTATATATATCGAACTTATTCCAAACGTTAAAATTCTTTGTTTGGTACTTTTAAAGCCAACTTTTTCCATCAGATTGGTAAAATCTTCTCCATCGGGAAAAGCTGCTACCGACTCTGGCAGATAGGTATAAGCCCTGTGGTCTTTAGAAAATAGTTTCCCAAAGAAAGGGGTTACCTGCTTAAAATAAAAGCTGTACAATTGTTTAACCGGAAAAACTTTAGGTTTCGAAAACTCGAGTACCACCATTTTGCCATCAGGCTTTAATACCCTGAACATATCTTTTAATCCTTTTTCAAGATTTTCGAAATTACGCACACCATATGCGCAGGTTATGGCATCAAAGGTATTATCCTCAAAGTGTAATCCTTCCGAATCGCCCACCTGAACCGTAAAAACTTCGTTTAAGCTACGTTCGTTGATTTTCTTTTTAGCAACGTCCAACATACCTTCAGAAATATCTACACCGATCACCTTTTCGGGACGAAGTTTTTTAATGGCTTCAAAAGCAAAATCGCCGGTGCCTGTAGCTACATCAAGCAGAGTTCTTGGATGGATGGAAACCAGCTCCTTGATCGCTTTCTTGCGCCATAGTACATCAATGCCTAAAGAAAGGAAATGATTTAAAAAATCGTAAGTGCCAGAAATGTTGTTAAACATGGTTGCAACCTGCTCTTTTTTAGTTGCGTCGTCTACTTGGTATGGGGTGATATTCTGATTCATGATATGCGGCAAAGATAGAGAAAAGAGTTTGCAGTTGGGAGTTTAGAGTTTGCAGTTTAGCGATTGCCTTAAACTTTACGAATTGCTGACGACAGTAGTTTTTCTACTCCTCACTCCAAACCCTCAACTCAAAACTAATTGTTACCTTTGTACCATGATTATCAAAACGGCAACATTTGTTTGCAGCAACACCCAGATTTCGGCCCTACCGGTACCAACGATGCCCGAATATGCATTTATCGGCCGCTCTAATGTGGGTAAATCTTCACTGATCAACATGTTGGTTAATCAGCATGGATTGGCCAAAACCTCTCAACGCCCTGGTAAAACCCAGTTGATCAATCACTTTCTGATAAACGAAAAGTGGTATATTGTCGATTTACCGGGTTATGGTTATGCAAAGGTTTCGAAAACCAGCAGGGAGAAATGGGAGAAATTTATCCGTGCCTATATTACCAAAAGAGAAAGCTTACAGTGCGTGTTTGTTTTAATAGATAGCCGTTTAGAACCGCAGGGAATTGATATCGAATTTTGCTATTGGTTGGGTGAAAAACAGATTCCTTTTTCCTTGATCTTTACCAAAGCCGATAAACAGGGCATGACTACTACCCAGAAAAATGTAGCTGCCTTTAAGAAAAAATTAGGTGAGTTTTTTGAAGAGATTCCCGCAACCTTTATTTCATCTGCAGAAAAAGGAACGGGTAAAGATGAGGTGCTAAACTTTATCTATGAGGTGAATAAAGATTTTGTTGTACCAACAGATTATAAGAAATTTTAGATAGTTCATTAGTCATTGGCTCAATAGCCGAACAGCATATGGCTAATTGTGGGATAGATCAAAGCAGATAGCATGATGCGGATTGAATTTAACTTAGGATCTTTAGTATAACCAATAACATGATGTATTTATGCACCAAGTCTAGGAACCATTTAACGATAAACCATCAACTAAACAATTAACCAGTTAACCGATTTATACAGTTAACCCATTTCCAATAAATGAAAAAATACTTTTCACTCGTATTATTCGCCCACTCTGTTTTCGCATTGCCATTCGCCATGATTGGTTTCTTTTTGGGTGTAACCACAACCGAAAATCCTTTCTCGTGGTATAAACTGATTTTGGTTTTGCTCTGCATGGTTTTTGCCCGTAACTCGGCAATGGCCTTTAACCGTTATCTCGACAGAAATATCGACGCCAAAAACCCACGCACAAAAATGCGCGATATCCCTGCTGGTAAAGTTTCGGCAAATGAAGCGCTGATTTTCGTAATCGCCAATTGCGTACTTTTTGCCATTACTACTTATTTTATTAATCCGCTATGTTTCTATCTGTCGCCAATAGCTTTATTTGTGGTTTTATTTTATAGTTACACCAAACGCTTTACGGCGCTTTGCCATTTGGTATTGGGCCTGGGCTTATCCCTTGCCCCTATTGGCGCTTACATTGCCGTAACCGGACATTTTGCCCTCGTTCCTGTTTTGTATTCTTTAACTGTATTGTTCTGGGTAAGTGGATTTGATATTATTTATGCCTTACAGGATGAAGAATTCGACCGCGAAGAAAAATTACATTCTATCCCATCTGCTCTTGGCATTAAAAATGCTTTAAATGTATCAGTGCTGTTGCATGTACTATCGGCTACATGCGTAATATTGCCGGTGTTTTTTACATCCTTTAGCTGGGTATATTACGTAGGTATTGTGTTTTTCTGTTCGATGTTGATTTATCAGCACTTACTGGTAAAACCAAATGATATCAGTAAAGTAAACCGGGCCTTTCAAACCTTAAACGGTTATGCATCGGTAGTATTTGCTGCATGCTTTTTAATAGACGCATATTTGAGGCATAAATAAAATGAGTAAAGGTCGAATGATTGAGTTTCGATTGACTGAATGAAAATCATACCCTAATTCAATAATTAAATATATGATTATAACGAAAAAACCCAGAACATACATCCCTCAGGAATTAACCATTACCTGGGAAAGCTTAGCACCACTTTTCACCGAATTGCAAAACCGTGAAATCAATAGCGCAGCTGAATTAGCGCAATGGTTAAAAGACCGTTCTGAGCTGGAGGCTGCTTTAGAAGAAGATTTCGCCTGGAGATATATTAAAATGAGTTGCGATACGGCCAATGAAGAGTTGGTTAAAAACTTCCAATATTTCGCTACAGAAATTGAACCTAAGATTTCACCACTGGCCAACGAATTGAACAAGAAATTTGTCGAAAGCCCTTTTATGGAGGATCTGGACAAAGAAAAGTATTTCGTATACAGCCGCGCGATTAAAAAAGCTTTAGAGCTGTACCGCGACGAAAACATCGAGCTGTTTACCGAGTTACAGGTGAAACAACAGAAATACCAAAGCACTACCGGTGCCATGAGTGTGGAGCTAAATGGTCAGGAATATACCTTAGAGCAAGCTTCGGTTTTTATAAAAGATTTAAACCGTGAGGTGCGCGAAAATGCCTGGAAAACCATTCAACAGCGCCGTTTGGTGGATAAGGATGATTTAAACATCCTTTTTGATGAACTTATTAAACTGCGCACACAGGTTGCCTTAAACGCTGGTTTTGAGAACTACCGTGATTATATGTTCCAGGCTTTGGGCCGTTTCGATTATACTCCGCAGGATTGTTACGATTTTGCCAATGCCATCGAGAAAGAAATTGTACCGATTTTAAAAGAACAGGCCGAAAAACGCCGCGAAGCTTTAGGTCTGGAAGTCCTAAAACCCTGGGATTTAGAAGTAAGTGTAAGTGGTAAACCCGCTTTAAAACCTTTTAACAATGGTGAAGAACTGATTGATAAAAGCATTGCCTGTTTTAATGCCATTGACGAAAAACTTGGCGAAAAATTGGCTACCATGAAAGCCAATAATCTTTTCGATGTAGAAAGCAGAAAAGGTAAGGCACCTGGTGGTTATAACTATCCTTTAGCCGAAACCGGAGCACCGTTTATATTTATGAACTCGGCAAACTCGTTACGCGATTTAACCACAATGGTTCATGAAGGCGGACATGCGGTGCATACTTTTTTAACCGCAGATTTAGAGCTAAACGACTTTAAACATTGTCCATCTGAAGTTGCTGAACTGGCTTCAATGAGCATGGAGTTAATCTCTATGGACAACTGGGATGTTTATTTCGACAATGCAGAAGATTTAAACCGCGCTAAAAAGGAGCAGCTGGCTGATGTTTTAAAAACGTTGCCATGGGTTGCCGTGATTGATCAGTTTCAACACTGGATTTACACCAATCCTAACCATACCGCTGCCGATAGAGAAGAAACCTTTAAACAGATCTTTAACCGTTTTGGTGCAGGCTTTGCCGACTGGACAGATTTAGAACAACAATTTGGAAACGGATGGCAGAAACAACTGCATTTATTTGAGGTTCCTTTTTATTATATCGAATATGCAATAGCGCAGTTAGGTGCCATCGCCGTTTGGAAAAATTATAAAGAAAACCCTGAAAAGGCTTTAGAACAATACCTGGCTGCACTTGCATTAGGTTATACCAAACCGATGAACGAGATATATGAAACCGCAGGGATCAAATTTGATTTCAGTGCAGAATATGTAAAAGAGCTGGCGAGTTTTGTGAAGGCTGAACTGGAAAAGTTAGGTTAGGTAGAAGGTTCGAAGGTGGAGGGTATTTCCTCCCAACAGCAATAAATTAAGGTCGTGGTATTTTGCCACGACTTTTTTGTTTATTGTTTTTTTGCCACGCCTGCCTTGCCATTCAGGCAGGGAAACACGGATGTTGTAAATACGTTTCGACTCAGCTCATGCCAAACCCTAAGCCCATTTCTAAACGATTATCATTACAAAAGATGCTGAACTACTTGCAATACCAATAAACTAATGACGAATGAACCATTTAACTAAACGAATGTAAAAAAGTGTTAATTGGGTTAAACATTGTTAAAATCCACGGGTTAATGCACCTAATGATTTAGTTTCGTTCTAATTCCTAATCAGATAAGAGGAAAAACTAATCATCAGCTCACTAATGAAAATATTCGCTCCGTATTTCGTGCTCTCCCTGTTATTTTTAAATGTAGTGTCTGCTCAGACTACTAAAATCACCATTAGCGGCACGGTAATAAGCAAAAATGGCATTAAGATTTCCGCTAGCCTTAAATTTATCAGTTTGGCAGATACAGTTTTTGTAAAAACCGTCACCACTAACGAAGAAGGGAAATATGTACTGGCAAACTTCCCGTCAAATAAATTTGCCCTTGAGGTAAACGCTATAGGTTATCGATCTATAAAAGAAATACATGAATCTTTTGCAGGCAAAACGAATCTCGATTTAAGCTTCAGTCTGGAGCCGGATGTAAAAGAACTCGAAAGTGTTGTGGTAGCGGGTCGGAAAGCATTAATAGAACGCCATACCGACAAAACGGTAATGAATGTAGAAAACAGCATTGTTTCAACCGGAAATACTGCACTCGAAGTGCTTGCCAAAATGCCCGGTGTATCCGTTAACCAGGATGGGATCATCAGCATAAAAGGAAAAACTGGTGCAAATGTACTCATTGATGGAAAATCAACTTATTTATCGGCCGAGCAACTGGCTACCCGATTGCGTTCGTTAAACAGTAACGAAATAAAAACGATTGAACTGATCACCAGCCCTTCTGCTAAGTACGATGCCGAAGGAAATGCAGGTCTGCTCAACATTAAGTTAAAAAAGAACGCCAGTTATGGTACCAACGGAAATGTCGATTTAGGTTTTGGTTATGGGAAGAATCCAAAAAGCGATGCGGGTATATCCGTTAACCACCGAAATAAGAAGCTTAACTTATATGGAAGCTTCGCCAGCAACAACAATAAAGCCACCGAAAACCTGGATATTTTACGGGTAGTAAACGGGAGTGATCAAAATACTTATTTTCATCAATCGAACACACAAACAAGATCAACACATAACAACAATTATAAGGCTGGGATTGATTATTTCCTCAATGATAAAAACACTTTAGGTTTTCTCACCACAGGTTACTTTAACAATGGCCACGACGTGTCCAACGGCCTTACTGCTATCGGCAGAAGTTTTGCACAGGTCGATTCATCGATTGTTGCCGATAACCCGGCAAGGAATAAATACCGCAACCAGGCTTACAACCTCAATTACAAAAGCGTGATCGATACCTTAGGCCAGGAGTTATCAATCGATTTGGATTATGCGAAATACCACAGCGAAGAAAATACCATTTACCAAAACACGTTTTTCGACCAAAATGGTTCGATATATAAATCATCAGCTATCTTTCGAAATGCCACCCCTTCTTTTATCAACATTAAAGCTGCAAAAATCGACTATACACTTCCACTTAGCGTTACGACTAAATTAGCGATTGGTTTAAAAAGCAGTTGGGTAAGTACCGACAATGATTTTCAATTCGAAAACCTCACCGAAACAAATTGGAAAAACGATCCAGGCAGAAGCAACCGGTTTATTTACGACGAAAACGTCAATGCCGCCTATGCAACTTTAAAGCAAGAGTTTAAATCGACCAGCGTAGAAATTGGCCTGAGAACAGAACAGACTAATTCTAAAGGCAATTCTATAAACGATAACAAGATTGTAAAGCGCAGTTACTTTGATTTTTTTCCAAGCTTTAATGTCAACCAAACCTTAAACCCAAATCATGAGATCGGTTTTTCATACAGCAGAAGAATTGACCGTCCCGATTATAAATCACTTAATCCCTTCGTTTATTTTGTTGATTTATATACGTTTAGCCAGGGAAATCCCTTTCTCAACCCACAATACGCCAATGCTTTTCAACTGGCGTACAATTATAAAAAAACACTGAATATTTCATTGGGCTATAGCATCACCAACAACTTAATCATCGATGTATTGCTACCTGAACTCGAGAAGAAAACCTTGTATCAAACCGTACAAAACCTCGATAAACAATATGCCTACGATTTAACGATCGGCTACCCCACCACCATTACCAAATTCTGGAGCATGGATAATACCTTTACCAGTACCTATAACCAGATCAAAACCGCTAATTTAGGTAATGGTGTTTATGACCGGAAAAAGGTAAATTTTATGATCAACAGCAGTCAAACTTTAACGCTCAGCCCTTCAACATCGGCAGAACTTTCAGGGGAATATGCCTCCTCACAGATTTATGGCACCTATGCTATTAAACCTTATTATGGGATAGATTTAGGCATCAAGAAATCGTTCTTCGATAAAAAGCTCAATGTTAAACTTGCAGTCAACGATGTTTTCGACACCAGAAAGGCAAGAATCAGCAGTGCACTTTCTGGTTTGGATTATAACCTTACCCAAAAACAAGAAAGCAGGGTTTACAGGTTGAGCCTCAACTATATTTTCGGCAGCAATAATGTTAAAGGTAGCCGCGAGCGAAAAACCAGTGTTACAGACGAAGAAGGCAGAATTAAATGATAGCTATAGCTCTTCTTTTCTCCTGAGTTTTAAAATAACAAACATCACTAAAACCGATATTAGGATCATAATCAGATAACTGTAACTCAGGTTGCGCTCATCTTTGGCAGGGATCAGGTTTACAATACCGTAACTCAAAAAAGAAACAATTACATAAGTAATTCCCCCAGTTAATCCACCTGCTATTCCTGCATTTTTAGGAAACTTGCTCAAACAGAAAGTGAAGTAGTTGTTAAAGGTAAAGCCTGCCCCAACATGGATCAGAAAGGCAAAGAAAATTAACGACCATAGGTTCGACACGAAATTTAAGCTCAAGATCATCAGGATTACAAAGGCCACCTGAAACAGCGAGTTGATCATTAATCTTCTGAAAAAAGGTTTATTGATGGTCGCCTTACCGATAAAGCCGCCAACCATCCAGGCGAAACCCAAAAACAGCGAACTGTAACCGGCAATGACAGGAGAGAAGTTAAAATGGTGTTCGATAATGAAGGGGCCAGTCATGTTGTAAACCATCACCATACAATAAGCCAAACCCAGCATCACAATACCGAGTGTAAAACTGGTGGTTTTAATCATTTCAACATAGATTTTGGTTATCTTTTTGAGTTGAAAATCGGTAAAGTTTCTTAACGTTTCGCCGCTGAACAATAATTCCAGTACGGCAAACACCAGTGCAAAACCAGCCAAAAAGTAAAAGTTCGATTCCCAGCCAAATGCCGTTTGCAGATAACCGCCGATAAAAGGTGCTACGATTGGTCCGGTAGACCAAATAATGGAAAACATACTAAGATAATGTTTTAGCTGATCGCCTTCATAAAGATCTACAAAGTATGCCCTTTTGGCCACTACGATTGCCCCTACGGTAAGTCCGTGGATAATCCGCATCAAATAAATGAGATAAATATTATGCGTAGTAGCGATGATAATACTGGCTGCAGCGAATATTAATATTGAGTATAAGCAGATCTTATACCTGCCAAAACTATCGAGCACACTACCGATAAAAAGTTGTGCAACGCCATAGCTAATCAAAAAAATGCTTAAAGTAAGTTGAACCTGTACACTGCTAACCTGCATTTCGCCAGCCATTGTAGGTAGCGATGGGATATAAATATCGGTAGCAAAACCCGAAAGCGGGATTAAAGCAAAGGCCAATATGGTGGCCAAACCCTGGTTGCCTTCTTTGATATATTTTATGTGTGTAGTATTTGCATTCATAGGGGTAACTGTAATCATTTATAAATATTCCAATCAAACAAGGATTTGAGGGTTTTAATTTACCTGATTGATTAAGAGCGACAAAATTAACAGTTTCATTCAGCCTAAAATTATGCGAATCAAACAAAGGATTATTCTAGCCAAATAATTGCGGTTTTTTACTTAAAATCAATAAATCGGGCTATTTATGATCGCATTTATGGCTTAAACGGAGTGTAATGAAAATTATATCCTGCTTTAAACGTTTTTAGCCAAACTTTTTATAAGTTTGAAGAAACAAGCAAATAAAAGATGTTCGAAAAGCTATTCAGAAAGAAATCTATTTCCAAGATATTACAAGATGCGGCAAAAGGCTATGGCGACCATGAAAATACATTACATAAAACACTCGGAGTACGCGATTTAACAGCTTTTGGAATTGCAGCGATTATTGGAGCAGGGATTTTTAGTACGATTGGTAAGGCAAGCGCGGATGGTGGTCCGGCAGTAATCTTTTTGTTTATTTTTACAGCAGTTGCCTGTAGTTTTGCCGCTTTTGCCTATGCAGAGTTTGCTTCTATGGTACCTGTGTCAGGCAGTGCTTACACTTATTCTTATGTAGCCTTTGGCGAACTGGTGGCCTGGATTATCGGCTGGTCGCTCATTATGGAATATTCCATCGGGAACATTACCGTAGCCATTTCCTGGTCTGATTACTTTACAGGGTTACTTTCCACCATAAAAATACCGCCGCTTGGCATAGATGGCATCCATGTACCCGACTGGATGACCATGGATTACTTAAGTGCATATAACGGACATAAACATGCAGAAGCACTTTTAGCAGCGGGTAAAAATCTTGCTGATTTAGATGCGGCTACAGCTTTGGCTAATAACGCATGGCTTACCGCCCCCACAATCGGTAGTTTCCATCTGGTTGCAGATATCCCGGCCCTGGGCATTATCATTTTAATTACCTGGTTAATTTACCGTGGCATGAAAGAAAGCCGCAACGCCAGTAACGCCATGGTAGTGGTTAAACTCGCCGTAATTCTATTGGTTTTAGCCGTTGGTATTTTTTATGTGGACACAAAAAACTGGGATCCGTTTGCACCTAATGGTGTTGCGGGAGTTTTAAAAGGCGTTTCAGCAGTATTTTTTGCTTATATCGGTTTCGATGCCATTTCGACTACCGCCGAAGAATGTAAAAACCCGCAGCGTGATCTTCCCCGCGGAATGATGTGGGCGATCATCATCTGCACCATCCTATATGTAGCCATTGCATTAGTTTTAACGGGTATTGTTAAATCAGATACACTATCTGTAGGCGATCCGCTCGCATTTGTTTTCGACCAGATTAATTTAAAATTAATGAGTGGTATTATTGCCGTAAGTGCTGTTTTTGCCATGGCCAGTGTACTTTTGGTGTTCCAGATGGGTCAACCACGCATCTGGATGAGCATGAGCAGAGATGGACTATTACCAAAATCATTTTCAAAAATCCACCCGAAATATAAAACACCTTCTTTTGCGACCATAGTAGTTGGTTTTGTAGTCGCCGTTCCATCATTGTTTATGAACCTGACCATCGTTACCGATCTCTGTTCTATTGGAACGCTTTTCGCCTTCGTATTGGTTTGTGCAGGTGTTTTAGTATTACAGAACAGGCCTGATGTACAACGCGGGAAATTTAAAATACCTTATGTAAACAGTAGATTTATAATTCCGATCGCCTTAATTGCAACGGTTATTTTTGCCTTCACACAATATGGAAAAGAGACAAAAGCTTTCTTTCTCAATACGCCCAAGACCATCCAAACGGTAACTTTTGTGACTTCCCTGAGCGGCGATGAACTTAAAATAGTAAAAGAAGAAATTGTTAAAAATGCGGCTCCGCAAATTATTTTAGCAGAGAAAGTTGATGCAGAATCATATCTGAGTGCGTTGCCTGCCGATCGTTACGAACAGTTTATTTCAGCGTCGAAAGTATCCGTTGAAAAGAAATACGAAAGTGGCTGGGGCCTGTTTAAACACAAAATCCCGATGTGGATTTTCTTAATCATCTGCGTGGTGATTACTTATTATTGCATCACCAAAAACCTATCGTTAATCCCTGTTTTAGGATTGATCAGCTGTTTGTATATGATGTGCGAACTGGGCATTTCCAACTGGATCGGTTTCGGTATCTGGCTGGTAATTGGTCTTGTGGTTTATTTTGCTTACGGCTACAGGCACAGTAAACTGGCCAATCCGGAGGGTTAGTAAAATGAAATACAATCCTTTAATACATCATCGAAGATCGATTAGGTTAAAGGATTATGATTATTCAAAAGCAGGGGCCTATTTTATCACGATCTGCTGTGAAGATAGGCTTCATAGATTTGGAAGGGTTTCAGGGCATGAAATGATCTTAAATGAATCCGGAGCTATCGCTTATAACGAATGGATTAATTTAGCCAATAGATTTTCAAATTTTGAACTAGATGTCTTTCAGATTATGCCGAATCATATGCATGGCATAATCGTTTTATCTGATTTTAATACTGTCGGGGCGACCCTTGCGGTCGCCCAGGAAGAAGATAAGGCATATAGGGCGACCGCAAGGGTCGCCCCGACGATTGCCGACATTGTCGGAGCTTACAAATCAATTGTTTCGAATGCATGTCTGCAATTATTCAAATCGCACAACAAAACAATGGGAAAGTTATGGCAACGTAATTATTACGAACACATTATCCGTGATGCAAGAGCGTATCAGAACATTTCAAATTATATTATCAATAATCCAAGCAAATGGAACGAGGATAAATTCCATCAATAAGCAAAAATCCCCTTTCATTTACAGAAAGAGGATTCGATTTATTTCTTCTTTATAAAAGCCAGGGCTGTAATCGTCACAAGCCCTAACCCAGATGCAATCATGTAATTATTGGCATGATCGAGGTGATATATTTTTGCCACGGGCCCAGCTATAAATAAGCCTATTCCCAATATTAAAATAGCCATCCTCATCAATTAAACGGGCAATCTATGTAATTCGATATCGTCGGGCGTAACAAAGATCAATGGAACTTTTTCTACATCAACATAACTACTGTCTAAACCAAAACTCCGTTCTTCTGATAAACTTAGTTTTTTCAGGATAAAATAGTAATCCATGATCTGTCGCTCGTAAAAACTCAACTTCGTAAACTTAGACAAATGTTTTTCCAACAGGACAAACCTAAAATCGCCTGCAATCTTATGTTTATTCAACGAGGTGTATTGACTAGTGATGTCTATTTCTCCATTTTTAACCAATTCTTCGACTACCTTACGGTATAATAAATTTACCCGCTGCTCAATCCTGAAACCTAACCTGAAATCAATTCTGATCAGTTTACCCGGGATGAGGAACTCAACTTTATAATCTAAGGTATAAGGCTCATCCATTACATCCACGTGCACCAGCCAGTATACATCGGCACGTTTTGGTTCCTTTTGAATGATGGAATAAATAATCTTGGATTCGATTTCTGTTTTAAAGTTCGCACTGGTTAAATAAACCAGCTGAGATGAGTATTTGGGAACCGATTCATCATTGCTCAGTTCGCTTAAAATCTCATAATAATCTTCAATTTCAACGTATTTTACAAATCTGTTTTTAATCTTGCGCGCCACAAACCAGCTCCACATCACGGTAAAAAGTGCCGAACCGATCAGTACCGTTAACCAACCTCCGTCAGAGAATTTGTGCAGATTACTGAAGAGGAAAGTACCTTCTATAATCACATATACAGAAATAAAAATCGCGATCAGGTATCTTGGGAAACGTTTGCTCCTTAAATACACACTTACCAAAATCGTGGTCATCAACATCGCTATGGTAATGGACAGGCCATAAGCTGCATCCATTTTAGACGATTCTTTCCAGAAGAATACGATACTGCAACAGCCCAACCAAAGCATCCAGTTAATAGATGGTACATAAAGCTGACCTTTTTGAACAGATGGATATACAATTTTGATCTTTGGCCAAAGGTTTAAACGAACCGCCTCTGAGATTAAGGTAAAGGAACCACTAATTAATGCCTGACTCGCAATAACCGCTGCCATAGTAGCTAAGATCACCATCGGTACCTGAAAATGGCTCGATATAATCTGAAAGAAAGGGTTCATTTTTGAACTGGGGATGAAAGTACTTTCGTTCTGCAAAATCCAAACACCCTGACCTAAATAATTTAAAATCAGTGTTATCTTTACAAAGATCCAACTGATCCTGATGTTGTTACGTCCGCAGTGACCCAGATCTGAATATAATGCCTCTGCCCCGGTGGTACAGAGAAAAACACCTCCTAAGATAATAAATGCCTTACTATTGGTGGCCAATAAATGCACGGCATAATATGGATTAAGTGCTTTTAAAATGCTAAAATCCTTTACAATAAATAAAAGCCCGGCGATACCCAAAACCGTAAACCAAACAAACATTACAGGGCCAAAGAGCTTCCCAACCAAATTGGTTCCAAACTGCTGGATAATGAAAAGCACAGATAATATCGCGATTACCACAGGAACCACTGGAATATCGAACTTATTTGTTAATCCCTCTATAGCTGATGTTACCGTGATACTTGGTGTAATTACGCCATCGGCAAGTAATGCGCATCCCCCAACTACTGCAGGTACGATTAACCATTTTGCCTTTTTCCTTACCAGAGAGAATAAAGAGAAAATACCACCCTCACCTTTATTATCAGCCCTTAAAGTAATAATAACATACTTAATAGTGGTTTGAAGGGTAAGCGTCCAGATGATGCAGGAAAGTACGCCAAGAACAACATCAGTGGTTATAGATCCCGGACTTCCCACCACTCCACCTTTTACGCCCAGAATGCTGGTAAAAATTGCATTAAGTGTATATAATGGTGAGGTACCAATATCACCGAACACAATACCTAAACTAATTAGAACACCGCCGGCGGTTAACGCGTTGACATTTTTATGATTTGACACTTCGTTGATTATTTTAGTGCGGCAAAAGTAAACTAACTATAACAATTTAACAACCAAATTATTGTGTATTTTTAACACTATGAAAATTAAATTTTATTGTTAAATTGTGTTAAATTATGGCTTTTAAACAAAATGTTTAATTTCTTTGTTTTAAATTAATACATTTGCTATACCAATTTGATGAAACTCTACGCTAAGATAACGTTCCTCACAAAACTAGCTTGCACATTGTGCATTGTTTTGCTATGCGGCGTAAATTCTTGGGCGCAACAAGCTGATAGTATTCACATTAGCTTAAAAAACAGAACCAAAAAAACAAGTAGGATCCCTGAAATTAAAGCAAATATTACGCCTTATAAACCTCTTTATATGTCGATAGGTGGCTCCGGCATGTTCAATACTTATTCCACAACACCAAAAAATACAACGGTCGTAGCAAAAGATAAATTGTTAACCATTGTTAAAATATATCCAAATCCGGTAGAAGATCAGCTAAATATTATCTTATCCATCGGAAAAGATGGTACTCAAACCACAATCAAAATTATCGATTTATTAGGAAACGAAGTTACAACGCTATCAAATGAGCGTCTAAATGCTGGTGAGCAAACCAAAAGCTTCGTTATTCCGAACAGAATAAATCCTGGGATATACTTCTTAAGGGTTATCGCTGGGTCAGAAAGTCAAGTAAAACGCATCTCAGTTTTATAAGCCCGTTTTCTTTTCTATTTTTGATTGATGCGGATTTAGTCCCCATTAATTTTATCATATTTCATATTCTTAAGAATGAAAATCATCGCCATTGGCAGAAATTATGCCGAACATGCAAAAGAACTGAACAATCCGGTTCCTACTAGTCCAGTAATTTTTTTGAAACCTGATACGGCCGTTTTAAAAGATAATAAGCCTTTTTATTTACCTGATTTTTCTGATGACGTTCATTATGAATTAGAAGTGGTTTTAAAAATCTGTAAAGAAGGAAAACATATTGCCGAAAAATTTGCAGCCAATTATTATGATGAAGTGGGTTTAGGCATCGATTTTACCGCACGTGATATCCAGGCCAAACACAAAGAAAAAGGATTGCCCTGGGAACTAGCCAAAGCTTTTGACAACTCAGCGCCCATCAGTATTTTTCTTCCTAAAAGTGATTTCGAAGATCTTTATCAGTTAAATTTCGAACTGAAGGTGAATGGAGAAAGCCGTCAGGTAGGGCATACTAAAGATTTGTTATTCTCGTTCGAGAAGATAATCAGCTTTGTTTCCCGGTACATCACCTTAAAAAAAGGAGATCTGATTTTCACGGGAACGCCACAGGGTGTTGGCAAAACAAACAGGGGCGATAAATTAGAAGCCTGGCTGGAAGGAAAGCAACTTTTAAATTTTGATGTAAAGTAACGAATGATTAAAAATCCGATCCAGTACAAGTTAAAATTTTCCGTTTCAATTTGCCTTTTATTTGCCTCAGTCTGTGTTCAGGCACAGCAGATTTTCAGTACGAATAAATATCCCATAACCGATTTCAGGCAGCCGCTCGATATTACTCCACCTGCCCTTGCAGGTTCTTTTGGCGAAATCCGCGGCAACCACTTTCATTCCGGAATCGATTTCAGGACCAACCAGCGCGAAGGTTACCCTGTTTATGCCGTAGCCGATGGATATATTTCGCGGTTAAGGGTACAGAATAGCGGCTTTGGGCAAGCATTGTACATCAACCATCCAAACGGTTTTACCACCGTTTATGGCCACTTACAGCGTTTTTCACCAAAAATTGCCACCATTGTTAAAAACCTCGAATACGAGAAAAAGTCTTTTGAAATCGATGAATTTCCCGATGCTACACTAATTCCGGTACATAAAGGTGAAATTATTGCCTGGTCTGGTAACCGTGGCAGCTCGGGAGGTCCACATTTACACTTCGAAATCAGGGATACTAAAACGGAAGAAACCATAAATCCCCAATTTTTCGGGATCATTATTCCGGATAATATCCCTCCGGTAATTCATGGTTTATATGTGTACCGCCTAAATGGTAAAACCTTTAATGAGTCAATTCCAAAACAGGCCATCGGTATTACGGGGGCAAATGGAGTTTACAAAACCACCGCCCCCATCAGTTTAACCGGAGAAGTTGGCTTTGGCATTGTGGTAACCGATCGGCACAATGGCTTATCAGGAACAAATGGTGTATATTCTATACAGTTAGAGGTTGATGGCAAAAAGGTATACACTTCTGCTCTGGAGCGTTTTGCTTTCGAAGACAGTAAGGCCATCAATTCGCATATCGATTACCCAACTTATTTAAACACAAAAAGGAGCATCCAAAAAAGTTTTGTAGAACCGGGTAATCCCTTAAAAATTTATAGTGGTTTAGTGAATAGTGGCAGAATCAATTTTAATGATGGCGCATTACATCAGGTCCGTTATATCATTACCGATTCGAAAGGAAATTCATCTGTGCTGCCTTTTACGGTAAATGCGGGTTCGGCACCAATTGCAACAGCAAGTGTTCCGGCTGGAATAATTTATCCCTATAATAAGGTAAACGAATTTAATGCCGATGATGTTAAAGTCGTTTTCCCATTAGGCACATTATACACTGATTTAAATTTCACTTATAAAAAACTACCTAAACCAGCAGGGAATGCCTGGTCGGCCGTACACCAGATCCACAATCGATATACCCCCATACATATCGGTTTCGACATTTCGATCAAAGCCGATAATCTTCCGGAAAACCTGAAAAATAAAGCACTGATCGTAAATTCAAATGGCTCATCACAAGGTGGTTTTTTTGAAAATGGTTATGTTAAGGCTACGCCAAAAAACTTCGGCAGCTTTTATATCGCTACTGATACCATTGCACCAAGGATAGTCCCCGTAAATATCGCTGAAGGAAAAAATATGACAGGTTTATCTAAAATATTTTTCAAAATCAGCGATAACCTATCTGGCATTAAAAGTTTTAACGGCTATATCGATGGTAAATGGGTTTTAATGGAGTTCGACACCAAAACAGCCACTCTCTGGCACAGTTTCGATGAAAGAACTGGCACAGGAAAACATACATTAGAATTGGTGGTAATGGATATGAAAGAAAATACCAGAAAATATACGGTAACGTTCTTTAAATAGGAGCAGGTTTTTAAGATTTAATGATTTCACGATCAGGATGTGTTAAACTTGAGATTTACACTAAGAAATGTCATCTTTTAACATATATCGAACAGTATAATAAGTTAAACTGTTTAAATTGCACGAGTTATTAAGCAATCAATTATTACAGCATTCAAATTCAATCATTATATATGGCAGAGTTAAAAGAAGGTGATCAGGCACCTGCAATTACATCAAAAGATCAAAATGGAGTTGAGGTATCTTTAAGCGATTACAAAGGGAAAACTGTTGTGCTTTATTTTTACCCAAAAGATGATACTCCTGGCTGCACGGCTGAGGCTTGCGATTTTAGGGATAATTATCAGGGTTTACAGGCAAAAGGTATTGTAGTTTTAGGCGTTAGTGTTGATGACGAAAAATCACACCATAAGTTTGTAACCAAGCATAACCTACCATTTACCCTACTTGCAGATACCGACCAGAAAATTGTAAATGATTATGGTGTTTGGGCAGAGAAAAACATGTATGGCAAAAAATACATGGGTACGGTACGCACCACATTTATTATAGATGGCGAAGGAAAAATTTCGCATATCATCAAAAAAGTTGACACAAAAAACTCAACGCAACAAGTACTCGATTTAATCAATAACTAATTATGATATAGCGGGTAAAATATTACCTTTGCTATGTAACAACAACCTCTTATTTTAATGAAACATACAATTAAAGAGCTAGAAGATATTGCCTCTCAGATCAGACGGGATATCGTAAGAATGGTTCACGGATGTCAATCAGGCCACCCAGGTGGTTCATTAGGTTGCGCCGATTTTTTTACTGCCCTATATTTTGAAGTCTTAAACCACAAGAAAGATTTCACTATGGACGGTATTGGTGAAGATTTATTCTTCTTATCTAACGGGCACATTTCTCCGGTTTGGTACAGCACACTTGCGCATGCAGGTTATTTCGATAAAAGTGAATTGGCAACTTTCCGTAAACTAGATTCTAGATTACAGGGTCACCCTACTACGCACGAACACTTACCGGGTATCCGCGTAGCTTCGGGCTCATTGGGTCAGGGCATGTCAGTAGCCATCGGCGCTGCACTAACCAAAAGGTTAAATGGTGATAAATCTTACGTATTCACGCTACATGGTGATGGAGAATTACAAGAAGGCCAAAACTGGGAAGCAGCAATGTTTGCACCCTTCCATGAGTTGGATACTTTGATCTGCAGCGTAGATTATAACGGTCAGCAGATTGATGGTCCTACTAAAAAAGTACTTTCTTTAGATAGTTTACAAGCAAAATTTGAAGCATTCGGATGGCATGTAATCAATACCGATGGCAATGATATGCAATCTATCGTTGAGGGATTACACTATGCAAAAACTTTGACTGGAAAAGGTAAACCGATCTTAAACTTAATGAGTACGCAAATGGGTGCTGGTGTAGATTATATGATGGGTTCGCATAAATGGCATGGTACGGCGCCAAATGATGAGCAATTGGCCTTAGCTTTAGCACAGTTACCAGAAACATTAGGGGACTATTAGCCCCTTACCCCCCTGAAGGGGGAGTAAATAACTTTTAATTTTAACTACAAATAAAGCCCCTTTAGGGGTTTGAGGTATGAAAACCTGCGAAGCAAGCTTGAACACCTTTAAATAAAAAAATATAAGCTCGTGAAAAAATATACATATACAGAAAAAAAAGATACACGTTCGGGTTTTGGTGCTGGCTTACATGAGGCTGGTAAGAAAAACGAAAATGTGGTTGCTTTATGTGCCGATTTAGTTGGATCGCTTAAAATGGATGCTTTTATTAAAGATTTCCCTGAGCGTTTTACACAGGTTGGTATTGCAGAAGCAAACATGATCGGTATTGCAGCAGGTATGACCATTGGTGGTAAAATTCCTTTTACAGGTACATTTGCCAACTTCTCTACCGGCCGTGTTTACGATCAGATCCGCCAGTCGGTAGCTTATTCTAATAAAAATGTTAAAATCTGTGCATCTCACGCAGGCTTAACTTTAGGCGAAGATGGTGCAACACACCAGATTTTAGAAGATATCGGTTTGATGAAAATGCTGCCGGGAATGGTGGTGATCAATCCTTGTGATTATAACCAGACTAAAGCAGCAACTTTAGCCATTGCAGAATACGAAGGCCCGGTTTATTTACGTTTTGGTCGTCCGGTAATCCCTGTATTTACAGATCCTGATCAAAAATTCGAAATCGGTAAAGCCTGGATGGTTAACGAAGGTACAGATGTTACCATTATTGCTACAGGACACATGGTTTGGAAAGCGATTGAAGCCGGCGAAAAACTGGCTGAATTGGGAATTGATGCCGAAATCATCAATATCCATACCATCAAACCTTTGGATGACGAAGCAATCTTAAAATCGGTTAAGAAAACAGGTTGTGTAGTGACTTGCGAAGAGCACAACAAGTTTGGCGGTTTAGGCGAAAGCGTAGCCCGTTTGTTAACTACCGAATTGCCAACCCCACAAGAATTTGTAGCCACTAATGATACTTTCGGCGAAAGCGGAACACCAGATCAGTTAATGTCTAAATATGGCTTAGATGCTGTAAACATTGTTGAAGCTGTTCAAAAAGTAATTGGTAGGAAAAAATAGAATTGAGACAATGGATATGAGATTTGACACATAAAATCAAATCTCATATCTCAATTCTCACATCTCAAATCTATATATAATGAAACAAGTTGAAGATTCAGAAATTCTTGCACTGTTTGCCGTAGAGCGCACGCGAAATG
The DNA here is from genome assembly GCF_056490705.1 of Pedobacter humicola. Classification (NCBI taxonomy): domain Bacteria; kingdom Pseudomonadati; phylum Bacteroidota; class Sphingobacteriia; order Sphingobacteriales; family Sphingobacteriaceae; genus Pedobacter; species Pedobacter humicola. The sequence continues at coordinate 153,627 of NZ_JBWJIG010000007.1, read as the reverse complement.
AAGCCTTTAACCTGTTATTAAAAAAATATCAGCAAAAAATATACTGGCACATCCGCAGGCTGGTTTTAAACCACGATGATTGCGATGATCTTTTACAAGAGGTATTTGTTAAAGTTTGGAAAAACCTCGATAAATTCAGGAGCGATTCTCAGCTGTATACCTGGATTTACCGTATCGCTACTAACGAATCAATCACCTTCCTAAACAAACAGAAGCAGCGCAACAATACACCTTTAGATGAAGTATCATCTGAACTTGCCGATAACCTGGTGGCATCTTCCTATTTTAACGGCGATAAGCTCGAGCTTAAACTGCAAAAAGCAATTCTTACTTTACCTGAAAAGCAACGGATTATCTTCAATATGAAATATTTTGACGATATGAAATATGAAGAGATTTCGGAAGTTTTGGGCACCTCTGTAGGGGCTTTAAAAGCATCCTTTCACATCGCCGCAAAAAAAATTGAAGCTTTTATTACAAATGATGAAATAGACTATTAAACCTTTTCACTTTAATTGTATCATATATCTGTGATGAACGAAAATATAGAAAATAACGATTGGATGAACGAAGCTCCTGCCCTTGCGGCAATGGGGAAACGCAATCCATTCTCCGTTCCTGATGGATATTTCGAAAATTGTGATGAGGCCATTTTTTCTGCTGTCTTTCTAGATGGACTAAAACAGAAAACCAGTGACAATAATTTTGAAGTTCCGCAGAATTATTTTGAAGAATTAACGGAACGGATAGAAATGAATATTGCGCTGACAGAAATGCCTAAAGCAAAAAATGCTTTTGCGGTACCAGAGAACTACTTCGACACTTTACAAAGTAGAGTTGCAGATAGAATTGCAGCATCAGAGCCTAAAAAAGAGGCAAGAATTATTCCTTTATGGCGACGCAACATTGTTAAATACGCAAGTGCCGCATGTTTTGTTTTGATGGCTTCATTTGGTGTATATTTCTATCAGAATGGATCAACCACAACCGTTCAGCAGGTACAATCTGCCGAAGCAATAAACGAACAACTATTGTATGATATTGATGAGAGTACAATTATCGATCATTTAGAAGCAGAAAACACAACAACATCCACTATAAAAACTACTTCTGCGTCAGATACAGAAATGGAAAACTACATCCTGAGCAATTTCTCTTCGAACGATTTATCTCAGGAATTAAATAACTAACACATGAAGAATTTACTTTTTGTTGCTTTAATATTCTTATTACCCACCACCCTTTTGGCACAAAGACCAAGGGGAGAAGAAATAGAATCACTTAAAATAGCATTTTTCACCCAAAAACTTGATTTATCTCCTGAAGAGGCTAAAATTTTCTGGCCTATTTATAACGATATGCAAGGGGAACAAAATGCCCTGCGTAAAGAACGCATGCAAAAAATGATCTCTTTCCGCAAAACAACCGAAATTGATAATTTAACCGACGCGCAGGTACAAAGTTTAATTACCAGCGAGTTCGATTTTAAACAAAAAGATCTTAATCTCGACAAAAAATATTATTACAGGCTTAAATCTGCCCTGCCCATTAAAGTGGTAGGCAAGTTTTACAGAGCTCAAGAAGGATTTAAAAGAGAATTGCTCAATAGATTTAAAGGTGGTCAAAAACCATAAACAAAAAGACTTACAGCAATGTAGGTCTTTTTGTTTTAAAGCGCTCCATCATTTCCGTACTTTTGTACCATGCTTACCCAACGTCAGTTGTTTTTACAACACAATGCACAAACCTCTCCTGAACCACTTATGCTCGAATTTGTCAGGGCAAAAGGAATTTATATTTACGATGCCCAAAACAAAAAGCACATCGATCTTATTGCCGGCATCGGTGTAAGTAATGTTGGCCACTGCCATCCAGCTGTAGTTAAGGCCATTCAGGAGCAGGCAGAAACTTATATGCACCTGATGGTTTATGGCGAGTATGTGCAAACGCCACAGGTCAATTTTGCCAAAGCCCTCGCCGATATTTTACCCGAAAGCTTAAGTTGTACCTATTTTTTAAATTCAGGAACAGAGGCTGTGGAAGGCGCCATGAAACTGGCCAAACGATATACCGGCAGAAAAGGTTTTATTGCCTGCAAAAATGCTTACCATGGCAGTACCCAGGGTGCAGAAAGTTTAATGGAAAGCGATTTCTATTCTTCTGGATATGGACCTTTCTTGCCGCATGTAAGTTTTATCGAACATAATAATATAGCTGATCTGGATAAAATCACTACAGAAATTGCTGCCGTTTTTATCGAACCCATCCAGGGTGAGGCCGGAATACGTGTTGCAGATTTAAGCTACATGCAGGCCGTAAAAGAAAAATGCCGTGAGACCGGAACGTTGTTAATTTTTGACGAAATACAATCCGGGTTTGGCCGCAGCGGTAAAATGTTTGCCTTTGAGCATTATCATGTTGTGCCCGATGTTCTGCTGTTGGCAAAAGGAATTGGCGGAGGTATGCCAATCGGTGCATTTATCAGTTCCTTAGAAATCATGTCTGTGTTATCGCATACACCAATTTTGGGCCACATGACTACCTTTGGCGGTCATCCGGTTTGTTGTGCTGCAGGATTGGCTACCTTACGCACATTGGTCGACAATCATATTGTGGATGAGGTGGAGGAAAAGGGGCAATTGTTTAAAAAGCTCCTTCAACACCCTGCTATTAAAGAGATCAGAGGGAAAGGTTTAATGCTGGCAGTTGAATTTGAAAATTTTGAAATCAATAAAAAAATTATCGACGCCTGCATCTTGGATGGCATATTATCAGACTGGTTTTTACATTGCAGCAATTCTATGCGCATCGCTCCTCCACTAATTATTACAAAAGAAGAAATTGAAGAAGCCTGCGCGATCATCCTAAAAAATATTAACTTCGTTATAGAGACCAAGATTAAAGCCTAAAGCTATCAAGAACATTAAATAAAAAAAATGAACGTACTCATAGTTGAAGATGAAAAGAGCCTGGCGCTTGAAATGGATGAATTCTTAAGTAAAGAAGGGTTTATTGTTGAGCATGCATGGAAAAAATCTTCTGCGGAGGAAAAGATATTTGTAAACAATTACGATTTCATTTTATTGGATTTAGGTCTGCCGGATGGCGATGGCTTTGATATTCTGAAACAATTAAAAGCCACTAAAGACCGTGATGACGCGGTAATTATTCTAACTGCACGTAGTGCCGTAGATGATCGGATTAAAGGTCTTGATGAAGGTGCAGACGATTATCTGCCTAAACCTTTCTCATTAAATGAGCTTTTGGCGCGGATGCATGCCATTACGCGCAGAAAACATAAGCTGGAGAAGAATGAGATCAATATCCACAATTTTTTGCTCAACATCCAGAACAGGACCGTTTCTTTTGGCGAAGAGAGATTAAACCTCACCAAAAAAGAATTCGAAATATTCAATTACCTGGTACTGAACAAAAACCGTGTAGTATCGAGAATGAGCCTAACCGAACATGTTTGGGGCGACATCTTAGAAGTAAACTCTGATTCGAATTTTGTTGATGTTCACGTAAAAAATTTACGTAAAAAACTTGCAGCGGTGAGTCCGACAGACTGGTTTGAAACCGTAAGAAGTATTGGATACAGGATTAATTGCTAGTGCATTTAGGGTGGGCGATTGGCGGCTAGCTTTAATTACCTTCTTAGAAGGAGCCAAAATCCATTCACATTAAACATCATCCATTTACATGAAGTTACAGGTTAAGTTTTCTTTATACAATGCAGTAACCAAAATCGCCATCATATTGGTGCTGGGTGCTATCATTTTATTCTCGTTAGACCGACTTGCCTATAACCAGCTCGATAACCGTTTAATCAAGAAGAAAAACAAAATCATCGAGAATTTAAACGACAACGAGATTGATAGCCTTTTAAATAAAGAACAATCATTTACCGACTATAATATTTTAAAGGAGGAATTTATTGTTTTAACCGATATTCCAGACAAGCAAAAAGATTCTACAGCAAAAGTATTTACTGAAAAGCGGGAAATTGAAGGTGATATTGAGGTATACCGCATCCTGAACTATAAATTTTCTTACCATACTAACTGGTACAATCTCGAGATCGGAGAAACGATGACAGCCCTGCAATCGATTAAGAATTCGATCCGCTTTTACATGCTCGTCGTGCTGGTAGCTGCATTGCTGATTACGCTGGTAGCCGACTTTACCTTCTCTAACTTTTTATTGAAGCCGTTTTACCTCATTATCGATAAAAAGATTAACCTGGTTGATGACCCATCTCACTATAATTATCAGAATATACCCACCAGCACCGAAGATTTTAAAATCCTGGATAATAGTATTAATTCCTTAATGCGAAAAATAAATACACTTTTCGCCCTGGAAAAACAATTTATTGCCAACGTATCGCACGAGCTGCTCACCCCTATTTCCATTTTAAGTACGAGATTCGAAAATATGCTCAATACACCAGATATTCCGGTAGAGCACGAGAACAAAATTTATGCTTCGTTAAAAACATTAAACCGTTTAAAGGTGATAATCAACAGTTTGTTACTCATCTCGAAGGTCGAAAACAATCAGTATTTAAAAACCGAAGAAATTAGCCTGAAACAAGAAATCGAAGACATTTACGAAGATTTAGAAGATCGTATAGCAGATAAAAATATCAGTTATAGTGCAACCCTCAGCAAGGATTTTCATTTTACAGGCAATAAGGCATTGATCCACACACTTCTGATCAATATCATTAATAATGCGATTAAATATAATATTGATGGTGGAACCATCGCGATAACGGATAAAACCGAGTATGAAAAATATGTATTAACCGTCAGCGATACCGGATCGGGAATGAGCAAAGTACTTGTGGAGGATGCCTTTGACCGTTTTAAAAGAGGAAATACCGAAGAGAGCGGCTTTGGTTTAGGTTTGGCAATTGTTCAAAGTATTGCCAAATTCCACAGAATCGAGATCGACATTAAATCAGAAGAACATAAAGGAACCAGTATTTCATTAATTTTTTAAAATGAAACTCCGCTGATAACCTGATCGGTATCACCTAAATACAATTTTGTACCTTTGTAGTTCATGCTGGCACTAACTTATTCAAAGCGTTTATCTTTTTTTATTGGTATCATTTTATTGTTTTCTGTTTCGGGCTTAAAAGCACAGAAAATAATAGAACTGCAGGATGCTGTTGCCCAGCACATCTTTACCTTTAAGGAAATCGAGGTTTTGGAGGATGCCGGTAACCTGTACACTTTCGATGAGATTAAAAGCAGCGCCTTCGATCAAAAGTTTAAGGCCAGCTTAAGCAGTACTCCACAAACCAAACAACTCAATAAAACATATTGGTTCAGAATAAAAATTAAACAGAATGACCTGGCTGATAAGCCATTTATTCTTGAATTTTTCGATCAGACTATCGATCACATCACCGCTTATATCCCACAGGGAGATCAAAAATACAAGGTCAAAAATTTAGGTGATGCCAATCCTTTCGATAAACGCCTTATCCACCATAAAAATTTCGAAATCCCAGTACAAAACGAGGGAAACGAAACACAGACTTACTATTTTAAGATCAGTTCTTCGCAAATAGCTGATGTCATCATCGTATTGAGAACCACCGAATGGTTTATCTCTTATGCCTTGGACGAGTATTTCTACTTTGGTATTTTTTATGGGATGATCCTGGTTTTCAGTTTCTATAACCTCATCATGTATGTTGCCATCAGGCAAAAGCAATATCTCTATTATGTACTCTACAACTTAAGTGTTGGCTTTTTCGAAATGAGTACTGATGGGATAGCTTATCAATATTTATGGCCCAATGCCCCGGCATGGAATCAGGTAGCCTATGCTTTTGCTTTATGTGCCACCAGTATTTTCGCCCTGCTGTTTACCCGGGAACTTTTATATGTCAAAGCAAAGGCACCCAAACTCAATCAGTTTATTTTAGGCATCATTGTGTGCAGAATTTTATTCTTTGTTTATTGCTATCTTTTCGATCAAACGCTCTTTAGTTATAAATTTATAGAGGCCGTTCCTTTGTCCGTTGCATTTTTTACCGGGATTTATATTTACAAAAAAGGATATCAACCTGCCCGTTTCTTTGTTTTAGGCTATAGCTTTCTATTTGCAGGCTTTGTCTTAAAATTCCTGATTATGCTTGGTATTGGCTGGCTTAATTTTGGGGCTATTAGTTACTACAGTTTAAGTTTCTGTTTCGTACTCGAGATGATCTTTTTGTCATTTGCCATAGGTGATAAAGTGCGGATACTAAAAGTAAAAAAGGATAAAGCGCAACAGAAAATCATCAGGCAAATGGCTGTAAACGCCAAACTAAAAGATAGCATTAACCAGGAACTCGAGAGTAAAGTAGAAGAGCGCACCCGCGAGGTTTACCACAAATCACTCATTATTGAAAGTAAAAACCAGGCACTGGAAGAAGCCAATGCACTGCTACAGCAACAGGCAGAGGAAATTTCGCGGATGAATGTGCTGTTGGAGCATGATAACGAAGAATTGCAAACAAATGTAGAAAAGGTCACCCGAGATCGGGTAATGTCTACAGAAGTTGATTTTGAGGAGTTCAGCAAAATATATCCCGATAAGGAAACCTGTTATGAGTTTCTTGCCCAGCTAAAATGGAGCAATGGTTACCACTGCCGCAAATGCAGTAACGACCACTATTTTAACGGACACATTTTAAATAGCCGCCGGTGCAGTAAATGTGGTTACGAAGAATCGGTAACCACCTATACTATTTTTCACAATACACGGATACCGATCAATAAAGCATTTTACATGATCTTCCTGATTTATTCTTCTAAGGGAAAGATATCCTCTCATAAATTATCAGAAATCCTTTCCATTAGGCAAAGTACCTGCTGGACCTTCGGATCACGCATAAAAAAAGTAATGGACGACCGGAAGAAAACTTTAAAAAAAACAGCAAAAAACGGCTGGAGCCAGCTGGTAATTGAATAAAAGCCACGTTAATCCGTCACAAATTTGTTTGTTTTACGCTTCATTTCAAGAAAACCGGGTAGGTATTTAAGCGTATCAGATTTCATCCGAAGAACTAATTACCCAAGCCACTTAACCACTGATTATCAGGCTTAAAATGGCTATTGGTACTGTGGTACTAAAGCGTATCGAATTTAATTCAAAAATCTATATATCAGATAGTTACGTAAAATTTAACGTTTAAAATACTTGTATTTAACATGAATTGAGTGTTAACTTTACCGCATAATATTAACAAGAGCAAAATTATGAGACAAAAGTTTACATTGCTTATAGTATGTATGCTATGCGGTATCTCTCTGAGTATGGCACAGAATATAACTGTAAAAGGTCTGGTAAAAGACAAACAAGGCTTACCATTACCTGGAGTATCTGTAAAGGTAAAAGGCACTAACCAAGGTGCTTCTACAACGGATAACGGCGCATATAGCATTAGCGCACCCCAAAATTCAACTTTGGAATTTACTTTTATCGGTTACAAAACGATCGAAGAGGCAGTAAATAACCGTACAACAGTAAACATTACTTTATCAGATGATAATCAACAGTTAAATGAGGTGGTCGTAATTGGTTATGGTACCACAACTAAAAAAGATTTAACTACTGCAGTAACCTCTATTTCGGCAAAAGATATCGAAAACCAACCGGTTACCAATCCGTTACAAGCCATTCAGGGTAAGGCAGCAGGCGTTCAGGTCATCTCGCAATCGGGCAAGCCTGGTGCAGGTGTATCGGTAAGTATCAGGGGGAATACTTCAATTACAGGATCTAACAGTCCACTTTATGTAATTGATGGGGTAACCTCACGTAATGCAGATTTCTTAAATCCATCAGACATTGAAACTTTAACCATTTTAAAAGATGCGTCTGCAGCAGCCATTTATGGCTCTAGTGGGGCGAATGGTGTTGTTTTAATCACCACAAAGAAAGGAAGCGCAGATAAAATTAGAGTAGGTTTTAATGCTTTTACTGGTTTTTCTAATTTATGGCAAAAGCTGGATGTGTTAAACGGGGAACAATACAATGCCTTGCTTAAGGAAATGAACTACACCGCATTCGGCAACCAAAATACCGATTGGCAGGATGTTACCTTTGGTACAGGAACACAGAATAACTATCAGGTTTCCTTATCCGGGGGTATTAAAGGGGGGCAGTACTACTTCTCGAGTGGCTATCAACAGGATAAAGGTACTGTTGCTCCAGCCGTGTTGGATAAATACACCATTAACTTTAATGGTTCGCAGAACATCACCAGCTGGTTAAAATTAACCGGTACAGCCGCTTTAACTTATAGAAAATCGGTTGATGTTGGCGATAACAGCGGTGTAGCCGGCGGTGGTGTAATATTGGCCGCATTATCAACCCCGCCAACTATCGGAATCTATAACCCGGATGGTAGCGGTCAGTATGCAGGTAACCCTAACCAGGGTGGTTGGGAAAACCCAATTTCTTATGCCTACCGTATGACCAACGGAACCAACAACTTCCGTTTCTTAGGGTCATTTGCGGCGCAGATTAATTTTACCAAAGATCTATTCTTTAAATCGAGTATCAGTACCAACTTAAACAGAAACCGCTATCAAAGTTTCTTAGATCCTTTTACCTCTGAATTTGGAAGGACCCAACAGGGAAGGTATCAGAGTAACCGGACAAAAGATAATGTTTGGTTGAATGAAAATATCGTAAACTACACCAAAAACGTTGGCAAAAATGCTTTTACGGCTACTGGTGGTATGACCATACAAGAATCTGATTATAAATATTATACTTATGAAGATTCTAAATACCTGGATGCAAACAAAAATTTATTGCCAGCTGCTACCTCTGTAGCCTTAACCATTCCATCGTTCGCGCAATGGTCTAAACGTTCCTATTTAGCACGTGTAACCTATGCTTATGATGGCAAATATCTGTTCAGTTCTAATTTCCGTGCAGATGGTTCTTCACGGTTCGCAAAAGAAGGCCGTTATGGTTACTTCCCGTCAGCATCAATCGGATGGCGTATTTCTGGTGAGAACTTTATGAAAGGAAGTAAAACCATAAACGACTTAAAAATTAGAGGTAGCTGGGGTAAAGTTGGTAACGATGAGGGTATTGGAGATTATGCTTATTTAGCGTTATATCAGCCCACTACTTCTGGGTCGTATAACTTTATCCAATTGGCCAATCCTGATTTGACATGGGAAAAAACCACACAAACCAACGTGGGTTTAGATTTAAGCATGTTTAATTCAAGAATTACCTTTACCGCTGATGCATACATTAAAAAAACCGACGATCTACTTTTAAATGTTCCTTTAGCACTTAGTACTGGATTTGATACCCAGGCCAGAAACGTAGGTTCAATGGAAAACAAAGGTTTTGAGTTCGTATTATCGACAAAAAACATTGTTAAAGATAAATTTACATGGTCTACAGATTTAAACTTCTCTTTAAACCGTAATAAAGTAACCAGTTTAGGCAACTCTCTAACTTCTATTAATTTCGGTGGCATTGATAGCCGCGACAACGCGATCAGAGTAGAAGTGGGCAAACCGCTAGGTGCTTTTTATGGTTATGTTTATCAAGGTGTAGATCCGGCAAATGGTAATGCCAAATTTGCTGATTTAGACAATGACGGCAAAATTACCGCAGCCGACCGTACTTACATCGGAAATGCACAGCCTAAATTTACCTACGGGATGAACAATACATTAAATTATGGTTCATTTGGTCTATCATTCTTCTTCCAGGGTGTTCAGGGCAACGATATCTTTAATGCATCACGTATTGATCTTGAAGGACTTTATGATTCAAAAAATCAGTCGACTGCCGTGTTAGACAGATGGACAACTCCTGGTCAGGTTACCAATATCCCAAAAGCATCAAAAGGCAATACCGATAACTCCCGTACTTCGAGTAGATTTGTCGAAAATGGTTCCTACCTGCGCTTAAAATCAGCTACTTTATCATACAATTTCAGCTCAGATCTGTTGAAGAGATTAAATATGACAAAAGTAACGGTATTTGCAACCAGCTATAACCTGTTAACCTTTACCAAATACACAGGTTTTGATCCGGAAGTACAGCGTTATGATGGAAATAGCCCATCAATGGGTATCGATTATGGAACATATCCACAAGCTAGAACTTTCTTATTTGGTGTTAACGTAGGCTTTTAATTTAAACAAAATGAAACTTAAAATATATTCATTAATTACAGTTGGGGCCGTTACGATGGCATTAAGCAGCTGTAAAAAAGATTTTCTGGATAAGCAACCAATCAGTCAGGTAACACCGGATGTTGCCTTTGCTGATGCCGCAGCTGCGGAAAAATTGATCCAGGGCGTTTATGATGGCATGTACAATGATTATCACATCATGGATTTTATGACCAATGGCGATGTTACTTCTGATAACTGTTATGCTGGTGGCGATAACCCAAATAATATCCAGATCGACCTTTTCAAGGTAATCAATACCAATGAAAATGTTACCAGAGATTATACCGCATTGTATAGGGACATCAAAAATGCCAATTTGGTAACAGACAACGTGCCTAACATACAGGATCCTAAATTAGATATAAACGACCGACGCAAGCAGATACTTGCAGAGGCCAGAATTTTACGTGCCTACATGTATTTTAATGTGGTAAGATTATTCGGCGCTGCTCCTCTTGTTTTAAAAATCCCTTCTACAACTGAAGAGTTTTCTCCACCTAAAGCAAGTGTTGACGCCATTTATGCCCAAATAATCGCTGATCTTGAATATGGTGCAGCCAATGCACGCATTTCTGCACCAAACAAAGGATTAATGACCAAAGGCGTTGCCAATGCACTTTTAGCTAAAGTATATGCAACTAAGACAAATCCTGACTGGAATAAAGTAAGTACTTATGCCGATGCGGTTATTGGTGGTGGTTATACTTTGGTACCGAATTACGATTTCTTATGGGATCAAAACCACAAAAACAATTCAGAAGCCATTTGGGAAATGCAATATGATGGCTGGGGTGGTTTACATGGCAACTGGATGCCAAGTCAGTTATTTGGTGCCGGGTGGAAAAAATTTAATACACCAACCAATGATTTAGTAAGCACGTTTGATGCTGAAAAGGACGTAATACGTAAAAAATCAAGCATTTTGATTGATGGCATTGGATGGGATGATGATTATTGGAAAAATCCTGCTGTATATCCGCACATCAACAAATATAGAGCTGATGATAAAACAGATACCTATCTCATCCGTTTGGCTGATATCAAATTATTAAAAGCAGAAGCCTTGAACGAATTAAGTGCTTCGGGTTGGTCTGCAGCAGCAACAATCGTAAACGAAATCCGCAATCGTGTGAATTTAGGTGTAACGCCAGCAGCTGATCAGGCTTCTATGCGTTTGGCTATCGAGAAAGAGCGTCGCTTAGAATTGGCATTTGAGGGACAGCGCTGGTTCGATTTATTAAGAACAAACAGAGCAGTTACCGTAATGAATGCTCAAAAAGATGGCAACGGCAATTCATTGAATTACAACATTACTACAGCCAATCTATTATTCCCGATTCCACAGTCTGAATTGGATAGAAACCCCAACCTTCGTTAATTTCTTTATTATAACAAAGGCGGCTACGGTCGCCTTTGTTTTATAACTTTTTCTTTTAAAAAAAACGAAGCTGGTGATTCTAATTTGTCAACGTTAAGCGCTTCAAAACGTTTCACGAAACATTGAAACTTGCACTTCGACAAATTCAGGATGATAGTTCTAAAATCTGCTTCTTTTTATTACCCACATTTTTTATACTATGCGAAATACCCTGAAATCTCTAACCAAAGCCATCATTATGAAACCTATTTACAATCTTGGCACTGCGCTGAGCATCCTGATTATTGCCTGTGCCTGCAGCAAAAGCCCGGAGGCAGGCGGTGGGAATTCGGAAACACCACCTTCTACAGCACCAGTAAAAACCGATGTTGCATTTTGGCTCACCAAAGGTGATCAATCCCAATTGTTGAAAAAACAGGACGTTGCATTAAACTTTTCAACCGCAACCAATAATCATCCAACCATTGACGTTGATCCTGCTACCACTTTTCAAAGTATGGATGGCTTTGGCTATACCTTAACAGGCGGAAGTGCGGGACTGATTAATGCTCTACCTGCTGCTTCACAAGATAAGTTGCTAAAGGAGCTATTTGCGGGCACTGAAGATGCCATTGCAGTGAGTTACATCAGAATCAGTATCGGCGCTTCAGATCTAAGCGCTACGCCTTTTACCTATAATGATTTAGCTGATGGGGAAACAGATGATCAACTAGCTAAATTCTCTATCGCTAAAGAACAGGCAGATTTGATCCCAATATTAAAAAAGATTGTGACCATAAACCCAGCAATTAAAATTTTAGGTTCTCCTTGGACTGCTCCTACCTGGATGAAAACGAATAAAAGTTTTATTGGTGGCAGTTTAAAACCAGAATATTACCAAACCTATGCAAAATATCTGGTGAAATATATTCAGGCAATGAAAGCCGAAGGTATAGTAATTGATGCCATCACCCCACAAAATGAGCCTCTGCATCCAGGCAATAACCCAAGTATGTATATGACGGCTCTGGATCAGGCAGATTTCATTAAAACAGCATTGGGTCCCATTTTTCAAAGTAATAACATTAAAACCAAAATTATTGTTTATGATCATAATGCAGATAAGCCAGAGTATCCCATTACCATCTTAAATGATGCCGATGCCAGGAAATATGTTGATGGTTCTGCGTTCCACTTATATGCAGGGCCAATTACGGCACTTACACAGGTACACAACGCCCATCCCGACCGCAATGTTTACTTTACCGAACAGTGGGTTGGCGGTCCTGGCAACTTTGCCGAAGATTTAAAATGGCATGTATCTACCTTGATTGTTGGCGCAACACGTAACTGGAGCCGTAATGTTTTAGAGTGGAACCTGGCTGCCGATCCTAATTATAATCCTCACACCGATAAAGGTGGTTGTACCACTTGCCTGGGTGCGATTACCATTGCGCCTGCGGTAAGCAGAAACGTAGCCTACTATGTAATCGCCCATGCTTCTAAATTCGTGAAACCAGGCTCTGTGAGGATTGCATCAAATATTACAAATAACCTTCAGAATGTGGCATTTAAAACACCTGATGGCAAAAACGTACTGATTGTATGCAATAATAACAATACAGAAACGGTTTTCAATATTAAATACAATGGTAAAATGGTAAGCAGTAGCCTGGATAAAGGTGCTGTTGGTACTTACGTTTGGTAAGATTTTATATAGTTTAATTGTTTAGTCAGCCTCGCATTGCGGGGCTTTCTGGTTTATAACCATATTTTGGCAGGGGCTTTGCAGTACATAATGAAATCAATCCGATAAGAAAACAAATCATATCCCTATGAAAAACATGATTCCAATGCTAGGAGTTGCTGCTTTATTTATGGCCTCATGCCAGGGCGGTACAGCAAAGAAAACACAGGCAAAAATAGATTCGACAATTGTAACCAATGCCGAAAAAGCACCCGATGCCCTTCAATGTTATCAATACATTAAAAACCGTGATACTGCTACACTCTCGTTAAAAACAGAAGACAACAAGGTAACAGGCACCTTAGGTTACAATTTATACGAAAAAGATAAAAATTCAGGTACTATTGCTGGTATTGTTAAAGGCGACACCATTATTGCCAATTATACTTTCCAGTCTGAGGGGCAAACATCCGTTAGGGAAGTGGCATTCTTAAAACAAGGGGATCAATTAGTAGAAGGCTTTGGCGATGTGCAGGAAGTTAAGGGAGAAGTTAAATATAAAGATCTAAACAAGCTAAAATTTGATGGATCGATGGCTTTCGGTAAAACTGATTGTAAATAATACTGAAAAAATCGTCATTCCCAGCCAATAGCTAATGTGTTGATCAGGAATCTTAATGTCAATTGAAAATGCTTTAGGATTCCTGATTACACGTGATGACGGTTTTCAATGCTTTTGTTTTTACTTTACAACATCTTTTGCTGCACTAGTCCACTCCTCACTTAGTTTTAGTACATAATCAGAATATTTTTGTATTTCATCTGGCTTTAATTTGGCGGCCCAACCAGTTGCCTGATTCGCCCATGCGGTATATTTATCGTTTATGGCTTTAATTTCAGTAGCATTTTTACTTTTCACAGCGGCAACATACTCATCCTTAAGTGCAGCATATTCTGCTAAACCCTTATTCACTTCTTCACTGGAAAAAGTGGGAATATCGGTTTTAACAATTTCTGTTGTTTTTGTTGTTGTTTTAACGATGGTGTCTCCATTAGCAGAAATTTCGCTCGAATCTTTAGTCGTTTCTGTTTTTTTGGTACTCTCGCAAGAAACTAACATAGATGCTAATAGGCCAGTGGTAGTGATAGATAAGATGGTATTTTTCATGATTAATTTGGTTTTGGTTTTGAACAGACGAAATATAATGCCAAATCATAAAAAATCCGGTCAAATATTAAATATTGTGATCCGGACATCTTAATTATATTAAATGTATTGCTTTTATAAGTCTTCGAAACGTTCCCAAAAACCATCAACAGGCAATTTGGCAAAAATATTTACAGGTTCTTTTTTAACGGGATGTATAAACTGTAAACGGCGGGCATGTAAACAAATACTTCCCTTTCGGCTTCCACGTGGATAACCGTATTTATTATCGCCCATGATGGGGCAGCCCATCGACGATAGTTGTACCCTGATCTGGTGTGAACGACCAGTTAATGGGTCTACTTCCAATAGATAATAATCGCCAACCTTTGCCTTTACCTTATAAGAAAGTTCAGCCCGCTGACTACCGGTAACCTCTGTATTGTAATAAGAAACCACATTTTTCTGTGGGTTTTTAACCAACCAGTGGATCAAAGTGGCAGATTCTTTTTCTGGCTTGTTTTTCACTACTGCCCAATAGGTTTTCTTTACTTCCCTGTTTTTGAAAACAGCATTCATCCGCTCTAAAGCCTTACTGGTTTTAGCAAATAAAATCACACCGCTCACAGGCCGGTCTAACCGATGTACCACCCCCAAAAAAGCACCGTTTGGTTTATTGTATTTTTTAGCGATATACTTTTTTACCTGTTCATCCAAAGGTTCATCTCCGGTTTCATCCACCTGTACAATATCACCTGCCCTTTTATTAATGGCGATTAAATGGTTATCTTCAAAAAGGATGTCGTTATCGGTAATTGGCATTTAACCCCTCCGCCCCTAAAGGGGTTCTTAAAGTTTTAATAATATATTGATTTGTATTTCCACAAGCTATCCCAATGCATTCAAAAAGCCCCTTTATGGGTTTGGGGTTAATACTGTTCTTTTTCGTTCGGAAAATCGTTTGCTTTTACATCACGGATATAGGATTGTGCAGCGCCCAAAATTTCATCGTATAAATTAATATACTGACGTAAAAAACGGGGTTTAAAACCTTTTGTTAGGCCAATCATATCATTTACGACCAATACCTGTCCGTCGCATGCCTGGCCGGCACCAATACCAATAGTAGGAATATTCAGGCTTTCGGTAACTTCTTGACCTAAAGCAGCCGGAATTTTCTCCAGCACAATGGCAAAGCAACCGGCAGCCTGTAGCGCCAAAACATCAGATTTTAATTTATTTGCTTCTTCTTCTTCTTTCGCGCGAACGGTATAAGTACCAAATTTATAAATGGATTGAGGGGTTAAACCCAGGTGCCCCATTACGGGTATACCTGCAGTAATAATCCTTTGAACAGATTCAATAATTTCTTCTCCACCCTCTAACTTAACACCATGTGCTCCAGATTCTTTCATAATCCGAATGGCAGAATTCAAAGCTTCTTTCGAATTTCCCTGATAAGAGCCAAAAGGCAGATCGACTACCACAAAAGCACGTTTCACCGCTCTGATTACCGAAGCAGCATGGTAAATCATCTGATCTAGCGTAATCGGCAAAGTCGTTTCATGACCAGCCATTACATTAGAAGCAGAATCGCCTACCAGTAGAACATCCAGTCCTGCATCATCTAAAATGGTAGCCATCGAATAATCGTAGGCCGTTAGCATCGATATTTTTTCACCACGTTGCTTCATTTCCTGTAAAGTGTGCGTGGTGATGCGTTTGATTTCTTTATGTACCGACATAAGATTTGTTTTGTGTTGCCAAAAGTATTGTTTTTTCTTTAAAAAGGGATGAGGTAAAAGGTATAAGGTTTAACATGCGGCAACCTTATCCCTATACGCTCCACCTCAAACCTTATTTCACTTTTCTCTTTACATTTCCAATCTAAAACTCTATCTTTGTACCCCGAAATGGAAGGGATATATTCATCTTTTTTTGCACCCCGCAAAAACGGCTTTAATGCCGAAAGCCATTCTTTTTTCAACTCTTTTTTTAATCAAAATCCATATTGTAATTACCATGACTAACTACACCAAGTTACCTGCGATTTTATTACTGGCCGATGGCACAGTTTTTTACGGCAAAGCGGCCGGAAAAATTGGCACCACTACTGGCGAAATTTGTTTTAATACCGGGATGACAGGTTACCAGGAAATTTTTACTGACCCAAGTTATTTTGGACAGATAATGGTTACCACCAATGCACATATTGGTAACTACGGTATCCATAAAGATGAAATCGAATCAGGTTCGATTAAAATTGCTGGTTTAGTTTGTAAAAATTACAACATCGTTTATAGCCGTAAAGAAGCTACAGAATCTATTCAGGATTATTTCCAGAACGACAATTTAGTTGCCATTTCTGATATCGATACCCGTGCATTGGTTCGCCACATCAGAGATAAAGGAGCTATGAACGCAATTATTTCTTCTGAGATCACCAATTTAGACGAATTAAAACAAAAATTAGCCGAAGTACCTTCAATGGAAGGGCTGGAACTTTCTTCAAAAGTAAGTACAACCGAACCTTATTTTTATGGCAACCCTGAAGCAAGTTTAAAAGTTGCCGCTTTAGATTTAGGCATTAAGAAAAACATTTTGCGCAGTTTTGAAAACCGTGATATTTATGTTCAGGTTTTCCCCGCTAAAACTACTTTTGCCGAAATGGAAAAATTCGGTCCGGATGGTTATTTCATTTCTAACGGCCCCGGCGATCCATCAGTGATGCCTTATGCAGTGGAAACCATTAAAGACATTTTAGCTGTTGACAAACCATTGTTTGGTATTTGTTTAGGTCACCAATTATTGGCAGAGGCCAACGGTATCGGCACCATGAAAATGTTTAATGGCCACCGTGGTTTAAACCATCCCGTAAAAAACATCATTAAAAACCACTGCGAGGTAACTTCACAAAACCACGGTTTTGGTGTAGTGCCTGATGAGGTTAGAAATTCAGATCAGGTGGAGATCACACACATTAACCTAAACGATAAATCTATCGAAGGCATCCGTGTTAAAGGCAAAAAAGCATTCTCAGTTCAATATCACCCTGAGTCTTCCCCAGGCCCGCACGATTCGCGTTACTTATTCGACGATTTTGTTGAGGTAATGAAAGGTGAATTAAGCTGGTAAATATCGGTCAATCTGTTAAAGCATTAAAACACTGCCAATAAATATTAGCAGTGTTTTTTTATTTAAATTAGAGCATGTTCAAAAACCTACTGATTACATTTCTTGCTCTTTCGACATGTTTCTTAGGCTCATGTATTTCCAGGTTATCCAGACCAGCTATCACCGGCACTATTCTAGATTATCAGAACAAACCAATTGTTGGCTGTAAAGTAGGCGAAACCCTTACCGATGCAGATGGAAAATTTTATCTAAAAGAAATCCGGTACAACAAGTTTTTCATACCTGAAATCTTCATGATGGAAGCTCCCCCCTTGCACATTTCTGAAGATATAAAAAAGGAAGGCTTTTTAAGTTATACTATCGAAGGACACAGTACATTTGGTGGCGGACAGGGAAAAGGAGCTGCTTCAAGTATTGACACGATCTACCTAAAAAGAATAAATGAAATAATTAAACCTGAAAATTACATCTATACGAAGTGGACATTTGCAGCCAATAAAAATCTGGATACTTTATATGGAACGAATGCCAATTTTAGACTTCAAAACTCAGTAACCAACAACAGGGATTTTGTAGAAAAAGTACAATATGGATTAATCTACAAATTTAATGCAACAAGGAAACCCGACAGTACATGGAGTGCTGAATCTTATGATCTAAAAACTACCTATTCTTTATCGCTTAAAACCAACGGCACCTATACCGGTAAAAAAGTACGCGAGTATCAAAACCCCTGGAAACACCGCATGGAATATGATCGTATTTACAGAGAATCATATGTAATTCCTAGCGACAGCATCAATACAAAAGGAACATTCAGTTTTTTAAAAGATCAAATTATTTTTGATGGTGCTTTCAACAAAGCCAAAAACAGTTATAAAATAGATTCGGTAGATCGGGATGTTATTATTTTAATCCGAAAAAACAACAACTAATGATTCTACCTACTATAAACATCATTTTACCGACATTTTCGGTTATCCATCTACAAATTCATTCTCTATTCATTTAAAGCTGCTTACATTCGCAATATGGAGACAAAAAAAGCCATTATCAGCGTAAAAAACCTGGTAAAAAAGTATGATGATTTTGTGGCCGTTCAAGGCCTTAGTTTTGAAGTATACGAACACGAAATTTTTGGTTTGCTCGGGCCGAATGGCGCAGGGAAAACCACTACACTCGAAATTATCGAAACTTTAAGAGATAAAACTTCGGGTGAAATTATCGTGGATGGTTTTTCGGTAGACAAACAGCCACAGGAAATTAAACAGATTATCGGCGTACAATTACAGGCCGCTGGTTATTATCCTAACCTAAACCTGATCGAACTGATCGAACTTTTTGCCGGTTTATATGGCGCCAGCATCAAACCTATGGAAATGCTGGAGAAAGTAAATCTTCAGGATAAGGCAAAGGCGAAATACAAAGCCCTTTCCGGAGGCCAGAAACAACGTTTCTCTATCGCTACCACACTGATCAATCAACCTAAGATTATTTTCCTTGATGAGCCTACAACAGGCTTAGATCCACAGGCCAGAAGAAATCTTTGGGATTTAATTACCGAAATCCGCGATGCAGGAACAACAGTTGTAATTACTACGCATTATATGGACGAAGCAGAACAACTTTGCGACCGTGTGGCCTTTGTAGAGCGTGGACAGATTATCGCCTTAGACACGCCAGACAACTTGATTGATAAACTGGTAAGCAGTGGTTTTGAGCGTAAAAAAGAAGTAAAAAAGGCCAATCTGGAAGATGTTTTCATTCATCTAACAGGCCAGGAGTGGCGAGAGTAATTCACCCCCTAGCCCCCTGAAGGGATTACAGGCGATATGGAAATAGCAATTGCAAAAACGGACTAATATTTCCCTTTTATCTTGACTAAATTCCAAAAACAACCATTTTTAATATTATAGATTTTAAAGAACCAATAAGATAATAGCAATATGCAAAACGATACTCAGACTAGAAAGGAAAAAGTCTCCTTTAGGGGGTTGGGGGGCTACAGTAACACCACCGCAACTCTTGCCCTTGCCAAAGCCAGTTTCCGATCGATTATGCGAAGCCCATCGGCAGTAGTATTTACCCTTGCTTTTCCTTTGATATTTATTTTGGTCTTCGGCTTTTTAGGTGGCGGAGGAACACGTATCGATGTTGGTGTTACGCCAGGCTCGGATATAAACAATCCGGTTATGGGTATGTTAGAAAAAACAGGGATGATCCGACTGGTTAAAGATAAATCGAAAGCCGACTTTGACAAACTGTTAGAAAAAGGTAATGTTGATGCGATGATCGATGTGCATAGGAAAGTAAATGCTGCTGCTTATTCGGTTAATGTGGTATATACTTCCGCATCAAGAGATAAAGGCGGAATTTTAAAATCGGTGTTAAACAATATCTTTTATGACAAAACCTTAAAACCAACAGTTGCAGAGATAAAAGAAAGCACCATTACTGGTCGCGAATATAAAACGATCGATTTTATCCTTCCAGGACAATTGGGCTTCTCATTGTTGAGCACCGGTGTTTTTGGAACAGCATTCGTATTTTTAAGTTTGCGGCAAACGCTGGTAATTAAACGTTTTTTTGCTACTCCTGTAAAACGCTCGAGCATCGTAATCGGCGAAGGTATTGCCCGTATAGGCTTTGCTTTAATTGGTGCGTTGTTTATTATTCTGATCGGCCATTTCTTTTTCGGCTTTACGCTCGTACATGGTGTGCTCACCGTCGTCAATATGCTCATACTGGCTACACTTGGTGTGATTGTGTTTATGGGTTTTGGCTTTATTATTTCGGGCATTGCTAAAAGTGAAAGCATGGTACCCCCTATCTCAAATATTGTTACTTTACCACAGTTTTTATTATCGGGAACATTTTTTTCTATAGAGGCTTTTCCAAACTGGTTACAACCCATCAGCAGAGCGCTACCTCTTACTTATTTAAATGACGCCATGCGTAAAGTAGCTTTTGAAGGATTAGGTTTGTGGGATGTTAAATTCCAGATCATGATCCTGTTGCTCTGGGGCATTGGCATTTATGCTGTAGCAGTAAAAGTGTTTAAATGGGAATAACCGAATAAAAAAAGAAATTTTTAAATGATAACCTACCCTGTTATCATTTTTTTTTGCGAAAATTTTTAATATCGGATAAGTTTATTTTCTAATACAACCGATAATTGATATATTTGGATATGTGGGCATTCGATTTAAGTAATTTAGAGGAGCTACAAGCACAAATAGAAAGGTTGTACGAAAAAAAGGCCAGGCTAGAAACATCAAGGCCTCTGCCCAGTAGTGCGCTACACCGTATCAAAGAAGACCTCACCTTGGAATGGACTTACAATTCCAATAGTATAGAAGGAAATACCCTAAGCCTGAAAGAAACCCAGATGGTTCTACAGGAGGGTATGACCGTTAAAGGCAAATCGTTGCGGGAACACTTTGAAGCATATAACCATGAAAAAGCCATCGATTACCTCTATACCTTAGTAAACAAAAACTATACACTGAGAAGCATTGATGTGCTATCATTACATGGTTTGGTACTCAGGAGTATTGAAGATGATTATGCGGGCCGTTTAAGGAACGGTGGTGTTCGTATTGTTGGGGCGAATTTTACGCCACCCAATGCCAACAAAGTTCCTGATTTATTGGACGAATTAATTGGCTTTGTAAATAATAACCCACTCGGTCTAAATGATATTTTACTGTCCACTATATTCCACCATAAATTGGTCTGGATCCATCCCTTTTTTGATGGTAATGGCCGTACAGTGAGGCTTGCGATGAATTTATTGCTGATGCGGAATGGCTTTCCCCCAGCTATTATCCTCAAAAATGATAGAAAGAAATACTATGAGGCACTTAATCAGGCCAACAAGGGCAATTATCACAAACTTTGTTTATTAATGCTACAGGCCGTAGAACGCTCGTTAAACATCTATATCAATGCACTGCCAGGAAATACCTATGGAGATTACGAACCCATATCTCATATCGTTTCTGAGCCCGATGTTCCATATGGCCAGGAGTATGTGAGTTTGCTTGCCAGGCAGGGCAAGATAGATGCTTACAAAGAAGGAAGAGACTGGCTTACCACAAAATCGGCTGTTCAAAGCTATATTAAAACGCGTAAAAGAAAACGTTAACCTTTTTTAACTTTTTGCGGCGTGATATTGATGTAATTTTACCAAAAATCAATTGATGAAAAGTTTGATCATTTTTTGCGTTATTTTATTGATAACCAACACTTCGAAAGCACAGTTTAAATTCCTTGCCAATAACAGCTCCAACCAATACAAAGCTAAAATTTTTGTAGATAAATGCGAAGATAATGCCTGTAGTGGAAAGGCCACTGTTATTATTTATGATAAGGTATCAGACAGAGAAATAGATACTTTCCATTCTGAAGATCTGGATTTTGGCTTAACAGAAAAGCAGGATGCGAAACTTGGCTGGCTTGAGCTTGGAAAATACCAAACCCCATTGATTTTTGGCGATTTTAATTTTGATGGATTTGAAGATATTGCCATCAGAAATGGCAGCAAGGGTGCTTATTCCAGCCCATCTTACAATGTTTATTTGGCATCAAAGGATAATACGTTTCTGTTAAATAGCGAACTCACCAAACTGGCAAGCGAAAACCTTGGCATGTTCGATATTGACAAAAAAACGAAGCAGATTGCCATTCACCAAAAAGATGGATGCTGTTTTGATAAAACCATCAATTATAAATATGGCACTAAAAATGTACTTTACGAAGATTCATCGGTAATTGAAGATTCGAGCATTGCAGATAATGTTACCGTAATTACGCAAAAACTGGTGGACGGTAAAATGAAAAGAACCGTACAAAAGTTCAAGATCAAAGATTATTACAATCAATAAATCAGCTATTACAGGTTTTAGTCACAGATTACACAGATAGAAATTTATGTAATCTGTGGTCAATTCATATTGATCTTTAAAGTGCCGCTTTCACTAAAAAAGGCAATATCTCTTTTTGAAAGCCAACAAAGTTTTTACGCACGTCCGAGTCACTTACCGAGGTAAATGCGAACGAAAATACGATACTTTTACTGGCCTTCAACAAAAAGGCCAAACCTTCTCTTCTTGCCGGATTGTTTTTAAAATTATCCAGTTGTAAATAAGCTGCCAACAGTAATGCTTCAAGCTGATCTGACAAATGTTTTAAAAACTCCTGAGAGTTTGCATTTTCACGGACAAAATCCCAACCGATAAATTCATTACAGGCTGTAAAAGATAAACGGCTGGTTTTCATCACCAAGGCCTTTAAATGCTCCTCTTCTGAGGCATAGCTTAGTTTATTATGGAGGATTTCGTGAAGGTTTTGGTCGAGATAATCCATGAGGATGCTATCCAAAACCTGCTCTTTACTTTCGAAATATTTGTAAATGGTTGCTTTGGCTATACGCGCCTTTTTAGCAATTTCGTTTACACTGGTTTTATGATAACCATATTTCCTAAATAGTTCTTTGGCAGCCTTTTTTACTGTTTCTTTTATTTTTTCAGCTTCCATTTTAATTGCTTACGTGTAATAGTGTGTTGCCTTGCAACGAAATATTGTATGCTTTTAAGCTTTTTTCGGCAGGTGCTTTTTGCGGACTACCATCCAATAGTGAAAATTTTGCGCCCGAGCATGGGTCGGTTGCCGTTACGCCACTTTCATCAGGTGCTACTTTGCAAATTTTTTCCGGATTAACGGTACTGCAACGATCAAATGCTACATAAGTACCAAGCGGCGTCTTCACGATCAACAATCCACCTATTCCATTATCCGATACCACCAGCACATTATTTACTGCTTTCAAGCTAAACTCGGTTATGGTAACATTATAATTTACCGGCACGTCTGGAATATAGCCTCCATCTTTACCACAACCTGTGGTCAGTATCAGAACAAATAATATACTGTATAAATACTTCATCATTAAATTAAAGCAGATTTAAATTGCTTCAAGAAACGTGCATCGTTTTCAGAGAATAAACGCAGATCTTTAATCTCATATTTGAGGTTGGTAATACGCTCTATACCCATTCCAAAGGCAAAACCGCTGTATTTTTTCGAATCGATACCACAGTTTTCCAACACATTGGGATCTACCATACCGCAGCCCAAAATCTCTACCCAGCCACTGTATTTACAAAACTGACAACCTGCGCCCTTACAGATTGTACAAGAGATATCCATCTCTGCAGACGGTTCAGTAAAAGGGAAATATGAGGGACGGAAACGTACTTTGGTACCTTCTCCATATAATTCCTGAACGAAATAAAATAAGGTTTGCTTCAAATCTGCAAACGAAACATTTTCATCAACATACAAACCTTCTACCTGATGAAAAAAACAATGTGCCCTTGCCGAAATGGCTTCATTGCGGTAAACACGCCCAGGCATAATGGCCCTAAACGGTGGCTGACCTTGCTCCATCATGCGCACCTGAACCGAAGAAGTATGCGTACGCAAAGCGATATCGCCCTTCTCTCCACCTTTTTTAATAAAAAAAGTATCTTGCATATCTCTTGCAGGGTGTTCTTCGGGGAAATTTAGCGCAGAGAAGTTGTGCCAATCGTCTTCAATTTCAGGACCTTCTGCTACTGTAAAACCAAGTTTGGCAAAAATCTCTACAATTTCTCTGCGAACCAAGGCTAATGGATGGCGCGAACCAATCTCAAAACCTTCACCGGGCAGTGTTAAATCCAGTTGCGAGCCTTCAGTTTTCGTTTCAGAACTTTCTGTAGATTCTTTTAAGGTAAGGTATTTTGATTCAGCAAGTTGCTTAAACTCGTTTAAAACCTTGCCCAATGATCGTTTTTCTTCAACGGAAACAGATTTGAATTCGTCGAAAATCTCTTTGATTATCCCTTTGCTTCCTAAATATTTAATCCGGAATTGCTCTAATTCATCTGCTTTTTCAGTTACGAAAGCATTAATCTTATCGGTGTATTGTGTTATTTTGTCCTGTAACATGGCTTCAAATATACAGCAAATTATCTAATAATTTTACAGTTGCCGGGTTCAAATAATCTGTTTACAATATCATTATAAAAGAAAATGAACCCGTAAACAACAAAAGCCGCATAAAGCGGCTTTTGTTGTTTACTAAAGATCTATACGTTTTAAATCACCCCTAATTCTTTTCCTACTTTGGTAAATGCCGCAATCGCTTTATCTAAGTGATGCTGCTCATGGCCAGCTGACAACTGTACACGGATCCTTGCTTTACCCTGTGGTACAACCGGATAAAAGAAGCCAATTACATAAATGCCCTCTTCCAGCATTTTAGCGGCAAATTGTTGTGCAATTTTGGCATCGTATAACATTACCGGAACGATCGGGTGAAAACCAGGCTTGATATCGAAACCGGCAGCAGTCATTCTATCGCGGAAATACTTGGTATTGTTCTCCAGTTTATCTCTTAACGAAGTGGTTTCGCTTAACATATCCAATACCGCAATAGATGCACCTGCAATTGCCGGCGCCAATGTATTAGAAAATAAATATGGACGTGAGCGCTGACGCAACATGTCGATAATTTCTTTTTTTCCTGAAGTAAAGCCACCAGATGCCCCACCTAAAGCCTTTCCTAAAGTACCGGTAATGATATCTATACGATCCATAACATTAAAATGTTCATGTGTTCCGCGGCCATTTTTACCGATAAAACCGGTACAGTGCGATTCATCAATCATAATCAACGCCTCGTATTTATCGGCCAGGTCGGCAATTTTATCCAGTGGAGCAACCGATCCATCCATAGAAAAAGCACCGTCAGTTACAATAATCCGATGTCTGCAATCTTTAGCTGCGATCAATTGTTTTTCCAGATCTTCCATATCTGCATTTTTATAACGGAAACGTTGTGCTTTACATAAGCGCACCCCATCGATAATTGATGCATGGTTTAATTCATCAGAAATGATGGCATCTTCTGCATTAAACAAAGGTTCGAACACACCGCCATTGGCATCAAATGCGGCAGCATACAAAATGGTATCTTCTGTGCCTAAAAATTCAGAGATCTTCGCTTCCAGTTCTTTGTGCACATCTTGTGTTCCGCAGATAAAACGCACTGAAGACATGCCATAACCATGATCATCGATCGCTTTTTTAGCGGCTTCAATCACTTTTGGGTGAGAAGAGAGCCCTAGATAATTATTTGCACAAAAATTAACTACCTCAGCACCGCCGCTTACTTTAATGTCGGCACCCTGTGGTGTAATAATAATCCTTTCGCGTTTAAATAATCCAGCGTTTTCGATTTCTTCAAGTTCTTTTTGAAGAACAGGTTGTAATGTTTTATACATGGCCTTTTTATATAGTTTATTTTACGCCCAAAGTTATAAAAAAAAGTCTTTTCCGACCTAAAAAGGCAATTTTATCAAATATTTCGCAAACAAACGTTTGATAGATCGGATAATCCTGATGATGTTCAATTATTTTAAAAAAATGCAGGGCCATAATTATTTTTTTTTCAACTTAACAAACTTTAACACATACCTATATGTATAGTCTTAAAAGTTATTCGATATTTATAGCTTACTAATCTAATTTATGATAAGAATCTGCGCGCTCCTATTTTTTTGTGGCCTCACCAATTTTGTTTTAGCTCAACAATTTACCATTACCGGCACTGTTAAAGACAGTAGCGGACAGCCTATTCCTTTTGCATCAGTTTACTTAAAAAACACCACGAACGGAACATCTGCAAATGTTGATGGAAAGTATTCAATAAAGCTAAAAACCGGAGAACACACGCTAAGTTTTAGGGCGGTGGGGTACAAACAACAAGAACATATTATTAACCTTACTGATGATGTATCACTTAATGTAACGTTAACCTCCGAAAGTTATACTTTAGAAAACGTAAATATCAGGGCTAATGCCGAAGATCCTGCTTATGCCATCATCCGTAAGGCCATTAAGCAGAGACAAACACATTTGAATGAGGTTAAAGCATTCAGTTGCGATGTGTATATCAAAGGTGTTCAGCGTTTAAGAGGGGCCCCTAAAAAGTTCTTTGGCCAAGACATCCAAAAAATATTAGAGCTTGATACCAACCGGAAAGGCATTATTTATTTATCAGAATCACAGAGCAAGTTCAATTTTAGAAGGCCAAATGATGTACATGAAGAAATGATCTCCTCAAAAGTTGCCGGCAGAAACAATGCCTTTAGTTTTAATAAGGCATCTGATCTGATTATTAACTTTTACGACAATTACCTGCTCGAAAATACATTAAGTGCCAGGGGTTTTATTTCTCCAATTGCAGATAACGCACTTTTCTATTACAAATACAAATTACTTGGCGAAAGCAAGGAAAATGGTGAAACGATCCATAAAATAGAGGTTATCCCACGCCGTGAAAACGACCCGGTATTTCGGGGGATTATCTATATTATTGATGACAGCTGGAGAATTTACAATACTGATGTATACCTGACCAAAAAATCAGGAATCAATTTTATTGATACACTAAACATCAGCCAACAGTTTACTAAGGTTAAGGATATTTACATGCCTACTGCGATTAATTTTCAGTTTGCGGGCAACGTATTAGGCTTTAAAATTGCAGGCTATTATGTGGGTATCTATAACAATTATAATCTTGATCCAAAGTTTCCTAAAAACTTTTTCAACGGCGAAATTTTGAAAGTAACCGAAATGGTGAACAAGAAAGACTCTGTTTATTGGAAAAACAACAGACCGATTCCTTTAACAGGTGATGAAAGACTTAATTACGTTAAAAAGGATAGCATTGCTAAACTAAAAGAATCGAAAAAATACCTCGATTCGTTAGAAAAAGACAATAATAAGTTCGGGATCGGCAAATTGCTCCTTAGAGGATATAGTGTTAACGATCGCTACGATAAGGAATATTGGTCTTTCGATCCTGTGCTTAGAGCGATATTTTACAATACGGTAGAAGGGTTTGCCATTAAATATGGGGTTACTTATAGAAGGGATTTCGAGAACAGAAGGTCATATTCTATCCGGCCTGAATTGAGGTATGGTTTTGCCAACCAAAAACTTACCGGAAGCTTAACCGGAAGTTACTATTACAATCCACTCAAAAGGGCCAGTATAGGTGCCTCATTTGGAAATGGCATTTTCGATTTGAACAACCTCGGCTCAATGACAACCTTGGGCAATAGCATCAACTCATTGTTTTATGAAAAAAACTTTCCCAAGTTTTATGAGAAAAGTTTCATCAATATCAATACCAGCCGCGAACTGGCAACGGGGTTGCAGGGCAGTGTGAGTGTAGATTACAGCAGGAACAAAAATTTAACCAATAACTCTACATTTAAGTTTATTGATGCAAAGGATAGAGAATTTACTTCAAACAATCCATTTACGCCGACGGTAGAAACGCCACTTTTTCCAACCTATAATTCATTCAGTGCAACTGCAAGTTTAACTTATACGATTGGACAGAAATACATTACCCGTCCCGACGGTAAGTTTTACACTGAGTCAAAATTCCCGAAAATGACTCTATTGTATAAAAAAGGATTTAATGGTGTGTTAAACAGTGATGTTGATTATGATTTTGTAAAACTTGAGGTTTCTCAGGACAGGATCGGATTAGGATTATGGGGTTATACTTCATTTTTGGCGGGTGTAGGCAAATTCCTAAATAACGATAAAATGTACTACCCTGATTTTAAACATTTCGCGGGTAACATTTCGACTATTTTCCCTCCTAACCTAAGGAAGTTTCAGTATTTAGATTTTTATCAGTTCAGCACCAACCAACAATATTTTGAAGCGCATTTAGAACATAACTTTGCAGGCTTTTTCATGAATAAGGTACCTTTGCTACGCAAGGCCAAGCTCGAAGAATTTATTGGCGGCGGCTACCTGTCTTCTCCTGAAAAAAGAAATTATAAGGAATTTTATTTTGGACTGCAACGCTTGGTCCTGAGGGCCAGTTATGGCTTTGCTTACGACGGTGGACGTAAATTAACACAGGGATTTAGGATATCGTACGGTTTCTAGGATGGAAGATGTTAGATGGAGGTGAATACATTATCTATCTAACATTTTCCATTTTTACATCTTACATAATTCCCGTATCTTTGCCCCGCTTTAAACGCCGTTTGCAACGGTATCAACAGCGTTATGAAAAAATATCAAACACTACTTTACTATTGCTATAGTTACATAGCAGAGGCAGAACAATTTGCTGCAGATCACCTTAAATTTTGTAAATCATTAGACTTAGTTGGCCGTATTATTGTTGCCGATGAGGGTTTAAATGGAACCGTTTCCGGAACCGTTGAGGCTTGCGAAGCTTACATGCATGCGGTACATGCAGATGAAAGATTTGCAAAAACTGAATTTAAAATTGATGATGTTGAGGAGCCTTCATTCCTGAAAATGCACTGCCGTTATAAATCGGAAATTGTGCATTCTGGTTTAAGGGATACTTCGATTATTAATCCGAACGAAAAAACAGGCAAACATCTGGAACCTGTAGATTTCATGAAAATGAAAGACGATGAAGATGTGATTATTCTCGACGTACGTTCTAATTATGAGCACAATCTTGGTAAATTCAAAAACGCAGTAACTCTTGATATCGAGAATTTCCGTGATTTTCCTGAACAGATTAACCAGCTAGCTCAATATAAAGACAAAAAAATACTAACCTATTGCACGGGTGGGATTAAGTGCGAAAAAGCTTCTGCTTTGCTTTTACACCATGGCTTTAACGATGTTTACCAATTACATGGTGGCATTATCAAATACGGAAAAGAAGCTGGTGGCAAAGATTTTGAAGGCAAATGTTATGTTTTCGACAACCGTATTGCTGTTGATGTAAATGAGGTAAACCCAACCATTGTTTCAGTTTGTTATAACTGTGGTAAAACCACACCTAAAATGATCAACTGCGCCAACCCAGAATGTAATGAGCACATTACCCAATGTGATGAGTGTGGCGATCAGCTACAGGGCTGCTGCTCAACAGCGTGCACCACTAATCCACGCAAACGTCCTTATGATGGAACAGGATATTATGTAAAGGTTCCGCAACTGGTGGCGGTTAAAGGATAAATAAATTATTTTTTAGCGCTCATCTCAATGCTGGCCTTCATGCTGAATTAATTTCAAGATCTATCTTGCATGAAAGATGCTGAAATAAATTCAGCATGACGAATGGCCGAAATGACCTGTATATAGACTGTTTTCCGGAAGATTTTATGTTCCAACTGACAAAACAGAATTGATCGTCATCTTCCACCGGAGCATAGCGGAGCGGAGAAATCTATCTTGAGGTAGATTTCCCGATTGTGTTGCACTTCTCTCGAAATGATGGTATTGTAGAAGTTATTGAGATTACAATGTTTTTTACGCATCATTCCTTAACCAACACTCCCCATCCGCCCGTTTTAAACAATTTTTCGTTTACTTTGTGTAATAATGGGTTTACCCAATTACCATTTTATGCTAAACTACTTCCGGTTCCTCATCCTGTTATCATGCTTTGCCATAAGCACCTGTGCATCAGAAATTAAAAGCATAGGTGTACCCTTTATAGAAAATTACCCTAAATCTGTTTATTCATCAGGAAACCAGAACTGGAGCATTGCAAAAGATAAAAATGGCGTAATGTATTTCGGTAATGCCGAAGGGCTTTTAACTTTCGACGGGCGCTATTGGCAGAAATACCAGATGCCCAACAGGCAAATTGTGCGGTCAGTAGCTACAGATAATAATGGAAGAATTTACACCGGAAGTTTTGGCGAATTTGGCTTTTGGTCTGTTAAAACTAACAAATTAAGCTATAGCTCACTCACCAATCTTTTACCAAAAGGCATCAAAATTAACGATGAGGTTTGGAAAATCTATGTAGACCAGGATCGGGTAATCTTTCAATCCTTTTCCAAGATCTTTATCTACAAAAACAATAAAATCGAGGTCGTAAAATCACCATCTTCTTTTCTGTTTTTGCATAAAGTAAATAACAGATACCTGATCGAAGTATTGGAGAAAGGCCTGTTCGAACTGATCAACAATAAATTGGTTTATATTCCAAATAGTGAAAAACTGGGCAAAGAGGGTATCCTCTCTATCCTTCCCTATAAAACCAACGGCCTGATTATTGGGACCAGTAAAAATGGTTTATTTATTTATGATGGAAAAGATTTCAGGCCTTTAAACACACCTGCAAACAGCTACCTAAAAACCTATCAACTTAATAATGGGGTGAGTTTATTGGGTAAGTATTTCGCGTATGGTACTATCCTCAATGGCTTGATCATTATCGACGAAAATGGAAGGGTTGTACAACGGATCAATAAATCGAGCGGTTTGCAAAACAACACCGTTTTAAGTTTATATGCCGATAATGAGCAAAACCTATGGACTGGACTGGATAATGGGATCGACCGTATAGAGCTTAATTCGCCTCTATATTTCTATTTCGATAAAACAGGCCAGTTTGGCACCGTTTACTCCAGCATCATCTTTAACCATAAAATTTATCTGGGTACAAACCAGGGACTATTTTATAGTGAATGGTCGCCGGATAACCTTTTACCCTTTAATTTTAAACTGATCCCAAATTCGCAGGGCCAGGTTTGGGAACTGACCATTATAGACAATGAATTAATCTGTGGACACAACAGTGGTACTTTTAAGGTAAGCGGAGATCAAATCGAATGGTTATCACGATCTGCCGGTGGCTGGACGATCAAAAAACTAAATTCTAATCCAAATTACCTGGTTCAGGGCACATATACCGGACTATCCCTATATACAGAATCTCCGGGTTCGGGATTAAAATTTGCCAGCAAAATTGCAGGTTTCGATGCGCCATCAAGATATGTCGAACAGGACAACAAGGGAGATATCTGGGTAGCACACGCTTATAAAGGTTTATTTAAACTGAGCCTAAGCCCGAATTATACCAGCGTAACCAACACTAAATATTTCGACGAAAAGAATGGTTTGCCTGGTAATTACAACATTAATATCTTCAATTTAGAGAATAAGATTGTTTTCTCATCTGATGCGGGTTTTTATACTTACGACGAATTGAGCGACAAATTTACCAAGTATGCGGCACTTAATAAAGAACTTGGCTCATTCCAATCCTCCAATAAAATCATCAACGCCGGTGGCAAAAAGTATTGGTTTATTAACCACGGAAAAACCGCCCTGGTTAATTTTAGCGAACCTGGTAAGGTAGAAATAGATTCGAACCAATTCAGCATTTTAGACGGCAGAATGGTTCAATATTATGAGAACATCAGTCAAATCAGTAGTTCCATTTACCTGATTAGTGTTGATGATGGTTTTGTGATTTATAACCCAACTGCACAGCTTAATGCACTGAAGCAAAAACTGCCTGCTGTTTTGATCAGGCGTGTGGAAGATATTACCGATAAGTTTTCGCTTATCAGCGAAGCTGGAAATGGTGAGGAAGCAACAGAGATACAGAACAGCCGTAATAATATCCGCATTTCTTATGCCCTTCCCTATTACCGACAGGCGAAGGTTAAGTACCAGTTTTATTTAGAGGGTTATTCAAAAGCCTGGTCTGACTGGACTTATGCCACACAAAAGGATTTTACCAATTTAAGTGCTGGAAACTATATTTTTAAAGTGCGGGCAAAAACAGATGACAGTTCTATAAGCGGGGAAACCGTTTATGCATTTACAATTTTAAGGCCATGGTATTTAAGCAGCTGGGCCATTATTCTTTACGCTATCCTATTTGTAGTGGTACTGATTCTGGGCAAGAAAATTTATGAAAGAAAGCTGCGGAGAGACAGTAAAAAAATCAGCGACCGCTTACAAGCTGAACAGGAGGCTAAATTAAAGCAGGAAACTGAGATCAACGAAAAACAGATTATAAAACTCCAAACTGAGAAATTACAAGCAGAATTGGCTTCGAAAAACCGGGAACTGGCCAATTCTGCCATGACTTTGGTTTACAAAAATGAGCTGCTTCAAAAATTGAGTGACGAGATTACCAAACTAAAGGATGAAAACGGCAAAAAACTCTCTGATGATCAAACGCGAAAAATCCAGAAAGTAATCAATGATGGAATGAATGATGAACGCGACTGGCATTTATTCGAGAACAGTTTTAATGAGGCACACGAGAGCTTCTTTAAAAAACTAAAAGCACAACATCCTGATCTTGTTCCAAATGATTTAAAACTCTGCGCCTACCTGAGGATGAACATGAGCAGTAAAGAAATGTCGTCGTTACTTAATATTAGTTTAAGGGGGGTAGAGATACGGCGCTACCGCTTACGCAAAAAACTCGAAGTGCCGCATGATAAAAACTTGACTGAGTTTTTGATGGAGCTTTAACTGGATCTAAAATCAATTTTTGGCAGAAAAATCGTCTAAAATAGTTTCGGGAACGTTTGCATAAAAAACAGTTCATGAGGCTTTTTTCTGTTACCTTACAAAATAGGCACTACATCATTACCTCTCATCACCACTTTCTGAACCCCGCAAAACACTTAGTGTGCTTTGTACACTTGTGTATATGTTAATATGATGTTAAAATCCTAAATACTGCGTTTTTGGGCTAAAATCACACCTGGTTTAAATGCTTGAGATACTCCACAAGCCTTAATGATGTATTAATGTTGAGGTAAAAACACTTGCACATCAGCAAAAACAACCTCACATTTAACTAACAATTAAACTAAATTTATAATAAAGCATGAAAAGAATCTTTACAAGACTTTCTGTTCTCGCTGCATTTTGTTTGCTAACAATTAACGTAGCATTAGCGCAAAACATTACCGTAAAAGGTAAGGTAATTGATGGAGGTGATAAAACACCCCTACCAGGCGTATCTATTTTAATTAAAGGCACACAAACTGGTACGCAAACAGATGTAAACGGCAACTACTCCCTTAGCGCGCCGGCCAACGCTACACTGGTATTCAACTTTGTAGGTTATACACCATTTGAGCAAGCTGTAAACAATCAAACTACCATTAATGTATCATTAGCATCATCAACACAACAATTAGAGCAGGTTGTAGTTGTAGGTTATGGTACGCAACGGAAAATTGATGTTACAGGATCAGTAGCTACAGTTAAAGGTGAAGACATTGCAAAACAAGCCTCTACAAATGCGGTAAGTGCATTGCAGGGAAAAGTTGCGGGTGTTAATATTACCAACAACGGTGCGCCAGGCTCCTCTCCAACAATCACCATTCGCGGTACCGGATCTATTTACGGCAATACGGGTGTATTGTATGTGGTAGACGGTGTTTGGTATGATGAAGTTAGCTTTCTAAATCCAAGTGACATTGAAAATTTAAGTATCCTGAAAGATGCTTCTTCTCAATCTATCTATGGTATCCGTGCGGCAAATGGTGTTGTGTTAATCACAACCAAAAAAGGTAAATCAGGTGATCCGGTAATCAATTACAACGGGTCTATTGGCTATCGCGTAGTTACCAATCAATTGGCCATGGCTAACGCAACAGAGTATGCCACCATAATAAATGAGCTATCTGCAATTAATGGCGCGCCCAACCTTTTCGCCAACCCGTCTAGTTTTGGTGAGGGTACTAACTGGTACAACCAGGCATTTAGAAATGCATTACAAACCAATCATCAGGTATCTATCAATGGTGGCAATGAAAAAAATACTTACAACTTTTCTTTAGGTTATACCGGTGAAGATGGAATCGTTAAAACACAAAACTATAAACGTTATACCGCTAAGTTTTCTAACGACATCCAGGTACTAAAGCCTTTAAAAATTGGTTATACCATTTCGGCAACAGCATCTAACTCTGATGATGTTAACGGTTCTATTTTCCGTCAGTTATATGCAGCCGGACCAGTAGTTCCTGTTTATTATGCTGATGGCACCTATGGTGATGCGAATGATTTTAGCTTAGGTGGGGGAAATAATTTTAACCCTCAGGTAACCTTAGATTATTTTAATCAAAAATCTAAGAATTATCGTTTCAATGGTAATTTTTATGCAGAGTTAAATTTTGCTAAGCATTTTACTTTTAAAACAAGTATAGGTGGAGATTTTGGCCAGGCCGAAGTTCGTGCCTACAATCCTGTTTATAAAGCAACTCAAGGACAAAGAAACGATAAGAGTTTATTAGAAATTAAAAGAACTGAGGATAGAAACTGGATTTTAGAAAACACCTTAACCTATAAAAACACTTTCGGTGATCATAACTTAACTATTTTGGCAGGTCAAACTGCTCAGCGTAGAAAAAATTACTATATTAATTCATCAGCGCTTAATGTTCCTTATTCAAGCGAGGGTGATTTATATTTAGCCCTTGGTAATGCGGCCGATAGGTCAGTAATTGATGGTGGTAGTTTAACGACCTATTCGTCTTATTTTGGCAGGGCAAATTATGCATTCAAAGACCGGTATCTTTTAAATGCAACCATACGTGCTGATGCTGCATCGCAATTTTATGGCGGAGGCGATCTTTGGGGTTATTTCCCATCAGTAGGTGCTGGTTGGGTAATTTCTAATGAGGATTTTATGAAAGATCAAAAAATCTTCAATAGCTTAAAACTTAAAGGATCATGGGGAAAAGTGGGTAATGCCGGCGTTCCTGTAAACCCAACAACACTTGTTGTAAAACAAGATGGGGCCTATGTAGTTGTGTTTAATGGTGTTGCTTACACGGGTGCAAATGTGAGCTCACTGGTACCCTCTTTCCTAAATTGGGAACGTACTACGGGCACGGATGTTGGCTTGGAAGCAAGTTTCTTAAATAACAGATTAAATATAGAAACTGGTTTTTACAATAAAAAAACAGAACAGGCCATTTTTGAAATCCCTATTTTATCTTCAATTGGTACATCTTCTGGCAAGCAAATTGGCAACCAGGCTGATTTACAAAATCGCGGCTTTGAGTTTATGGCTACCTGGAGAGATCAGACTAAAAGCGGTTTTTCATATTCTATTAGCGGTAATGTTGGCTTAAATAACAATAAAGTTTTATCAGTTGTTACCGGCTTAAATCCTATTTATGCAGGTGGTGCAGGTCTTTCTAACGGTGGCTTAGCAACACGCACTATACAAGGTGGTGCAATAGGAGAATTTTTTGGCTATAAAGTAGATGGAATATTTCAAACTCCTGCAGAAGTTGCCGCATCAGCTCAGAAAACAGCAAAACCTGGCGACTTTAAATACATCGATCAAAACAACGATGGTGTGATTGATGGTAAAGACAGAATTGTATTAGGTAATCCTAATCCTAAATACAATTATGGTTTAAGCGCTACCCTTGGCTACAAAAACCTCGATTTAACAGTTGATATACAAGGTGTTGCCGGCGTTGATGTTTACAATGCCAATATTGGATCGCGTTTTGGAAATGAAAATTTCAGTAAAGACTTTTACGATAACAGGTGGCATGGAGCAGGTACATCAAACACTTATCCTTCAGCAGCAGTTGGTTCAACTTTTAACTCAGCGCCAAACTCTTTCTATGTTGAAGATGGATCATATATCCGTATCAGAAATATCCAATTGGGTTATTCTTTACCGTCAACCTTAATGAATAAGTGGACAATGAAAAAAGTAAGAGTTTTTGTTGATGCACAAAATCCTGTAACCTTATTTGGATATAAAGGTTTTACTCCGGAAATCGGTGGTACGCCAACAAACGCTGGTATCGATGCAAGTGTGTATCCATTATCAGCAGTTTACAGATTAGGTGTTAATGTTACTTTTTAATATCAAATAGCGATGAAAATAAATTATAATAATACATATATACAAAAGTTCGGGATAGTAGCAATCTGTTCCTCACTTTTAATAATACCTGCTTGTAAAAAAAGTTTTTTAGATGTTGATCCGCAAGCACAGCAACCTGCTGTGGTTTTCTGGAAAGATGCCAGTGATGCTGCAAAAGCGGTTAATTCTATGTATGCACAGCTTCGGACCTGGGGAAATACGGCTTTCCCTGCTTTGGCACTCGAAAGTATGGGTTCAGACGAAGCAGAAAAAGGTAGTGCAGCAAATGATTCTGACTATTTAAATGCCTACGATAATTTTACAGTAACGTCAACAGAAGGGCAAATGGGCGGATTTTGGGAAGCACAGTACCAAAATATCAATCTTTGTAACCAGGTGCTTGATAACGTTCCGGGAATAAATATGGATGCCAGCTTAAAAGCCCGTTATTTAGCGGAGGCCAAATTTATCAGGGCGTATTCTTATTTTAGATTAGTTCGTGCTTTTGGCGATGTACCTTTACGCTTAAACGTACCAAAAACACCGGCAGAATTTAATATCCCAAGAACGCCTAAAGCTCAGGTATGGGCTGCTATCGAAAAGGACCTGGATGAAGCTGCTGCAGTTCTGCCTCAAACCTATCCAGCTGCCGATCTGGGTAGAGCAACAAAAGGTGCAGCACTTGCGCTACATGCAAAAGTTGCAATGTATCAGCAAAAATGGGATCAGGTACTTTCCTTTACGAATACGGTAATTACATTGGGTTACGATTTATATCCTGATTATCAGGAAGGATTTCGAACTAACCACGAGAATAATATCGAATCCGTGTTTGAAATACAATGCGAACTTTTACTGAATAATAAAGATGCTTCTAACTCTCAATATAGCCAGGTACAAGGGGTACGGGGAAGTGTTGCCGGCTGGGGTTTTAATGTACCTACTTCAGCTTTAGCGGCAGCTTATGAAACTGGTGATCCCCGTAAAGATGCGACAATAATTTTTAGAG
Source organism: Pedobacter humicola (assembly GCF_056490705.1). Taxonomy (NCBI): domain Bacteria; kingdom Pseudomonadati; phylum Bacteroidota; class Sphingobacteriia; order Sphingobacteriales; family Sphingobacteriaceae; genus Pedobacter; species Pedobacter humicola. The sequence continues at coordinate 116,348 of NZ_JBWJIG010000007.1, read as the reverse complement.
GAGAAACTACGCCACAAGGTGATGCCATTAGCCCTACCGGAGATAATCCAATGTATAATCAAAAATCATATGTACCATTTAGTTTAATTGTAAGCGGCTATACAGAAGGCTCACAACAAAATGTTAGGGTAATAAGATTTGCGGATGTATTGCTAATGAATGCAGAAGCTGCAAACGAGCAAGGAAATCCAACTTTAGCTAAAACATCATTGAACCGTGTACGTGCCCGTGCACGTGGAGGAGTTGCCGGTATTTTACCGGATGTAACTACTTCTGATAAAGATGCTTTGCGCCAGGCAATTTGGAAAGAAAGACAAGTAGAACTAGCTATGGAGTCTGACCGGTATTTTGATGTGATCCGTCAGGGTCGTGGAACAGCTATATTTGGCCCTAAAGGCTGGAAAGCAGGCAAAAACGAAGTTTGGGCAATACCCGCAAATGAAATTGATAAAAGTGCAGGAACTTTAACTCAAAATCCAGGTTACTAACCGCTAATTTTTACGAAAATGAAAACAAAATATTTTTTATTATTGACGGTTATGACCTTGGTGTTATCATCGTGCCAAAAAGACTTTGATCCAACAACTTATGCCCCCCCCTTAAATATCAATGGCTATACCAGTTCTAAACAAATTGCTACTTCAAGCCTGGTAGCGCATTGGGCATTTGATGGCAGTTTAATCGATAGCGTATCGAATACGGCCGGCACCAATACCGGAACCAGTTTCGGTACCGGTGTTAAAGGCAAATCGCTGCAAGGCGCATTAAACGGCTACGTAACGTCAAACACTCCGGCCGCAGTGCAAAATTTAAAAAGTTTTACACTGACTTGCTGGTTTAACATGCCCCTCAATGATAAAGGAATTGTTGGACTAGTTGATGTTGCAAAATCATCCGACTTTTGGGGAAACCTGACGCTGTTTATGGAAAATAATGGAGATGCTTCAACAGGCAGACTGGTGGCCCGTAGTTATACAGGTGTGGTAAATAATGGTGGCGACAATTTTTTAAAGCTTGTTGACCCATGGAATAAGTGGAATCAAATAGCCTATTCATATGACGCTACCACTTCAACTTATAAAGTATATTTTAATGGCTCTAAAATCGGAGAAAAGGTAGTGGCAAACTTAGGTCAATTAACATTTCAAGATGCCTCCAAAATGGTTTTTGGCACCGTCCAATTCCAAACAACACCTAGTTTAACAACTTCTACCGGCAAACAGGATTGGGCAAGTTATCTAACCGGTCAAATAGATGAGGTTAAAATTTTCAACAAGGCGCTTACTGATGTTGAAATTGGTTCATTATCTAAACTAGAAGGTAGAGGTAAGTAAATCTCCAGAACCTAACAGGCACCATAAAAAGGGCTGCCAAACGGCAGCCCTTTTCAACTACCCTACTATGAACAGTAAATATTTTTATATTTTAATCTTATCAATTGTTTTTTTTGCATGCAAAAAAAGCGATACACCTACGCCCATTGATCCGCCAGTTACACCAAGTTCATTTTCTTTTAGTGATTTAAAGGTAAACGATACTTATAATGGCTTTACCTATTATGGTTTAAATAATAGCCCAATTATTAAAATCACATTTTCAGCACCAGTTAGTGCCACTTCAGTAAGTGGGAATGTTACCCTTAATGATGCTTCTGGAAATTCAGCTGCATTCACTTCCAAATTAGAAAATAACGATAATACAGTTGTAATTACGCCCTCGGCGCTGCAACCTATTACAAAATATATTTTAAATATTAATACCGGCCTGTTATCGAAAACCGGGAATAAGCTACTGTCGGCCGTCACTGTAAATCTGATCACGGCTGTTGATGATACCGACAAATTTGCCCGCATCAGCGACGACGATCTATTAACTTTAGTTCAAAAACAAACATTTAGATATTTCTGGGATTTTGGACACCCTACAAGCGGTCTGGCGAGAGAAAGAAATACATCAGGCAATACGGTAACCTCAGGCGGCTCAGGATTTGGAATTATGGCACTGGTAACTGGCATTAGCCGTAATTTTATCAGCAGGTCTGATGGATTGGCTAGGATACAAAAAATGGTATCTTTCTTAAAAAATGCTGATCGTTTTCATGGTGCTTACCCGCATTGGCTTGATGGAAATACTGGAAAAGTAATTCCTTTTAGCGCAAAAGATAATGGCGGCGATCTGGTAGAAACTTCATTTTTGATGGCAGGTTTGATCACAGCCCGTCAATATTTTAACGGAACTGATGCTGCAGAAACGGCATTAAGAGCTGACATTAATGCAATTTACAATGGCGTAGAGTGGAGTTGGTACAGAAAAGATAATAGCAATACCCTGTACTGGCATTGGAGTCCAAATTACAACTGGGATATGAACTTACCGATTAAAGGCTGGAATGAATGTTTAATCACTTATGTAATGGCCGCAGCTTCGCCTACTTCATCCATCCCAAAAACCGTTTATGATAATGGCTGGGCTCAAAATGGAGGGATGAAAAATGGCAATACTTATTATGGCCTTCAGCTCCCTTTAGGTGTAGCCAACGGTGGTCCGTTATTCTTTTCACATTATTCCTTCTTAGGTATTAATCCAACAGGGTTAAATGACAGCTATGCCAATTACGAAACACAAACCAAAGCCCATACACTAATAAATTATAATTATTGTAAAGCCAATCCACTTAGCAACTATGGTTATAGCGAAAACTGCTGGGGCTTAACCGCAAGCGATATTCCAAACGGATACACCGCCAGCGCTCCAGGTAATGATGTGGGGGTAATTGCACCAACAGCGGCCTTATCATCTTTTCCTTATACCCCAACTGAATCAATGCAGGCGCTAAAATATTTTTATTATAAGCTGGGCAATAAAACCTGGGGGGAATATGGTTTTTACGATGCCTTCTCTCTAAAAGACCAATGGTTTGCCTCCTCTAATCTGGCAATAGATCAAGGGCCAATTGTAGTCATGATCGAAAATTATAGAAGCAAATTAATCTGGAATTTATTTATGTCGGCTCCAGAAGTTAAAGCAGGCATGAAAAATCTTGGGTTTACCAGCCCTAATCTTTAAAATTACTGAGCAGCAATGAAATTGATATTCCGAAACTTCCTTTTATCCTCCTTTATCCTTTTCGCATTGTCATCGTGTGCACAGCGTGAAAAACAAACCTACAATCCCGATCTATCGATCAAAAAAAATCTTTCCGATATCGAATTGTTAGATCTGGTTCAAAAGCAAACCTTCCAATATTTTTGGGATGGTGCCGAACCAACATCAGGAGCAGGCAGAGAACGTTTCCATGTGGATAATGTATATCCTGAAAATGACAAGAACACAGTAGCTACCGGAGCTACAGGCTTTGGCCTGATGGCTATTTTAAGCGGGATAGACAGGGGTTATGTGAGTAAAAATGATGGGTATGACCGTTTAAATAAAATATTGGATTTTTTGACCAGGGCCGATCGCTTTCATGGGGCATGGCCGCATTGGATAAATGGTGAAACCGCTAAAGTACGTCCGTTTGGGCGAAAAGATAATGGAGGCGATCTTGTAGAGACTTCTTTCGTTGCACAGGCTTTAATCTGCATCAACGAATATTATAAAAATGGAACCGAACCAGAAAAAGCATTGGCAAAAAAAGCAGATGAGCTTTGGAAAGGCATCGATTTCAACTGGTTCCGCAACGGAGAGAATGTGTTGTACTGGCACTGGTCGCCAACGTACAACTGGGAAATGAACTTTCCTGTTAAAGGCTACAACGAATGTTTAATTATGTATGTCATGGCGGCCTCATCCCCTACGCATAGCATCCCTGCCCAGGTTTATCATGAGGGTTGGGCCAGAGGAGGTGCAATTAAAGCTAATTTCGATCTGTATGGCCATCATATCCCATTAGATTATCAAGGTGCAAAAAATTCTGTAGGTCCTTTATTTTGGGCGCATTATTCCTATTTAGGCTTAAACCCAAAAGGTTTAAAAGACCGCTATGCTGATTATTGGGAAAACAATGTAAATCAAACTTTGGCCATACATGATTATTGTGTGGCCAATCCGAAGAAATTTAAAGGGTATGGCGAAAATAACTGGGGATTAACAGCCAGCTACTCCGTAAAAGGTTATGCCGCGCACAGCCTTCAGGAAGATTACGGGGTAATCTCTCCTACTGCTGCCATCTCATCTATCCCATACACCCCAAAAGAATCAATGAAGGTCATCAGACATCTTTACGAAAACCTGGGTGATAAAGTGTGGGGCAAATACGGTTTTTACGATGCCTTTTCAGAGCAGGACAGCTGGTATCCAAAAAGATATTTGGGAATCGATCAGGGGCCCATGGTGGTGATGATCGAAAATTATAGATCAGGGCTCCTGTGGAAATTATTTATGGGAAATAAAGATGTTCAGAGCGGATTAAACAAATTAGGTTTCGACTATCCAGCTTTAAAAAAATAAAATGAGAAGGTTAATTACAATATTATTTTTGTTTTGCTCGGTTTCCGTATTTGGACAGAAACAAAAAACCTATTGCAACCCAATTAATGTGGATTATGGATATACACCCTTCGAATCTTTTACCGAGTGGGGAAAACACCGTGCCACTGCCGATCCGGTAATCGTTAATTATAAGGGAGACTTTTATCTTTTCAGCACCAACCAGTGGGGTTACTGGCATAGTGCCGATATGTTGAACTGGAAATTCCACGAAAGAAAGTTTCTCCGCCCCTGGAACAAAACCAAAGACGAACTCTGCGCACCCGGAGTAGGTATTGTTGGCGATACCATGGTGGTTTTTGGCAGCACTTATACGAAAAACTTCACCTTGTGGGGCAGCACCGACCCCAAAGGGAACAAATGGTTTCCATTGGTAGATTCTTTAGAAATCGGCGGTTGGGATCCATCGTTCTTTACCGATGATGATGGCAAATTTTACATGTACAACGGAAGCAGTAACAACTACCCAATGTATGGTGTAGAATTAGACCGCAAAACCTTTCAGCCAAAAGGAACCCGCACACCAATGTATTTGCTTCAGAGCTGGAGATATGGCTGGCAACGTTTTGGCGAATACATGGATGATACTTTCCTTGATCCTTTTGCCGAAGGTGCCTGGATGACCAAACACAATGGCAAATATTATTTTCAATATGGCGCTCCCGGAACCGAATTTAGCGGCTATTCTGATGGTGTGGTAGTTGGTAGCAAACCTTTATTTTACGATAGTCCATCCACCCCACAATCAGACCCTTTGAGTTATAAAGGCGGTGGATTTTCGCGTGGTGCCGGTCATGGGGCAACTTTTCAGGACAATAGCAAAAATTACTGGCACATTTCTACCAGCATCATCTGCGTAAAAAACACCTGGGAACGTAGAATGGGTATTTGGCCAACTGGTTTCGATAAAGACGACGTGATGTGGACCAACACCGCTTTTGGCGATTACCCACTTTATTTACCATCCGAAAGAAAAGAAGGTGGCCCTGCCGGACCAGGTTGGATGCTTATCAACTATAAAAAGCCAGTTACGGTTTCCTCTACTTTAGGAAGCTTTAATGCGAATAACGCTGTTGACGAAAGCATTAAAACCTATTGGAGTGCAAAAACAGCTAACAATGGCGAATGGATCCAGACCGATTTAGGGAGCCTTGCAACGGTTAATGCCATACAGATCAATTATGCCGATCAGGATGCTGAATTTATTGGCAAACAAACAGGAATTTTTCATCAATATAAAATCCTGTCTTCAACCGATGGTAAAAAGTGGACTACACTTGTGGATAAAAGCCAGAACAAAACCGATGTTCCACACGATTACATCGAACTCCAAAAGCCGGTAAAAACGAGGTTTATCAAAATGGTAAACATCCATATGCCTACCGGAAAATTTGCCATCAGCGGTCTGCGTGTTTTCGGGAATGGCAATGGAGAAAAACCTACAAAAGTTAAAAACCTCATTGTATTGAGGACAGAAAAAGATAAACGCAGTGCCTACATCAAATGGGAACCTGTAGATAATGCCTTTGCCTATAACCTTTATTATGGAACGGCACCAGATAAGCTATACAACTGCATTATGATCCATGATTTTAATGAATATTGGTTCAAAGCAATGGATAGCCAAAAAGCTTATTACTTTGCCATTGAGGCGATAAATGAGAATGGTGTCTCTGTAAAAACAGAGGTAAAGAAAGTTGATTAATAAAACACAGCCCACGTTTGTTTATAACGGGTGGCATGTAAATAACCAATCGTTTTTAACGATAAGATAGATTTAATTAGTAAAGAGTAAACACACATAATAATGAAGAGAGCGAATATCCTGGTTGTTTTTTTAACCCTGCTTGTGCTGAACGGATCAGCACAGACCAAAAAACCTGTTTCGGCGGCAGATGCAAAGATGAATACGTTCATCAGCAACCTGATGTCGAAAATGACTGTAGATGAAAAAATCGGTCAGTTGAACCTCCCAAGTTCTGGTGACATCACCACCGGACAGGCCAACAGCAGCGACATTTCCAAAAAGATTAAAAACGGGCAGGTTGGCGGTTTATTCAACATAAAAGGTGTAGATAAAATTAAAGCAGTTCAGAAGATTGCTGTTGAAAATAGCCGTATGAAAATTCCTTTACTTTTCGGAATGGATGTAATTCACGGTTATAATACTGTTTTTCCAATTCCTTTGGGCATTAGCTGTATTTGGGATATGAATACTGTACAAAAATCGGCAAGAATTGCGGCAATAGAGGCCAGTGCAAGTGGGATTAACTGGACATTTTCGCCGATGGTTGATATTTCGAGAGACCCACGCTGGGGCCGTATTTCGGAAGGAAGCGGTGAAGATCCTTATTTGGGATCGCAGATCGCTGCTGCCATGGTAAAAGGTTATCAAGGAAAACTTCAGGCCAATAATGAGATTTTAGCCTGCGTGAAACATTATGCACTTTACGGTGCTGCCGAAGCGGGTAGAGATTACAATACAACGGATATGAGCAGGGTACGCATGTACAACGAGTATTTCCCACCTTACAAAGCAGCTGTGGATGCCGGTGCAGCCAGTATCATGGCCTCTTTTAATGAGGTAGATGGCATTCCTGCAACCGGAAGCAAATGGTTAATGACCGATGTTCTCCGCAACCAATGGGGTTTCAAAGGTTTTGTAGTAACAGATTATACCGGTATTCCTGAAATGATTGCACATGGCATGGGCGATTTACAAACTGTTTCTGCCCTGGCTTTAAATGCTGGTATCGATATGGACATGGTTGGTGAAGGCTTCTTAGGTACGTTAAAAAAATCGTTGGCAGAGAAAAAAGTTGGCCTGGCCCAAATAGATAGGGCGTGTAGACTGGTGCTTCAGGCCAAATATAAATTGGGCTTGTTTACCGATCCTTATAAATTCTGCAATACTGAAAGAGCAGAAAAAGAAGTTTTTAGTCCGGCTAACCGCCAGGTAGCACGGGAAGTTGCCGGAGAAAGTTTTGTTCTATTGAAAAACAACAATAATTTACTGCCTCTAAAAAAATCTGGCACCATTGGTTTAATCGGTCCATTGGCCGATAATACCGCCAACATGTATGGTACATGGAGTGTTGCCGCCCTTTTTGATCAATCGGTAACGGTACTTCAGGGTTTAAAAAGTGCCCTGGGTAATGATGCAAAAATATTAACGGCCCGAGGAGCAAATTTCCTAGGCGATTCTACAATGGAACACCGATATGTAAACATCCACAACCCTACTTATAAACGCGATCCGCGAACTGAGGCTGAAATGATTAAAGAAGCTTTAGAGGTTGCTAAAAAGTCGGATGTGATTGTGGCTACCATTGGCGAAGGTTCTGAATTTACCGGCGAAAGCAGTAGTGTAACCGATATCCAGATTCCTGAAACCCAGAAAAACCTGTTAAAGGCATTGGCTAAAACAGGCAAGCCTGTGGTTTTGGTATTGTTTACAGGCCGTCCGCTGGCATTAAACTGGGAACAAGAAAATATTCCGGCAATTTTAAATGTCTGGTTTCCAGGCAGCGAGGCAGGGAGCGCCATTGCCGACGTACTTTTTGGTGATGTGAATCCTTCAGGCAAATTGAGTGCAACTTTCCCCCAAAATGTGGGTCAGGTGCCTTTGTACTATGCACATAAAAATACCGGCCGGCCACTGGCAGACGGTAAATGGTTCGAAAAATTCCGTTCTAATTATTTAGACGTAAGCAACGATCCTTTATATCCTTTCGGTTTCGGGTTAAGCTATACCACCTTTAACTATAGCGATATCAAGCTAAGTTCAAATACCTTAACAAAAGGAAAATCGATCACCGCATCGGTTAGCTTAAGCAATACAGGTAAATATGAAGGCAAAGAGGTGGTTCAGCTCTACATCCAGGATCTTGTGGGTAGCATTACCCGTCCGGTTAAAGAATTAAAAGGTTTCCAAAAAGTGGGTTTAAAGGCAGGAGAAAGTAAAACCATCACCTTTAACATTTCGGAAAACGACCTTAAGTTTTACAATTCCGATTTAAAATTCGCGGCAGAACCTGGCGATTTTAAAGTATTTATCGGTACAAATTCGCGCGATGTAAAAGAAGCATCTTTTACGCTGAAATAAAGATAATTAGGTTTGGTTATAAATCCTGTGCTATTGTAAAGTAGCCAGGGTTTTCTATTTTTGTTGGATGAAAAAGATTATTCTAACTATCTGCATTCTTTTTTCTGTACTCTTTTTAAACGCTCAGGACTTAAAAAAATACGACAAGGGTAGCTTTATCAAAGGAAAGGATTCTATTTATTATAGGATTTTGTTTCCCGAAAATTTTAATCCCGACCAAAAATACCCACTTATCATCTTTCTGCATGGCGTTGGCGAAAGGGGGATTGATAACGGCAATCAATTGTTACATGGCGGAAAATTATTCCTGAAGAAAGATGTACGTAAAAATTTTCCTGCCATAGTAGTTTTCCCTCAATGTCCACCTAACGATTTTTGGGCAAATGCCAAATTCGATAAAGATGCCAATGGCAAAAGGAAAATCAGTTTTGTTGAAGGTGGTAAGCCAACCAAAATTATGCATGCACTACAAGGAATGCTCAAAGATTTTTTTAAAAAGCCTTATGTAAATAAAGAACAGATTTATGTGGGTGGTTTATCAATGGGCGGAATGGGCACATACGAACTGTTAAGAAGAGAACATCGTAAAATTGCAGCTGCCATTGCCATCTGTGGGGGCGATAACACCAATAACATTAAAAAATACCAGAAAATACCGCTTTGGATTTTTCATGGGGCAAAAGATGATGTGGTTGATCCCGTATTTTCGATCGCTATTGCCGAACGTTTAAAAACCGTTGGCGATGAAGTGAAGTTTACACTTTATCCAAATGCCAGCCACAACAGCTGGGACAGCGCATTTGCAGAACCAGAATTATTGAGCTGGTTGTTTTCGCATAAGAAATAATATAACGATCCGTCACACTGAACTTCTTTCAGTATCTATCTGGAATAAATCCGATAACTATCGGATCAGGATAACGATGGGGAAACTTGTCAGGTTTAAGTTATCCAGGTTAACCCGTTAAGGCTAGCCCAACAAAATGAAAAGCCCGGAGTTTGAGGAACGAGACCGAGGACTTGAGATGACGGTGCGACTGCTATAACCGATAAGCATAGGTTTTGCTGTTCAAAAAAAAGGGCTTAAAGAAAAATCTTTAAGCCCAAGTAAATTTATTCAATGCCCTTACTCCGCCATATTGTGATAAACCGCCTGCACATCATCATCTTCTTCTAACTTATCGATCAATTTCAATACGTCGGCAGCCTGCTCTTCCGTAACCTCATGATGAGATAAAGCAATTCGCTCTAATTTTGAGCTTTTTAACTCAATGCCTTTTTCCTCTAAAGCCTTTTGTAAAGAACCAAAGTTTTCGAAAGCACCTTGAGCCACCACGATATCATTTCCTTCTTCATCAGCCTCTACATATAATTCTTCTAAACCTGCGTCAATTAATTCGAATTCCAATTCTTCCAGGTCTAAACCCTCGGTAGCAGCAAAGCGGAAAATTGATTTACGGTTAAAAACAAAGTCTAAGGATCCGGTTTTACCCAAAGAACCATCAGTTTTGTTAAAATAACTACGCACGTTTGCCACGGTACGGTTGGTATTATCGGTAGCTGTTTCAATTAAAACCGCAACTCCATGAGGTGCATAACCTTCATACACAATTTCTTCATAGTTGGCCATCGATTTATCAGATGCACGCTTAATAGCCGCCTCCACCCTATCTTTTGGCATATTTACGGCCTTCGCATTTTGCATCGCCGTACGTAAACGTGAGTTGGTTTCTGGATGAGGTCCGGATTCCTTAACCGCCATTACGATATCTTTACCAATACGCGTAAACTGAACCGCCATTTTGGCCCAACGCTTAAATTTTCTCTCTTTTCTAAATTCGAATGCTCTTCCCATTTTGTAGTATTGAGATGTGAGATATGAGACCTTATGCCTTCAAACCCTCTACCGTTATATTATTTTTTTAAATTATTTAACATATCAATTGTCAGTTTCGATAAATCGAACTCTGGCTTCCAGCCCCAATCCTTTGTAGCGTAGTTATCGTCGATAGAACGTGGCCAGCTGTTTGCAATTTGCTGACGGGGATCGTTAGCGCCGTAAGTTAATGTAAAATCTGGAATATGCTTTCTGATTTCTGCGGCCAAAACCTCAGGTGTAAAACTTACGCCTCCAAAATTATAACTGCTACGTACTGAAATCTGATCGGCAGGAGCATCCATCAGCTCAATGGTTCCGCGGATCGCATCGTCCATATACATCATTGGCAATTCCGTATCTGCGTTTAAAAAACTCTGGTAACTGCCCTTCTTCAATGCATCGTGAAAAATGTGAATGGCATAATCTGTTGTTCCACCACCTGGTGCAGCTTTCCAGCTGATTAATCCGGGATAACGGATACTACGTACATCCAGTCCGTATTTTTGGTTGTAATATTCGCACCAACGTTCTCCTGCCAGTTTACTGATTCCGTAAACGGTATTCGGATCCATTACACAATATTGTGAAGTATTATCTTTTGGCGAATTCGGACCAAATACAGCGATAGAACTTGGCCAATATACTTTTGCGGTTTTATATTCTAAGGCTAAATCCAAAACATTCAGCAAACCATTCATATTTAAATCCCAGGCCAGTTTTGGGTTTTGCTCACCGGTAGCCGATAATAAAGCCGCCAAAAGGTAAACCTGTGTGGGTTTGTACTTATGGAAAATGCCATTGATCATTTCTTTATCCAGCACATTCACAAATTCAAACGGTGCAGAGTTTTTGATGTCGTAATCTGGCCTGCGGATATCGCATGCAACCACATGATCATCACCATATATTTTACGTAACATGGTTACCAACTCGGTACCAATTTGCCCGTTAGAGCCTAAAACAACAATTTTTTCTTGCATAATTTTTTAGAGATTGAGCAAAGGTAAAAAAATGAGATAAAAGGCGATAAAATATTTATATTTAAGAGAGGGTTAATCGGTTAATTGTAAAAACTGGCCAACTGTAAACCCAAACTCAAGAGACTCCATAACATTACAACTTTCAAACGGTTCAACATTTCAACATTAATTTTATACATTTACTACACGTTCCCGCATTAACCAAATAACAAATGACCCACGCTGAGCCTGAAAAATCTTCTGATTTACTTAGCCGCCTAAAACAGGGCGATAAGCAGGCTTACGAAACCATTTATTTCACCTATAGTAAAGAACTGCTATTTGCGGCCTATAAAAAAACAGGCGATAAAGTGATTGCCGAAGAGCTGGTTCAGAATATCTTCATCTCCCTTTGGGAAAAACGAAAGGAAGTACAGATCAATAATCTGCAAGCTTATTTATTTGGTGCATTAAAATTAAGTGTGATCAACCATATCCGGACGCTGGTGATGGAAAATAAATATATGGAATACCAAACGCTCACTTATTCAGAAAATCATCAGGATACTGCAAACATAGTCGATCTCCGGGATTTATCTTCCATTATAGAAGAAAGCATCAATTCTCTACCCGAAAAAACTCAGGAAGTTTTTAGGTTAAGCCGCTACCAGCACCAATCTACCAAAGATATTTCCACCGGCTTAAACATCTCCGAAAAGGCTGTAGAATACCATATTACCCGGTCTATCAAAAGGATCAAAGAATATATTAAAAATTTTTACATCTTTTTATAGCTGAATATCAGTTAATTACATTTTATCTCGTTTTATTTCACTTGCACCTTTAGGGTTTAGCGTTCATTGCGTTACTTGTATAATATAGAGCCAAATATTCTTTCTTATGAATCAGAAATCATTTTACGATTTATTAAACCGTTATGAAAACGGAAATTGTACCGAAGCCGAAAAGCTTTGGGTAGATAAATGGTATCATCATTTAAATAACAGGGATTTTAAGGATCTATCTGCAACTGCACTCGATGAAATGCAGACCAATACCTGGTTAAACATCAATAGTATCGAACGCAAACCAACACAAGTTTTAAAAGTTAAAAGGCTTTGGCCAAAGTTCGTCGTTGCGGCGGCTATATTGGTAGCTTTTCTTATCGGCGGATTATATTTAACGAATTACAATCATGCCCAACAATCTTTTATCGATGAAAATGAAGGCCTGAATTTAATCAGCAAAACAAATGAGAGCGATAGTAGCATGATTATAACGCTGAGTGACGAAAGTAAGGTAACACTTAAACCACAGGCCAATATTATTTACCCAAAAGTTTTTGCTGCTCATAAAAGAATGGTTTATTTAAAGGGAAGTGCATTTTTTTCGGTGAGTAAAAATCCTAAACGGCCTTTCTATGTTTATAATCAAAAACTGGTTGTTCGTGTTTTGGGCACCAGCTTTTGGGTAAAATCTTCAACAGATCAACTTCCTGCCCAAGTTGCGGTAAGAACAGGAAAAGTTCAGGTTCGGGAAAATGAGAAAAGTGCGCTTTTTACCTTCTCGGAAGAGAAACTCGCCAAACCTATTTTACTTACGCCAAACCAGAAAGGTATTTTTGCTGATCACAATTTAAAGAAAACTTTGGTAAGCAAACCCATTCCTTTAGCTGAGGCGTATAATGTGCCAACAAGTTTAAGCTATAATTTCAAGGAAGAAAGCATCAAGGATATTTTCAGCACTTTATCTGAAGCTTATGGAATAGAAATAAGATCTGATAATGAGCAGATTTCTAATTATACTTTCACGGGAGATTTAAGCAAAAAAGGACTATATGAGCAGCTAGACCTCATCTGCGGATCCATATCAAGCAAATATTACATCCAGGGAACCAGTATTTTGGTCTCCAATAAAAACTAACCAAATATAATATGATGAAGAAAAACTACAATACCAACAGCCCATAACCGCGGCACCATTTTCCATAATATTTTTCTAAAAAACAAAGCCGACAATGTGGGGCATTGCCGGCGAGTTAAATACATTAGAAATGTATTCATGGTATTTCTATGTCCAATAAATCCAATCATTTAATGAACAATAACCAAATTTATGAAAAAAAATCAACTTATTTCGCTGGCGATATATGCAATGAGAGTTTCGATTTACCAAATACTTGCAATAATAATTTTTACCTGCGGTGCATTTGCCAAAAATGTCGACGCCCAGGATTTTCTGAATAAACCAATTTCGATCAAAGCCGATCAAACAGATATTAAAACCATCATAGAGAAAACAGAACACTTAGCCAATGTGAAGTTTGTTTACAGTCCACAATTAATAAACTCCGACCGTAAAGTTTCCATTAATGTGGTAAACCAAAAGCTTAAATACTTTCTTGAGAATTCGCTAAAACGTTATGACGTGGGATATAGGATAGTTAAAGATCAGATTTTGCTCTATTCTATTCCCGCCAATAACAACTTAGAACTGCTAAAAGCTTTCGAAGGTATTGTTACCGGAAAAGTAACCGACAGTAAAGGAAATGCCATTCCGGGCGTATCGGTTACCGTTAAAGGTAAATCAATCGGAACCACCACCGATGTAAACGGTGCTTTCTCTTTAAAAGGTTTAACCGTTGATAGCCGCGTACTGATAGTGCGCTATGTAGGTTTTATTTCAAAAGAAGTAAACTTATCACCTGGAAATGCCGACGAAAACCTGAATATCACCCTATCCGAAGATAATCTCCAGTTAGAAAGTGTGATGGTAACCGGGGGTAACCCGAAGAAAAAATTAGAGAGTAGTGTAGCACTTACCTCAGTGAGCAATAAAGATATCACCAACAGGGCACCCTTAAATAGTACCGATTTGCTAAAAGCCATACCTGGCTTAACGGTTGAGAGTACAGGTGGCGACGGCCCGGGCAACGTTTGGGTAAGGGGCTTTCCACAACAGGGTGGCTATATCTTTTTGGGTATCCAGGAAGATGGTTTACCGCTTTTGCCAACAGGTTTTAATACCAACCCATCGGTAGATCAATATTATAAAACAGATTTAACCATCCAGAATATTGAAGCCGTTAGAGGTGGTAACGCCTCAATCATCCAGGCCAATACACCAGGTGCTGTGGTTAACAACATCAGTTATGTGGGTGCCGATAAACAATACGGTCAGGTAAAATTTACCACGGGTTTTTCTCAGGGCTTATACCGTTTTGACGCCAATACGGGAGGAAAAATAAACGATCAGATCAAATACAACATCGGTGGTTTTTACCGCACGGATAATGGCGTGGTAGACCAAGGTTTTAACCCAGCCAATCAAGGAGGGCAGATTAAAGGTAACATGACTTTTAATTTCAAGAACAACAAAGGTTTTATCAGAGTGTACGGAAAATACCTGAATGACAAGGTTCAGTTCTTGTTAACGAGTTATTATCCTTATGATGGTACTGGAAAACCGACCACTTACCGCGATTACGATATGGCTTCACAATCGATCGTACCGCTTCAAACCGAATGGAGTTATAACGATCCTGCAACAGGAAACCACAACTTTAGCTTAACAGATGGTATCCATACCAAATTGGGATCTGGCGGCTTTCAGTTCAACTATTTAACAGATGGCGGCTGGCAGATTGTGAACAATTTCCGATACCAAAATACCCATACCAATTCTACGTACACCGTTCCGGCTGGAATTACGGCCAGAACTGCTGCAACTCCTTATTATTATCCAGGCGGTGCAGTTGCTCCATTCGTTACCGGCGACTATGTAATCACTTCATCAGCAAACGGACAAATCAATAGCGATAAGCAGATTGTTGATTATTTAGACCTGAAGAAGACCATTAAAAACCACAGTTTAGGCATCGGCGCAGGCATTCATCAATATAACCGCGACGATTTGCGTTATGCTTTCCGGTCGTTCTCAGAGTTTAAAGAACATCCAAGCATCATTTTGCAATCGCCTACAGCTGCAGAAAGAACAATTCAAACTAAAAACACCTTTATCGGCGATACCAGAACATTATCTGCCTATGCCACCGATGAGATTAAAATCTCAGAGAAATGGCGTTTGGATATCGGTGCAAGGATCGACAATCAGAATGTAAAGGGCGACAGACCATACTATGCCTTAAATGCAAACGGAACAGTAAATACTACAGCAGCTGCTACCGCAACAATTTTAGGATATACACCATACGATGAAACCCTAACCAATTGGTCAGCATCATTAGGTGCCAACTATAAGATCAACTCTACTGCGAGTATTTTCGCAAGAGCGACAAAAGCCTACAACGCACCAAATGTTGGCGATTACAATGCCGCCGCTTTTAATGCTGCAAACATTAAAAAACGCCCCGTGTACTTAGGTGAAGTAGGTTTTAAATATGCCAAGAACAATCTGGCCATTTTTGCCTCAGGCAGTTATTCGGCCATTAAAAATGTGTCGCTAACCATCAATGTTCCAACAACGGCTGCAGGTACACAAGCTTTGGTTGCCTTTGGTTCTACGCGTACTTTCAGTGCAGAGTATGAGGTTTCTTACAAAATAGCCAAACCATTGAGCTTACGTTTAACCGGAACCTTACAGGATTCCAAATATACGGACTACGAAGCTTCTACAAAGGGAAATGCAGCAGTATTGGCCGAATTTGGAGACCGTACCTATAGTTTTACCGGAAAAAGAACGGAACGTGTTCCGGTTTTAAATACTGAGCTTGGTGCAAACTACGATTACAAAAACTTTAACTTATATGTAGCAGCAAACTATGTGGGCAACCGTTTCACTTCGCCTAGCGATAGCTATAAATTACCAGCTTATGTAGTAATGAAAGCCGGGGCAGGATATAATTTCACTAAAAAAGTTTCAATAAGATTTTGGGCAGACAACTTGTTAAATGCAAAAGTTTTGACAGAAGGTGATGTTCGCGGAGATCAGTTCAGAGATTTCTCGACCGTGACCCCTGGCACATTAATGATTGGCAGAACATTACTTCAACGTACTTTCTGGGGATCATTGGCTTATTCATTTTAACAAACAAAACCGGAGTTTACGCTCCGGTTTTTTTAATTCTAAAACATCATGACAACAAGAAGATCATTTTTACAAAAAGTAAGCTTCGCCAGTGCAGCGGCCTTTTTAAGTCCATCATTCATTACGACAGCTTTTGCAGAGTCTGCTAAAGTCTCAAAAATCGGAATCGGTCTGTTCACCCTGCGCGAACAATTAACTGCTGACGTGAAAGCCACTATCGAACAAGTAGCTAAAATCGGGTACAACCAGGTAGAAACCTATTACGGTTATCCGGGAAAATACGAAGTGAAAGGTTTTTGGGGTTTAGAAGCTAAAGATTTCAACGCTTTATTAAAAAACAACGGACTCACCTCTCCCAGTGGCCACTATAATTTAACCGATTTTTTATCTACCGGCGACGATAAAGTATTAAAGTCGCACATCGAGACCGCGGCAACCGTGGGTCAGAAATATTTCGTCATCCCCGCACTGCCTACAGATATCAGAACCAATGGCTCATTAGACGATTACAAACGCATGGCCGCAAAATTTAATGACGCTGCTGCCCTTTGCCAGAAATCAGGTTTGAAACTGGCTTATCATAACCATAATTTCGAATTTAAAGACCAGGGAGGTGGTGTTACAGGTTACGATATTTTATTGAAGGAAACCGATGCCAAACTGGTCGGCTTTGAGCTCGATATCTTTTGGGCGGTAAATGCAGGATTGGATCCGGTTGAGATGTTCAGGAAAAATCCGGGTCGGTATAAGATGTTCCATGTAAAGGATATGGATAAAACAGACAAAGCTGTTTTTGTGGAAGTAGGTTCAGGAAGAATTGATTTTAAAAGCATTTTCGCCGCGTCAAAACTGGCTGGAGTAGATTATATTTTCACCGAACAGGATATCATTAAAAAAGAACCTTACAAGAGTGTCGCTGAAAGCTACAATTACATCAAAAAAAATCTACTTTAAGCAGATTTTAAGCAAAAAAAAATGCCATTTTATGATTTATTAGTAAAGAATGTACTCACCTATACTAAATGTATTTTTTACACCAAGTAAAAGAACTAAAAAATAGCGATCTAAATAGCAATAAAGCCATAAAATGACATTTATTTAGAACAATTCTACTCAGTAACAATCACATTGCAGACGAATATTTTACCGCTAAAAATTTACTCTTTTCGTTATATTTTTTCTAATATTACTAATTCAACACATAAGTAACCAATATATAAAATCATAAAGACGATGCACAGAAGAGAAGCACTCAAAAACGTTGCATTTTTGTTGGGAGGGGCAATCTCGGCAAGTACAATGGGCGTTTTGTTTGAAAGTTTTACGCTCCCCGAAAACGAAAAAAACTTCGTCCTCTATTCGCTAGAAGACGAAAAGATTTTTGCTGAATTTGCTGATATTATTGTTCCGACTACCAAATCATCTGCAGGAGCCAAAGCTGCGGGTTTGGGAAAATTTATTCCGATGATGATGAAAGATTGTTATCCTGCAACCATGCAAACCTCGTTTGCGCAGGGATTCAAGGATCTTCAGGCCAAATCGATGAAAGATTTCGGGAAAAGTTATGTCACTTTAACAGCGGCCGACCGTAAAAAACTAATGATCGATTTAAGGGCAATCGCTCTTGCGCAAAAAGAAAGCAAATCAGAAGAAAACAAAGATTTGGCTTACTTTTTTATTACCGCCAGAGATTTAACCTTACTTGGTTATTATTCTTCAGAAATTGGTTGTACCAAAGCACGTGAATATGTACTTATTCCGGGCCGGTATGACGGCAATGCGCCATTAAAACCAGGTCAAAAATCCTGGGCAACCTAATTTCTAACCACTACAACAAAACATCATGAATTTAAATACAAATTTAAAAGCAGAAAATACTTACGATGCTATTGTGATAGGATCGGGGATCAGTGGCGGCTGGGCTGCAAAAGAACTTACCGAGAAAGGTTTACGTGTGTTGATGCTTGAAAGAGGCATGAACATTGAGCACATTACAGGTTACGAAACGGCAATGAAAAATCCATGGGATTTTAAACATGCCGGTAAACTTACCGAAGAGCAAAAACGTACCCATCCGGTGCAAAAAAGAGATTACCCTTATCAGGAAGCAAACGAAAAATGGTGGGTAAATGATTTAGAGTGCCCATATACCGAAGATAAACGTTTCGATTGGTACCGTGGTTTCCACGTTGGTGGTAAATCTTTGATGTGGGGCCGTCAAAGTTACCGTTTCAGCGATCATAACTTTGAGGACAACAAAAAGGATGGTCATGGAACTGATTGGCCAATTCGGTATGCCGATCTTTCTCCCTGGTATGATTATGCAGAGCGATTTGCCGGAATTAGTGGATCAAAAGAAAATTGGCCAACCTGCCCTGACGGTGAATTTTTACCTCCAATGGATTTAAACATTGTAGAAAAATCGGTAAAGGCCCGTGTTGAAGAACATTACAAAAAAGAACGTATTATTATGATCGGCCGTGTTGCCAATCTTACTGTTCCGCACAAAGGCCGTGGAAATTGCCAATACAGGAACTTATGTAGCCGCGGTTGTCCTTTTGGCGCTTATTTCAGCACGCAATCTTCTACCCTACCTGCGGCAATGGCAACAAAAAGGTTAACGGTTAGACCATACTCGATCGTAAATCATATCATTTACGACAAGGACACCAAAAAAGCAAAAGGCGTAATGGTAATCGATGCGGAGACCAACAAAACAATGGAATTTTATGCAAAAATTGTTTTCGTTAATGGTTCTACATTAGGTTCAACATTTGTGCTGTTAAACTCAACATCCGAAGCCCATCCAAATGGATTAGGTAATGGAAGTGGCCAGTTAGGTCATAACTTAATGGATCACCATTTCCGTTGTGGAGCTAACGGAGAAGCTGAAGGCTTTGAGGATAAATATACTTATGGTCGCCGTGCAAACGGAATTTACGTACCGAGATATCAAAATATTGGTAACGATAAACGCGATTATTTACGTGGCTTCGGTTACCAGGGCGGTGCAAGCAGAAGCAACTGGCAAAGTGATGTTGCCGAGTTATCATTTGGTGCAGATCTGAAACAAAAAATGACTACCCCAGGAAAATGGACCATGGGATTGGGTGGTTTCGGAGAAATGTTACCTTATTATGAAAATAAGGTTTACATTGATAAAACCAAAAAAGACAAATGGGGTCAGCCGGTATTGGCAATCGATTGCGAATACAAAGAAAATGAGAAAAAAATGCGTGTGGATATGATGAACGATGCTGCCGAAATGTTAGAAAAAGCAGGCTTGAAAAACATCAAAACATTTGACAATGGCTGCTATCCAGGCATGGCCATCCATGAGCAAGGAACGGCAAGAATGGGTAACGATCCAAAAACATCGGTATTGAATAAATGGAACCAGATGCACGAAGTAAATAATGTTTTCGTAACGGATGGATCGTGCATGCCATCCATCGCTTGCCAAAATCCATCGCTAACATTTATGGCTTTAACTGCCCGCGCTTGTGATTATGCTGTAAAAGAATTAAAGAAAAAGAACATTTAAAACAGAGGTAAAAGGCTTAAGGTTTAAGGTATAGGGTAATAGCCCTACGCTTTAAACCTTTTGTCGTAACCTTATATTCTATGAAGAGAAAATTAAGAATGGGCATGATAGGCGGCGGAAAAGACGCGTTTATCGGTGCCGTACATCGTTTGGCTGCCAATATGGATGGTCTTATCGAATTATCTGCCGGAGCTTTAAGTGTAAATCCTGAAATCGGATACGAATCTGGAAAAATGTTATTTCTTCCGGATAACAGGATCTACACCAATTACGAAGAAATGCTGACCAAAGAAAGTGAACTGCCAGCAGATGAAAAAATTGATTTTGTAACGATTGTTACCCCAAACTTCGCTCACTTTGCGCCCGCAATGATGGCTTTGGATAAAGGTTTTAATGTGGTAATTGAAAAACCGATTACTTTAACCTTAGACGAAGCAAAACAGCTAAAAGCCAAAGTAGAAGAAACAGGTTTAACCTTATGTTTAACCCATACCTACTCGGGCTATCCGATGGTTAAACAAGCCAAACAAATGGTTAGCGAAGGTGCTTTAGGTGCCATCAGAAAAATAATCGTCGAATATCCTCAAGGCTGGTTAAGTACCCTTTCAGAACGTGAAGGTAATGCCCAGGCCGCCTGGCGAACTGATCCGTCTAAAACCGGAAAAAGTGGTAGTATGGGCGATATTGGTACCCATGCCGCACATCTGGCAGAATATATCTCTGGTTTAAAAATCACTAAGATCTGTGCCGATTTAAGTATTGTTGTTCCGGGTAGGGCCATTGATGACGACGGAAACGTATTGTTAAAATTCGATAACGGATCTAATGGGGTCCTCGTCGCCTCACAGATTGCGGCCGGAGAAGAAAACGCACTAAAAATTAGAATTTATGGCGAAAAGGGCGGCATGGAATGGCATCAAATGGAACCAAACACCTTAATTGTAAAATGGTTAAATGCTCCTGCCCAGATTTACAGAACAGGCAATGGTTACATGGGTAGTTTTGCGCAGCACAATACCCGTACACCCGGAGGCCACCCTGAAGGCTATTTAGAGGCATTTGCAAATATTTACAAAAATTTTGCGTTAACAGTGGATGCCAAGTTGAATAATGAGCAACCTACTGCAGAAATGTTAGACTTTCCTGGTACAGAAGACGGAATCAGAGGGATGGCATTTATCGAAAATGTAGTGGCTTCCAGTCAATCGGACCAAAAGTGGTTAGATTATAAATTATAACAATCGAGCATGACAACGATAAAAGGACCAGCAGTATTTTTAGCACAGTTTATAAGCGACGAAGCCCCATTTAACTCTTTAGATAATATCTGTAAATGGGCAGCGGGATTAGGTTTCAAAGGCATCCAGATGCCAACCTTAGATGCCAGATTTATCGACCTTCAAAAAGCGGCTGAAAGCAAAACTTATGCAGATGAGTTGAAAGGAAAAATCGCATCTTATGGTTTAGAAATCACTGAACTTTCTACACATTTACAAGGTCAGTTGGTTGCCGTACACCCAGCTTACGACGATCTTTTTGATGCCTTTGCACCAAAAGAAGTACATAAAAACCCAAAAGCAAGAACGGAATGGGCGGTACAACAAATGAAATATGCCGCAAAAGCATCTCAAAACCTAGGTTTAAATGCACACGCTACTTTTAGTGGTTCATTATTGTGGCAATATTTCCATCCCTGGCCACAACGCCCTGCCGGATTGGTTGAAGAAGGTTTTGCTGAACTGGCAAAGCGTTGGACACCAATACTAAACGAATTCGACCAAAACGGAGTTGATGTTTGTTACGAAATACACCCTGGAGAAGATTTATTTGATGGCGAAACCTACGAAATGTTCCTCGCGGCGGTAAATAATCATCCTCGGGCATGCTTATTGTATGACCCTTCTCACTTTGTGTTGCAACAATTGGATTACATTCAATACATAGATTTTTACCACGAACGCATCAAAGCCTTCCACGTAAAGGATGCAGAATTTAATCCTACAGGCAAACAAGGCACTTTTGGTGGATACCAGAGTTGGGCAAACCGCGCCGGACGTTACCGTTCGCCAGGTGATGGACAAGTTGATTTTAAAACCATTTTTAGTAAATTGGCGCAATATGATTTTAAAGGTTGGGCTGTTATGGAATGGGAATGCTGTATCAAAAACCAGGAAGATGGTGCCCGCGAAGGTGCTGAATTTATAAAAAAGAACATTATTAATGTAACCGATAAGGCATTTGATGATTTTGCCGCATCGGGAAGTGATAGCGCTTTCAATAAAAGAATATTAGGATTACAAGATTAACAAAACACAAAACACACACAAGATGAAAAAAACATTTTTAGCTTTAGGCGCTGTAGTCATTTTTATGGCGTCGTTTTCAAAGGCTGATTTATCGAGAGAGAAAACTGTGGCTGCAACGGCAACAATGACGAACCATGCTGCTTTTCAGTCAAATCCAGGCGAGAAACTGATCAACAAAAATGATTGCCTGGGCTGCCACAACAAGACCAATAAAATTATCGGTCCTGCTTATGTAGAAATTGCAAAGAAATATCCCGCTAACGAGAAAAACATCAATATGTTAGCCGATAAGATTATTAAAGGTGGAACCGGAGTTTGGGGCAATATGCCCATGACTGCTCATGCTACACTTAAAAAAGACGATGCAAAATTGATGGTAAAGTACATTTTATCCCTAAAAAAATAATTTTAACCAAATTAGCAAATCGATTTACTAAATATGAAAACAGAGCAAGAAAATAAAAACACGAGTAACCGCCGTGATTTTATTAAAACTTCGGCTATTGCAGCCGCAGCATTTATGATCGTACCCCGCCATGTTTTGGGTGGGCCGGGTTATTTAGCACCAAGCGATCGCTTATTGGTTGCCGGCATCGGTGTTGGTGGAAAAGGCCAAAGTGATTTAGATATGTTCAACAAAAGTGGAAAAGCAGACATTGCTTTTTTATGTGATGTTGATGATCGCCGCGCTGCCAATAGCGTGAAGGCTTTCCCTAAAGCCAAATACTATAAAGACTGGCGCGAGATGTTAGATAAAGAACATAAAAATTTTGATGCTGTTTCTGTTTCCACTCCAGATCATAACCATGCCATCCAGGCTTTGGCAGCTATGCAACTCGGCAAACACGTGTATGTTCAAAAGCCGTTAACACACGATATTTATGAAGCGCGTATCTTAACCGCTGCTGCAAAAAAATATAAAGTGGTTACGCAAATGGGTAATCAGGGTGCATCAAACGATGGCCCGCGCCAAATGAAAGAATGGTACGAAGCCGGCTTAATTGGCGATGTGCATACCGTTTATGCCTGGACTAACCGCCCGGTTTGGCCTCAGGGGATTCCCTGGCCAACTACAAAAGCAGAAATCCCTAAAGAATTAGACTGGAATTTATGGTTGGGAACGGCTCCTGAAAAGGATTTCGTAGATAAACTGGTTCCTTTCAACTGGCGTGGCTGGTGGGATTACGGAACTGGCGCCCTGGGCGATATGGGCTGTCACCTGATCGAAGCTCCTTTTAGTGTATTGAATTTAAAATATGCCAAAGAAGTGGAAGCGAGTGTTGGTTCTGTGTATGTGGATGAATTTAAACGCGGCTATTTCCCTGAAAGCTGCCCTCCGTCAAGTCACGTAACCTTAAAATTCCCTAAAACGAATAAAACCAAAGGTGATGTTACCTTACATTGGATGGATGGTGGTATTCAGCCAGAACGCCCTGAAGAATTAGAAGCAAATGAAACATTTGGCGATGGTGGCAATGGTACCCTGTTTATCGGGACAAAAGGTAAAATGATGTCTGAAACGTATAGTGCAAACCCAAAATTATTGCCTTTAAGTAGAAATAAAGACATTAAAGTAGCACCGAAATATGCCCGTGTACCAGATGGTGCTAACGGACACTACAAACAATGGGTGGAAGCTGCAATTGCTGGTTATGGCAAACAAGAAGTGAGCTCTCCTTTCGAAATTGCAGGTCCATTAACCGAAGCCTTATTGATGGCCAACCTGGCAATCAGAAGTTTCGACATTCAAAAAACAGTAAATGGTAAGGTTACTTATCCAGGCAGATACACTAAAATGCTTTGGGATAACGACAACATGAAAGTAACCAATTTTGACGAAGCCAACCAGTTTGTAAAACGCGAATACCGCAAAGGCTGGAACAATTTAACTCTTTAATACATCAACAAACCTCGCAGGTTTCAAAAACCTGTGAGGTTTAAACTTAAAAAAATGAAAAAAATCTTTCTTTCTGCCTGTATCTTACTTGCAGTAACACAAATATCAAAAGCTCAAAAGGGCTTCAAACCATTGTTCGATGGCAAAACAACTACAGGTTGGCACACTTACAATAAAACCACTGTTGGTAGTGGCTGGCAAGTTCAGGATGGTGCACTACACTTAGATTTAGCAAAAAAAGGTGAAGACGGTGGTGGTGATTTAGTTACCGATAAAGAATATGGCGATTTCCATTTAAAATATGAGTGGAAAGTAGCGCCAAAGGCAAATAGTGGTCTAATCTTTTATGTGCACGAAGAGCCAAAATACCATGCTACCTACTCTACAGGTTTAGAAATGCAGGTAATCGATAACGACGGTCACCCGGATGGAAAAATCACCAAACACCGTGCAGGTGATTTATACGACCTGGTAAAAAGTTCATCGGAGCCAGTTAAAGCTGTTGGCGAATGGAATAAAGCAGAAATCATTAGCAAAAAAGGTAATTTAACTTTAATTTTAAACGGAGTTGAAGTGGTGAAAACTACGCTTTGGGATGACAACTGGAAAAAAATTGTTGCAGGTAGCAAGTTTGCAACATGGGAAAACTGGGGAACGTTTAAAACTGGCAAAATCGCCTTACAAGATCATGGAGATGAGGTTTGGTACAAAAACATCTCTATTAAAGAACTGTAAATAAGGTTGAAGGCGGAAGGTATAAGGTTGAAGGTCACATCCTTCGCTTTAACAATATGCCTAAAACTTGATAATATAATGAGGCTAAAGGCGTAAGCGTAAAAGATTAAGGGTTTTACATCCCCTGCTTGAACCTTACGCCTTAAACCGTAAACCTAATAACCTTATATAAACCAAATGAATAGCACTACTCGCTTTAAACTCTCTGCCATGATGTTCCTGGAATTTTTTATCTGGGGCGCCTGGTTTGTTACTTTAGGGGCTTTCTTAAACAATAACCTAAAGGCAACCAATTCCGAAATTGGTTCTGTATTTTCAACCCAATCCTGGGGCGCAATTATTGCTCCGTTTATAATTGGCCTTATCGCCGACAGATATTTTAACGCTGAAAGAATTTTAGGTGTTTTACACATCATTGGTGCTATTTTAATGTATCAAATGTATAGTGCACCTGATGTAAGTGTTTTCTACCCTTACGTTTTAGGCTACATGATTTTATTCATGCCAACCCTTGCACTGGTTAATTCGGTGTCTTTTAATCAAATGAAAGACGCAGAAAAAGAATTTGCAAACATCAGAGTATTTGGTACCATCGGATGGATCATCGCTGGTTTATTGATCAGTTTCGCCTTCCACTGGGATTCTCCGGAAGGAATTCAGGCCGGATTGTTAAAAAGCACATTCTTAATGGCCGGTGTTGCATCTTTGGTATTGGGTTTATTTAGCTTCACCTTACCTGCAACCCCTCCTAAAGTGGCGAAAGACGAAAAAATAAAATTGAGAGACATTTTGGGACTAGATGCTTTAAAGTTATTGAAGGACAAAAATTTTGCTGTTTTTTTTATCTCATCAATCTTAATCTGTATTCCCCTAGCCTTCTATTACCAAAATGCAGGTCTATTCCTGGCAGATATCAAAGTCTCTAATCCAACAGGCAAAATGGCAATCGGACAGGTTTCTGAAGCATTGTTTTTACTTGCCATCCCTGTATTCTTTTCTAAATACGGCTTCAAGAAAACGATTATTGTGGGTATGTTGGCATGGGCCGTACGTTATGTACTTTTTGCTTACGGTAATGCAGGCAGTTTAAGCTTTATGCTGATTATCGGAATTGCACTGCATGGCGTTTGTTACGATTTCTTCTTTGTTTCTGGTCAGATTTACACCAACTCAAAAGCAGGGGAAAAATTTAAAAGTGCAGCGCAGGGTATCATTACACTGGCAACTTATGGTGTGGGTATGTTGATCGGTTTTAAGGTAGCCGGATTAATTACCGACATGTATAAAACGGGTGATGTAACTGACTGGAAAATGGTTTGGATTATTCCAGCAGGAATTGCAGCAGCAGTTTTCTTATTGTTCGCTGTACTATTCAACGATAAAACCAAAGCTGTAGTAGACGCTAAAACAGTTTAAAATGGCATCGAACCTAAACAGAAGAAATGCTTTAAAGAACATCATCGCAGGAACTGCTGCGATTGGTGTTTCATCCGGTATTTCAGCATTAGCAATGGATAACGCAGAATCAGATCAGCCATTAAGGCTAAAAGGAAATATTAACCACGCTGTTTGCCGTTGGTGTTTTAGCAGTTTTGATGTAGAAACACTTTGTATTGAAGCTAAAAAGATTGGTATTAAAGGTATTGATCTCGTTGGACCAGCAGATTGGCCTATTTTAAAAAAACATGGTTTAACATCTACCATGTGCAATGGTGCTGAAATTAATTTAACAGACGGTTTTAACGACGAAAAATTTCACGAAAAATTAATTCAAAACTATACCGCAATGATTCCGCTTGTGGCCGAAGCCGGTTACAAATATTTGATCTGCTTTAGTGGAAGCCGCCGCGGAAAAGATGATGAAACAGGCTGGAACAATTGTGTTAAAGGATTGAAACAGTTAATGCCTTTGGCTGAAAAACACAACGTTGTGTTGGTAATGGAGTTGCTGAACAGTAAAATTAACCATAAAGATTACCAATGCGACAGGACCTCCTGGGGAGCCGAGCTTTGCAAACGTTTGGGATCTGAAAACTTCAAATTATTATACGACATCTATCACATGCAGATTGATGAAGGTGATGTGATCAGAAATATCAGAGAATATCATCAATATATTGCCCATTACCATACTGCCGGTGTTCCGGGAAGAAACGAAATCGATGATACGCAGGAATTGTATTATCCGGCCATCATGAAAGCTATTGCCGAAACTGGCTTTAAAGGTTTCGTTGCGCAAGAATTTATACCTAAAAATGCAGATAAAATAGCCTCGTTAAAAACGGCGGTTTCTATTTGCGACATCTAAATAATATACCTATGTTATCAAGAAGAAGTTTTATTTTAAACAGTAGTATGGCTGCAGCTGCAGCCCTATTGGTGCCATCATTTGCCTGCCTGGCTGCCGATAAAAAATCAGTTGGCTTGCAACTATATTCTTTAAGGGATGAACTTCCGAAAGATGTAAGAGGAACAATAGCCAAAGTAGCAAAAGCTGGCTTTAAGGAAGTTGAAACCTA
The DNA here is from genome assembly GCF_056490705.1 of Pedobacter humicola. Lineage (NCBI taxonomy): Bacteria > Pseudomonadati > Bacteroidota > Sphingobacteriia > Sphingobacteriales > Sphingobacteriaceae > Pedobacter > Pedobacter humicola. The sequence continues at coordinate 88,870 of NZ_JBWJIG010000007.1, read as the reverse complement.
TGGCTTTTCGATAAAAGATCAATTTTGGGGTTTAACACCTGCCGAATTTAAAAAACTGCTTGATGACAATGGATTAAAATCACCAAGTGGCCACTTCAGCCTGGGCAGTTATTTAACCGATGGCAACACTGAAGAGTTAAAAGCCGCTATTGCTGCTGCCAAAGTACTCGGAAGCGAGTATGTAACCATTCCCTGGTTAGATGAAAGCATCAGAAAAAATGCCGAAGACTATAAAAAAATAGCAGTTAAAATAAACGAAGCCGGAAAACTAGCGAAGGAAGCTGGTATCAGATTGGCCTACCATAACCACAATTTCGAATTCGAAAAACAAGGCGATACCACAGGTTATGAAATTTTATTAAAAGAGACCGACAAAAACCTGGTTGATTTCGAACTTGATTTATACTGGGTAGTACGTTCAGGAAACGATCCGATTAAACTCTTTAAAGAAAATCCGGGACGTTTTACCATGTGGCATGTTAAAGATATGGATAAGACAGATCCTGCACTAAATGCGGAAGTAGGAACCGGCTCAATCAATTTCAAACCTATTTTTGCCGATGCAAAACTTTCGGGTATGAAACATTTCTTCGTAGAGCACGAAACCAATTACAAACCCAACCCAATCGAATCTGTTGCAGCCAGCTGCGCATATATTAAAAAAGAAATTATTTAAATTTTAAATGATGAATTCAAGAAGAACATTCTTAAAACAGGCAGGATTAGCTGCCGGAGCGGCATTGTTAATTCCATCATTTGCCTTTGATAAAGCAAGTAAAAATGTTGGGCTACAATTGTATACCCTACGAGATGAATTGCCAAAAGATGTAAAAGGTATTATTGAAAAAGTAGCACAGGCAGGATATAAGGAAGTAGAAACCTATGGTTTTTCTGACGGAAAATTTTGGGGCTTAACTCCCAAAGAATTTAAATCCTTACTCGATAGCAATGGTTTAAAAGCACCGAGCGGCCACTACGGTATGGATGATTTTGTTAGAACAGGAAAAACAGATAAGTTAAAAGCAGACATCGAATCTTCAGCAGCCATTGGCGGTAAATATTTCACTATTGCCGGCGCACATGTGGACATGAGTAAAGGTGCAGATGGCTTCAAAAAAACCGCCAGCGATTTTAACAAAGTAGCCGAAATTGCCAAAGCATCTGGTTTAAAATTCGCTTATCACAACCATGATTTCGAATTTAAAAAATTGGGTGATACTACTGGCTACGACGTATATCTTACTGAGACCGACAAAAATCTGGTAAATTTTGAACTGGATTTATATTGGGCCGTTCGTTCAGGTAATGATCCCTTAGCCTTATTTAAAAAATACCCTGGCCGTTTCCCGATGTGGCATGTAAAAGATATGGACAAAGCCAAACCTGAATTAAACACAGAAGTTGGTAAAGGATCTATCGATTTTAAAGCCATTTTTGCCCAGGCTAAAGTTTCAGGCATGCAACATTTCTTTGTAGAGCACGAAAATAATTATCAACCCGATCCAATCGGTTCGATTAAAACCAGCTGCGATTATATCAAAGCCAGTTTGATTTAAATTTTATCTCCAAACCTCGCAGGTTTCTCAAACCTGCGAGGTTTTCTGCATACTAACCCAGCTTACCTTAACCTGATAGAACGGCAATACTTTTTAATTGCAGTACCCATAAATTTTACTGTGATCTGCCACCGATAAAACAGATGCTTCGTGCCTCCGCATGACAGCTGTTGGTTAAAAAGATTGTAGTGATAGCAGGACTTTCGTAACCGATACGCATTGGACCCTGCTTTCCAAAAAAGCAAATGACTCCCCCCTATCAAGCTTTACTAAATCGAATTAACAGATTATTCTCCCGCCATATTTTCTATCGAAAACCTAAAATTTCAAATATTAAAAGCAAATTTTATTGGTAACAATGGGGATATAAGCTTAATTTTTAGCATATTTGGGCTCATATCAAATAATTAATAATATAATTTAAAATTTAAAAATGAAAGTAGCAGTAGTAGGTGCAACCGGATTGGTAGGCACTGTCATGTTAAAAGTATTGGAGGAAAGAAATTTCCCTTTAACAGAGTTGATTCCCGTAGCATCAGAAAAGAGCGTTGGTAAGGAAATTACTTTTAAGGGTAAGAAGTTCCCAATTGTTAGCATGGATACTGCAATCAGCATGAAACCGGATATTGCCTTGTTTTCTGCTGGTGGAAATACTTCATTGGAACACGCCCCACGTTTTAAAGAAGCTGGAACAACCGTTATTGATAACTCTTCTGCCTGGAGAATGGATCCTGCAATTAAATTAATTGTACCAGAGGTAAATGCACACGAGCTTTCTATCGATAACAAAATCATTGCTAACCCAAACTGTTCCACCATTCAGATGGTGGTGGTATTAAAACCTTTGCACGAAAAATACAAAATTAAACGTGTTGTGGTTTCTACCTATCAGTCGGTTACCGGAACAGGTGTTAAAGCGGTTGAGCAGTTAATGAACGAGCGTAAAGGCATTGATGGCCCTAAAGCTTATCCATACGAAATAGACTTAAACGTACTTCCTCATATTGATGTTTTTTTAGAAAACGGCTATACCAAAGAAGAAATGAAAATGGTTAAGGAAACGAACAAAATCATGAGCGACGATAGCATTAAAGTTACCGCTACAACAGTTCGTATTCCGGTGATGGGTGGTCACTCCGAATCGGTAAACATCGAGTTCGAAAATGATTTCGATTTAGCTGAAGTACGCAGTATTTTAGAAAAGTCGCCAGGTATAATCGTTGTGGATGATGTAGCCAACTTAAAATACCCAATGCCGAAAGATGCGCATGAAAAAGATGAAGTTTTTGTAGGCCGTATCCGCAGGGATGAGTCAGCCCCTAAAGCATTAAACCTTTGGATTGTTGCCGATAACTTACGTAAGGGCGCCGCAACCAATGCCGTTCAGATTGCTGAATACCTGATTCAGAAAGAATTGGTTTAATCAATAAAATACAAGCCCTGATTTTTAAATCGGGGCTTTTTTATGCGCTCTCCAATATGAAATATATACCTCTTGCTTTAATCTATTCCAGGTTATTTATTGGTTTCGGAATTATTTTATTAAGCGTTTTCCACCTTGCCCATTATCCTTTTTTCGCCATCACCTTATTATCGATCGGTTTATTAACGGATGTTTTTGATGGAATAATCGCCCGTAAGCTGAATATATCTTCCGAAAAACTACGCCGTTTGGATTCCAGTATTGATCAGGTATTTTTTATTTCAGTAGCGGTTGCAACTTATATCCAATGTCCTGATTTTTTCAAAACCAACCTGATAAAATTGATTATCCTCGGGGCTTTTGAAGCCGCTACTTATCTGCTCAGCTACATCAAATTTAAAAAGGAAATTGCTACTCATTCTATTGGCGCCAAAATCTGGACATTAAGCATATTTGCCACATTGGTCGAAATCATGGTGCATTGCGAATCGGTAGTAATGTTTGAAATTTGTTTTTGGCTTGGTCTGTTAACCCGGCTGGAAATACTCGCCATTGTTTTTACGCTAAAAAAATGGACGAATGATGTACCCACCATTTATCATGCTATAAAACTAAGGCAGGGAAAGGAAATTAAGCGCAATAAGTTATTTAATGGATAATGTTTGTAAAGATGTTATCATAACACCCATCGCTTTTTAATTAGTTTTATCTTTGGCAATCTTCAACAGATAAAATTTCTATGCGATTAAAAATATATTCCTGCCTACTTTTAATTTTTGCTACAAGCCTTGTAAACGCCCAAAACAAGATCCAAAATCTCGAAAAGGCTTTCAATAGTTTATTAAATGATGAACAGGCAAAACATGCCATCGCATCTCTTTGTGTTTTGGATGCCAATACGGGTATAACGCTGTATGCCAAAAATGAACAGATTGGTTTGGCTACTGCTTCAACGTTAAAAACCATCACGGCAGCTACGGCTTTCAGTATTTTAGGGAAAGATTTTCAATTCCAGACCACCTTGGCTTATACCGGAACGATTACTGCAGATGGAATATTAAAAGGCAATCTGATTATTGTGGGAAGCGGCGATCCAACCCTGGGCTCATGGCGTTATCAAAACAAAGAAAATGCCGTGTTAATGCAGTGGGTTGCAGCCATCAAATCGGCAGGAATAAAAAAAATTGAAGGTGCAATAATCGGCGACGACCGTATTTTCGGTACCCAAACTACGCCCGAGGGCTGGGTTTGGCAGGATATTGGCAATTATTACGGTGCCGGAACTTCTGGGTTAGCCTGGCGGGAAAACCAATTCGACATTCATTTAAAGCCAGGAAGCAGTACTGCTGATGAAGTAAGGATCGTAAAGACAGTTCCAGCTACCCCTTATGTGCAACTCGTAAATGAATTGAAAACGGGTAGCGCCGGATCAGGAGATCGTGCTTATGCTTTCCTGCCCCCTTACAGCAATACTGCTTATATCCGTGGAAGCTGGGGCATGGGTATTGGTAAATCAGGTATCTCAGTCGCCCTCCCCGACCCTGCTTTCGATTGCGCTTACCGATTACAGGACACCCTGAAAAGATTAGGTATTTCCAGCGCTCAACAAGCCACTACCGCCCGTTTAATGACTTTAAACAATCAGGTGATTCCATCGCTTACACAAAAAATAAGTACCATCAGTTCTCCAAGCTTAAGCGAGATTACCTACTGGTTTTTAAAGAAAAGCATCAATTTATATGGCGAATCCCTCTTAAAATCAATAGCGATAAAATCAGGAAAAGCAGGTACAACGAGTAAAGGCGTCGAAACCGAAATCAATTTCTGGGCCGATAAAGGCATTGATAAAACTGCACTGAATATTATCGATGGCAGCGGCCTTTCGCCGGGCGATAGAATAACCACTGCGGCAATGGCAAGTGTGCTTTTCCAGATCCAGAAAGAGAATTGGTTTCCTGATTATTATAAAGCACTACCTGAATACAATGGTATGAAAATTAAAAGCGGAACCATAAATGATGTTTCGGCATTTGCCGGTTACCATACCGATGCGGCAGGAAATAAATATGTAGTGGTAATCAACATTAATAATTATAGCGGAAGTGGAATTAACAAAAAGCTATTCAAGGTATTGGATGAACTGAAATAATATCAGCACAAAATGCTATCATTCAGATAATTTCTCCCAAACACCACCCAGGCTGCGAGAATGTTTAACGGAATTAGCGCTAAGCCTAAACCAAACATAATAACTACATAGAAAAGAAAAAACAGGCAAAAAACACCTGTTAAAAATCTTTTAACCCTTATTCCATTCATCAAGAGTAAACTTCTAAACAAAAGAGTAGCGGAGAAAGCAAACAGAATAAGCTGAAACGAAGTTAACAGGCCAAAACGGGTAAATATCCAGCACATTTCGGGTAATAACAAAACGAGATAGTTTAAACCGAAGCTAAAAAACACCTTTGCCTTACTGAAAGGAAAATTTGACAGAAAGGATAAATAACGGTCGTTAAAAACTTTTTCCTGGTAAATCAGCACCACATGTGCAACAACAATACAGGAAGTGATGAGCATCAAGAGTCTTGAATTATTCTTAAGATCAGCAAAAACCAAAAATACACTCGAAATCAATACCCACGATAATAATTTGGTGAGCAGATAAGCCAACTTGGATTGATTTAAAACCTGAAAGCTAAACAATAAAAAAACAGGTTTATGCCATTTTTTGCTGATCCTGATTAACCAACCCGGTTGATTAGCCGCTATTAAACGATTATTTTCTCTCAGGCAGATATAGGCGCTGGCCATAATCAGCAGAACCTGAAAAAGCAAAATTCCGATTGAAATCAGGTAGAAGCCAAATACCAGACCTATGGTCATGGCATATAACGTATAACATAAAACAGGAATAAATATATAGGTATGCACGGTGCACCAGGCTAAAAACTGCTGCTTTCTGCTGGTGGAGTTGAAACTATAATACAAAAACTCTTGCTGGGGCAAAGTAAACTGGTTTAAAACGTATTTTACGCTTTTATAGGCATACAATGCGCTTGCCACAAGATAAAAAGCCATAATCAGTGGATTGCTTACCAAACTAATGGTGAAGAAAAATTGCCAGAAATCAATTTGTTCCGGCCTCACCGTACCTAAAGTATTGATAAATAAACAGTAACTGATCAATATCACGAAGAGGAACACCAGCATACCCGCATGGATACGGTAAAATCCATCTACAAATATTTTCTTTAAAGCCGTGTTTGAAGTAGTAAACATTAAAAATTTATCATGATCTGTTTATCCCCGATATCGATCTGCTTTAGTCCGGGTAATTTTACTTCATCCAGCGGCTGATGCGAGGACAGTAAAAAACTAACTTTTTCATTTTGGTAACTGGCATTGATCCAACGGTATAATACCTCTAAAGATGCTACATCAATCGTATTTAATGGTTCATCCAATAGGATCAGCTTAGGTTGCCCTAAAAAAGCCAATACCAATGACAATTTTTTGAGCATACCGCTGGAATACGAACCCAAAGGATTATGGATGTAAGGCCTCATCCCCATTTCGGTAATCAAATTTTCTTCCTGACCCAGAGCTGCGCCTTTTGCTTTGGCAAAAAGATCAATCATCTCTAACCCGGTTAAAAATTCAGGAAATAATGGCTCAGCCGCAGCGAAATTTACCAGTTTCCGGTACGCAACACCATGGCTTTTTAGATAAACTGTATTTATTGCAACATCACCTTCGAAAGACAATATCCCCGCTATTGATTTTAACAGCGTGCTTTTTCCGGTACCATTGCTGCCTTTTATCCAGAAAATACCTTTGGGAATTGTAATATTTTCTATCTTTAAAACAAGATGACCGAAATAAGATTTTTCAAATTGACTGAGGTGTAGCATAAAGGCATTTTAATTCTGACTTTGGTTTTAATGAAATGTTACAGATCACATTCATCTTGATAAAATCGTAAACAATGCAGTTAATTTTACGCCCTTACCAACCTGGTGATATAGAGCATTTGGTGAAAAACGCCAACAATTTCAACATTTCGAAATACCTAACCAATAAGTTCCCATTCCCTTATGAGAAAAAAGATGGCGAAGCCTTTATTCAATTGGCTTTAAGTCATGAGCCCCTACAAATTAAAGCTATTGTATTAAACGGTGAAGTAATCGGATCGATAGGCGTACACCAATTGGCTGATATTTATAGCAAAAGTGCAGAAATGGGCTATTGGATTGCTGAAGATTTTTGGGGGCGGGGCATTGCTCCACTCGCCGTAAAAGAGATGTTGAGATATGGTTTCGAAACTTTTGATATCGAGCGGATTTTTGCCCGTACTGCCCATACCAATCTGGCCTCGCAACAGGTTTTAAAAAAAGCAGGTTTTGTTTTCGAGGCGGAATTAAAAGATACGATTTTCAAAAACGGCGAATACTTTGATGAGCTGATTTTTGGATTCAGGAAACATCAGCTGATTTAAGGGCAGAATGAGAACATTTTATTAAACTTGATGCTTATTTCGTAAATTGGTGCAAACCAAAAACAACAAAACAATGAAATTATCGATCAAATCAGTAGTGCTGTTTATTGCATTTTTAGGCGCAGCGGATCTCGCTAATGCCCAGGGAGCTAAATTCCCGCAACCCAGTAGCGGACAAAGCATTGTCCAGGATTTTGGACTGGGTAAAATAACGCTGACCTATTCCCGTCCGAATGTAAAGGGCCGTAAAATTTTTGGTGGTATGGAGCCGTTGGGCACGGTTTGGCGCAATGGAGCAAATGCGGCCACACGCATTAAATTTACCGATGCCGTTAAAATCGAAGGCAAAGATTTACCAGCCGGCGAATATGGCCTGTTCAGTATTCCTGGCAAAAGTGAGTGGACGGTTATTTTTAACAAAATTGCGGATCAATGGGGTGCTTACGAATTCAAGGAAAGCGATGATGTGCTTAGGGTAAAAGTAAAAACTATAACTTTAAAAGATAAAGTAGAAACCCTAACCATGCAGTTTTCGGCTGTTAGCGAAACTGCAGCACAGTTAAATATGATGTGGGAGAATAGTGGCTATACGATTAATATTACGACATCTATTGATGAAAAAGTAATGGCGAATATCGCAGAGGCAATGAAAGGTGAAAAGAAACCTTATTTTAATGCAGCATTGTATTACTATCAAAACGGGAAAGATTTAAAAACTGCTTTAGAATGGATGACGGAGGCAGAAAAATCAGATCCAAAAGCACCCTGGTATAAGTTGTGGAAAGGCCGTATCCAATTAAAAATGGGCGATAAAGCTGGCGCAGCGGCCACAGCACAGCAAGGCATTGATGTTGCAAAAGCACAAAAGGTTGATGAATACGTGCGTTTAAATTCTGAACTTTTAGCTGAAGCTAAAAAATAATAAATCGTCATTTCGACTGTAGGGGAGAAATCCATGGTATCATATACTATTTATGGATCTCTCCATTTCGCTGCGCCTCAGTCGAGATGACGACATTCATCAAGCATCATTAATGCTCATATTAAGTTAAAATTAACGATCCGTTAACTCAAACAACTATCGTAACATTAACCCTTAAAAGGCTTTATTTATTTAAAAAATATATTAACTTTGGTGTTGCGCTTAGTAATTGTACTTTTTACACTAAGCAGGTTAAAAAATCAATAAAAAATCAAATAAAAATGAGCATAATCGTTAATGTCCATGCCAGACAAATTCTCGATTCGAGAGGCAATCCAACAGTAGAAGTAGAAGTAGTAACAGAGGCAGGCGCTTTTGGCCGTGCTGCTGTACCAAGCGGTGCATCTACTGGACAATATGAGGCTGTTGAATTACGTGATGGTGATAAATCTACATATTTAGGTAAAGGTGTTTTAAAAGCCGTAGAAAATGTAAATACTAAAATTGCTGATGCATTAAGAGGCATTGATGTTTTTGAGCAAAATGCAATTGATAAATTAATGATCGACCTTGACGGTACCGAAAATAAAGGTAACCTGGGTGCTAACGCCATTTTAGGTGTTTCTTTGGCTGTTGCTAAAGCTGCTGCTGATGAAATTGGTCAACCTTTATACCGTTACATTGGTGGTGTTAATGCTAATACCCTACCAATTCCGATGATGAACATCATTAATGGTGGTTCTCACTCTGATGCACCGATCGCTTTCCAGGAATTTATGATTATGCCAGTTGGCGCACCTTCTTTCTCTGAAGCTTTACGTTGGGGAACTGAAGTTTTCCATAGCTTGAAAAAAATTCTTCACGATAGAGGTTTATCTACTGCCGTAGGTGATGAAGGTGGTTTTGCACCAACTTTTGATGGTACTGAAGATGCAATTGAAACGGTATTAAAAGCAATTGAAACTGCCGGTTACAAACCAGGTGCTCAAATCTGTTTAGCTTTAGACTGTGCTTCATCTGAGTTTTATAAAGATGGTAAGTATGACTATACTAAATTTGAAGGTGCAACTGGGGTAATTCGTTCCAGCGAAGAGCAGGCACAATATCTTGCTGACCTTTCTGCAAAATATCCAATTATCTCTATTGAAGATGGTATGGATGAAAACGACTGGACTGGCTGGAAAAGTTTAACCGATAAAATTGGCGATCATGTTCAATTGGTTGGTGATGATTTATTTGTAACTAACGTAACCCGTTTACAACGTGGTATCGATGAAGATACAGCGAACTCTATCCTGGTAAAAGTGAACCAGATCGGTTCTTTAACTGAAACGATCAATGCCGTAACTTTAGCCCAAAACAGTGGTTATACTTCGGTAATGAGTCACCGTTCTGGCGAAACTGAAGATGTTACCATTGCCGATTTAGCTGTTGCATTAAACTGCGGACAGATTAAAACAGGTTCTGCATCACGTTCAGACAGAATTGCAAAATACAATCAATTATTACGTATTGAAGAAGAATTAGGCGAAAACGCACGTTTCATCGGTTCGAAATTCAAATACGCTAAAAAATAATCCCCTAAAGGGGACTTAGAGAAATGCCATAAAACCCCTTTAGGGGTTTGGGGTGTTAACAAGTTGAAAAACTTATTTGGAAAACATCCGGAGATTTTAAATCTTCGGATGTTTTTATTTTAATCCTATATTTGTTTGTTGGATTTGGGTTTTCTCAAATCTCACATCTAAAATCTCATATCAATATATGAAACGTTTAATAGATCTTTTCCGCAACAAATACTTTCTTGCTACTGTCGCATTTGCGATGTGGATGCTGTTTTTCGACAAAAATGATATGATGTCGCAGTACGAATACCGTAGCCAGGCGAATAAATTACAGGAAGAAAAGGAATATTTCGAGAAAGAAACTGCGCAGGTTAAAAAAGATCTCAACGAACTGAATACCAATCTGAATACGGCTGAAAAATTTGCACGTGAAAAATATTTCATGAAAAAAGATAATGAAGATGTTTTTGTGATTATCCAGGAAGAGAAGAAGGATTAGCGTATGGCGCTGGGCGTTTAAGTTATCTTCCTTTAGTCTCGTCCTCCTGAACTTGTTTCAGGATCTAAAGCAAAAGAACTTTGATTGGCTGTTTGCAGTCAGCAATTTAACCATTCAACAATTTATCAGTTAACCGATTAACCAATTTAAACAGTTAACCATCTAATGCTTCATATCCTCTATATTATCGCCATCACAGCTGAAGCCATGACCGCAGCACTTTCTGCAGGCCGACGTGATATGGACTGGGTTGGTGTTTGCATTATTGCCTGGGTTACCGCACTTGGTGGCGGCACGGTTAGAAATGTATTATTTGGTCATTACCCGATGAGCTGGGTAGAGCATCCCGAATATTTAGTGATTACCGCGGTAGCAGCATTACTTGCTGCATTTATCGCATCTGTAATGACGAAGCTTAAAAAACTATTTCTTTATCTCGATGCCCTGGGCTTAGTGGTGTTTACTATTATTGGTTGTCAGGTTGCACAAGAAATCCATTTACCCTATTTAATTGTACTTTTCAGTGGAATGATTACCGGATGTGCAGGCGGCGTGCTTCGCGATGTACTCTGTAATGAAGTTCCATTTTTGTTCCGCAAAGAAATTTATGCCAGTGCAGCAATTGTAACTGGAGCTGTTTACATCGGTATAGAACATTTCCATGGCAGTGAAATGCTGGCTACCATTACAGCCGCTATTGTTGGATTAACGTTAAGGTTACTTTCTATCCGCTTCGAATGGCACATGCCCAAGTTCGTTTACAGGGATGAATGGCATTAAGACAGTTGGGAGTTCTCCGTGGTGTCAGATGTTACCATCTGACACTTTCAAATTAATCAAATACCATCGGATTACTCATCAATTTCAAGATATTCTATCAGTCGGATGGTAACATCTGACTGCACATCACTCAAAATAAGTCGATCATTCAAAAACATCTCTATAATCAGTCAGGTTAACAATATTTTCTGGATTTCCTAAATAAAATGTAGCACTACTAAAACTGTACCCCTCAGGATATTCACTCAAATTCCAATGAGATTGCAATGGGTTTTGATGAATATACTCCAGCTTAATTTCGAGAAGCTCTTTACTTCCAATCCAAACATCATCAAATCTATCTTCCCAAACTTTAAAGACTTGTTTATCACTTTCAACTCTTATCAAATTTAGCAGTGGGCTGCCGCTGTATTCAAGATACTTTCGAATCTCAAAAGCACAAAACTTTTTCAAATCGCGCATACTATCTGATAATTTATTTTCTCCGTTGAAATAAAATAAAACATGAAGGTGATTAGGCATGATTACATAACCAAGAATTGAAATCTTATATTTTATAGCAATAAAATTTAAACTATTGGCAATTATTAATTTGCACGAACTACTCTCAAGAAGTCTTAAATGTTTATAGCAACTGGTAGTCACGAAAAAACATTTTTTCTCCAGAAATAACCCTCTATTTCTTAACCCCATATCTATTACAAAATTGAACCTAAAGCGGTGCCAGATGTTACCATCTGACACTTTCAAATTAATCAAATACCATCGGATTACTCATCAATTTCAAGATATTTTATCAGTCAGATGGTAACATCTGACTACACACTCACGACACCCCACCCCAAACTTATACCTCCCCGTTCCTTTTTCTTAAAAACCATTCTGTGCCTAGTAAAATCAAGATTAAACCAAAGAGCCATTTCATACTGATCAATTCGTCATACTTGCGGTCTTCGTAACTGATGGTTTTAATATTTTCGTTTTTGGCAATCTCATCTGCTATTTTAAGCAGGTTTTCGGGCATAAACAATTTACCATTACTTTGCTTAGACATCGTATTTAAAAGCTGGTGATTGGCTGTAGTTTGCTGAAATTCTGCAGTTAGTGCATTCACATAGAAACTGCCTGATGCGGTAAATTTCTTTCCTCCAAGTTCGGTGTTGGCGAGATAAAAATAATTGCCTGCTGGCATGGTTCCGGCGTCTAACTGATAACCATTTTCAGTTTTAGAAAAAATATAATTAAACACTTTGCCGGCTTCATTTTTAACCTGAAGATTAACTTCAGGTTCATTTACAGGCAGGTAGCTATCATTATAAAGTGTACTATTAAACTGGATCGCTTCGTTTTCATCATAAGCAGATTTTGACGTAAACACCTTAAACCTGCGCTTATCATCTTTAACAGAGAGGTATTGAACGGTTTTCGAAATCAGGTCATTTAAAACCGATTGATTGCTTTCGTTTTCAGCTTCTGATAATTTCCAGCGCCAAAGCCCCTCCCCCATCAAATAAGCCATCTTTAAGCCATTTTCATTTGCGAAGAACAACAATGGCTGCTGGGTACTTATTTTACCGATACGCTGATTAAAAACAGGCGTTGCACCTGCATTTACCGTTAACCTGCCAAATGGACTGAGTAGTGGGTCGAATGATGAAAACTGTTTTTTATCTTGATCACTAAGATTGAAACTGGTAAAACCATTGGCAAAATCGGCATACACTTCCTGAATAGAACCATTTGCAGACCCCAGGTTAACCTGATTTTGGATCTGGTTAAAAGCATTTACATTACTCTGAGCCCCTAAAATGTACCAGATTGGTTTTTTCAAGCCTGTTAACTTCTTTAAAAAGGTGGCCGAGAGATTCTGGATATCTGGCAATTGATACAATACAATTAAATCGAATTTAGAGGGATCTGTTGCATTTAAATCATCCGCAAGGACAAGTTTAGCCTCGTAATGTTTATTCAGCGAAATAGCTTCCTTTAAAACGCCTAAATCGGGATGTGGGGCAACTGCTGCCAGCAATACTTTCTGCCGGCCATCAATCACTTCTACGTAAAAGGTCTGAGTGTTATTGCGGGTAGTGATCTCATTTTTTAAAACCCCGAGCTGAACGGTATATTTCTGGACACCGGTTTTACCTGCATGAATTTTAACCGGAATAGTTTTAACAAAAGAACCTCCATTAATGGATATGTTTTGTTGCTCAACCTTTGCACCGTTTTGGCTAACCGTTAAAACCGTATTCTCGCCATCGCTTTGAAAAGCCTGAACCTGAACTTCGATGGTAAAATCATCATCCAGATACACAATGTTATTGTAATTTACATTGGAGATCAATACATCACGCTTCGGGATACTATCACCAAGGGCAACGGTATACACCGGTGCATTAATCTGATTTACGCTATACAGGGGATTTCCACCATGATTAAAAATACCATCCGTTGCTAAAATAATGGCACCAACATTCCGATTCGTATATTCATCTTTAACTTTCTGAAAAAAGGCTGCAGCATCTGTTAATTTACCCTGATTTTTAAAGTCAAAACCATCCGCAACCTGATCGCCAAAGTGAAGTGTTTTTACTTCATACTTATCTGATAGTTTATCTTGTAAGGCTTTAAGGTTGTATTCATATAATTTTTGATCAAAACCAGCCGCCTTTACCTGACCAACAGATAAGGAATTATCTTGTCCGATAATGATTATAGGCTTATCTAAGGTATAATTTAGTGTTTTAATGAGTGGCGCAAATAGTAACCACGCGACCGTTGTTACCACGATCATCCGTAATGCCGTTAAGCCATACCGAAGTTTTTGATCTAAATTTTTGTTGCCCCGATACAGCAACCAGGCATATAAAACGCCCAAGGCCAGGCAACCCAGAAAAAACAAAATAGAAGTACCAGAAAAAAAACTATTCATACTTCTATAAAGATGGTAATTTTAGGGAAATTTTCAAGGTTATTTGTCAATTGGTTCACTGCTTCATTAGTCCATTAGTGCTTCAAACGCTATGCACCAAACGCCACGCGCAATGTGATTCTATGTGTTGATGATAAATATTAGTACTAAAAAAAGATAAATTTATTAGCTTTAACCAAATCAATCTTTATGAAATTAATCTGTTTAACGTTCCTACTTTCTCTAAGCCTTATGGTGAGTGCCCAAAATAATTTTAAAGCCACACAAATTAAATTCGAAAGAGTAGAAAAGGCTTATAACGAAAAATGGGAAACATTGAAAAAATTCGTGCTTGCCGCTGGTTATGGCAATCAGTTTTCGATGGTGATCAATGCTTATAAAACCGAAGGAAAGCTCGAAATCTGGTTAAAGAACAATTCGTCCACAACCTATTCGCTGTTTAGAACATACGATTTCTGCGCACACTCCGGTACTATTGGCCCTAAGGTATTTGAAGGCGACGGACAAACGCCTGAGGGCTTTTATTATGTCAATGTTTTTAACCCCATGAGCAATTTTCATCTGTCACTTGGCGTAAACTATCCAAATACAGTAGATTATGTCAGAACTGGAAAAGACAGAAAACCCGGAAGCGATATCTACATCCATGGTAATTGTGTAACCGTGGGCTGTATTCCTTTAACCGACGAAAAAATTAAAGAAGTGTATGTTTTAGGTGTTGAAGCGAGAAACGCTGGTCAGGAAAAGATTCCGGTTAACCTCTATCCTTTCAAAATGACCGATGCAAATATGAAGAAATACATTACTCAATTCCCTGCGCAGGCTAACTTTTGGAAATCGCTACAAACAGGGTATTTAGCTTTTGAGAAGAATAAAATGCAGCCGATGATTGGAGAGGTAAAAGGGAAGTACGTTGTGAAATAGTTGGAACGTTGAAATGTTGGCAAGCTGCAATGTTCTAATCCACAGCACTCCGCCTTAAACCTTATACCTATAAAAAAGGTTGGAATGTTGTAAGGTTCTGCTCTTAAATAAGGTAAAAGCTGAAAGGCGTAAGATTTAGGTTTATTACCCGCCTTACGCCTCTACTATTTTATGGCTTTAGAAAGAACCATCTACCTTAAACCTTATGCCTTCTACCGCTCTACAGCATCCCGCCGCAAACAGATAAAGTTTGTCCGGTTACGTAAGCGCTCATATCAGAGGCTAAAAACACACAAACATTGGCAATGTCTTCCGTTTCGCCGGCACGTTTTAATGGAATATCTTTTTCCCAGCCTTCAACCACTTTCGGATCTAAAACTTCAGTCATCTCGGTACGGATGAAACCTGGTGCAACAACATTGGCACGGATATTTCGCGATCCTAATTCTTTAGCTACTGATTTGGTAAAACCAATAATTCCTGCTTTAGATGCGGCGTAATTTGCCTGTCCGGCATTACCGGTAACCCCAACAACCGAACTCATGTTGATAAAAACTCCTTTACGGGTCTTCATCATTACTTTAGAAGCCGCTTTGGTTACGTTGAAGATCGATTTTAAATTAATGTTGATGACATCATCCCAGTTCTCTTCACTCATCCGCATCAATAAACCATCTTTGGTAATACCAGCATTATTTACCACAATATCAATCGTACCGAATTCGGCAACGATATCGTTGATCAATTGCTCTGCTTCGGCAAATTTAGATGCATCCGAACGGTACCCCTTAACCTTGGTCCCAAAGCTTTGTAATTCCTGCTCTAAGGCTTCACCTTTTTCTACTGATGATAAATAGGTAAAAGCTACATTAGCGCCTTGCTCAGCAAATTTTTCAGCTATTTTGCGGCCGATTCCTTTCGATGCCCCTGTAATTAATGCTGTTTTTCCTTCTAATAATTTCATTATGAAATGTTGTAAAGTTGAAATGTTTTTAATGTTGTAAAGTTAATATTTAAGTTTGTTTATCCCTAATTACCAATTCCAAACAGTTGATAAAGGTATTTCTATTTCGCCTATTCCAACCAAATGAAAACAGTGCAGTTTTTGTAGGGTCGCAAATGCTATTTATTAAAATACCTTTTTCAGTTTTAATAACCGTAATAGATTCACCCCAATTCAAATAGGTACGAGTTGCATGAAAAGCAAAGCAATAATTTCTACTATTGGTCAAAATAATCCAACTTAGCTCTTTAGCTGTGTCGAATAATGCTTGTTTAAATTGTTTCTCTGTACAACAAATAATTTTTTCGATAAATTTAAGTCTGCGATATTGCAGAAGCGAAAATAAAATTGCGGTCGCAAGAAATATTAACCCGATATTAAATGAGCGCCCCAAAAAAAACGATTCTCCTTTGTTAAGGTAAATCTTAGTCGATTGAAACCAAAAAATTCCAGTACCAAAAAGCATTAGAATTACGATCCAATAATGAGAAATTTTATCCCAAACACTCAATTTTAATCTTTGAGTGTTTATCATTTCTTCTATTGATTGTTGGTTATAAATCATCTCTACAAAGTCGGTTCCTGCTGGCTCAAACAGTGAAAGCTTCCCAATCCCCAGATAATATCTACTGAATTGATACCGATCACTTTGCGATCTGGAAAACAGCCTTGAATGATTTCGAGTGCTTTTTCATCGTTTGCATCATCAAAAACCGGAACAATTACGGCCGCATTAGCGATGTAAAAGTTGGCATAGGATGCAGGTAAACGGGTATCTTCATAAATCACCGGTGAGGGCATGGGCAACTCCACAATGTTCAATGGCCTGCCATCTTTTAGTTTAAGTGTTTTTAAAGTCTCCAAATTCTCTTGTAACAGCAGATAGTTTTCATCCAATGGATTACTTTCTACAACTGTTAAAACGGTATCCTCATTGACAAAACGCGTGATATCATCAATGTGGCCATCGGTATCATCGCCAACAATTCCATCGCCCAGCCACAACACTTGCTCCTGACCATAATATTCCAACAAATATTTTTCGATCTGCTCTTTAGTTAAATGCGGATTACGGTTTTCGTTCAACAAACATGCTGTTGTGGTTAAAATTGTTCCAGCGCCGTTAAATTCTACCGAACCACCTTCCATCACAATATCAGGCGTAAATAAAGGCAGTTTAAAATGATTGGCGATTTTTGTCGGAACCACATCATCCAGATCAAATGGGGGGTATTTTCCGCCCCAGGCATTGTAACCCCAGTCAACTATTGCTTTTTCATTTCCTTTTAACACAAATGCAGGACCATGGTCGCGGCACCAGGCATCATTGGTTTCATTAAAATAAAATTCAATCTGGCTTAAATCGGCACCTACCTTTGATAATTCAGAAACAGCAAAAGCTTTCATTTCTTCATCCTTCACATTGATGCGCACCTTCTCACCTTCGGCAACAGCTTTAATAAACTGGCAATAGGGTTCGTAAATGGTTTCGATTTTATCTGGCCAGGAGGCTTCCTTATGCGGCCAGCTTAACCAGGTAGCTTCGTGTTTAGCCCATTCAGCAGGAAAGGCATAACCTTGCTGCTTCGGTGAATAATCAAATTGATTGATATTTAAATCTTTTCTTGGCGGAAAATTGGACATTTAATTTTAATTTATAAAATGAATGGTTCGTGAGGACACGAACCATGGATTTTTAATTTATGGATTTTCGCTTTAATCTTCGGTCTTCCGACCTCCGACTTTTCTAATCCCCATCAATATATCTTTTCGTAATCGGCTGATAAGAATCGATCCTCCTGTCTCTTAAAAAAGGCCAGTGTTTACGGAAGAAATCAGATTCTGATAAATCCAGCTCAACCACTTCAGTTTCTTCCTGATCGTGAGAACCCAAATAGAGTATTTTGCCTTGACCGTTTGTGGCGAAGCTTCCACCCCAAAATTTCATGGCACCATTCTGTTCAAAGCCTACCCGGTTTACACTTACTACCGGAACGCCATTTGCAACTGCATGTGAGCGTTGGATAGTTTGCCAGGCATTATATTGATCCTGATTGGTTTCTTCGTCCTGATCGGTAGCCCAGCCAATGGCAGTTGGATAGAACATGATATCTGCCCCCATTAAAGCCGTAATACGTGAAGCTTCTGGGTACCATTGATCCCAGCAGATCAGGATACCGATTTTAGCAAACTTGGTTTGGAAAACCTTATAACCCAAATCACCTGGTGTGAAGTAAAATTTTTCATAAAAAGCAGGATCATCAGGGATATGCATTTTACGGTATTTACCTAAATATGAACCGTCAGCATCTAAAACAGCTGTCGTGTTGTGGTACAAGCCTTCTGCACGTTTCTCAAATAAAGAGGCAATGATGACCACACCCAATTCTTTAGCCACCACTTGCAAAGCATCGGTAGATGGGCCTGGAATGGCCTCTGCTAAGTCGAAATTGTCGTAATCTTCCACATCGCAGAAATACAAAGAAGTAAAAAGTTCCTGCAAACACACAATCTGTGCGCCTTTTGCAGCTGCTTCTCTTACTTTGGCAATTGCTTTATCTAAATTTTCCTGTTTATCTTTGGTACAGCTCATCTGCACCAAGCCAACTTTTACTTTCTTCATATTTTCGAAATGAGAGAATGAGAGAATGTTAAAGTGATTGAATGCTTTACATACGGCCATTCACCCACTCAAAATTCATTCATTCAAAATTAGGCTGCAAAGTTACTATTTTGTTTAAAAGTAGAACGGCATAATTATGTAATTGTTTTTTAAGAAAAGCGGAATGTAGATAAGGATTTCGTATTATTATAAAAAATTAACCTCAATATGAATCTCATCAGACCCAACGAAAAAAGGGCTAAAACTGCCATATTAATGATCTGGATAGTTTTAGCATTAGAAATTGTCTCATTTTTCTCAAGTTATCTCCAATATGATCTTTTAAAAAGCTTTTCGTCAGGAAGCGCTGTTTCAAATAGCGAGATTAGCGCCAATGACCTTAGAGAGCGGTTGATTGCGATATTATACTTTGGTGCATATCTAACCTCTTGCATTACCTTTATCAGGTGGTTTAGAAGGGCATACTTTAATCTCCATCTAAAAACCGATTATCTTTCGAGTTCTGACAATTGGGTTGCATTAAGCTGGTTTATACCTTTTATCTGTTTATATAAACCGTATCAGATAATGAAAGAAATGTATACCAAAACCAATGAAATCTTATTTGAAGAAACAAATCGGGCTAATGCGGTTACAACTTCATATTTAGGCTGGTGGTGGGGCCTTTGGATTACCAGTAATATCATTGGTCAAGTCGTTTTCCGTACAACACTGAATAGTGACAGTATCGATTCATTAACAAATGGCACTATTGCCAGCATGATAGGAAATGCTATCGGTTTACCCTTGGCATTAATTACGGTAAAAGTAATTAAAGATTACGCAAATATTGAGCAGCTGTTAACTGAAGTACAGGGAGATGAAATTATCGTATCAACAGAGAATACTGCTATCGATCCGGGATTCTAAAAAAAATGGCTTCCTGAAAAATCAAGAAGCCATTCTGGTTTAAAACCGGTTAAGGATTGATATTATCCTTTTTAGGTTTTGGTTTTGTTTCCACAATTTCTGCTACGGCTACCACTTCTTTACGTTGCTGAGGATCCATCAGTTCCATCAGTTTCAGGCCCAACAGGCCATCCATAGCCGAACCACCATGATTGCCCCCACTGCCACCAATTAATACGTCAGGGATCAGTTTTACATTGCCTTTCGATAACTCTTCGGTGATTTTGTAACGGGTAAAGTTTTCACCACCCAAAGCCTTAACGGCAAGTTCGTAGGCTTCGGCAGTTGATTTACCCACTGCTAAAATTTTACCTGCTTCGGCTGCACCGGTTAACGAAATCTGTTCAGCTTCTGCCGATGCCCTTAACTTAATCGCTTCAGAATCTGCCTGAGCCCTTGCCTTGGTAGCTTCGGCTTCGGCGTGTGCCCTCATTTTTGTGGCCTCGGCTTCTGCTCCTACCGCTAGTTTCACACCAGCAGCATCACCTTCCGATTTTTTCACGGTAGCGCTTGCGGTACGTTCGGCAATCTCCACGCTTTGTTGTGCTTTTACAATATCCTTCTGCATATCGGCAATGGCGGTTTCTTTCTCCATCCCCTGACGCGTTTCCTGTGCCTGTTTTTGGGTTTCGTAAGTCACCTTTTGTTCTTCCGCAATTTTACGGTCGGTTAAAGTTTTCATTAAAGATTCTGGCGGAACAATGTCACCGATCAATGTATCAACCGCATTCACATTATATTCATCAAGCACCTTGCGGATATGCTCTTTTGCCGATTCCTGACGTTCCTTACGGGTACTCAGGAAAGCAATCACATCACTTCCCTGTGCCGAGTTACGGAAATAGTTACCAATGGTGGGCTCTAAAACCTGCGAAACCAGGTTCACCATGTTACCAAAACGGGCAATTACCTTTGGTGCTTCGGTTGTAGGTACGTGGATAATCTGTGCCACATCCAAATTGAAAGGGAAACCATCTTTAGAACGTACTGTAATGGTAGATAGGTTTTTGTCCAGATTATGGGCCTCACTACGTGCCGATGCCCAGTTTAACACCAAATTGGTGGTTGGTACCAGCTCTACCTTCATAATGTATTTGTTAATTGGGTATTTGCCCGGACCAAGTGGCTCAAGCCAAACCCCTTTCGAACCTTTACCAACAATATTACCGTGCTTAAAGTCGGCACCGGTTAGGTCATTGCCTTCCGTACCGATAAAAGAAATCACCACGCCTACATAACCGATCGCGATTTCGGTCATCGGAATTTCTTCCAACTGGATTGCCCATGGATTGAGGTTGTATGAACCTGCTAAAATTACCTGCGGCTGCAAACCACGGTTACCACCCTGCTTGATAAAGGCATCGAAATCCTGAAAATTGTTGTGCCCGTCAACCAGTTTACCAGCGATCTGATTGGCTTCAATCGGCAAACCATCCAATGTGGTTACAATACCGACCATGCTTTCCTGAATGCGGATCATATCAGTAACCGATACCTGAAAGAGCATGGTATTAATACGGTACGAGCCGGATGTAATGTAAGCTGTTTGCCGACCTCGCTGACCGCCGTTTTCGAGAAACTTCACCGCATCCTGAAAGTTATCAGACTCAACCTTTTGCCCTAAGATATTTCCCGTTGGAATTTCAGAGCCATCCTTGGCCATAATCAGTCCGATTTTACCTTCCGGAATAATGGTAAACTGTTCCATGGTTACGCTGTATTGCCAAAACCACATCCCGAAATACAATCCCGGCGCCAGTGTTTTTCCCTGGAAACCGGCTTCGCCCCTGATGGCGATAATCCTTCCGTCGGGTAGTTCTTTTGCTGAACCGAAGAGCACGAATTTTTTGGTAATCAACCCGATCCTGTCTTCAGGAACGATCACCATCCCGAATAAGAAACGTAAAATATATTTGTATAAAATGATGCACAACAGTGCCACTAAAACCCACCAGTAATTAGAAATGAGCGCTTCCATAATGTTATATATTTTTCTGTTTTTTTAACCTGATAAACCATTTATCAAGCACGATATAGATATCAAATGGTGTGCTTTGTTACCAATTTTAACATTTATTTTTAAACTATTTTTCATCGGTTTTAAGGCCTCAAACATAACCCAGGCTTGATTTAAAGCAGGATACCAACTACAGATGACATTTTGACGAATAAGCTACCTGAACGCTTATAAACACCAAAAACTAACCATTTAGGTTTTGGCAGCCAGCCCGGAAAATTTTAAATGTATAATTAACAATTAATAAAGAAAAGCTGTCCCTTTTTGGACCTATACAACTGACCAGATTGGGCTACAGTATTTCATCGCAATTGGAACCGGAGATAAAGGAACTAAAGATTTTTTAGAAGAGCACAAGACCCAGCTTAACTAAACCCGATTGTACGAACGCCCAGGATTTAAGCACTTACCTTTGTTTTATCGGGGCAGTAGGGAAAGTGGACCTGCGCCAACTCAAGAGTACAAAAACTTGCTTTTCAATTTTTTCACCACAAAGCCACAAAAGCACAAAGATTAAACCCCGATTTCTTCTCTATACTCCTGCTGTAATTCGAAAAGGCATTTGGCACACAGGCAGCCATCATATAATTCGGAGATGTACTGTACTTCGTTAATGCTGAGCTGTACTACGCTGCATTGGCATTTGGTATAGGAATTTGCCTTGCACTCAATAGCACCATTACATCGCTCGCAAGGGATGATTTCGTGTTTGGCGCTATGAATATGTGAAGACATTTTAAAAGTTCAATTGTTCATTGGTTCATTAGTGAAAGTTCTATTGACATTTGGCAAACCAATGAACCAATGACTAATGAACTAATAACCAATACAAAAGTATAAACAAAAAATAAGGTTTTGAGCTTTTGCCCAAAACCTTACGATATGATTAGATTCTTAAAGTCCCCATTAGGGGATTTAGGGGTTTATCCTGAACAGCTAATGCAACCTTCTTCCATCGAACAAACTGGTCCGTCGATGATTTCTTCTGCAACCTGATCCTGTGTCATTTCAGCAGGAATAACCGCTTCAATGGCTTTACCTCCCTGATTCTCTACAGTAAATTTAACTGCTTGTGATGCTGCCTGAGTACGTAGGTAGTACATACCGGTTTTTAAACCTTTTTCCCATGCATAAAAGTGCATTGAAGTTAATTTTGAAGTGTTCGGTGCGTTTACAAACAGGTTTAATGATTGCGACTGGCAAATATAGGCACCACGATCGGCAGCCATATCGATGATGTTACGCATCTTGATCTCCCAAACGGTTTTGTACAATTCTTTGATATAATCAGGAATAGCATCAATAGCCTGGATTGAACCATTGGCCAATATGATCTGGTTTTTCATATCGTTGTTCCATAAACCCAGAGCCACTAAATCTTTCAATAAGTGTTTGTTTACCACTACAAACTCCCCACTTAATACACGACGGGTGTAAATGTTTGAAGTATATGGCTCGAAACATTCGTTATTACCCAAGATCTGAGACGTAGATGCAGTTGGCATCGGCGCAACCAATAAGGAGTTGTACACACCATCTTTAACTACTTTCTTACGCAATGCATTCCAGTCCCAACGGCCACTATCTGGTGTAACGTTCCATAGATCGAACTGGAATTTACCTTTTGATAAAGGAGAACCTTTAAAAGTTTGGTAAGGACCATGTTTTACTGCTAAATCGTGAGAAGCTGTCATAGAAGCGAAATAAATCGTTTCGAAAATGTCTTTATTCAAACGTTTAGCTTCATCACTTTCGAAAGGCAAGCGCAATAAGATAAAGGCATCAGCCAAACCCTGCACACCTAAACCAACCGGGCGGTGACGCATGTTTGAATTTTCGGCTTCTTGAACCGGATAAAAGTTATGATCGATGATTTTGTTCAGGTTTAAAGTAGCCTGATAAGTTACATCGTATAATTTCTGGTGATCGAAAGCACCGTTGATCACGAAACGAGGTAATGCCAATGAAGCTAAGTTACAAACCGCCACTTCATCTTTAGAAGTATACTCGATAATTTCGGTACACAGGTTAGAACTTTTAATGGTACCCAGGTTTTGTTGGTTAGATTTGCTGTTCGCTGCATCTTTAAACAACATATATGGTGTACCGGTTTCAATCTGCGAATCTAAAATGGCAAACCAAAGTTCCTGAGCCTTAACGGTTCTGCGTCCACGGTTTTCAGCTTCGTACTTAGTATATAATGCTTCAAATTCAGCTCCAAAACAATCTGCTAAACCTGGTGCTTCATGTGGGCAGAACAAAGTCCAATCGCCATTGTCTTTAACACGTTGCATAAACAAATCATTAATCCAAAGGGCATAGAACAAATCACGCGCACGCATTTCTTCCTTACCATGGTTTTTACGCAGATCTAAGAATTCAAAAACATCGGCATGCCAAGGCTCTAAATAAATAGCAAAGGCACCTTTACGTTTACCCCCACCCTGATCTACATAACGGGCTGTATCGTTAAATACTCGCAACATTGGGATAAT
Source organism: Pedobacter humicola (assembly GCF_056490705.1). Lineage (NCBI taxonomy): Bacteria > Pseudomonadati > Bacteroidota > Sphingobacteriia > Sphingobacteriales > Sphingobacteriaceae > Pedobacter > Pedobacter humicola. The sequence goes on along the minus strand of NZ_JBWJIG010000007.1, from coordinate 64,688 downwards.
ACCATTACTGGTACCGTTTGTACCGCCAATATATGAACCCGTTGCACGGATATTGTGAATGCTTAAACCGATGCCACCTGCACTCTGCGAAATTTTAGCGGTTTGTTTTAACGTATCATAGATCCCTTCAATACTATCATCCTGCATGGTTAACAAAAAACATGACGACATTTGAGGTTTTGGTGTAGCGGCATTGAACAATGTGGGTGTAGCATGGGTAAACCAACGCTCGCTCATTAAGTTATAGGTTTTGATTGCACTCTCGATATCCTCTTTGTGGATACCAACAGAAACACGCATAAACAAATGTTGCGGACGCTCTACAATCTGACCGTTCACTTTTAAAAGGTAAGATTTTTCTAAGGTTTTGAAACCGAAGTAATCGAAGCCGAAATCGCGGTCGTAAATGATAGAACTATCTAAGATATCCTTGTTTTTTTCTATAATCTCATAAACATCATCAGCAATAAGCGGAGCCGCCTTCTGTGCTTTCGGGTCGAAGTATTCGTACAACATTTTCATCGTACCCGAGAATGATTTGGTGGTGTTTTTATGCAGGTTGGAAACCGCAATACGCGATGCCAGCAAAGCATAATCAGGGTGTTTGGTTGTTAACGATGCGGCTGTTTCTGCGGCAAGGTTATCCAACTCAGACGTGGTTACACCGTCATATAACCCCTCGATCACCTTTTTGGCTACATCGATTGGATCTACAAGATCTGAATTTAAACTGTAGCACAGCTTTTGAATACGGGCTGTGATTTTGTCAAATTGTACCGCCTCTTTGCGGCCATCTCTTTTTAGTACGAACATATTTTATGAGATTTAAGTTTATAGTAAGCCGTGAGTATCAAGTATCAAGACTTAATCATCACTTTTGTATTTTTGTTATTTATTAATTAGTATCAAGTAACCGGTGCAAGTATCAAAATTAAACCTTCTGCCTTTTCCCCTTTAACCTTCCACCTTAGAAATCTTCGTCTAAAGAAAACGCCTGTTTGTTATTATCAGCAGAGGTTAATACACCACTTTTTTGATAATCCCCCACACGTTTTTCGAAGAAATTGGTTTTACCCTGCAATGAAATCATTTCCATAAAATCGAATGGATTGGTTGCATTGTAGATTTTTTTGTAACCCAGTTCCTGTAACCATCTGTCAGCCACAAACTCAATATACTGGCTCATTAACTTTGCATTCATCCCAATCAATGCAACTGGTAAAGCATCGGTAATAAATTCTTTTTCAATTTCAACTGCATCACTAATAATGCCGTGAACCGCTTCTTCACTCAATTTATTGCTCAGCATACTGTAAAGTAAACAAGCAAATTCGCAGTGCGAACCTTCATCTCTCGAGATTAACTCATTACTGAAGGTTAATCCTGGCATCAGGCCACGTTTCTTTAACCAGAAGATAGAGCAGAAACTTCCGCTGAAGAAAATACCTTCAACCGCAGCAAATGCAACCAAACGTTCGGCAAAGGTTCCGTTTTCGATCCAGCGTAAAGCCCATTCTGCTTTTCTTTTTACTGCAGGTACGGTATCGATCGCATGGAACAAACGGTCTTTTTCTTCAGGGTCTTTGATATAAGTATCGATTAACAGGGCGTAGGTTTCGGCATGGATGTTTTCCATCATGATCTGGAAACCATAAAAGCAACGTGCTTCAGGCAATTGCACCTCACTCATGAAGTTTACCGCAAGGTTTTCGTTCACGATACCATCACTAGCAGAAAAGAAAGCAAGAATGTGAGAAATGAAATGCCTTTCGCCATCATTTAAATTGTCCCAGTGTTTCTGGTCGTCAGAAAGATCAATTTCTTCTGCGGTCCAAAAACTAGCTTCGGTCTTTTTATACATTTCCCAGATTGCCGGGTATTTTATCGGCAAAAGCACAAATCTGTCTTTGTTTTCTTGTAGTAATAATTCCTGTTCCATACGCTGATGTTTTTTAATTCTATTTTTTTAACAGAGCCGACAAAGGCACGCATCCATCAATTTTATATGATGATTGTAATGTCTTTTATCAAAACGCTGTTGTGAAAGTGCTAACCCTATTGCCTGACAAACAACTGAGTTTTTAGTTAGGAAAATTTAAAATTGCAATCAGGATGATGTACGTATAAATTACTAAAAACTAAGCTTTTATATTTGTTTTCAAGCGCAAGAAGTTAAAGAACTTTGTTATAACAAATATATATACGGTAGCCCTTTTTAGTGAACCAAAGTTGTTAACACCCTGCCCGATTGCTGGGGAAAAACGATCAGCCAAATATCATTTTCAAGCGAAAAAAAAGCTAATCGTTTCTTTTCAAGGGTTTAGCAAACCAAAATAAGTGTTAATAACTTAAATTTGAGGGGTATAATAAGCTCTGAATAGAGCTAAAAGGAGTACTACTCAACAGTATAGCTCAGGCTCACCTTAGCGATGCCTTTACGGAAGATACCGATCTGTTTTGCAGCACGTTCGGATAAATCAATAGCCAGTCTTTTAGAGAAAGGACCACGGTCATTCACCTTCACCACTACCGACTTTCCATTATCGGGATTGGTTACCGTAATCAAGGTGCCGAAGGGCAGGGTACGGTGTGCGGCCGTTAGTTTTTTCGATCTGTATTTAGCGCCGCTGGTGGTCCGGCGGCCTTCGAATTTTCTGTGATAATAAGTGGCGAGAACTGTTTTTTTGATACTATCCGGTTCATTTGATGACTCAGAATTTTGTGCTTTACCTTGTAAAAACAGGAAACAAAAACTTAATAACAGCAGATACTTCATAGGCTAAATTTTCTTTATCGAGCCTGCAAATATAAGCATTTAGTTTATAATCAACAATTTGTGGAAAAACAGCCTGGTTTTGTGCATTAAAAAAGGCGTACAGCTAATCGCCGTACGCCTCTACCTAACCCTACTACATCCACCTTATTTTTGATCCGGTACGAAATTCATCGAGATGGAATTTACACAATGACGGGTGTCTTTATTGGTAAATCCTTCGCCTACAAATACGTGACCTAGATGCGCGCCACAATTGGCGCAAACGATTTCTGTACGTGAACCATCTGCATCAGGAATACGTTTTACAGCACCTTTAATTTCATCGTCAAAAGCAGGCCATCCGCAATGTGCATCAAACTTGGTTTCAGAACGGTATAAGGCTGCGTTACAACGTTTACAGGTATAAGTTCCCTTATCTGTTGTATGCTCGTATTTACCTGTACCAGGGTATTCTGTACCTTTATTTACAATTACTCTTTCTTCTTCGGGTGTTAATGGATTCCAGTTCATTTTCTTCTTGGGTATGATTTGTTCTGTTTCCTTCGGTTGTTTTACTTCTTTCTTGTCTTGCTTTTGGGCGCAAGCAGAAAGACCTGTGGTTAAAACAACAGCAGAAATCAAAAATAGTTTATTTAACATCGTTTTCATATATCAATATACGGTTTAGATGAGGTTTTGGTTTACTGGTTTAAGGCTTTGCATTAGTGTTTACAAAGGAATGATAATTCCGTTGGGAGTTGGCGGTTTGGACCTAGCACCTCACCTTGACTATGGATTATAATCCCAAGTCCTCTCTTCAAGGAGGAGAACAACACGAATTAGCCTAACCATTAAATTTTCGTTGGGAAAGGTTCCGTGCTTTCAGCGCTTTCCGTGGCAACAATTAAACACAAAAAGCGCCCCGAAATAATCGAAGCGCTTTTCTATAAGGAGATTTTTTTAAATCTTATTTTGCCAATTCTTCTGCCATTGCAGCACCGATTTCAGCAGGACTTTCTACCACACGGATGCCACACTCGCGCATGATTTTCATTTTAGCAGCTGCAGTATCATCAGCACCACCCACAATCGCACCAGCATGACCCATTCTACGTCCTGCAGGCGCAGTTTGACCGGCGATGAAACCAACAACAGGTTTAGTACCATGTTCTTTGATCCAACGGGCAGCTTCAGCTTCCATTCCGCCACCAATTTCACCAATCATGATGATACCGTGTGTTTCTGGATCGTTCATTAATAATTTAACCGCTTCTACAGTTGGTGTTCCGATAATCGGGTCGCCACCGATACCGATAGCTGTCGTAATACCTAATCCAGCTTTAACCACCTGATCTACCGCTTCGTAAGTTAAAGTTCCAGATTTAGAAACCACACCTACATGACCTTTTTTGAAGATAAAACCTGGCATGATACCGATTTTAGCTTCATCAGCAGTAATTACACCCGGGCAGTTAGGGCCGATCAATGTAACATCGCGGTCGGAAATATATTCTTTAACCTGAATCATATCCTTCGTTGGGATACCTTCAGTAATACAAACAATAACTTTAATACCACCTTCGGCAGCTTCCATAATTGCATCAGCAGCAAAGGCTGGTGGTACAAAAATGATAGATACATTTGCACCCGTTTCATCAACGGCATCTTTAACAGTATTAAAAACAGGCTTTTCTAAATGCAATTGCCCACCTTTGCCAGGCGTTACACCACCAACTACGTTTGTACCATAGGCCAGCATTTGCTCAGCGTGGTAAGTTCCTTCGTTTCCGGTAAAACCCTGAACGATAACCTTAGAATCTTTATTTACTAAAACGCTCATGTATCAATATTTTTTTTGTGCAAAGCTAATATTATTGAACTGGAATTCAAATCTAAAACCATATTATTTAGTCCGTTTTTTCAGGAAAATGTAAGGAAATGACTGAAGGGAGCTTTAGTCTGCTATGCAAAAGACTAAAGTGGAAAGACTAAAGCTAAAGTGATAATTGACTGCTATAGTGCTCCATGCTACACATACATTTAATACCCATACCAGGAACAGGTGCTTCAGCTATAAACCTGACAGGAACGGCAGCCTCCGATTCCTTTTATCGGAGCTATAGTGGATGGCAGGGCGGAACCTAAACAAAGGGCGGTAAACCACACATTTTCAAATAAAAAAACATCAGTGCCTGGGAGTAGGAAATGAGCAGTCTGGTTCTTTTGGGCCTTTAATCCTGCTCTCCGCTCCTTCTGGTGAAAACCAGAACCAAACGATCAGGTTCAGTAACAAAGTACTTGGGCTTGTGGCAACATCCGGTCAAAACGCTTAAATTTACCTCTGAAGTCTAAAGCAGAAAGACCAAAGCTAAAAGTTAATAATATCAAGATGAGAAAACTCCTATTAATTTTAATCACCACTATTGCAACTTTCATTTCCGTTGAGGTACATGCACAAAGTGCCGATACGAGCAAATACATCCTTCAAAACGATGTTGAAGTGGCAAAAGAAGAATCTGGAACACATAACGGTGGCGGTAAAACCATTGGTTTTAACTTTTTTGCCAATGCCAAAAACCTTAAAACAGCCTTTAGGAAAAGGATTTTAAAACCAGGCTCCGCTATTGGTTATCATTTGCAGAAAGAGGATGAGATTTACTATGTCATCAGTGGAAACGGGACCATGCAAATGAACGGCAAAACCTTTGCTGTTAAACCTGGCGATGCCATTTTAACCCGTCCGGGCAGCTCGCATGGCATCATGCCAAATGCGGGCAACGATCTAACCATTATGATTGTTTACGAGAAGAAATGAGGATATTGGGAGTTGCATTAGTTTTTTTTCTCCCAGCTCTCTTCAAAGGGGGGCTTAATACGTTACATTAGCGAACAAATCACCAAACAATGGAACTGGAACAACATTACACCAATAGAACGGGCTGGCTTAGAGCGGCCGTGCTTGGCGCCAATGATGGCATTATTTCGACAACGAGTTTGGTGATCGGTATCGCTGCAGCAAGTGAGACCAGAAGTCCTATTGTATTGGCAGCCCTGGCGGGTTTGGTTGCCGGTGCTTTATCGATGGCAGCAGGCGAATATGTTTCGGTGAGCTCACAGGCGGATATTGAAAAAGCAGATCTGGAACGCGAAAAAATTGAGCTCGAAACTATGCCAGAAATGAACTCAGGGAACTGGCGAAGATATATGTAGCACAAGGTTTAGATGAAGATTTAGCCATGCAGGTGGCCATCAAACTCACCGAAAAAGATGCACTGGTGGCACATGCAAGAGACGAACTGGGCATCAATGAAATTACCCAGCCTAAACCGCTTCAAGCTGCATTTGCATCTGGTGCTTCCTTTATCAGCGGCGGCATCCTACCCTTTTTAGTGGCTTTTCTTGCGCCTATCAAATCGATGGTATTTTATCAATATGGTTTCGCCATTGTCTTTTTGGCCCTGTCGGGCGCAATTGCCGCAAAGGCTGGGGGCTCAAATATGGTTAAAGGTATAATTAGGATCTGCTTTTGGGGAACGGTTGCCATGGTGATTACCGCTTTGGTTGGCTATCTCTTCGATACGAAGATCAGTTGACAGTTCTCGGTTGTGAGTTTACAGTTAAATACTGATGGATTACAGTTCCATGCTCCAGTTTTTTCCTAACCGGAATTGCAAAACCGGGCCAACATAAAAAGCCGGATTAACTGATTGCTAATCCGGCTTTGCTTTATTATTATTGATCAGATTAAAGGCTTTTGACTTCAGCCTTAGCACTATCTGTTTTTGGTTTCGGTTCAGTTTTCCAACCCTTTGCCCACTCTGCCTGTGCAGCTTCATCATGGAAAGTCCAGGCTACAAAGCGACTGATTTTTTGTCCCTGGCTCATTTGAACGGTAGTTACCTCAAAAGCATTGGCCTTAACCAAAGCGCTATAAATGCTTTTTAAGTTTGCACTTTTTGATACCAGTGAAGTAAACCACAATACCTGGTTTTTGATCTGCTCGCTCTGGATAATCATCTGCTCTACAAAAGCACGTTCGCCACCCGGGCACCAAAGTTCGGCTTTGTTTCCACCAAAGTTTAATACGTGTTTTACCTCTTTTTCATTTCCACCCAGGTTGCGCCATTTCTGACGGGTACCCTGCTCGGCCTCTTTTAACGAAGCGTGGAATGGTGGGTTACAAACTACGGCATCGAAACGTTCTTTACCCCCAACAACACCTCTAAAAATGCCCATTTTTGAAGATTGCTGACGGATTTCTACCGCACCCTGCAAAGGTTTATTGGCTTCGATAATACGTTTGGCAGAATCCACCGAAAGTGGGTCAATCTCTGTTCCAACGAAACTCCAGCCATATTCCTGATGACCGATGATCGGATAAATACAATTGGCACCTACGCCGATATCCAATACATTGATGTTGGCACCCTTTGGATTTTTGCCTTTATTGCTTGAGCCTAAAAGATCAGCAACATAATGGATGTAATCGGCCCTGCCCGGAATTGGCGGACAAAGAAAATCGGCAGGGATATCCCATTGGGAGATGTTATAGAAATACTTTAATAAGGCCCTGTTAAGCGCTTTAACAGCATTTTGATCAGCAAAATCGATAGAATCGTCGTTATGCTCGTTTTTAAAAACGAAACGTTTCAATTCTTTAGAAGTTGCAGTAAGTTGTTTGAAATTGTAACGCGAACGGTGTTTGTTGCGTGGATGTAACTCGCTTTTTTCTTTGCGGTTATTTTGTTCTTCTTGAGCCAATGTGCTATGAGTTAATTAAACAAGCTGTGTGCATGTTTCTGCTGCAAAGATAGGTAATTAGTTGGGAGTTTGGAGTTTTTAGTTCGGAGTCACCCAGTGGGCCGGTATCCGTACCCATTAATTAGTTGGGAGTTCGGAGTTTTTAGTTCGGAGTCACCCAGTGGGCCGGCATCCTTACCTATTAATTAGTTAAGGGTTCGGAGTTTTTAGCTGGGAGTTATCCAATGGGCCGGCATCCTTACCGATTAATTAGTTAAGGTTCGGAGTTTTTAGTTTATAGACCGATCAACTCCGAGCACTAAACTCCAAACTAAGGATTTGCTTTCTGCTCCCAAAACTGAAAACTCCAAACTGAGAACTCCAAACTTTCTATGCTTTCTCTATTCGAATAGCATTTTGATATTTCTCTTCATCAAACTGGTTTTCACTTTTCGCTATTACGATTGTAGCTACGCCGTTTCCAATTACATTGGTGATGGCCCTGGCTTCGCTCATAAAACGGTCTACACCGATTAATATCGAAATGTGTTCGATGGGCATAATCTTTAACGCGGTCAGGGTAGATACCAAAACAATAAAGCCACTTCCCGTAACACCCGCAGCGCCTTTGGAAGTAACCATTAAAACGCCTAAAACCGTAATCTGCTGCCCCAGGGATAAGTCGACATGAAAAACCTGACAAAGAAAGATCACCGACATGGCCAGATAAATCGCTGTTCCATCAAGATTAAATGAATAACCCGTTGGGATAACTAAACCGACAACCGATTTATCGCAACCAATAGCTTCCATTTTCTGCATCATACTTGGCAGGGCAGACTCTGAAGAAGAGGTACCCAGTACAATTAAAATTTCCTGACGGATGTACTTCAGATATTGCCATAAACTAAATTTATAGTATCTGCAAATCCCGTTTAATACAATAAAAATAAACAGAATGCAGGTGAGGTAAACCGAGCCCATGAGTTTGGCCATGCCCACTATACTTTGCAGTCCATGGGTACCGATGCTAAATGCCATTCCACCGAAAGCCCCGATTGGTGCCAGGCGCATAATTACCTTCATAATTTTGAAAAGCACTTTCGATATTTTGTCGAATGCATTGAGCACGCTAGTTCCCTCTCCGCCCAGTTTATTTAAGCCATAACCAAAAAGTATGGCAAAGAGCAAAATCTGTAAAATATTTCCTTCTGCGAAAGCGGCAATCACGTTATGCGGAATAATATGTAAAAAGAATTCGGCCCAGTTCATATCCTTCGCTTGCTCAGCATAACCCGTAATCTTGGCCGCATCACCCGCTTTGGCTACCATTCCGGCACCTGGTTTTAAAATATTGGCCACCAACAAACCGATCGCAATAGCCACTGTACTTACGATTTCGAAATACAAAAGCGCCTTACCCCCTACCCGGCCCACCTTTTTCATATCGCCCATGTGTGCGATCCCCAAAACAATCGTAAAGAATATAATCGGGGCAATTAACATGCTGATCAGGTTGATAAAACCCTGACTGATTAATTTAGCCGTTGGCGCAAAACCGGGAAAGTAAGCACCAACACTAATCCCTATGATGATGGCTAAAATAACCTGGAAGGTTAAATTGGAAAATACTTTCTTTACAAATTCTAGTAACGTCATCTACATGGGGTTATTGGAGAATATTTTTTCATTTAAACGATTGAAATTTGTTAATTTATCCCATATGTCAAGTGAGCTCATTGAGTATCTTATTTTTATAATTTGAAAGCACTTCGACTCCGATCAGTACAACATGAATAAAAATATCCGTTATAAATAAACCCGGTTTGGAAAAATGAAAGATAGCGTAATTTTTCTTTTCGTTTAAATTCTTTATAAATATAAAGTGAGCTGAAATAAAAACCTATACCGATTTCAATGGGTATGCTCTTATCCAGGCGATTGAATCGCAATATTATTGCTGCGCTCGTTAGAAGGGGCGCAAACGTAAGTGGGTTAACAATTTAAAAGTACGTTATTTAAGGTTTAATGTCGATTATATCACCAGCAGTGAAGATTCCAAATTCTGCCTGTTTAAATTTTAGCAAACCTTTGTCCGTATTTTTAAGCGCTTTAGGGTTAGCGAAACGGATTACCTGACTTTCGCCAGCTACCTTTGCTTTATTGCCATGAACAATGATCGCCGTACTTTCATCAATGCCTATACAAACCAGATCAGGATGCGCAGCCAAAGCTGATATTAGCCGGTTATAGCGGCTGCGTTTTAAAAAATGCTGATCGATAATGGTATTTTCCAACAAACCCATCCCCTCCGAAAATTCGATGTTTTTATTCCAAAGTTTGTTAAAGGTTTCCTTGTACACAGTATCCAAAAGCTGTTGGCCTGTAATCATGTATTTACTCATTACGGCCGCACCCGCGCTTGTTCCCGCAATGGTAGCACCATTTTGATAAGCTTTATGGATGGCATTATACACGGGTGTATGGAGCACCGATTTCATAAAACGGTTTTGGTCGCCACCTAAAATGTAGATCAGTTTTGCTCCGGTAAGCGAATCAATCCATTTTTTATTGTTCGCATCGTGTTTGCTAAAATTGAAATTCCTGACCGTTTTATTGCCTATTTTTTTCAATTGGGCAGCAAGGCTTTTGAAACCCGAATCTGGGATTTCGCTGGCCATTGGCAATACAATGATATAATCACTGGCTGTTAGGTTGGCGGTATTCAGCATTTCTTTCATCAAAGCATCAGAACGGTTGCCACCACCAATAATAAACAAGTTGCCTTTAGCCGGTTTGCTTTGTGCGTTTACCAATAGGGAAAAACCAACCAATAGCAAGCTTAAAAAAAGTTTCTTCATTATTTATAAATGTTTACTTCAATTTTTCCATCAGCGGTAATGGTACCTCTGTACATCCCTTCGGTATTGAATGGTAAAGCCACATTGCCTTTTTTATCTAAAGCAATCAAGCCACCATCGCCACCCATTTTGCCCACTTTATCCAATACAATTTTCGAAGCTTCGGCGACGGATAATCCTTTATATTCCATTAAATCGGAAATGGTTTTGGCTACCACGTTACGGATATAAAATTCGCCCCAGCCCGTGCAAGAAATGCCGGCAGTTTCATTATTACAATAGGTACCCGCACCAATAATCGGTGCATCGCCCACCCTACCATATTTTTTGTTCGTCATGCCACCAGTAGAAGTACCTGCTGCCAGGTTACCCGCTTTATCTAAGGCCACACAGCCTACCGTACCAAATTTATAATCACGGTTTTTGATGCCAAACAATTCTGATTTTTTGCTTCCATGGTCTAACACCGCTTTAGTAGAATCCTCTTTAATGGCCTCCTGTAAACCATCCCAACGTTCTTTTGTCCAGTAGTATTTAGGATCAACGATTTCCAGTCCGGCCTCTTTTGCAAACTGATCGGCCCCGGCACCAACCATCATCACATGCTCTGATTTTTCCATTACGGCCCTTGCAGCAGAAATCGGATTTTTAATGGTCGTAACCCCGGCAACAGCTCCTGCCATTAAAGTTTTACCATCCATAATTGCGGCATCGAGTTCATTTCTGCCATCGTGGGTAAAAACAGCGCCTTTACCCGCATTAAAATGCGGATCGTTTTCTAACACATGGATAGTGGCCTCTACGGCGTCAAGACTCGATTTACCTGCTTTAATTTCGGCATAACCTGCGTTTAGGGCCTTTGTAAGGGCAGCGATATAAGCAGCTTCTTTCTCCGGCGTCATGTTTTTCTTCAGAATGGTACCTGCACCACCATGGATCACCATTACATATTTTTTCTGCTGTGCAGAAAGGTTTAGCGTTATTGCCGAGAGCAAAAACAGGATAAACAATCTTAATAATTTCATCTTCTTATTGGATTTAGGAAGGTGTTAAATTAAGAAAATCCTGAGAATAAATGGGCTTTAAACTTTAGCAATCCCCTTCGACGAAAACTGCAGATCGTAAAGTTTTTTATAATAACCGTTTAACCTGAGCAACTGTTGGTGGGTGCCTTTTTCTTTGATCTCCCCTTTATCGAGTACAATGATCTGATCGGCCTTTTGAATGGTGGATAAACGGTGGGCAATTACAATTGAGGTACGGCCTTCCATAAGGTTATCAATGGCTTTTTGGATCAACAACTCTGTTTCGGTATCTACTGATGAAGTGGCCTCATCTAAAACCAGAATGGCAGGATTGTGTACCAAGGCACGAATAAAAGAAATCAACTGCGCCTGTCCTGCCGAAAGTGTAGCGCCCCTCTCCATCACATTATATTGATAACCGCCAGGCAAACGCTCAATAAAATCGTGTGCTCCAACCTTTTTTGCTGCATTAACAACCTCTTCAATGGTAATCTCGGGATTATTGAGCGTGATGTTGTTTAAAATGGTATCTGAAAACAGGAAAACATCCTGAAGTACGGTGGCGATGTGACTTCTGAGGTAATCCAACTCGAAATCTTCAATATGAATACCATCTACGGTAATATCTCCTTTTCTTACTTCGTAAAAACGGTTCAGGATATTGATAGTTGAAGATTTACCCGCACCAGTAGCACCAACTAGTGCTACGGTTTGACCCGCTTTCACCTCAAAGCTAAGATCTTTCAATACGTAGTTTTCGTCGTTATAGGCAAACCAAACCTTTTCGAATTTAATGTTTCCTTCCAATTTGGCAGGTTTTTGCGTGCCCTCATTTGGCGTAGTCTCATCGGTATCCAAAACTTTAAATACACGTTCGGCGCCTACCATTCCCATCTGCAGGGTATTAAATTTATCGGCCAACTGGCGGATCGGTGTAAATACCATGCCCAGGTACATGATAAACTGGGTGATGGTACCAGGCGTTACGTCCAACGGTTTAGAAAGGATGCTTTTTGCACCATACCAAACCAATAAACCCAACGACATGGCCGAGATTAACTCCACCACCGGGAAAAAGATAGAATAATACCAGTTAGAACGGATATTGGCATCACGGTAACGTTTGTTGATGGCGTAAAATTTCCGGTATTCCTGTTTCTCCCGGGCAAAATATTGTACGATTGATACCCCTGTAATGTGTTCCTGTAAAAAGGTATTGAGATTGGAAACCTCATTTCTGATTTCCTGAAAGGCCACCTTAATGGCTTTCTGGAATTTTCTTGTTGCAATGATCAAGAGTGGAATAGGCAAAAGCACCACCAAACTCAATTGCCAATCGGTATATAACATTACGCACACAATCACCACCACCTGCAAACTATCGCCGATCATGGAAATTAAACCTTCAGAAAAAATATCGGCAATGGTTTCTAAATCGGAGACTGTTCGGGTAATTAATTGCCCTATCGGTGTTTTATCAAAGAATTTAAGACGAAGTTTTGTGATATGGTTAAAAACATTGATCCGCAGGTCGCGGATAACCGATTGCCCAAGCGTATTGGTTAATAGTGTGTGGTTATATTGGATTAAAGTCTGTAAGATCAACATAAAAACCATCAGCATGGTCATATTCACCAAACCCGAATAATTGCCTGTTAAAATATAATGATCCAGCGTGTATTTAATCAAAAACGGACGTACGGGGGAAATGGCGGCAAGCAGAATGGTTAAAATAACCGACCATACAAAAACGGCACGGTAAGGCTTTACGTATTGAAAAATACGTTTCAGTAATCCGGTGTTATATACGTCGCCTGTAACTGCCATGTTATGGTTAACTGGTTAATGGGTTAAATTGGTTAACTGTTATTCGGCCAACTGTTTAATATTTGAAATGGGTTAGTGGGGTTTAAACCGATTAACCAGTTTATACAGTTAACCCAAATACGGGTATTCTATCTTCACTAAATACAAACCACAGGCAGGTACCGATTGCCCGGCCTTACTTCGGTTTTTACTTTCTATTATTGCTTTAAAATCGGCCAAATTTATCTCTTTTTTACCGATTTCTACTAAGGTCCCCATAATGGCCCGTACCATATTGCGTAAAAAGCGGTCGGCCTGAATGGTAAAAACCAATCCATCTTTCTGCTGTTCGAAAACCGCTTTGGTGATTTTACAATTATTGGTAAAAGTTTGGGTATTCGATTTGCTGAAACATGAAAAATCGGTATAATTTAATAAAATCGCAGCTGCCTCGTTCATCGCCGCAACATCGAGCTGATCTTTAACCAACCACGACCGGTTTAATTTAAAAGGATCCTTTTCGAAGTGCAGGAAATATTGATAGGCACGTGCAGTGGCATCAAAGCGGGCATGGGCATCATCGCGCACAGGTATAATCCGTTTCGCTGCAATTTGATACGGCAGCATGGCGTTGATCCCGGTTATGGCATTTAATACCTTTGCTTCTTCTACGCCTTCCACATCAAAATGGGCATAAAAATCAGTAGCATGTACCCCGGCGTCTGTTCTGCCACACCCCAAAGTTTCGATAGGCTGCCGAAAAAACACAGACATCGCCTTATCCAGCAATTCCTGAACGGTGATTGCATTGGGTTGGGTTTGCCAGCCATGGTATAAGCTGCCATCGTATGCGATTTGTATGAAATACCTTTTTTTACTCAAAGCGATGCAAAAGTACTTTTTTCCTTTTATTAAAGGAACACGTACTTCATTTATTCCGATTATCCTTCACTATGGTTTAGCGGTATTTTTTTTTGTCAAACTGCCATTTATTATTGTAAAAACCAGCTAGTTTAATGCCTAGGTTTCCTTCTTTTGGCAAGTCTGATGAAAATACCATAAAATCAGGGAAACCACTGCCACCCGCAAAATACTGGTTGGCGTAGGCAGCTTTCATTCCTGCTACTCCGGTACTGGCCACTACGCCTATCAAGAGTTGATCATCCTGTTGTGGCCAAATATAATATGCAGCTAAATCATCTCCTTTCCATGTGCCTTGTGTTGTGGTTATTTGCGAACTGCTTACCTGTATCGGGCAATTGCCAAGTAATTTTTTCCAGGCGGAATTATTTTCGGAGTTTCCATATAAAATAATATTACGCCCCTGATATTTTGATGCTGAAAATTCTTTATCCATTATGATATCAACTGCTCCGTTACCACGGTAATACCAGGTTTCGGCATCGTAATTGGCTTTATTTAAATTAGCCATATTGGCTTCGGCGGCACCGCTTGTTCCCACTACAAAAACCATTTTATGGTTAAACGCTTCTTTAAAAGTGCCATACCTCAACGGGTTTTTATCTCTTTTATCCATCTTTGTGATGATTTGCCATGATGCATTGTTTTTCGCTAAAAAGAGCGTATCGTTAGCGCTTTGGGTGGCATAAGTAATAACATTTAAGCTATCTAAAGTAATTTTTACAGTTGTTTTTGCACCAAAATCTGTTAGCGCCAATTTTAAAAGCGCAACGTTCTGGGTTGTACCTACAATGCTTGATAGCTTCCGGTCTCGCATTAAAATGATGCGGCTATATTGTAAGGGCTGCGTTTGCTGATAAATGGTAGCCCAGCGATAAGTAGCCGAAATCCCCGGACTGGATGTCGTAAAATCGATGCGGTTTACAGCAGAATCGGCAGCAATGGTATGCCACTTAAAAAAGCTGAAAATAGGTGGCCAATCTACACTCTGATCGCCGAACCAGTGCTCGCCTCCCGGGTATTCGTAATAACTAAAATCGGCATGAAAACCCGAAAGCAATTTCTTCATTTGCCTCGCATAACTAACCGGCACAACCTTATCGGCATCACCATGCAATATATAAACACCTAATGGCGTATAATTTGTCGCTATTTTAGGCACATCACTTTGATTACCAGCCCGTAACAACATTCTCTCGACCATATTTTTACTGCTGTCAGGAATTTTCCCATCTGCAGAACCATAATCTTTAAGCGAAGCATAACCTGCAGCAGGTGCAATGGCTGCCCATTTATCGGGGTAAGTGGCGCCTAAAAACCAGGTGCCGTGCCCACCCATAGAATGACCCGTGAGGTAAATCTGTTTATCGCTTGGTTTAAACTGATCTTTAGCCAATGCCAGCACCTCTAAGGCATCCTGGCGGCCCCAGTCTTCCCAATTAAAGCCCCTTGGCCTGCGGTTAGTGGCCGCAACTATGGTTCCCCAATCTTTAGATTTATAGGCTTTTGCCTGACCAATGGCCTCTACTCCAGCGCCATGTACGGAAAGAAACAATGCCGAATTTGGTTTCCAGCCGTTAAGTTGTGGGGTAACTGCGAAATATTGCAAGCTACCATCAATTTTGCTTATAAAGGTCTGTTTATGAGTTGACGAATTTGCCAAAGCTTCAATTGCAATCGTTTTCTGATCTACATTTTTTTTGTTCTGTAAGAGTTGTATTTCGAGATTATAATTACCTGGTGTTGTGATGCCGCTTGCGTCTAACTCGAAAATCACTTTTCGCATGCTCAGTTTTGCAATGCGCGGAATGGCTAATTCCAGTTGTTTTCCATTTAAAATGGTTTTGAAGTGCAAATCATTTAAATCTTTCAAAGAAGAATTACATACTGTTAGTGCCCCTTTCAGCACAGTGTTTGCCTGATTGAGCACAATGCTCGGCAAAGTAATATCATCTGTATGGATGCGTATTTTTTTTGTGTCAATGATGATCATTGGCAATATGCTGACGCCCCTTACAAAAAGTTCGTTCAGGCCTTTTCTTAACTGAACCGGAATATTCATATAACCCGAGGCATAAGGATCGCCCATGTGCGGGGTACCATTAAAAAACAAGCTATTGCCACCCATTACATTTAAAATTGCAGTTTGTTCTTTAGGAGAAGTATAAGTAACGTAAATATAATCAGAACCTCTATCTATACTACCCGGATTCAGGAAGGGATTATTTGTGGTTTGAGAAGATCTTCGCGAGAATGCACTAAAGCGGCCATTGGCATCTGCTTTAATGGCTTTCCATAACACTTTTTGTCCATCTTTACCTGCCGAAAATGTTCCGTTTTCTGTCGGCTTTTCTAATTTTCCGTTAGCCATTTGCCAGGCCAATAGATCAGTATAAGTGGCTTCACGGCCATAACGGCTACCGCTGGCTACCGTTAATGCTTTTTCAAATTTAAGGGTATCTTGTGCATAGGTTTTTATAACAGCAAATAAGAGTACTAGAAAAAGTAAGTTTTTTAGCATAAATTGTTTGTTAGTGTGGTTGATCAAAGTTAATCGATTTAAAAGACTGCCATCGCAGAACAGCTGGATGTAATACCTTTTTTACCCAAAGCGGTGCCCTTTGGCATTGAACGTTTGGACTTAAGAGTTTAGCGTAAAATATTGACCAAAAATTGCAATTCATGATTCTTATATCCCCAGCGCTGTTTCAGAACTTTAATCTTTCTTTCTTTTCTCAAAAAAGGCTAGATTTGTTGCTATACATTTTACATTCATGATACAAAGAATACAATCGATCTGGCTTTTATTAGCGTCAATTATAATTTTATGTTTACTATTTGTTCCTATTTTAACAATTGTTAATGAAAATACAGGCTATGTATTATTTGGAACAGGAATTAAAGAATTTAAAAATGGTGTCGAAACGGCATCAGCTATCAACACTCCTTTACTTATTATTACCGTTTTAGCTGGACTACTTAGCTTAATTAACATTTTCAATTTTAGAAACAGAGCATTACAAAAACGAATTGCTATTATAAACGTCGCATTCATTTTAGGCCTATCTTTTTGGCTATTTCACTTAGCCCAACAAATTCCTGGAGGTATTGAGCATGCAGAAATTAATCCAGGTCTGTTTCTGCCACTAGGCAACATTATTTTTACCCTACTGGCTATAAGAAGTATTGGAAAGGATGAAAAATTGATCCGTTCGGCTGAGCGCCTACGTTAAACTATGATACAAAGAATACAATCGATCTGGTTTTTATTGGCGGCTTTAACATTGGTTTTGATGTTGTTTTTGCCTATAATGAGTAAAAATATAAATGGGACTCCCTTCCCTGTACTGTATACCTGGGGTGTTTCATCTACCTGGGATTTGGGTGAATATATGTCAACTATGATCCAGCCGACCTATCCCTTATTAATAACCAACATCGCTGTAGCACTTATCTGTTTTATCAATATTTTCAATTATAGAAAAAGAAGTTTCCAAAAGCGCTTTGCCATAATTTCAATCCTATTAATTGTTGGATTTGCTTTTTTGTGTAGTGTATACGCCCAAAAATTACCGGGTGGTGTTGAGGGGGCAAGTTTTGGGGTTGGTGCTTATTTACCAGCTGTAGCCATTTTATTTGTAGTATTGGGTATTTTCGGCATCAATAAAGATGAAAGATTGATCCGTTCGGCGGAAAGGTTAAGATAATTCTTTCATTTCAACAGAAAATTACCTCTCTATGCGGATAAAATTAAACCTTGCTTCTTTTGCTTCTGTTGTATTTTTGCTTTGCGGAATCTTATCATGTAGCAAGCGCATTCATACTTTTGGAAAAACCAAGATCGCTAAAAGTGCTGATTCGCTTTATCTTAAACAAAGGATAGCAGGAATAAAAGGTTCAAATACCGATGCTTTTACGAGAGGATCATTCAAAGGCACAGCTGATACCGCAATTGTATACCGATTGTTAAAACCCAATAACACCAAAGGCAAACTTCCATTGGTGATCGTGTTTCATGGATCAAATGCCGTTGGGAACGACAATACCAGTCAGCTGGGCATATTGGCAAAACTATTCGCCAGCGCCGAACTCCAGTTAAAATACCCTGCTTTCATTTTAGCACCCCAATTTCCTTCACGTTCGTCGAATTATGTTTTAGATCGAAGCAGAAATGTATTAACTTCGGTACCACAGCCCTGCCTAACAACTTCCTTAGAGCTGATCGACAGCTTAAAAAACACTTTAAATATCGATGAAAAAAGGATTTACCTCATCGGTTTTTCGATGGGTGCTTCTTCGGTGATCAACGCTTTAGCGTTAAAACCAGAGTTATTTGCCGCAGGGATCAGTATTTCGGGCATACCGCAATTCGACCAGGTAAATGCACTGGCGAACATCCCTATATGGCTCATCCACGGCAATATAGACACCGAGAACCCTTTTGATAGCGACAAACAGTTTTTTGAAGCGGTAAGCTATAAAAACAAAACCCGGTTCTGGGAATTCGATAATCTTGCCCACAACGATATTTTCGCGCCCGCAATTTTAACAGATGAGCTGCCCAAATGGCTCTTCAACAACAAACGTAAATAGCTGCATCGCCCGGGCCACCTAAACCCGGTTGGTGTGGAAATCCTTTTTAAAAACCTGTAAGGTTTAAAAAGATTGAAACGGAAAACGGGACTGCCGCGACCTAAGCCCCGCTACAGTTGCTTTCCAAATAAAAAACATACGTCTTTGCCTTGGTTACCATCTCCTTTTAAACCCATTCCACCACCCATTTCCCATCATCCATATAACCTCCCCCCTTATCACCTTATTTTCAAATATTTAGCTTAAAAAACTATTTACTTGATTCTCTGTAAAATACGGATTATTAACCGTACCTTTGCGGCTCAATTAAAAATAAAAAGACGAATGACAAACCCATTTCAATTATTGGGGATAAGTGATGACGTCGTTAATGCCGTAAAGGATCTTGGATTTGAAACTCCAACACCTATTCAGGAGCAAAGTATTCCTGTACTGTTAGAAGGCACTAATGATTTTGTTGGTTTGGCCCAAACAGGAACAGGAAAAACAGCCGCATTTGGTTTGCCGCTGTTAGAACTAATCGATTTTAAAGTTAACAAACCACAGGCACTGATTTTATGCCCTACCCGTGAGTTATGCTTGCAAATCGCTAACGACCTTAAAAACTTTTCTAAAAACGTTGCTAATGCCCACGTTGTTGCCGTTTACGGTGGCGCGAACATTATGCAACAACTACGCGAAATACGCCAAGGCGTTCAGATCGTAGTGGCCACGCCCGGCCGTATGTTGGATATCATTGGCCGTAAAGCCATTGACTTCACTAACGTTAAATATGTTGTGCTTGATGAAGCTGACGAGATGTTGAACATGGGTTTCCAGGACGACATTAACGACATTTTATCAACTACACCTGATGACAAAAAAACCTGGTTATTCTCGGCTACCATGCCTGCAGAAGTTCGCCGTATAGCTAAAAACTATATGGATAACCCTGTTGAATTAACCATGGGCACAAAAAATACTGGTAACGTAAACATCGAACACGAATATTATATTGTTCGTGCACGTGATAAATACGCGGCCTTAAAACGTATTGTAGATTTTAACCCTGAAATTTTTGCGGTAGTATTTTGTAAAACCAAACTGGATACACAAGATGTTGCCGAGCATTTAATTAAAGATGGTTACAATGCTGATGCTTTACACGGCGATTTATCGCAACAACAACGTGATAAGGTAATGCAACGTTTCCGTGAGCGTAACATGCAGTTGTTAATTGCTACTGATGTTGCTGCACGTGGTATCGATGTAAACAATGTAACTCACGTAATCAATTATTCTTTACCTGATGAAATTGAAAGTTATACCCACCGTTCAGGCCGTACCGGCCGTGCTGGCAAAACCGGTATTTCGATCTGTATCATCAATTCTAAAGAACTTGGTAAAATCCGTCAGTTAGAACGCATTATTGGTAAACAATTTACCAAAGCTGAGCTTCCTACAGGATTTGACGTTTGTGAAAAACAGTTATTCTCTTTGGTACATAAAGTACACAATGTAGAAGTGAACAACGAACAGATTGATCAGTATATTCCACGTATTATGGACGAATTTGCTGATCTGTCAAAAGAAGATGTAATTAAACGTTTTGCTTCGTTAGAATTTAACCGCTTCCTGGATTACTATTCTAAAGCACCTGATTTAAATGCAGCAGTTGGCGACGACCGCGGTGCAGACAGAGGCGAAAGAGGTGCCGGACGCGGACGTGGTAGCGAAGGTTACACCCGTTTGTTTATCAACTTAGGTTCGGTAGATGAGTTTACCCGTGGCGATATGTTATCGTTTATTTGTAATAATGGTAAAATTGGTGGCAAAAGCGTTGGTAAAATCGATTTAAAAGGTGTTTTCTCTTTCTTTGAAGTGGAAGACGATGTAGCTGACAAAGTTTTTGAAGGCTTTAAATCTGTTGAGTTTAACGGTCGTCAGGTACGTATCGAAAAAAGCGGCGACGGTGGTCGTGGTGAAGGCGCAGGCGAAAGACGCGGTGGCGGCGAAAGACGTGGCGGTGGTTTTGGCGGAGAACGCAGAAGCGGCGGTGGCGGTGGTTACCGTGGCGGTGGCGACAGAAGAAGTTCTGGCGGTGGTAGCGGACGACGTGAAGGCGGAAGCGGCGGTGGCGGTTTCAGAGATTTCTCTGGACGTAGCCGTGATGACAAAGGTGGCAACACCGGAGGTCCACGCAGAGAAGGCGGAAACCGTGAAGGTGGAAGTGGTGAACGCAGAAAAAAATGGTAAATCACTAAACCAAATATATTACAGCCGTCCCGATTTTTCGGGACGGCTTTTTTTTGCAATAACATTCCGTTATTGCCGCCCATGAAGCGTTTCCTAACGGAACGGCCCATAATCCTGTGATGTCAGATGTTAGCATCTGACATATGGTCGAAATCCAGTCAGATGCTAACATCTGACTTCGCAACCTTTTTTTATTTTAGAAACAGCTATAAAAAGTTATATTTATTGTTTAGTTATACTACACAAAACCATGCGTTATTTAAAGTTTTTCATTATTTTATTTCCTCTATTTGTAGCGGGCGGACTTTCCGCTCAACAAAAAGTTTCTGATCAAAAAATGCAGTGGTTTGCCGATGCCAAACTGGGTATTTTTATCCATTGGGGTATCTATTCCGTGAATGGAATTTCTGAATCATGGTCATTTTTTAACAATTACATCAACCATGATGCTTATATGAAACAGCTTGATGGTTTTACAGCAGCAAAATATAATCCGGATGAATGGGTAAAACTGATTAAAGAAAGCGGGGCTAAATATGCAGTAATCACCACCAAACACCACGATGGTGTATCACTTTGGGACAGTAAAATGCCAAACGCGACTACAACATTAAAAAACAGTGCCGCAAAAAAAGATCTGATCACTCCATTTGTTGCAGAACTTAAAAAATCAGGCTTAAAAACAGGGTTGTATTTTTCTTTGCCCGATTGGAGTTACCCGGATTATGATGGTTTTACCCGCGACAGGAAACGTTACGATTATAAAAAGGACCCTACACGTTTTAAAAAATTCCAGAATTACTTTCAGGGGCAGTTAAATGAACTCTCGACAAAATACAATCCGGATCTTTTATGGTTCGACGGCGATTGGGAGCATAGCGGAGAAGAGTGGCAGGCCAAAAATATATTGGAAAATTTACGCAAGACAAATAAAGACATCATTGTCAACTCGCGCTTAAACGGTCATGGTGATTATGATACGCCTGAGCAAGGTGTTCCGGTAGTAAAACCAGGCTCACCAGAATGGGAACTTTGTTATACGATGAACGATTCGTGGGGTTATCAGCCTTATGATAAGCACTACAAATCATCCAACATGATTATCCGTACCCTGGTTGATTGCATCAGTATGGGCGGTAATTTATTATTGGATATTGGTCCGAAAGCCGATGGAACAATTGCTCCAGAGCAGGTTCAGATTTTAAAAGATTTAGGCCGCTGGACCAAAAAAAATAGCGAAGCGATTTACGGTACGCAAACGGGCATACCATCAAAACACTTCAACGGCAAAACGGCGCTATCCAAAGACAAAAAAACCTTATTCCTTTACCTGGATTATAAAACTGATCAGGGTGTTTTGTTATCAGGTATAAAATCAAAGATAAAAGATGTTCAGGTGGTTGGTGGCGGGCAGGTGAAATTCTTCAACATCACCGATTCTGATTATATGCTCCATATTCCTTTTACTGATTTTGATCAGGATGTAACGGTGGTAAAGGTAAGTTTTAAGGAGCCTGTTGATCTTATTGAAACCGAAAGCAGAGCGATCTCATTAAAAGATTTATTAACGGAGAATAAAAAACTGAATCTAACTTCTTATAAATTAAAGCAATTGGCTAGTAGCTTAGATAAAGGTACCAACATTTTTAAAGACAGCAATTTAGCAGCTGATGGCATGAATTTCAATGCCAATATTAAACCACTGGATCAAACGGTAAATAATTGGGTGATCAAAAACGCTGAAGCCTTATACAAAACAACAGGGGGAATTCCGGCAGGACATTACCAAGGTAATACTGTGCTTTCTGCCGATAAGCAGACCCTTTATTTATTTGTTGAAGGAACTCCAACCGGCCCTATTGCCATAAAAGGTTTGAAAAACAACATCAGCAGGATCCGGATTGTAGGCGAAGGTACGATGCTTCCTCACGAAATCTATAACAAACTGTACTGGAGCAAAATACCGGGTATTGTTTACATTCCGGTTCCAAAAGATAAACTAGATCCTGAATTAACTGTAATTGCGGTGCTCTTAGATGGTCCGGTTGATTTATACCGTGAAAAAGTTGGCGCGATAGAAAGTAATCTTTAAATTATTTGACAATTGTAAAATAGTGGTACAACTTTACGATTATCCTTAAATTGCATTACTTTCGCACATCATGCAGGCAAAATATATCTCATATCAGGAAACCGGGTCATTTTCAAAACTGGTTTTGGATTATATCAATAACGAAGAGCAACTTAAAGCTTTTTATAGTTACCGTCCTGATATGGAGGGTTTGGCCAAGGCAATTGAGAACAGAAATTTCTTAGGAAATAGAGAAACCCTGGTTAAAGTTTTACAAGATCAATACCAACACTTACAGCCCAATAAATCGGTTACCAAAAACATAGAGCTTTTGGGGGCACCAAATACCTTTACGGTAACAACAGGTCACCAATTGAATTTATTTACCGGTCCGCTCTATTTTATTTACAAAATTGTAACCACCATTAATTTAGCCATTGAGTTAAAAATGGCGCATCCCGATAAAAACTTTGTTCCGGTGTATTGGATGGCAACGGAGGATCACGATTTTGACGAGATTAACCATGTAAGTGTTGATGAAAAAAACATCAGCTGGATACAGCAAACCAATGGTGCAACCGGCAGGTTAAGTACCAAAACTGTTGCCGCAGCAGTAACCGCATATAAAGGTTATTTAGGCATCTCAAAAAATGGAAAACGGATTGCCAAACTGGTAGAACAGGCTTATTTACAACACAATAATTTAGCCGATGCCACCCGCTTTTTGGTGAATAACCTTTTCGAAAAGTATGGTTTGGTAATTGTAAATGCGGATGACGCCCAATTAAAAAAGCAATTTGGAAATATCATTACCAATGATATTATCCACCACAATAGTGCGAAGAATATCGAAGAAAGTTCAAAAAAACTCGAAGATTTAGGGTACAAAACGCAGGTAAATGGGCGGGATATTAATTTCTTTTATTTAATTGATAACCTGCGCGAGCGTTTGATTTTTGAAAAAGGCAAATATATCGTCAACCATACGGATATCAGCTTTACTGAAGAAACGCTAAAAGCTGAAATCGAATCGCACCCTGAGCGTTTTAGCCCGAATGTAGTAATGCGGCCCATGTACCAGGAAGTTATTTTACCCAACATTGCCTATATAGGTGGCGGTGCCGAAGTAGCCTATTGGATGCAGTTAAAGGCGAATTTCGATTTCTATAAGGTTGATTTTCCTGTTTTACTGTTACGTAACTCCGCAATATTGATCGATAAACGCAGTGCCCAGAACTTATACCATTTAGGTTTTTCTTTAGAAGATATTTTCTTACCTGTTGAAGAATTAAAAAATATCTGGGTAAAGCGAAATACAAGCGCGCAATTGAGTTTGGCTGACGAAACAAGAGCGATTAACAGTATTTTCGATCAGATTAAGCTCAATGCCTATAAAATTGACAAAACACTTTCTGTTTCTACGGATACGGCAAAACAAAGAACCAATCATTTATTGGCTAACCTGGAAAAGAAACTGTTCCGCGCAGAAAAGCGCAAACACGAAACGGCATTGCTGCAAATTGAGCATGTAAAGAAAAGACTTTTTCCTAACGGGACACTGCAGGAAAGAATATTGAATATTGCGCCTATGTATGTAAATTATGGGGAAGATTTTCTTTCTTCCTGTATAGAAAATTTTGAACCATTGGGCGGTGATTTTACTGTTTTATTACCGTAATTTATTTTTAGATTCGTCATGCTGAACTTGTTTCAGCATCTATCAAGGAAGACCCTGAAATAAATTCAGGGTGACGACAAATAGTATACTATGAACTTCATCACCTTTACCGAAACCAACCTTCGTACTTTTACTTATAGCGTTTTTAAAAAAATGGGCTGTTCTGATGCGCATGCTGATTTGGCAACCGATGTATTGGTCCGCTCAGATTTACGGGGTATTGATTCGCATGGTGTTGCCCGCTTAAGCGGTTATGTACGTCTTTGGGAAAAGAAAAGAATCAATGCTACGCCTGATATTAAAATTGTACATGAAACACCAACCACAGCAACGGTTGATGGTGATGCAGGTTTAGGTTTAGTGGTTGCCCCTTTCGCCATGAAGGTGGCGATTGAAAAAGCAGAAAAATATGGTAGCGGATGGGTATCGGTTAAAAACTCCAATCATTTTGGTATTGCGGGTTATCATGCGTTGATGGCAGTGGAAAAAGATATGATCGGTATCAGTATGACAAATGCAAGTCCGCTGGTGGCCCCTACCTATGCCAACGAACGTTTATTGGGCACCAACCCAATGTGTTATGCTTTCCCGGCAGGGAAATATCCGCCCGTAATTGTAGACATGGCCACGGCAGCCGCAGCGAACGGAAAATTAGAAATTGCCCAGCGCGCCAATAAAAGCATTCCGGATGGCTGGGTTCAAGATAAAAACGGCGAAAACTCTACTGATCCCAACGAATTAAAAAACGGTGGCTCACTTTTACCTTTAGGTAGCGATAAAGATCATGGCAGTCATAAAGGCTATGGTTTGAGTGCAACAGTTGATATTTTATCAGCGGTGCTCTCTGGCGCTAATTATGGCCCTTGGGTACCTCCATTTGTGGCTTTCCTCGAACCCTCAGCAAATCCTGTTGGCGAAGGGTTAGGTCACTTTTTAGGCGCTATGCGCGTAGATGGTTTCAGACCAGCCGAAGACTTCAAGAGCCACTTAGATAATTGGGTAGAACGCTTTAAAAGTGCCAAAACAATTGATCCTGATAAAAAGGTCATCATCCCTGGAGAGCCCGAGCATGAATTTGAACAGGAAAGAAAGATGAGTGGTATCCCGATAATTGATGTGGTGGTACAGGATCTGAATGAGCTGGCTGTAAAATTGGGTTTGGAAGAATTGAAGTAGATTTGTGGTTAACCGGTTAACTGTGGGATTCCCTCCATTACATGTTTCGTGGAAAACACTGGTTTATAAAAAGCCGCAGATTTAACCAGAATCTGCGGCAACTATTACTTGATATGGTTTATACCCAACCATAGGGGGTGTCTTTTTAAGGCTTAACGGTTAAGTTCTCTTTTAAATAAAGCGTCTTGCTTGATGAGCCGATCATGATCCGATATTCTCCTGGAACCACTCCCCAAACATTATTGATATCAAGTGTTTGAAGTACACCTTTATCCACTTTGAAAGAAATTACCTTGGTTTCTCCTGCTTTTAAATAAATTCTTTGGAAGGCCCTTAAGGCGAGAACAGGCTGTGCCAGTTTGCTCAACAGTGGTCTCATGTACAACTGTACCACTTCCTCACCATCATCATTGCCCGTATTTTTAAGCTCGAAATTTACAGTAGCTGTTTCCTTTTTAGCGATACTTTTGCGGCTAAACTTTAAATTGCTATACGAGAAACTGGTATAACTTAACCCATAACCAAAGGGAAAAAGCGGTTCTCCACTTAAATTATTATAATCATCGCCCCTTCCTGTAGGTTTATGGTTGTAAACCAGGGGCAGCTGGGATTCATCAATAGGATAAGTAATCGGGAGTTTTCCCGATGGATTTACTTTTCCGAGCAATACATCTGCAACAGCACTGCCACCTGCTTCACCCGGGTACCATACATTTAAAACCCCACTCACTTTATTTAACCAGGGCTTCATATTGATGGCACTCCCCCCTGTTAATACCACAACAACAGGTGTCCCTGTTTTTGAAAGTTCTTCGAGTAACAATTCCTGATTACCGGGTAAGGTTAACATTGCCCGATCTAAAAACTCTCCTTCTTTTATGCCCGCAACGAATACCACTACATCATTATTTTTAGCAGCCTTTACCGCATCAACGATTTCGTTCGATGGCCCGTTACCATAATCCCAGATCAGTTTGATCCTGCCATTGCCTTTAGCTTCGAAGAACTCGACTTTAATGGAATAATCTTTATTTTTTTCAAAATGAAACGGAATTGTTTTGGTACTGAAAGATCTTTTATCCCAATTATCGATGATTACATGGCCATCCAGGTATAACCGGTAACCGTCATTTCCTTCCAATCCGATATTCACCTCTGTATTTTGAGGTACTTTAAGCGTACCCTCCCACCTTACCGAATAATCATCTAACTGGAGCTTTTCATCTGGTGGGTACAAGGTCCAGCTGAAATTGATAGTCTTATCGTTTACTTCCTTTATCGGCTTGCCTGAGAAATTAAGTCCTTTATAGTACATTCCAGCTAACCCTGATTTTTGATTTATAGAAAGAAACTGACTATCGATTGGAATATAGGCATGAAGCTCCCTGCTGCTACCTTTTAAATAACTGATCTCCGTTTCATTGGATACTGCATTTTTTAAACCTTCCAATATATTGATCTTATTATTTCCGGTACCGCTATAACCGCCCAATCGGCCTTCAATTGCATCTTCACCTAGTACTAAGATCCGTTTTGCATTTTTTAGGGGAAGAACATGGTTATCATTTTTAAGCAGCACAAAAGATTTTAATGCAGCTTCTTTAGCCAGGTGGTGGTGGGTTTGATCGGTTAACATCTTTTCGGCAACACGCTCGTCTACATAAGGGTGTTCAAACAATCCCAGCTCAAATTTAGCCCGCAGCACTCTCGCAAGTGCATCATCAATCCTCGATTTTGGAATGCTGCCATCCAAAAATGCAGGCAAGAAAAGTTTATAGTGATTATAATCTACCTGAAAAATAACATCAAGGCCAGCATTAATCGATTGCGCAGTGGCATCTTTATAATCTTTAGCTGTAAAGTGTAATACGTTGGCTCCGCCCACTGCACCGGCATCAGAAATCACGAAACCTTTAAATCCCCATTCCGTTTTTAATTTGGTGGTAAGCAACCATTTGTTTGAAGTTGCCGGTGTACCAAAAACGCTGTTATAGGAGGTCATTAATGAGCGGATACCTACATTTTTAACACCATCCTTAAAAGCAGGAAAGTGGATTTCTTCCAGATAATGTTTATCCAGTTCTATCGGATAGCTATCACGGCCACCATCGCCTACATTAGCGACAAAATGTTTCGGGGTAACAATGATATTCTGCCTTTCTATGGCATTCATAAAAGCACGACCCATTATTGTGGTGAGATATGGATCTTCCCCATAGGTTTCTTCTACCCTGCCCCACCTTACATCTGTAGCCATATTGATCACTGGAGCTAAAAGATCCCTCAGGCCACGTGCGCTGGCCTCGGCAGCAATAACTGTACCTACTTTGGCCACCAGAGTGGTATCGAAACTCGCCGCCAAACCAATTGACTGTGGAAAAGCGGTGGCCCCTTGCCGAACCAAACCGTGTAAAGCCTCATCAAAGGCAATCATGGGAATACCCAAACGGGTTTTCTCAACGAAATATTTTTGAATTTTGTTGATCTTTTTAGCCAGGGATAGTCCATCTTCAGAGGTATTGTAGCTTAACATCTGTTGCGCATTGCCACTGCCCTGTGCGGCGGCACTCACTTGCAGACCAAAAATCCCCTGCTTAAATTGATTCTGGTTTGCTTCGGTCACATCACCGGGAATCATGAACAACTGCCAGAATTTTTCTTCTGCCGTCATTCTCGAAATCAGGTCCTTTACCCTTAAATCGACACTTAATTTTGGATTTTTATAAGGTAATACCTGCACCTTTTTAACTTGCGCACAAAGACCGCAAGAAACAAATAGTGCAGGTAATAAGTAGAGGTATTTGATCTGTTTCAGCATTATTGATTGGTTTCAGGCACGAAAGAAAAAGTCAAGGCTATTTTCTCGTCAGTTTTAGGGAAATCAAAGTATACCTTACCATCTTTGGATTTCCATTTAACTTTTTGTCCCGTGCTTAAAATAGTAATTAGCGTTCCTTTTTTAGGCAAGCTTCCCTGCCATGAAATTTCTTTAACCGGAGCATTGTTTAGTAAAGTAATCCCGTATATCGTTTTGCCATCTTTACTCTGGGTAAACCAGTTTTGTCCGTCATGGTAGTTTTTGGTAATTCTTGTTCCATAGATGGCAGTGCCATTTTTACCGGTCCATTTACCAATATCTTCCAATTTTGCAACTACCTCATCGGGTAAAGTTCCATCAGCCTTAGGCCCAACGCCTAACAGTAAACTTCCACCTTTGGCCACGATTTCTACCAGTTTATGCACCACTTCAGCGGCAGATTTATATCTATCGCTGGCTACAAATCCCCAGGCCCCGCCTAAAGTCATACAGCTTTCCCAGGGATAATCCAATTGTTTTTCAGGGATTTTCTGCTCTGGGGTCTGGTAGTTTTCGAACTGACCATGAACCGTTCTGTCCACCACAATTAAACCCGGTTGTGCTTTTCTGGCATCAGCGGCAATTTTAGGCATATCAATATCCTGACTCCACTCCGGAATGGGTGCTCCCCACGAAAGCACTTCCTGGTTTACGCTCGCCCGTGGACGCACCCAGCCGCCATCTAACCATAAAATATCGATGCTGCCATAGTTGTTCATCAGCTCACCAATCTGGTTTTGGGTAAAGCTTTTAAACATATTCCAGCGCCATGGGTTCTTTCTGATGTCGTAATTGTTATTTCTGTTTGCTGTGGCATATTTATCCCACCAATAATATTGCGAATGCCAATCGGGTTTAGAAAAATAAGCACCGATCATAAAGTTCTCCTTACGGAAAGCATCGAATACATATTTGGCTACGTCCTTTTTCGCATTAGCAGAAAAAGGACCTTTAGCAATGCTAAAGTCAGATTGTTTGGTATCGAACATGGCAAAACCATCGTGGTGCTTGGTGGTAAACACCAGGTATTTCATTCCAGCATCTTTACCTGCTTTGGCCCATTGTTCAGGATTGAATTTGGTTGGATTAAATTTTGCGCTAAAACCCCAGTACCACTTCTTGTAATCTTCGTATTTAATGGTACTATCTCTTTCGATCCAGTCTTCAGAGCAGATCGACCAGGATTCGATAATACCAGGAACAGCATAAAGCCCCCAATGGATGATCATACCAAATTTTTTATCCTGCCAGGTATCGAGTTTCTTTTTAACGGCATCATCTTTAGGCCATTCGTAAATCTCCGATTGGGGCATGATGTCGTTTTGTTGAGCGAACGCTACAGCAGAAAAGCATAACAACAAAAAAAGTGAGCTAAAGTACTTCTTATTCATTTTGAGTAATTAAGAATCCCAGCACTCAACATGCTGGGATTGATCATAAATTATGGCATCCAATAAACCTTTTTGGCAATTTGAACATTCGCATCTACATTACCGCCAATGGCAGTTAAGTTTGCCAGATTATTGGTTTTTTCATCATCAGGATAAGGCAATCTATTGTAAGTTGTAGGTGCATAAGTCGCATCTTTAGGCGTTATACCGGTACGGCGGACCGTGCACCAGGTTTCTACGGCATTAAACATACTTGCCAACCATGATTGGGTAATTATTTTTTTATAATTTCCAGCCACATCACCTGTGGTAAACTTTACTGCCGGATTATTGGTAAAAACATCAATCTGTGCCTGGGTTATTGGCCCAGGTTTTGAAGCAGTTGGCCAAATGGTAGTTGTATTGCTATTTACAGTAGTATACCAAAAATTTACTGATGCCCTCATCCCCAAATTATACTCTGTTTCTGCTAAAGCCTGATTTGCAGCAACGCCTATACCCTGATTATAAATTTCGGCCTTTAAGAAATGTACATCTGCCTCAGAGATAATCACATAAGGAAAGCTCTGAAAATCGCGAACGAGGTAATAATTAAACGATGCGAATTTATTATCAGGATCAGCACCTGGAGCCATTGGGGCATTGGCTGATGTATTTGGATATGGTGTACCACCGTCTGATACAGATCCATTTTGCGGTTGTGGCACCCATTTACCGGCATTATTCGGCATAAACCATACTTTGTAACGCGGATCAAAGAAACCTGATCCATCATCAGCATTAGTAGATGACATTTTAGCAAAAACGTTTGAACTCATCCTAATATTTGAAACAGAAAGTTCCCGAAATGCATACCAATAGCGATCGCCATAATCTGGAGAATTTGGTATCACTATTAACGGAAAACTACCAAAATTACTTTTGTATAAAGCCGTAAGATCTTGATTGTCAGGTAATGGATAAGTAGATGGATTACCTAAAATTTCTGCAATGATAGCCTTGGCCTTGGTTTGCAAATTGGTTTTACTTAAACGAACAGCATAACGCAATCTTAACGCGTTTCCAAATTTTTTCCAGGCAACAAAATCGTTGGCTAAAAAAGACTCATATGTGCCTATAGAACTTTGGTTTGGACCGCCAACACCTTCAACAGCAGCTTTTAGATCATCTAATACATTATTATAAACATTTTCTTCTTTATCATACTTCGGTTGGTAGTTTGCCGAACCTTCTGTAGCAATGGCCGCCTGACTGTAGGGTATATCACCATAACGATCTAACATTGATAAAGTTTTTTGGCTGATCAGAATAGTAGCCATGTACTTTACATCATTGTAAATACTTGGGTTTGGAGAGGCATTTACAAGCTTTAACAGTTGTTTATAATCTGCCAGGTCCTGGTAATAATTACTCCAAAAAGCAGTAATATAATTAATGTATGGCAAGTTTTTATTCTGAACGCCCTGTTGATTGGTAATCGGCATAAACAAACCAGCATAGATCGTATAATCTTCGTCTGTTGCGCGTTTGGCCAGATTATTAAAAAAACCTGCAGGTGTTGCCGTAGAAACGGTTGCATCTTTATAGGGCTTGTTTAATTCTTCGAAACCTTTTTTACAGGATACCACACCAAAGATTAGCGATAGGCCAAGTATAGTATGGATTACTTTATGTTGAATTTTCATATCATTAAATGCTTTAAGTGATTAAAATGAAGACCGTATAGTAAAACCAAATGATCTTGTTTTGGGCAGAGATCCATATTCTATACCTTGCATGTTACCGATACCATTTACCCCTTCTGGATTTAAGCCTTTAGGTATAGTAGTAAAGATGTAAAACAGATCTCGTCCAACCAACGAAAGCGACAGATTTTGAATAAACTTTGTTTTTTGGAGTAATGTAGCTGGAACCTGGTAGGTTAATGCCACTTCTCTTAATTTCATCCAGGAGTTTTTAAACACCGATGCCGATCGCGGTGCACCAAGGTGGTTCCAGGCAGAAAAAGTACCCTGATAATACCATTGGTAATTTACCACATCGTTGTTTGGAGTAGCACTTGTTACATTGCCCTGAGCATCTCGTGTAACAAAAACACCTCCAAAATTAACCCCAGTATTCGAAGTAGTTCCGTCAGGATAAACCAAAGGTAAACCCCCACCATCACGTTCTTTTAAGGTTTCTACTAAGTTTCCGCTGCCCATACCTGCAGCATAAGAGCCAAAAAATGTATCTCCACCAATTTTTGCATCAGCCAATATGTATAACGAAAATGCCTTGTACTTAAAGGTGTTGGTAATCCCACCTGTTAATATTGGTTGAGAATTACCAATTGGTACCTCATTGGCTGTTTTTACCCACTGCGTACCTGCATAATAGGTTTTGCCATTCACAGTATATTGCAATGGCAGTCCATCAGTTCCTTCGGCACGCATTACTATCTTTTCGCCATTGTAGTAGGTAAAATCCCTTCCGTATAAGGTACCATAGTAGTCGCCAACTTTAACACGTTGTGAAATACCGTTGCCTCCAAAAAAAGTACCTAAGGTTAAAGTTTCAATTCCATCCTGTAGTGCTAGAACTTTAGTTCTAGCATGCGCTCCGCTTATAGATACATCCCAACTAAAATCTCTCGTTTTAATTGGAGAACCACTTATTATGAATTCAAAACCAGTATTACCTAACGAACCTGTATTAATTTTAACATTATTAAAACCTGATGATAAGGCCAAAGGATTATCCAAAATCTGGTTAAAGCTTTTCATGGTATAACCTGTTAAATCTATATTTAACCTGTTTTTAAATAAACCTAAATTGATACCCGCTTCAAACGATCTACTTTTTTGTGGTTTTACACCCTCAAATTTCAATGTACCAGGTAAGCTTTGTGCTTGCTGGCCATTGTTTGTGGTTACATCCAATAGATTAAAAATGGAATATGGGTCAGTATCTGATCCTGTTTCTGCATAAGAAAGTTTCAACTTTCCAAAACTTAGCCATGGTAAACTGGTCTGTAAACCTTTGATCCCATCGGTAAATACATAACTTAAATTAGTGGCTGGGTAGAAATAAGAGTTAGAGCCATTTGCCAAAGTACTCGACCAATCGTTACGCGCTGTAGCCTCTAAAAAAAGATAATTTTTGTAAGAAAGGTTTAAAAAACTATATGCAGAATTAATCTTTTTGGCATATTTTGTTTCCTCTGGCTGTGGAACTGGGTTTGAACCATTATTTAAAGCAAAAACAAATGGTTTTACAAGGCTTCCATCAGTTCTGTTACTCGAAACATAGTCGTTGCGGTAATAACTTTCTACCCCAGCCGTTAAGCTCGCATTAATCTCTTTGCCAAAAAGATTATCTTTGTGTAAACGGGCAAAAGCCTGTAGGTTTGTTGATAAATTTTTGGCTTGTGCCAACTTATAAGCCCCATTTGCCTGCCCTAAAACATCTGTTGGATAGTTTTTTACAGTAGTTACATCATTCGAGTTATCTACCCCTCCTTGTGCCGTTACATTTAGGAAATCGGTTAAATCAGCCATTACCTTCATTCCGCCGGTAAGTCCGTTCCGATTAAAAAGTGTGTTATTGTTGTTAATATTCCAATATTGGTTTGCTAAATAACTTCCGCTGTAGGGATAGGCAGGTGAACCTGCAGGGAAATTACTTGGTGTAAGTACATCCTTACGTGAATTATTAGGGCCATAAGTATTATCAAAATCTACATAAGGATTATAATCTCTTGGCATAGAATAGATTACCCCGCCTAAGTAGCCAGAACCAACAGCAGGGGCATTTAAACGCGTGAAGTTCACATAGCTAGCCGTAACCTCTGCACTCAGTTTTTTCGATACTTTAAGTGTAGAGCCTAAGTTAAAAACGTTTGATTGGATATTGCTATTTAAAATATTGGCTTTGGTGTCATTTCGGGTATAGGAGATACGCCCAGTAGCATTATCATTTCCTCCGGAAACAGCAACATTATGACTTACTACAGAACCGTCAGGGAAAAAAGCTTTCCAGTTATCCGGCTGGGCCGAATAAGGCCTTAAAACCCCATCATAGTTCAATATCGGTAGATTATCAAATCTAGGCCCCCAGGATTGACTACCAGGATAACTGAAATAGGCATCAGTTGCTTTACCATTTGGATAAGGAACCGTACCGAAAGAGTTACTTAAATATTCTCCCGCCGAAGTATAATTATTTCCGATCTGATAACGTTGGCCAGCACCATTAACCGGGAACATTTTGCTATTATCTGCAGTAAGCATTGAGGCTACACCGCCCTGGCCATATTCATTTTGAAAATTCTGGAGTTCGTAAGGATCTGTATGTCGATACGAGTAATTGTAATCAATGCCAAGCCCAGGCCGGTTGCTGCCTTTCTTCCTTGTAATTAAAATAACGCCATTACCTCCTCTTGCTCCATATAATGCAGCAGCAGCAGGACCTTTTAATACCGTAATGCTTTCTATATCATCCTGGTTGATGAAATTCATTCCAGTACCCCAGTCATTATTTGATGAAACATCGGCACCAGTATTACCGGCAACAGACGAGGTATTGTTACCATTCACATTGGCTGGGTCGTTATTAATCGCTACACCATCCACAATAATTAAAGCCCTGTTATCACCTGTTAACGAGGTATTCCCGCGCACTACAATCCTTGACGAGCCCCCTTCTACGCCACCGCCCGATTGTGAAATCTGTAAACCTGCTACCTTACCCATTAAACCCTGGGCAATAGTAGGCGCCTGGCCAATAGTTAAATCTTTGCCCGCTACTTCCTGTGTGGAGTAACCCAAAGCTCTTTTTTCTTTCTTAATACCAAAAGCAGTGGTAACCTGAACCTCGTCCAAACTATTAGTAGATGATTCCAGTTTAACATTTATTGTTGAAGATGCTCCTACTGTAATTTCTTTCGAAATATATCCAACAGACTTGAAAATAAGGATATTTCCATCGGCAGCTGAAATAGAGAATTTACCACTCCCATCCGTTTGAGTGGCTTTTGTTGTTCCCTTAATGGAGACACTTACACCTGGCAGAGGACCAGATGCTTCCACTACTGTACCAGTAATGGTTTTTTGTGCAAAAGCGGTTATTGTTAAAAAACTCAACAAAAACACACTTAAACACTTTAAGTACATTTTTTTCATAATTGTTTAGGTTTAGATTAGTTAAAGGTGGTTCTTAATGTGGTTCAATAGCTGTCCTTTATTTCCTCATATATTGCTTGTATTGGTTAAAATTTATTCTATAATTCGTTATTTAAGTTTCGCTATTCGAATAAGCTGTTTTCTACCATCAAACTTGCAGCGGCCAACAATTCGGCCTCATCAGTTAATGTAGATAATTTGATAGTAGTTTGTTCGGCTATTCTAGGTATACAAAACTCATTAATTGCCTGTTGAATGGCGGGCATTAGCATTTTACCAGCTTTTGCACCTCTCCCACTAAGTACAATGCACTCAGGATTCAAAATATGTATTAAAGTAGACAGACCTTTCCCGAGCTGAAAAGCCGCTTTTGATAAAATAGAAATTGCCAAGGGATCTTGGGCAATAACGGCATCTAAAAAGTGGTCTCTTGTTTGTTTGCTTTTATCTTTAAACAACTCTTTCATGCTCGACTCAACACCATCTATAATGGCTTTCTCTGCCTTCTCTGCCATAACCACTAAGGAGGTATCGACTTCTAAACAGCCCCTTTTACCACATGAACACAGGTTATTACTATCGGATAATGGGATATGACTGAACTCTCCGGCATATCCACTGCTCCCTCTATAAAGCTGACCGTTTACTATCATCCCTAAACCAGTACCCCATCCAATATTCACAACCATTACATCTTTTAACCCGATCGCTTTACCGAAATTCAGTTCGGCCAAGGCGATTAAACTGGAGTCGTTATCTAAAGAAACAGGAAGTGCAGTTCCTTTAGAAAGATATTCACGAAGTGTTGAACCGTCTTTTACGAAAAGATAAGAAGAATTGATTCCCAGATCTGAGTTTACAAAACCAGGCATTCCGATGCCAATGCCTATAATATCATTGATGTTGAGCTTTGATTTTTTGATACTAGCGTTAATAAACTTGATTAACAGGTCTACATCATCAAGAGATTGCGACATTTCAAGCTCAAGGTATTGCATTGGCAATACCACTTTCCTCGATAAATCGTAAATGGTTAGCCGCGTAATCAGCTGATCCATGGCTACAGCAACAATGTATTTGTTATGGTTAGGATTAAGCAGGTACATTGATGCCCTTCTCCCACCTGTAGATGGAGCAAGGCCCTGCTCTATGATGTAACCTTCATTAATTAAATTATTTACTATGGATGTAACCAATGGCAAGCTTTTTTTAGTTAGCTTGCTCAAATCAGTAAGTGATAGCGATTTCTTATAATAAAGATATTTAATAATATCAGCTCTGAGACGCTGACTCTTCTCAATTATAACAGACATGTAAGTAGGATTTAAACAAACTTAATAAAAAAAAATAAAACTTTACAAATCTTTTTAAAAATATTAAAAAGATTTGTAAAGTTTTTTATTCTTTGGAATCGAGGACTTTATCCTCATCCCCATCTTCATATTTTAAGAATACCAAAAGCATTGTAAGCATCTCGTCAGTTGATTTCATATCATTTGCAGAAAATACCATTTTTGGTGGGCTATTAGGATTATTTGGATTGTTTTTTGTATTATCATAAGTACCTTCAATAGTGAGGACGGATCCTTTAGGAACTTTAACCAATTTTTTAAATCTGTAAATTTCTTGCCATCTAAAGTCCCAGGAAGGAATAGATATCAGCTTAATAGTATCACCGGCAGCAGTAACAGCATACGACTTAAAATCTTTGCCTAAAAGGTGCATATGTGGCCAAATATATAACAAGGACTGATCTTGCGGCGTTAAAATTTTAAGGTTAAATTTCTTTACCGAATCGGCTTGGATCATAAAGTAAGGGTCTATGGAACTCTCTCCTACACCACCAGAACCTAAACTAACTACATTTACAACACGTTTAATTGGTGAATCTTTAAAGAAGAAATTTATACCCGAAATATCTTCTTCAGGTTTGGCAACTGGGGCATAATGTATGGTGAGCAAAATAACCCCACGTTTTGGCATCACCCACCCTAAATCAGCAGGATACGACTCATACGAAGTACCTGGGATCCAGCCTCCATAATAGGTCATTTCTTTTTTAAAAGGGAGGTATTGATCGTAATTAATTCTCGATTCGTCTGTTAAATTGACAAAATCAGCAGCTTGTTTAATATCAATGTTATCAGGAACTGGATGTATGGCAAAATTAGCGTGATGGATAATTTTCTTATTGGTTGAAATAAATTCTATCGCCGCTACATTTTTAGCTGAAGCCATTTCAAAGGGAATCTTAAAAACAATAAACCGTTCTTCATTATCTCCCTTCACCTCAAACGCCTTGTTAACTTTCAGGATCATATCAGGTTTTCTTGCATACTGAGTACCCGAAATAAATTGATTGTCGAACGGCCCTTTCTTTTTATCCACTCCTTCTGGAGCTTTATTGTCTATCCAGCTAATAATCGTTTTCTTTTCCTGATTGGTTAAAGATCGATCATTTGCAAACATGCGGTAATGGTTATCGGGTTTCCATGGCGGCATAAATCCCGATTCAACAACATCTCTGATAAATGAAACTCTTTTAGCAACATCATCATAGCTTAATAATGAAAAAGGCCCTGCTTCGCCCGGGCGGTGACAAGGTGCACATTTAGCACGGATTATCGGAGCAATATGTTCGTAATAGGTAATTTTTTGTGCATAGGAATTTCCAAAAGCGCAAAAAAGTACAAGAATAATAAAGAGTTTATTAAACATATTAAAGATCATTGATAAGACAGCCCAATGGTGTCGTCTCTACATATTTATAGGTTTCTGTATTTATTCCATGAAGTGCATCATCCAAATAATGATCGGTGATAACTTTCCTTTTCACCCCTAA
This sequence comes from Pedobacter humicola, assembly GCF_056490705.1. NCBI lineage: Bacteria > Pseudomonadati > Bacteroidota > Sphingobacteriia > Sphingobacteriales > Sphingobacteriaceae > Pedobacter > Pedobacter humicola. Next base: position 26,575 of record NZ_JBWJIG010000007.1, on the reverse strand, counting down.
TTTTGCCTGCCAGTTATCAATCAGGCCTCGATATCTCACATTGCCATTTTGATCTATCACAACTGTTTCTGGTGTAACTTTAGCATTCAGGATTTTTGTAAAGGTTTTATCCTTATCTAGATAAATATCGAAGCCAGCATTGTAATTTTCAGCAAATTGCTTTATGTCTTCTAGCGTATAACTTTTCCCCGGCACAATCCCAATAATATTTACTTGGGGATACTTTTTACATAAATCATTTAATACCAGCATATAATTTCTGCAAAGTGGACACTCCGGGGAAATAAATACAAATGCAGTATTCTTTTTCAGTGCGACTTTTGTTTTACTTTTAACATTAATCAGATTACTGGCATCAATTTGTGCCCAAAGTATTTTTTTCGGCAGGATACCTTGACCAAGTACCTTCGTAAATGGAAAAAGAAACATTAATCCAATGGCTACAACTAATTTCATAATACAAAAAGAACTCCTAAATTACATCAGGAGTTCTATTAATTTATATAAAGATATTTTTATTTTTTATCCCACCAAACTCTGCCTGTAATATCGCTTGGCCCTTGACCGAAATCAGGGTCGGCCTGCATTATTTTGTAAGCATCAACAATATTCTGATAGTTGAGATTGGTAACCGAAGGGAAAGCCAGGCTTGCTCTTCTTGGAATAATTTGTTCTGTACCACTGGCTATAATTTTTTCGAGTTTTAACACAGTAGTTGAATTTGGCATTCCAGTTCTTTTATACAATGCCCAAGCTTCGGTAGGTTGTTTAAAGAAGTTTAAATAGGCTTGACCAATAATTTGATCCAATCCTTTCGCTGCATTGTATTTAATATCAGCTTTAGCCATATAATCAGCAGTTTCGTTAGCCGTTAAAGCCACATAGCTTAATACGTTATATCTATCCACAATTTGCGCTTTATTTGCTAAGTCATCATAAAAAGCAATTGAAGCGCTCACACCTTTATTGTACCACTCTTCGGCAGATTCAGTTGTTACAGTTCTTGCTGCTAGCTCAGCTCTCATGAAACAAACGTCAGCATAAGTAATCAAAGGAAATGCATTTATCCCTTTTCCACCATTCTCTCCTGCAGCCCATAATCTTGGTTGAATTAATGATAGAGAGTCCATAGCCTGATTTGCTGTTTGCCCATTTGCGTTTGCAACTGAAATCGTAATATTGTCAAAGAAATTTGCAAAGGCCGGAGCAGCAGAAACATCAGGACTTGTTGGCACCCCATAAAATCTTCTAGTGTCGTAAACTGCTGAAGCAGCTATTTTATTTTGGGTTTTTGCTGCATCAAAATTAGTTTGTGAAAAAGTATTTTGCTGATAGAAGAATCTAATTCTAGGATCGCTATTGGTATACATAAAATCTACCACTGGTTTTGGGGCCCTTAAACCTGCTGCAGACCAATCGCCTCCATCAGCATAAGTTGCATTAGCTTTAAAAACCCAGCTATCAGCAGCACTATTAATTAAGCCTCCTGGTGCAGCTAAAATTTCAAGGACTTTGGTTTTCATTTTCACTGGATCTCTTTTCATTAATCGCATTGCTATACGCAAACGTGTTGAGTTCGCAACTTTTATCCAGTTAGCTACATTTCCTTGATAAAAAAGATCGTTAGCGCCTAACGAAGTTTGTGCTACAGATTGAGTCGTATTCAAAATTGCTACGGATTTTTTTAACTGGGCATCTAGCAATTCAAACAAAACTTCTTGAGTATCATATTTTGGTGCTTCTGTACCTCCGTATCTTACTCTAAAAGCATCTGTATATGGCAAACTTCCATTTACATCTGATACGTAAAAAGCATAATAAGCTTTCACAATATGTGCAATTTCAACCTGATAAATCCTTTTGGCCTGCTCATCTGTTGAGAGTCCTTTTACGAGTTCTTCCATGTCGGTTAGATTACCACCAACCTTCGGATAGAAATTATTATACCTTACATTTCTAAAACTTGCCGCATCAGAAATAAAAGTTACACTATTTCCGTTTAAAGCAGTTAACATCTGCATCCATGGCATAATAGCTCTAAAGTTGTCATAATAAGCTTCAAAACGATCACCGTGCATATTGATTACCGAGTTCATGAACTGTTGCTCAGGTGTTATTTTATCGATAATAGCGGGGTTTGTATTCAATTCAACAAACTTCTCCTTTTTACACGATGATATGCAAATCCCGAATAATGTAGTTAGCATTAGGATTATTGTATTTGTCTTTTTCATTTTTAATTTCTTTAACTGTTAATCATTATAATGCTGCCCTCACAGAGAATGCGAAAGTACGTACGTAAGGCATACCGCCATATTCGGCAAAAGCACCTGCACTGTTTGTAAATAAACCTTCTGGGTTTAAATGATCTGGCAAACTATTATATATATACATTAAGTTACGTGCAGTAATACCTACATTAACTTGTTTGAAATTAATCTTATCTGTAAATTTCTTTGGTAAAGTATAACCTATTGAAACTTCTCTTAATGCAACCCAGCTATTTTCGAATGTAGAATATTCTCTGATACCAGTTGACCATTGTGTTAATCGCGCATAATGAATCCTTGCACTTACAGGTTGTACGTAACCTTTATCAACAGCTTCTTGGAAAGTTAATCCACCAACATTAATGTTGTTAATGATTGTTCCTTTAGCAAATACACCATCTGGAATAATACCATCATTAGCAATTACAGCTCCAGAAGCATCCTTTCTTGGCAAACCGCCAAATTCAGCTGAGCGACCGAACAATGTACTTTCAAATGCACCAAAGTTAGTTCCATATTGGTGAGTACCCGAAGCCAATAATCCGCCAACTTTAGCATCGATCTGGAAGCCTAAATTGAAATTTTTAAACCTAATGTTATTGATAGAACTTGCATTGAATTTTTCCATCATAGATCCCAAAATCTTATTGCCCTGTCCAGCATCACTACTTCTGAAATAACTTCCATTTGCTTTTAACAATTTCTTACCATTATTAGGGCTATCAATGTTATTTCCTGAGGCATCAGTTGCTTGATAAGAAGCATAGCCATAGCCAGTATAAATACTGCCATATTCTTCGCCAGCAATTGCAACAGAAGTCATATCAGCTCCAAATGCATAACCTAAAGTATAAGAATCTACTCCCGGCGCCAATTCGATTATTTTATTCTTATTTCTTGCAAAGTTGATCGAACTGGTCCACTCTAAGTTTTTTGTTTTTATAGGTGTACCTGTTAACAAAATTTCGATGCCTTGGTTCTGAATGTTACCAGCATTAAATAATTTTTTGGTAACTCCTGATTCTGATGGCAATGATAAAGATAGGATCTGATTTTTCGTATTCTTTTTATAGTATGAGAAATCAATGCCTAAACGATCGTTAAAGAAACGTAATTCGGTACCCAACTCCAACTCTTTAGTTAATTCATTTTTAAGTGATTCATTACCAAGCGTATATTCTGGATACCCGTATCTAGGTAGTTGTTTTCCTGTTTCATCAGTATATGTACCTAAAAACTGATATTTACCTGCGCTTGTTAGGTATGGGCTGGTTCCTAAACCAGTATATCCAAAATTCGCTCTTAACTTACCATACGAAAGAAAGCTGAAAGCAGGAATATTTTTTAAAGATTCTGAGAAAACATATGATAAACCTGCTGCTGGGTATACGTATCCATAATCACCATGACCATCAGGATAAGTTAATGTTGATGACCAGTCATTTCTTACACTAAAGTTTAAGGTAAGCATGTTTTTATAAGTTAAATCACCAAAACCGTAAACAGCATCTGTTCTCTGGCTTCCATCTAAGCTGGTAGTAGTTACCTGTGCATTTACTGAGTTACCCATAAAAAATTTGCCCGGATCTTTTAACCCACCATCTGTTCTGGTACGGGTATAATTATTACCAAAATCTTTTGAGGTTTCGGCTCCCAAACTCATGTTAAAATCAAAATCTTCACCAATTTTTTTGTTACCATTTAATAAAAACTGCAACCTGCTACTTTTTTGGTTTGACTGACTTAAAGCATATTCACCACCGGCAAAGCCTACGCCACTGCCAATATTTTTGGTTTCACCTGTAACATTAATCTGATTTAATGTTCCTCTAACCAAAGCATTTAACCAAGGGGTAATATTCGCTTTAACGTCTATATTACCTCTAAAATTATTTTCGCGCTGTCTAACATTAGTTTCATTAATCGAAAACCACAAGAACGACATACCATAAGGATCATCATTGCCGCTTAATTGGCCACCATTTACAGGATCTAAATATTTATTTTTCCAATAATTGGTATCATAACTTCTTGGGTTACCATAAACCAGGGCAAATAAAGGATTATTATTGTTGGATTGGTTGATAGGATTGAAACTATTGCTAATGGTGTAGTTAACACCTGCATTAATTTCAAAGATCTTTCCTATTTTTTGCGAACCTCTGAAATCTAATGCATCACGATCAAATTTATTGTTTGGTAAAATACCCGTGCTATACAATTTCGAGTAAGAAAGTCTAAATGTTCCGGTTTCGCTACCACCTTGAAACGCTAAATTAGAATTACTATAATTACCTAACTTATACGCATCTAATAAATTGTTGGGTTGCGCATTCCAACTGATCATTCTTCCGTCTATATCTTTTACAGTACTGCCATCGAACCTAGGGCCAAAACTCCAAAAATAATTGGCTGCATCTACTACCGGGGTACCTGAAGCGTCTTTTGTAAAAGTCGGATTAATACCTGCGCCGAATTCATTTTGCAAATCCATTGTTTTGTATGCTTCTTCAATAGTTTGGGTATGTGAAAATGAAATACCTAAACCTTGTCCACCTTTACCTTTTTTTGATGTAATTAAGAGTACTCCATTTTGAGCACGGGAGCCATATAAAGAACTAGCAGCTGCTCCTTTTAATACTGTAATACTTTCATAATCATCCGCATTTAGATTTTTCATAATATTCCCAAAATCCTGTGGACCATTACCGTATGAGTCTGCCCCACTTACGCCTGGCTGGATAAGTACACCATCGATTACAACTAAAGGCTGTGTATTTGGACTAAGTGATGAATTACCCCTGATTCTGATCCTGGAAGATGATTGGGGACCACCAGAACCTTGATTAATCATTACACCTGCAACTTTACCCTGTAGTGCATTTACAATGTTCTGCTCGTTTGCCCTGACTAAATCTTCGCCTTTTACCTCCTGGATTGAATAACTTAATTTTCTGGTCTGTTGTTTAACACCAAAACCTGTGGTTACGGTAACCTCTTCCAGAGATTTAGAATCTTCTTTTAATAACACATTAAAATCCTTGTTGTTCCCAACAGCTATTTCCTGGCGTACAAAACCCACTGCAGAAAAAACAAGTGTTTCGGTGCTAGAAGCAGTGATTGCAAATTTACCGTTTGCATCGGTTTGAGTATTTTTTTGGGTTCCCTTAACAGAAACATTTACTCCTGGCATAGGGCCGGAGGAATCTTTTACTGTTCCCGTAACTGTTGTTTGTGCATGAGCCACAATTGCTAAAAAGGTAAGCAAAAGCAAACTCAAACATTTAAAGTACATTTTCTTCATGTCCTATTTTATTAGTTTTTAAAAATTTGATTAGTTGATTAATGTTGGTGTGGGGTTTCTGGTTATGTCATAATTTTCGGTTTAGTTTAGAATTGGTAACGGAAATAGGCGATGATTTTATTATAGATGGATTATTTGAGAAAAATCAGAAAGGGATAAATGGATGGTTTGATTAATGAAAAAGATTCTTTACAGTTGAATTGATACAATAAGCCCCACGCAGTGAAATTATTAAGTATCATAGTTTATTAGTTTGATTAGGTTAAAACAAACTTAATAAAAATATACAAAACAAAGCAAATCTTTTTAATTTTTTTAAAAAGGTGATTTCAGCATATAAAAGGCTTGCTGAATGCAAGCCTTTTTAAAAATTATCAATTACATTAATTGACTTCTAAAAGTATTACATGTCCATAGTTGCCACATACAGTATCTATATCCGGCGTTTGTTCCCAGCTGAATATTGCTCTAAAAATTTAGGCTTTATCTGAACATGCTTACTAACGTCCCTGCAAATAAACCGAATGCAAAATATTACCTTGTTGTTGATTAAATACTGCAGTTGGAACATCAATTCTGAAACTATGATTGCCCGCGGCCAGGTTACCAAGATTAATAACACGTGTCGGAATGACATCGCCAGGACACCAGTTACTCGATGCAGCCCAATCAGCAGCACTTCTAGGCACACGGCCATAAATAAAATTATCCTGGGTATTATATTGCCGGTATGGCTCGCATGATTTCCCGCCTGGTTTATAGGTCAGCTTCTGAACATTATCAAAATAGATATAGTGATCTCTGCGGTTATATTCTTCCCCACCACTATTGGCTCCATGTGCGGAAGTGATAAGGTAGAGTCTAGCATCTGTTATCGCTGATGGCAAATTAACGGTATAGGTTTTTTTGGAAGTACCAATCTGATCGGTATTGCCTGCGGTGTAATTATCCAATAATTTATTGTTGGCTATCGGAAACATTTGTACCACTGTTGCAGGATCTGTTCCACCGGATTTATTGATAAATTCGACTGTACCATACGCTGTTTCATTACGGCCACTACAGCCAGCTATTTCTGTGTTAGCAGCATAAGGAACACCAAACACGCTAAATACCACATAAATATCATAAGTAGAGCGCCAGGTTGCATCCCGCAAAAGATTAGCAACATTATCTGTACTAAAAAGATAGGGCACTACGTTGGGTGTTTTGTTTTTATCCATAAATGGCGTAATAAAACGCGCTACTTCAATATGCTTCCCAATACTTTCGCTAAAAGAAGTATTTTTAGGGATAAAACTTAAGCCTACAAATCCTATCCGATCATAATTATCGCAATATGGCGTAATACTTACTTTAATATCTAAACTATTCGAGAGCTTGGAAAGATCGGTAGCCGTTAACTTTTTGATGTACTTGGCATTCGAAACCCTTGTTATTCCTGCTGGCACAGGGGCAGTCACAGTGGCAGCATAGCCATCATAAAATAGAATTTGATCGAATACCTTGAAAGTATTAGGTGCTGCGGCCGGCGTATTGGCCAGCGCTAAAGTTGCATTTTTAGAAAGCGATAGCCTTTCGCTCTCTACATTTTCATGCCTTTTGCACGAAACCAGCAATAACGTTATTGCTGAAAACATTAACATTTTGTTTTTCATAATGGATAGACTTTGGTTAGAAATTTGACTATTCACCCTTGCCATGATTCATAAGTAGTAGAAAATCAAGACTTAAGCATAAATAAATATAAGTATAAAATTTAAAGTTTATAATTATTTTAAAAAGAAATATAATCTTTATAAAAAAAATAAAAACATCGACTCATAACAATTTTTTTTCTCGTTAAAACATATTTCTAAATTTGATTAATAGGGATAAAACAAAAAGGGCGGATAATCCTCGATTATCCGCCCTTTTAATAGAATGATATTTTATTAATGAATGCCCATAAACAATCTGCTCCATCTGATCTTGTGCAAGAAAGATGCGGTACTGTCCCAGCTCATCCAAACAAATAAAGCTTTACCTACAATATGGTCTTCTGGCACAAAACCCCAATAGCGCGAATCGGCTGAATTGTGGCGGTTATCACCCATCATCCAGTAATAGTCCATTTTAAAAGTATAGTTAGTGGCTACCTGATCGTTGATGTACCATACACCAGCTTTTTGTTCTACTTTGTTTCCTTCGTAAGTTCTGATGGCCCTGTAATATAATGGCATTGTATTGCTATCGATTTTAACCGTCCATCCTTTTGAAGGAATTTTAATCGGGCCAAAATTATCCCTGTTCCAAACACGGTTCGGATCGTTAGGAAAAACACCTCCCTGAACTGGTCCTGGTGCATCAGGATTGAGGGTTACCGATTTTACGAAATCAAAAGTTTTCAGCTTATCGGCAATTTCTGGCGAAGCATCTACCACATAGGTATTCGCAGCTTCTGCAGGTGTATTTCCCAGGTTTAGGTTAAACTCATCAAGCGCAGCGTAGTTAAAATCCATGGTTTTAAATACGATACGGTAAGGCATCATACCCGTATTTTTTAATGGCTCAGGTTTAGCATTTACGCTGGCGATACCATTGCTCATCGAAATCACATCACCCGGAATACCAATACAGCGTTTAATAAAATTCTCACGCTTATCAACCGGCCTATCGATAATGGTATAGGTACTTCTTACCTGTTCGCGGCCCATGTTACGAACCAGATTATAGTAACTATCGGCCTGATTTTCAACAGCAACAGTATCACCTTCAGGAAAGTTGAAAACGACTACATCATTCCTTTTAATTTTAGACAAACCTGGCAAACGGTGGTATTTCCACTGTACGCCATCCCAATACGCTTTGGTTGATGTAGTTAAAGGCATGGTATGGTGCGCAAAGGGAAAGGCCACTGGCGTCATCGGGATTCGAGCACCGTAATTTACCTTACTTACAAAAAGAAAATCTCCGATCAGTAAAGATCTTTCCATTGAACCAGATGGAATGGTATAGGCTTCTATAAAGAATACGCGGATAATGGTTGCGGCTACTACTGCAAAAACAATCGCATCTACCCACTCGCGGGTTTTGGTTTTTTTCTTTTTTGGGGCATCTTTTTTCTTCTGCCAGAATTTATAATTCATATATCTTAATTTTGGTTTACGATCAACTGAATCGGTTACCTGTTGTCTGTACTTCCATTGGTGTGATTTCACAGATTGCGTGATTTCACCGTTTTACTTTTGACCGGTTAATCGGTTAACTGCATAAACTGGTTAATTGAAAATTGCCAATCGTTAACTGAAAACTGTCTTCTATTCAAAAATATCAGTAATGTTGAAAAATCCTTTTTTATCTTTCACCCATTCTGCTGCCACCACTGCACCTAAAGCAAAACCAGCCCTATTGTGTGCAGTGTGTTTGATTTCAATTTCATCCACTTCACTGCTATAAATTACCGTGTGCGTACCTGGAATATTTTCAATTCTGTGCGATTCGATCAGTAATTGTTCAGCTTTTGGAAACAATTCCACATCAGTTCCTACCACTTCGTTTAACCACTCCTGCTTTCTTTCCAAGTTATCTACAATGCCTTCGGCTAGCGTAATGGCCGTACCACTTGGTGCATCTAACTTTTGGGTGTGGTGAATCTCTTCTACCTGTACCTCATAAGCGGGATAATTGTTCATCAGTTTAGCCAAGGTTTGATTCAGCTTAAAAAACAGGTTTACGCCGATACTAAAGTTAGACCCATAAAGCAGGGTATTGTTACTGCTGTTGCAATCGTCTTTCACCTCCTGCAGTTTACCATACCAACCGGTTGTACCCACCACTACGGGAACGTTGGCATCAAAACAGGCATCAATATTTTTCAAAACTGAATCTGGCGTACTGAAATCAATCGCCACATCTGCTGATTTTAAATTCTGTCTGGTCAAATCTTCCTGATTATCGATTGATATTTTTAAAACGATTTCGTGACCGCGTTCCAGTGCAAATTTTTCGATAATCTGCCCCATTTTGCCATAACCTAAAAGCGCAATTTTCATTTCTATATATTTTTTTCAGTTTTTATTATTTTAACAGTCTTTAAGACACCTTTGATGGTTTAAAGGTAATAAAACGATCAAGATTTCATATTGATATCGGAGAAATCATTTATGGTTTCATTTCTTAAAAGGTTAGCGATAGTTTTAAAGCTGGTGTAGCATTAAAGCCATATATGGTACTCGAATTGATCATAGATGGTCTAACCTTAAAAGAAAGGTCATTATCGATATTAAAGAAATGCAAACGTGCCGCCACGTAAGCATCAACAATGTTGGCGGCATAAAGTAAACCATAAGAGAAAAGGACAATCTGCGAATTCCTTTTATAAAGACTTTTTCCATCTAATATTCCCTGGTTGGTATATTGCGATAAACCCTGATCCGATTTCTTGCCAGGATTGTCCTCCCGGTATTGTGCTTCTGCCAAAAAGCGGCTATAATTTTTTCTGCTGTCCAGATAGGATAAGGTTAGTGCCGTAGCACCGCCATAAATGGCCACAATTTTACCGCCGGTATACAATTTCTGTAATACCTGACTTTTGCCCGCCCTTGTGCCATAACCATCTTTCAACAGTTGTATATTGTATAACTGCCCCCAACCTGGTATCAGCATTGATCTAAAAACCGCCTTCCTGCCTGCAACCTTACCAGGATTTACGTATTTGGCCTTCATCGAATCCTTCCTGGTCAATGGTTTTTTGGCCGCGGTATCTAATGATTTGGATAGTTTAATTTTTTTTGAGGTATCAACAGGTTTTAATACAGAATCCTTAACCTGAGCTGAAGCAAGGTTCACAAGAAAAAATGTAAATAAAGAAACGAGTATTAAAAGCTTAGTCTCTTGCATTACCAGTCTAATAACTCCAAAATCCTGTTCAAGTCGTCATCACTCATAAAGGGAATCTCAATTGCACCTTTCCCGTTCTGACTTACTTTTAACTTTACGCGGGTAGCAAATTTAGAGGCCAGATCATCCTGTAGTTTTTGGTATTGGAAAGAAACACCTTTTACTTTGGGTTTCTCACTGGCTGGTAAAGGTATATGTTGCAAATTGCGCACAATTTCTTCTACCTTACGTACCGATAAACCTTTTTCTAAAATCTCCTGATGGATGAACAATTGTTTATCCACACCATCAACATTAATCAAGGCCCTTGCATGGCCCATACTTATTTTCTGGTCGCGGATAGAAGCCTGTATTGCTGGTGGAAGTTTTAACAAACGTAGGTAATTGGTAACCGTTGTACGGTTTTTACCTACACGCTCGCCCAATTGTTCCTGTTTTAAGCCTACCTCATCAATCATCCTTTGAAAACTCAGGGCTACCTCAATGGCATTTAAATTTTCGCGCTGAATATTTTCGATTAAGGCCATTTCCAACATCTGCTGGTCGTTGGCGCTTCGGATATAAGCAGGAATCTGTGTTAACCCAGCCAGTTTCGAAGCCCTGAACCTACGTTCGCCCGAAATTAACTGGTATTTATTTGCGCCCAATTTCCTAACGGTAATCGGCTGGATTAAACCCTGTATTTTTATCGAATCGGCCAGCTCGTTTAAAGCAACCTGGTCAAATTCGGTACGTGGCTGAAATGGATTGGTTTCAACTTCAGTTAAACTTACGTGACTGATATTGCCAATCTGCTCGGTTTCGCTAACAGCATTTACCTGCTGTTTCGGCGGATGAGCAGATTCGCTATCATCTAAAAGCGCACTTAACCCTCTTCCTAAACCTGTTTTTCGCTGAAAAGATGTCATCTATAATTTATAAAGTTGCTGTTCCAATGTTTTCTTCCTCCTTTAACAGGCCGTTTTTCTTCACAATTTCGCGGGCTAGGTTAAGGTAATTAATGGCACCCTTGCAATTGGCATCGTGCATAATTACAGAAACACCATAACTTGGTGCCTCGCTCAAACGTGTATTACGCTGTATAATGGTATCGAAAACCAGCTCGTGGAAATGTGTTTTAACCTCTTCTACCACCTGGTTCGATAAACGTAAACGCACATCGTACATGGTGAGTAAAATACCCTCAATCTCGAGGTCAGGGTTTAAACGGTTCTGAACAATTTTGATGGTATTTAATAATTTACCCAAACCTTCTAAAGCGAAATACTCGCATTGAACCGGAATAATAACCGAATCGGCAGCCGTTAAAGCATTAATGGTAATTAAACCCAACGATGGAGAACAATCAATGATGATAAAATCATACTGATCTTTGATTTTCTCTAAAACTGCTTTCATTTTGTACTCGCGGTTGTTGAGGTTGATCATCTCGATTTCTGCACCAACCAAGTCGATGTGTGCAGGCAGTAAATCTAAATTCGGGGTATCTGTTTTCTGAATAGCCTGTAAAGGGTCAATATCATTAATGATACACTCGTAAATACTATCTTTAATGTTCCGGGGATCGAAACCGATACCTGAAGTTGAATTTGCCTGGGGATCAGCATCAACAAGTAAAGTTTTATATTCTAATACGGCCAAACTCGCAGCCAGGTTTATAGAGGAAGTTGTTTTACCAACACCACCTTTTTGATTTGCTAATGCAATAATTTTGCTCATCTATGTATCCGAAATTTACGTAACGTTTATTTGGGCTGTGTTATTATGCGTTTTAATTGGCAAAAAGTTCTATTTTTGCATGGTTTACGGCCTTTTTCACAATCAGCTAAGATACAAACTATATGGCAATTTTAGCAAGAAGCGCATTTGGGTTTTACACATCTTATTAACAATTATCCATGATCACAATTATAGCCGCTACAAACAGACCCAATAGCAATACGCTAAAAGTTGCCAAATATTACCAAAGGCAGCTAAAAGAAAAAGGTGTTGCTGCGCATTTGTTCAGTTTGGAACACCTCCCCATGGATGTGCTGAATACCGATATGTACGGCAAAAGATCGGAAGCTTTTCAGGAAATCCAGAACATGATCAATAATACCGAAAAGTTTCTGTTCATTATGCCCGAGTACAACGGAAGTTATCCGGGCGTATTAAAAGTGTTGATAGATGCCTCGAATTTCCCAGATAGTTTTTATGATAAAAAAGCGGCGCTGGTTGGTATTTCTTCAGGCAAATACGGCAACATCCGTGGTGTAGATCATTTTACAGGTGTTTGCCATTATATCCACCTCCATATTTTACCGCTGCGTTTACACATTCCGAATATTAAAACAGAGCTTGACGCCGAAGGCAACTTTACCCAGGCAGATACGATCAAGTTCACCAACGAGCAGATAGAAAAATTTATTAAATTCTAATCTTTATTTATTTTTTCTGCACCCCGCAACCCCAAATATTGCCAGCTGCGCCATTTAAACCTCATGGAAGCGGCACGCAGTAAAGCGTACAGCAGGACTGCATTGTCCTAAATGCTACCTAACTGCTTTCCAAAAAAAAGACAAAAGCGTATTTATTTTTTTGAAAAGCAAAGCCTGTATTTCATGGTAACATCAGTCCCGTCTTCCGCTTATACGCCTGCAGGCTTTAAGCACCGGGCCGGTATCCGCTCCAACCGGGTTTAGGAACAAAAAACTGTGCTATAAAGTTTAAATCACTCAACTTAAAAAAAACTTTCATTTTCTGCACCCTGCAACCCCAAATATTATTACCAGCTGCGCCATTTAAACCTGATGGAAGCGGCACGCAGTAAAGCGTACAGCAGGACTGCATTATCCTAAATGCTACCTAACTGCTTTCCAAAAAAAATGAAAACGTATTTATTTTGTTGAAAAGCAAAGCCTGCGCTTTATAGGAATGTTTGCCCTGCTCTTCACGGCATCCCGATTTCATCGGGGATATCGCTTCTATCAAATTTAGTGAACAAACTCAGTTCTTTTAAGCTCCAAAACAACATTTCAAAATGGTAAAAACCCTTCCAAAATGAAAAGGTTTTTTGCTCAGCTCAAATCATAAAAACACCATATCTAATTAAAAAACAACAACTTAAAAAACCAAAGACGCTACTGGCATAGCTATTGGTTATAGGCCAAACAAGATGCTATTTATTTAACAAGCTGTTATGTATTTTAGTTAATCGAGAAACAGATTTAATTATAACCTATTTTTATCACAAAAAACCGGGCACAAATCGCTTTGCGCTCCCTTAGAAAGAACATTCCGCCCTTTGCGGTTAAAAAATAAAAACAGATGAAAATCAAGACCAAACTCCGCCTCGGATTCGGGTTTCTCTTTATAATCGTATTATCCTTCGGATTAATCGCGCTCTTTTACTTAAACGAGCTGTCAGACAAATCGAAGGTAATCCTTAAAGACAACTACAAATCCCTCAAATACGTTGCTGCCATGCGCAATGTTATAGATCAAAACCAATTTCCACTAAGCCAAAAGCAACTGGGCATATTTACCGAAAACCTCAAAAACGAAGGAAAAAATATCACCGAGCCTGGCGAAAAAGTGGCTTTTCAGAAACTGGAAAAAGCATTTGGTTTATTGAATAACGCTCAATCTACCACAAAAGAAAACAGCCTCAAAGATTTACGCATAGCCTTTCAAAATATTGAGCAGGTAAACATGAAAGCCATTTATGATAAAAATGAACTGGCCAACGAAGCCTCCTCAAGGGCAAATCTATATATCATGATTGCGGCTACCTTGAGTTTTATTATCCTCTTTACCTTCATCGTCAACTTTCCAGGTTTTGTGGCCAATCCGCTTGCCGAATTTAGTGCCGCCATTAAACAGATCAGTCGCAAAAATTATAAACAGCGCCTGCATTTCGAAAATGATGATGAATTTACGGAACTCGCCGATTCTTTTAACGGTATGGTAGTGAAGTTAAATGAATGGGAAAACAGCAACTTATCTAAAATCAAATCAGAAAAATCGCGTATCGAAGCCATTATTGCACAAATGCAGGATGCCATTATCGGTTTGAATGAAAAAGGTGAGATACTGTTCTTAAATCATTTGGCAGCAAAGCTGATGAGTTTAGATGAGGATAAAGTGGTCGGCCAGAATGTGGCGGAACTGATGCAGAAGAACGAATTGTTAAAAAGGATCATTAAACCCGAAACAGCGGATAATACCTTAAAAATCTACGCTGACGACAAGGAATCTTATTTCCTGTTAGAGAACCGCGAAATCATTATTCCGAATTACGAAGAACAGGAAGAAAAAACATTAATTGCCTCTTCAAAATCGGCCGGAAGTGTTTACACTTTAAAAAATATTACGCAGTTTAAAGAGCTTGATGAGGCCAAAACCAATTTTATAGCCACGGTTTCCCATGAGCTGAAAACGCCCTTGTCATCTATTAAAATGAGTTTAAAACTGCTTAATGATACGCGTGTGGGCGACATGAACGAAGAACAGCACGAACTGCTGAACCACATCAAAGAAGATAGCGACCGGCTTTTAAAAATTACCAGCGAACTTTTAGACCTTTCGCAGGTAGAAACCGGTAATTTAAAGCTCAGCTTTGCCATTACCAAACCAGAAGAAATTGTTCAATACGCCATTGATGCGGTTAAGTTTCAGGCCGAACAAAAATCAATTGAACTTGTACTCCACTGTGATGAGAATCTACCAAGTGTAAATGCCGATATTCAAAAAACAGCCTGGGTATTGGTCAATTTTTTATCCAATGCATTGCGTTACAGCTCCGAAAAATCGAAAGTGATGATCGATGTTTTTCAAAAAGATAAGTTTATAGAATTCTCGGTACGCGATTTTGGAAAGGGTATTGATGAAAAATATCAGAAAAGATTATTCGACAGGTATTTTCAGGTACCTACCGATGGACAGAATAAATCAGGATCAGGATTAGGTCTGGCCATTTCTAAAGATTTTATAGAAGCAGAACAAGGAAAAATATGGGTGGTAAGTGCCATTGGCGAAGGTAGTAAGTTTTGTTTTAGTTTGCCCGTGGTAGGTTAGGTTCCGTTTTACCACAGAGGTAAATAAAAAATGGAAAACGGAAGATGGAAAAATGCCGCCGCCAAACACTTAACGCTGTGCGCTCTGTGGTTAGACAGGGATAGACTATGCCACAAAATGCCATCCACCCTGCGCTACACAATATACGGCTCCATTTCCTTATCAATGCTCTTGCGCAATTCCATTAGCTTAATGGCATAACCATGCATGGCAATTTCCTTTTCGGTTTTCGGATTAAAAGCTGGGATCGGTTTTGGCTGTCCATCGTCATCCACAGCAACGAAAACAATAATACAATGGGTGTTTTTTACAAAATCAGTTTGTCCTACAGGTTTCGAAAAGGCATCAACAGCAATATGCATACTGGTTTTACCCGTGTAAATGATGCGTGCTTCCATTTTAACCAGATGTCCGATATGAACGGGATGAAAAAACCTGATCCCACCCACATAAACCGTTACACAATAAGTCTGGCTCCATTGTAAGGCACAGGCAAAAGCAGCCTGATCAATCCACTTCATCATCATCCCCCCATGTACCTTACCACCATAATTTACGTCAGAGGGTTCGCTTAAAAATTGAAGTTCGATGTGATTTTTGGTTCTGGGCATGGTAATATTACTTGATTTAATGGTTTGGCTAAGATATTATAAAATAAGATATAATGAAAGAAAGGTACAGCCGCATGTTACCATCTGATGCCACAAATCATTTCTGTGGTAATCAATTAAATCTGCGGTAAACCAGCTATAGATAAAACAAAAAAGTCGTAGCGGGATGCTACGACTGGAAAAGTGTCAGTTGGCAACAAAGACAGCACAAAATTATTTTGCCATAATGCTGATCGCGTAGCCTCCTCCTGGTGCGCAATATTGAGATAGTTTGGTTTTACTCGTTACTTCCATTTTACGGATGGTATAAGCTTTAGGGTTGCTTTCGTACTGGGCATCCTTTGCATCGGCGTAAATAGTTGCTGTATATTTTTTACCAGGATCTAAAAAGCTGAAATCAATTTTAGAGGTACGCGCTTCTTCATCATTGGTACGGCCAACAAACCAATTGTTTTTACCTTTCGCCTTACGCGCAAAAGTAATGTAATCGCCAGGCTCTGCTTCCAAAACTTTGGTATCATCCCAATCTACTGCCACATCTTTAATAAACTGAAAGGCATCCATGTATTTGTTATAGGTTTCTGGCAAATCAGCAGCCATTTGCAACGGACTGTACATTGTTACGTATAGAGCCAGCTGACGGGCCAGTGTGCTGTGCACAAAAGAAGTATTTTCAGGATTATAAGCACTTACCCTGGTTTCAAAGATGCCTGGTGTGTAATCCATCGGGCCGCCGATTAAACGGGTGAATGGCAAGATGGTGGTATGATCGGCATTGTTGCCTCCAAAAGCTTCGTACTCTGTTCCCCTGGCCGATTCATTTCCGATTAAGTTTGGATAGGTACGGGCCAAGCCTGTTGGGCGAACTGCCTCATGTGCATTTACCATAATTTTATATTCGGCAGCTTTTTGTATGGCATACAGGTAATGGTTGTTTAACCATTGTCCATAATGGTGCTCCCCCCTGGGGATCATATTGCCTACATAACCACTTTTTACGGCATCATAACCATTGGCTTTCATAAATTTATAAGCGGTATCTAAATGGCGTTCGTAATTACGTACCGACGAAGATGTTTCGTGGTGCATAATCATTTTAATCCCTTTGCTTGCGGCATAACGGTGTAATTCTTTTACATCAAAATCGGGATATGGCGTTACAAAATCAAAAACATAATCTTTCGTTTTACCGAACCAGTCTTCCCAGCCTTCGTTCCAACCTTCAACCAAAACAGCGTCTAAACCATTTTTAGCCGCGAAATCGATATATTCTTTTACATGTGCGGTATTTGCGGCATGTTTTCCGTTCGGTTTTGTTTTGGCATAATCGGTTACGCCCAATTGTACACTCGTTAAATCGTTATAGGCCCAGGTGCTTTTACCGGTAATCATTTCCCACCAAACGCCAACATATTTTGTTGGTTTGATCCACGATACGTCTTTAAACTTGGTTGGTTCGTTTAAGTTGTAAGTAAGTTTTGAAGTTAAAATGTCGCCAGCTTTATCACTTACGATAATGGTGCGCCATGGCGACAAACATGGTGCCTGCATATAGCCTTTATCCCCAACGGCATCAGGTGTTAACCACGATTCCAGAACCATGTTTTTATCATCAAGATTTAGCGACATCAAAGAATAATTGATCAGGGCCGCCTCATGGATGTTAATATACAAACCATCTTTACTCTTCATCATCAAAGGCGTTTGTAAACCCGTTGGCGAAAAAGTAGTTTGCGATGCATTCGGCGTTACTGCAGCCTTCATTTTAGCCCGAACTTCCGATAAACTTGAAGTTACCGTACTGTACTCCTGGGTATCATAATCGCCCGGAAGCCAAAATGCTTTATGATCGCCAGCCAGGGCAAACTGGGTTTTCTCTTCCTTGATCACGAAATAATCTAGGTTTTTCTGCTCCGGAAATTCATATCTAAAACCTAAACCATCATTAAACAAACGTAAACGTACAATAATATAACGGTTGCTTTCTTTTTGTGTTAGCGTTACAGCCAGCTCGTTATAATGGTTTACAATTTCTTTTACTTCGCCCCAAACCGGTTTCCAGGTTTCGTTAAAAGTGCTGGTTTTGGTATCAGTAACCGCAAAGCCATTCATTAAAGATCTGCCATCTTTAAGTTCCAAACCCAATTTGCTTGTTTTGATAACCTCCTTGCCTTTGTATTTTAGACTATAAGTAGGCACACCGCCTTCGGCCAGAGCAAAGCTGGCCACCAGATTGCCATCAGGTGACTTCAAGTTCTTTTCGGGAACGTTCCCGAAAACATCCCCAAAAAATAGCAAAGTGCATATTAAAGTAAGGATTTTTGAGCGGTTAAAGGATTGGTTAGGTTTCTTATTCATGTTATTTATTTATTGTTATTATTATTTATACCACATTTGAACTTGCAGGTTTTGGTTGGTTCAAATTGATGATAATGAGCTATCAATCGTATCTGTTCGGATACTCATTCAGTCAAAAATTATTGTCAAGACCTCACAGGTTTTCGAAACTTGCAAGGTCTAATCTACGATAACTTACTCTAAAAGCAACGTATCATCGTCATCATCAGTCAAACTTAACTGCACACTATCACTCCCTGCAATTCCTTCTATCGAGCCCCTGATGTGGGTAGCATTTAACAATACTTTTTCCAACTGTTTTTCGCGGGCTTTCCATAAACGCTCCATGGCATCACGCTCGCGTTGGATAGATAATTTCATGCTCATAAAACCTTCCCTAATGGCTTTCCATTGCTCTGAAAATTCGGCCCCCATCAGATAATCGTATAGCATGTGCATTTTTTCGCCGCGGTTTTCCTGCGATTTTACCGCTCCGGCCAATCGCAATATCCCCTCACGCAAAACATAGGCTACAGCATTTACTTCTTCGAAAGAACAGATCCAAACCCCATCACGCTGCCCGAAACAATCCATACCTTTAGGGTAACACTGACTTACGATTACCGCAACATCAATGCCCATACTCCGCATGTCTTTTTTCAGCTTTTCGATCCAGTCGCCACCGAAATCTTTGGTACGTTTGCTTTCATAAATAATTTTGCCGCATTCCTGGCCAAACTGGTTGCGTACCACCTGCACACAATCTGCACCACGAACCCCTTTCCCAACCTCTTCAATTAAATCGAAAGGATAATTGGTACGCAACAATTCTTCTAAAATCAGTTCTTGTACCTCTCCCTGCAGTTGCATACTGCCCTGCTCGGCCTTGCGTTTCATCTCTTCGGCCAGTTTTTTCTGATCGTCTAGCTGTTTTTCCAGCTCCTTTAAACGCAATTGGTGTTCGGTATCTTTAATGCTGTTTTTTTCTGCCTCCTGTTTGCGGATCTGCTCCACCAACTCGTTACGCTGCTCCTGCATTTTACGTTGAAAAGCCAGTTCCATTTCTTCCTCTTTCACTTTAAGACCTTCCTCCCGACGTAAAAACTCCAGTTCTTTCTCACGCGCCAGTCTTAATTTTTCCGCATTGTCTTTCGCATTGCCTTCGAGCATCTGCAGTTTGGTTTCGAAATCAGCCGTAATGCTTTTACGCAGGTTTTCTTCAAGGTTATCTTTAAGCCTGGTTTTTTCTTCAGCTAACTGTGCATCAAAAGCCTTTTGTTGTTGAAGCTTTTCAGCATCCAAAGCCGCTACCTTATCCTGAAATTCTTTATCCCGCTGTTTGGTAAACGATAACATTTTCTCGCGGAGCTCTTTTTTATAATCTTCGGCCATGGCTTCTTCCATCGGAAAAACATGGGCACAATTGGGACATTTTATTTCGGTAGGCATAACTTATTTTTTACCACAGCGAACACTGGGGGTTACAAAGATATTAAAGCTTTTTATGAATGTGCAAAGGAGTTTTGCACTATTCTATCTGCTAAAGCACCTTTGATCTGATCTCATGACCGGCAGCCAGGATTTTACTTACCGGACACTTTGCTGCGATTTCTTCCAGTCTGATTTTTTGCTCTTCAGTAAGTACCCCCGTGCAGGTTATTTCTTCAAAAAATATGGTTTCACCATTTTCGGTATCAATGTTAACTTCTACCTCTATTTTATCAATCGGCCACTCTTTTCTATCAGCATACATCCTTAAGGTAATGGCTACACACGATGCCAAAGAAGCCATTAATAATCCCTTTGGTGCAAAACCTTTGTGCGTGCCGCCCAGTTCTATAGGTTCGTCTACTATAATATCATGAGAACCATTGCTTACCGAACACGCATAGTGCTCTTTGTTTATTGTTGCTTTAACCATTATAAATTGATTTTAGATGCCAAATATTGTGCATTAACTTTAAACTTAAGCAAAACGCAGGTCTTTTTTTTAAAATGAAGATTGAACCCGGTTTAATTATCCCAAAATTTAAGTATTAGTTTCCAAATCAAAAAATAGCAAACATTATCATCCGGCATTTGTTCTTTTTAAAAATGCTACGTTATGAAATACAGAAAGTTAATCGGAAAATATTTAAAGCACGAATCAGATAACAGTGCTAAAATAGCACTGGCCTTAGTGGCAGGTTTAGCGGCGGGGGCAGTGATCAGTATCTTATTTGCCCCAGATAGCGGCGCAGGTACACGTGGAAAAATTGTTGGAGGAGCTAAAAATCTACGCTATGGTTTTCAGGATAAATACAATCTTTTAAAAGAGAAGGTGTTTGGTGTAGAGGCTATTGAAGAAGATATTGTTGAACATGAAGTACCTCATTTTAAACATACCGTTGCCAAGAAGCGCAAATCGGATGTGAAAGAGATTTTGGAGAATGCCCATGAAAACGGACAGGTGCAAGAAGGACAGGGATAAAAACAATAAGCATTAATTGGTTATTGCATTGACTTTAACCAATTAATGCCGCTCAAGCTTATAACTTTTAAACAATTTATTAGTTTTACGGGATAATTTCTATACATGATTTTTATCCTCTCGAAGCTTTTGCTGTTCCTCATAAAACCAATGGTGTGGATTTTTGTGCTTTTGATCTTTGCAATCGCATCTAAAAATCCAAAAAAAAGGAAACGGTATTTAGTATTTGTATTGATTCTTTTTTTCTTTTTCGCGAATACTTTTATTGTAGGAAAAGTGATGAACGCCTATGAAGCAGACTATCCAGAAATACAACATTATGACGTGGGGATTGTGCTTGGCGGTTTTTCAGGATTAAATAAGCGGAATAATGAAATTGCCTTCGGTTGGTCTAGCGATAGGTTATTTCAAGCTATTGCGCTTTACAAGAAAGGTGAGATCAACAAAATACTTTTAAGTAGCGGGAATGCAAACCTGATCAATAAACAGGTTAAAGAAGCCGATTTAGCCATCAAATATTTGAAATTAATCGGCATTCCGGATTCAGCAATTTTGATCGAAAACCAAAGTAGAAACACAATTGAAAATGCAAAATACAGTCTGGCACTTATTGAAAAAAATAATCCCGGCGCTAAAATTCTAGTGGTTACCAGTGCCTGGCATATTCAACGGGCAAAACTCATTTTCGATCGGCAGGCCAAGCGTAAAATCGAATATTATCCAACCAATTTTGCTGAAAACACTGATTTTGAATTAGGTGATCTCATTATTCCAAATGCCGCCGCATTAGAAACATGGGAATTATTATTTAAAGAATGGATAGGTTTGGTTGTAGACCGTGTAAGAGCCTAGCATCGCAGGTTAATTGTTAAAATCAGTTAACCGGTTCATTGTTCAAAAAGGGCAAATGCTGATTGGTTTATTCATCATTAGTTCATCGGGCTACACTCAATTATTTAATGCTCCATCTCTCATGAGCTACTGACCATTGAACTACCTATCCTTCAATCGCTTTCCAAAGCATATCTTTCAGTTCAAGAATATTTTTCTCCGCCACTGACGAGATAAATATGGATGGGATTTTTGGCAGATCCTGTTTCATCTCCTCCATTAACTCTTCATCCAGCATGTCGGATTTGGTAATGGCCAATACATGTGGTTTTTGCATTAATTCCGGGTTGTAAGACTCCAGTTCGCGTTTAAGAATTTCGTATTCTTCTTTGATACTTCGGCTCGTATCGGCCGGAACCATAAATAAAAGCACCGAGTTTCGTTCAATATGACGCAAGAAACGATAGCCTAAACCTTTACCCTTTGATGCGCCTTCGATAATCCCTGGAATATCTGCCATAACAAAAGATTTCCCACCCCTATAACTTACAATACCCAGGTTTGGAACAATCGTGGTAAAAGGATAATCGGCAATTTCGGGTTTGGCAGCAGAAACTACTGAAAGTAAAGTGGATTTTCCTGCATTAGGGAAACCAACCAAACCAACATCCGCTAAAACCTTCAATTCGAGCACATTCCATACCTCTTTTCCCTGTTCGCCCGGTTGTGCAAAACGTGGTGTTTGTTGAACAGAGTTTTTAAAATGTGCATTACCCAAACCACCACGGCCCCCGGCTGTTAAAATTTTGGTCTCGCCATCTTTGGTAATTTCAAAAAGTACTTCTCCTGTTTCAGCATCCTTGGCAATGGTTCCAAGCGGAACTTCCAGAATCTCATCCGTTCCCTGCTTGCCAAATTTATGCGAACTACCTCCTGCACCACCATCCTCGGCAATAATATGCTTGCGGTATTTAAGGTGCAATAATGTCCAGATATGGATACTCCCCTTAACGATAATGTGGCCGCCACGGCCGCCATCACCACCATCGGGACCACCCATTGATGTTAAAATATCACGATGTAAATGTGCCGAACCTGCACCGCCTTTACCAGAACGGCAACAAATTTTTACATAATCTACGAAATTCGAACCCTGTGACATATTTTATTATTGAAATGTTAATATTGGAACGTCGGGGATGATAGTTCCTTTAAAATTAAAGAGTTATAACGTTTTTAACATTATAACTCCTTGTATGTTTTTGAATATTGGATCGGGAATTTA
This sequence comes from Pedobacter humicola, assembly GCF_056490705.1. Lineage (NCBI taxonomy): Bacteria > Pseudomonadati > Bacteroidota > Sphingobacteriia > Sphingobacteriales > Sphingobacteriaceae > Pedobacter > Pedobacter humicola. The sequence goes on along the minus strand of NZ_JBWJIG010000007.1, from coordinate 3,528 downwards.
ATTAAAACCCTTCCCTGATACTTACTACTTTAAACTGGCTTCTTGATACCTATTACCTGATACCTAATACTTGCTACCCGGACTTTATACTTTATACTGATCAATTACTGCGCAAAGATCATTGTATACCGTTTCAATTTCGCCAATTCCGTTTACTTTATTCAACTTTCCCTGCTCCTCATAATAAGGCAGTACATGGATGGTTTTATCGAAATATTCTGAAATCCGTTTTTTCAATTTTTCAGCATCGTCATCCGGGCGGCCACTGATTTTATGGCGCTCGGCGATACGTTTTGTCAATTCGTCCTGATCAACGTCCAAAGCAATAACACCGGCAATTTTACTGCCTTTACGCTCTAAAAATAAATCAAGCTCAATCGCTTGTGGAACGGTACGCGGAAATCCATCAAACACAAATCCTTTAGCATCCGGATTTTTATCTACCTCTTCTTCAAGCATGGCAATTGTAATGGCGTCAGGAACCAATTCCCCATCAGCTAACAATTGACTAACTTTTTTTCCTAATTCGGTTTCTCCTTTAACGTGTGCTCTAAAAAGATCGCCTGTTGAAACGTGTACCAACTGATATTTTGCAATCAGCTTTTCAGATTGGGTGCCTTTACCCGCCCCTGGAGGGCCAAAGAGAACTAAATTAAGCATTCAAGTTGTTTAGGTTGTCTTCAAAATTAAAAAAGCCTTATTCCTATGGCTCTATTAAAAGCAAAACGCAGATCACTAAATAAAAACATCAGTTAAATTGTTTACTTTCAAGGTTGCAAATATATAATTATTAATTTAGATGCCATTTAAAATTGATATTTTATTTAAAAAAGCGCTATTTTAATGACATTTATCTTATTCTAAGAAGAATCTTGTGCGATATTTATATTTAACAGAATATCTTTCAAATACGAAGTTAAATCACCAAATAATCCGTTCGCTATTTACCCCAAATTTATTAAGATTATTTGGTGCAATCGGATGTTTCCCTATCTATGGAGTCAGATGTTACCATCTGACTTTTTCAAATATGTTTTAGTGATAATCGATCTTTGCCAGATGACGTTATAATATCTGCTACGGATTTTTGTTATTCGTTAACGACCTTCAGGAGAATTTAGTTTTTTACCCTCAGCAATTACCGCCGTATTGATTTCACTTACCCGCTTGATATCCATTTTTTCGACTGCTCGGTCATAGGTCAGCAGCCCGTTTACCTCATGTTCAACATCTGTCGTTTGTGTATACACAGCAACGCTCAGCCCTTTATATTTCATCAGCTGCTCTACCTGACTCATCAGGAGCACATACTTATCGGTAAGCGCTGAAATGGTTGGTTCGTAAGCATAGGCATTGTTCTCTACGGGCCACATGTGGTCTCTCACAAAAAGCCCTACCCCACCGAACTCGCCAAGAGAGGCCGCTCTTTTAGCATCGGGTTTAGAAGCATCATAGGGACCAATGTAAATGTGCGTATCCACAAAGTCGCCATTTCCCGGATCACCGGCAGCCTTCTGATAGCCCGGATTGTTGTTAAATCCTGAATTTCCATTCACCAATCTGGAAGGGTCATATTTTTTAACCCAGTCGGTAATCTCCGGCACATCGAAGGCACCCCAATTTTCGTTGAAGGGTACCCAGGCAATAATTGATGGTGAGTTGTAGTGTTCATCCATTACTGCTTTAAGTTCCTTACGGAAAGCCGGACGCACTTTTGCTGTATCTTCGTTCTGGTACCAGATCGCCGGCATATCCTGCCATAACAGGATGCCCAGTTTATCTGCCCAGTAATAAAAACGCTTCGGCTCGGTCTTCATATGTTTGCGGATCAAATTAAAACCGGCTTTCTTGGTAAATACGATATCCGATTTTAGTGCCTCATCCGTTGGAGCGGTCAGAACACCATCCGGCCAATAGCCCTGATCCAGCAGCCCAAGCTGCATCACGAACTTACCGTTAAGCAGTGGCCGCACAACGTCCGCCACCTTGCCTAGCTTGATCTCCCGCATACCAAAATAACTGCTGATTTCATCGGTGGTTTTACCATTACTGTCTTTGAGCGTGATTTTTAGGTCGTAAAGAAAAGGCACTTCCGGTGACCACAGTTTTGGATCTGCGATGGGTAGATAAAATGTTTTACCGGAACTCCCCTCCGCCTGCGAAACGATCTTCTTCCCATCAAGCGCTACCGCGGACAGGGTAGATAAACCTGCATCAACCGTAACCTGGAGCCTGCTATGCTCCAGATCTGGTAAAAGTCTGATATTTTTGATGTGTAACGTACTTACGGGTTCGAGCCATACGCTTTGCCAGATGCCCGAGCTAAAAGTATAGTCACCTCGCGGCCCATTCTTGCCCGAAGGTGTCCTACCGTCGTTGGGATCATGGGCGGCCACGATCAGCTCGTTGCTTCCGGCCTTTAGCAACCGGGTGATATCAAGGGAAAAGGCGTCATACCCACCAGAATGCGAACCAGCCTTTTTTCCATTCACAAATACCGTCGCGTCGTGATCAACCGCTTCAAAATTGATCATTATATTCCTCCCCTTCCAGTTCTGCGGAATCTCAAAACGCTTGCGGTACCACATGTTCACTTCCTGCTTACGCTCTATTCCCGAAATTACCGATTCGGGGCAATATGGCACGAGGATTTGCTCTGCCCTGCCTGTAAATTCAACTGGTACTTTGGGATTTAGTGCCGGTGCTTTTTCTTTTCCACCCATATAGTCCCATTTGCCATTTAGCGACTTCCATTCCCCGCGAACGAGCTGAGGGCGCGGATATTCAGGAAAGGGAACTGCAGCGGTCATGGCCTCAGTTGTCCATTTTGTAGGCAGCTTTGCAGTCTGAGCCAAAGCATTCCCGCAATAATTCCCCAGTAACAGAACTGTTAAACATATGATCAATAGGCTGGTATTTTTCATGGCATATCTAGGATAAACCCTTTCGGGCACAAAAGACCAAGATACTATTTTTTCTAAATTCTAAATCGATTTATCTAGAGGAAAATATCAAAGATGATCTCCTTATCAATTTTACATATGACCAAAAGTTGATATAGATAAAATATTTCAATCTGGTATTTCTGTTTGAGATGTGTGACATATTTTTGCAGTTAATCGCCAGGCTTTTTTGCTGGCGTGGGGGAATCAGTTTGTTTTCGGTACAGGCGGCAAACTGCGATTTTGTGTCACCATACTCGGTTCCATCCGGTTTGGACACAGCCTTGGCGGGATGAAGGAAATCATCGGCCGAAAGATTTCCAAGGTTCGAAAATACCAGCGCATTCGACAGCCAAGCAATCATTCTTCCCATATCCCAACCCGTGCAATCAAATATAGTAGACTAGCAAGGCTTTCATCGTCTATATATCTGTAATACCATTCTTACGCAAGTTTATCGCATATGGCCTAATTTGTGCTTCAAGTAGATCAATGAGATAAAAACATATCTAGCTATATTTCAAAAAGTACATATCACCCACCGCTAAAAATAAGAATTCGCTAGTGTATTATGTTGGGGATTTCA